>NZ_AJLJ01000481.1 GCF_000317245.1 Fischerella muscicola SAG 1427-1 = PCC 73103
AAACTTCAGAGACATTTATCTATATTGCCATGATTCGTATTATGGTCAGACGACTGGCATGATTTTTCACTGGTTTTGACTTTTAAAACATCCTCTCAGAAAAGATATAACAAACCTTTTGGTCTGAAAATATATAAAAATTTTGTTATCCTTAAAAAAGAGTTTTGAGACAACCAAATATAAGTAGTAAAGTTGCAATTAATGAGCCAATTGCACCTACCATATTCCCTGTATAGACAACTTTATTTTTCACAGAATCAGAAATTGAAAGACCACGATGTCCTACCCAAGCACCATAGGGTAAAGCAATCGAAAATCCATATCCAGAAATCACTAATGAATAAACCAAAATGAAATTAAATATAGGGTCTAATTTCAAATAAGATAAAACACTGGCAAAAGCAATCATTGTGGTTCCACCCATTGCTAGTCCAGAATGTGCTACACGCCACCCACGCACAGTATTTTCATCTTGTTTTGCGTTGATAGCATGACCATAGGGTATTCCTGTTAATAGACCAATTAGCAAAACTATGGCTCCATGAAGTGTTAATTGAATAGCGACTGGATTCATTTTTTAAATCCTAAATGAACTGTTTCGATCACTATAAAAGACGCAGCACAAATTTGCCAGCAGGTGTCTTTCTAAATTCTTTAATTTTAGTGGGACTTTGCAACTTTCTAAGCCCAAAGATAGCCAGACTTAGCTTTGTGAGCGGCAAATACATCAATATGCGTCCCTTGGGCATCAACGCATTGTATTAAATATCCCTCTTCTGTCACTTTCCGAGTATTCTGAATAAAAGGATGAAAAGAAAAAACTCTGGAAGGTAAGCAGGGCAATGGATGTAGAATTACAAATCCTGAAACATTTGGCAAGAGACCCGCATCCAACAGTTGGCATCATAGATGAATATTGTGCAGAGTATAAAGACTTATTTAAAGAAGTAAGAAATTATGAGTGCTTCAAATATTTACACTTGGGAATCATCTCAACGATAAAAAGGAAGTCATTACCAGAGATAGCGAAGGTAGTGAGTATAAATTCGCCACAATCATTACACCATTTCTTATCAAATTCAGATTGGTCAGTAGATAAATTAAAACTATTAAGATTAAATAAACTGAAAAAACAACTAGATGGTCGGGCCATTACATTAATAATAGATGAAACAGGAGATAGAAAAAAAGGTAAAAAGACAGATTATGTAGCTAGACAATATTTAGGGAGTGTAGGAAAAGTAGATAATGGGATAGTTTCAGTCAACGCCTATGGAGTTTACGCTAACATAACTTTTCCATTAATCTTCAGGGTATTTAAACCAAAAGGGACACTAAAGGAGTCAGATAAATATAAAACTAAAATAGAGTTAGCATCAGAGATAATCACAGAATTAATGGAATTAGGGTTCAATATTGAATTAGTACTGGCTGATAGTTTGTATGGTGAAATTAGTCAATTTATTAGAAAAGTAGCTGAATATAAATTAGGTTATGTAGTGTCAATTAGAAGGAATGATGGAGTATGGTTACCAGCAGGGCAAAGCGTTAGGGCAAATAAGTGGTGTAAAGAGCGAGAGAACATTTAGTAATCAAAAATCAGAAACAAGATATATTAGGGAAATAATTTATGGTAAAAAAAGAGCCATAACTTACTGGGAAATAACTACTGACCCAGAAACTATGCCAGAAAATTCTACTTCCTTTTTGATGACGAATCTGCAAGGGAATCTCAAGAAAATCTTAGGTGACTTATATGGATTAAGAACCTGGGTTGAATATGGGTTTCGACAGTGTAAACAGGAACTAGGCTGGACAAATTACCGTTTCACTAATTACCAACATATTGAAAGATGGTGGGAGATTATTTTTAGTGTTTATACGATGATTAGTTTAAATTCTCCAGTTTTCTTAAGCTTAAATCAATCTTGTCAACTTGAGGCTGAGGTACAAGAAAATAGTGATGTGGATTTTTCTAATCATCCGCAATGGAACCACGAATCTGGATGGAAGAATACTTTAAACAATCTGCGTCTCATTATCCAACCACTTTTACTATTTTGGTTAATTTATCCCTGGTTAAGTATTTTCCCGAATTCACATTTGTTACTGGGATTCAATCATTTAATTGCGGCAATGAATCAATTTAAACCCTGTTATGCTTCTGAATGATTTAGCTTTTTTACTATTTGCTTATTCCGGAAAGTGACAGAAGAGAGATAGAAAGTGTAGAGAGGGCGGATTTATGGCAAAGTATTAAAAATAAAGAAAAATTATTAACTATATCTAAAACACCCTTATTTCTTACTATAATGACTTTGGCATATGAAGAAATATCATTCAGTGAACTAGAAGAATTCTGCTTGGTAGATAAAGATATATTAGATTATCTCCTCAATGCTTATGTTCGCAGAATGCAAAAAAGAGAAATTAAAATAAGTTATTATAACAAAACGAATGAACTAACAAATAGACAAACAACTAAGTGGTTATCTTATATTGCTCAGAAACTTGAAAATAGCAGCCAAACAGAATTTTTAATTGAAAAAATACAACCTGATTATTTGTTAAATAAAATCCACCGAAGTGCCTACAGATTAATAATTTGTGCTACTTTTGGATTTATGAGTGGATTTTTACTGGGACATATAGACGAATTGATGGAAGAATTGGGTAGTCCATTGTTCATACGTAATCTCGATGAATTTAAAACTGGGTTTGGTATTACATTTTTATCGTATATACTTGTAACGCTAGCAGGTGAGGTAACAGAAGGAACAAGTAATTCCATTAGTGGATTTATTTTCCGAATGGTTTCAGGAATCGGTTTAGGCTTATTTATTGGCTCACCCATTTTGTTGATATTATGGCTATTTAATGATTTTATTACTGCTGCCGAGATGGGTTTAAGTATTTGTTTTACTGGTGGTTTTCTCTTTGGGTTACTAGGTGACATTGAACAGGAGATAACAACAACTCAGTTACTCATCTTTTCATGGGGAGGAGTAAAGATAGGACTCTTAGGAAGATTGGTTAGTGCATTATTATCTTGGATAAGTTTTAAAAATTTAGTAATAGGAATACTTGTTGGAATAATTAGCATGTTCCTGTTTTTTATGATGAGTGCGTTTGTTACAGGTATTAGAGGTAAAAATATAGAAAGAATAGTAGTTGCTAATCAAGGCATTTGGAAATCATCAGTCAATGCTGTGATTGTTATAATTATTTTTGGGTCAAGTATTGAATTAATTTTCAGAACTTATTTTGAGTCAGTTGGTTGGTCAAGCGTTGGACTGTTTACGCTATTAGTTAGTGGTGGAAAAGCTTGTACACAACATTTTACTCTTCGCCTCCTCCTATTTCTTAATGGTGACATTCCCTGGAACTATGCTCGCTTTCTCGACTACTGCACAGAACGTCTCTTTCTCCAGCGCGTCGGTGGACGCTATCGTTTCATCCACAGATTACTACAGGAACATTTCGCCGCGATGCCTTTGGAAAAATAACCTAGTTCTAAAAACTTTATAAAGCACTCAATTTGGGAGAAAATTCTATGATATGGCGCTCGCACCATTAGTAAAATTCAAGCAGAAGCGCTTGCGGACTATTTTCATGTAGATGCCAGTTTATTTACTTAGCTGATTTATAAAAATTGAACAAGGCGAGTATGGATAAGTAAATTCACTGTTTTATCGTCTAAAATAAAACTAAAAAACTCCGATAAATGGCGAACCCCAGTAACCTCAACGACATTATTCAACGCATTCTCAACGCAACTCAAACTGATTCCGATGTTGAAGCTTTGCGTCAGTGGTTAAACAGTGGTGGTAGCCAAAATCTGCAAGTAGGTAAGTACAACGTTAATATTGGACAGGGACAAGATATTCATATTGGCGATCGCACTTACCAAGGACTTGATGCCGAAGCAATTCGAGAAGTTGCTCGTGCTGTAATTCAGGGTTCTAACGCCGCAGATATCCGGGAAGTTGTTCGCTCTATCCTCAAAGAAGAGTTTCAGAACTTGGCTCAACGAGAAAATCCTCAAAGTAGTTCGCGCAAAACCATTTTAGTGCTAGCCTCCAGCCCCACCAATGAAGCGAGATTGCGCTTAGACAAACAGATGCGAGAAATTGATGAGGGTTTGCGAAGGTCGCAGCAGCGAGAAAAGTTTACTTTGCAACAACGCTGGGCAGTTCGTCCTGATGATTTACGTCGTGCCTTGTTAGATTTTAACCCAGAGATTATTCACTTTTGCGGGCATGGTTCAGGAGATGATGGATTAGTTCTCCAAGATGATGCAGGTAAAGCGCAACTTGTCCCAACTGAAGCTTTAGCAAACTTATTTAAACGATTTGCTACGCGAGGACTGGAATGTGTTGTTCTGAACGCTTGCTACTCGGAAATTCAAGCCAACGCGATCGCCCAACATATCGATTATGTAGTCGGCATGAATAGTAAGATAGGAGACGATGCAGCGATTAAGTTTGCAGTTGGTTTTTATGATGAACTAGGGGCTGGTTGGTCGTATGAAGATGCTTATAACGGTGGCTGCGATGCGATCGCCCTCCAAGCAATCCCAGAGGAACATACCCCAGTATTCAAAAATCTAAAAAAAAAGTCCAATTAAGGGCAATAAATCCAGTTGATGGCTTAGTGCAACAAGTGCGATCGCGCATTCACGACAGTATCCAAAGCTTACACGGTGTTATGCCATTATGGGGAGTAGACCATTGGGTGCCTTTGGGGGATTTGTTTGTAGATGTAAATATCCTGGAGTCACTTAGCAGCAGCCGCAGATCGGAACTGGATGATTTGTGGCAGGATTTTACAACGGGTAATTCCAGCTACCGCAGTTTGGATCGGATTGGTTTGGGGGTAATGTTAGGGTAGCTGCTATGAAGTGCCAACTACGCTGGAAGTGTTAATTTATATAGGTTGCAGCACTTTGAATTTCAGATATACTGTTAGGGCGAAAAAGTTCCGGTTTGTATTAGAGTAGGAACTTTACGTCTAAAAAAGCTTAAGTTTCAGATTCAAAATCTGTTCCACTACCACAACTCGTGCGAAGTGCCGATTCTAGAAGTTAATTCGGAACTTTATTTGGGAAGTTGGCACTTCGTGACACCGACCCTAACACTACCCCAAGTTGTAAGCTCTCAATACCTTTGCTTTGCTGTTGATTATGAATCATGGTGTTCCTCCTATCATGGGTAATACATTAATTGGTTACGAATTCTTCGGCTTCACGGCGGAGATAATCGAAAGCCCTTCTAAACCCATATCAAAGGACAGTTCATTAATCACTCTTCGCTTGAGCTTGCGGGTAAACATCAGCCGGGTGTAGCGACGTGTATATGGATCGAGACGAAGAAGTTGCTGTGCTAATTCATTAGCTCTAGCCAACAGTTTTTCACGCGGATGAACCTCATTGACCATGCCAATTTGCAACGCTTCTAAAGCTGACAACTTCTGCATTGTTAAGAGGAAATAGTGTCCTCGAATATCGCCCATTGCCGCTGGATAGAGAATTTGCACTCCGTCGGCTGGTACAACTCCGCCCTCAACCGATAAGTGCTGGTTATCTTGAAAGTACGCCTCCTCAGCCGCCAAGATAATATCTGCGATTAACGCATACTCACCATGAATGGGAGCAGGCCCGTTAACGGCTGAGATTACAGGAACACTAATGTCGAGAAGATTGTACAGAAGTTGGCGCGCTTCCGTCACAATGGCATACCAGCCAGATGGTTTGGTAATGTCATCAACAGTGGAAAAATCAATGTGGCTGATCCATTGGTCGCCAGCACCAGTTAAAATTACAACTTCATTTTGGCGATCGCGGGCAATTTCACCAAACGCATCTGGGAACTCTCGATGTGCTTTGCCTGTATGGATATGGGAACCGCCATTAGTGTGCATCGTGACTGTTAAAATACCAGATTCGGTGCGCTCCATACGGAGATTTTCATACTTATCTTTGTAGTCGTCGAAGTTTGCCATAATTAATTTCTCTCCCAAATAGCGATTAAATTTCCGTTGTGATCTCGAAAATTAGTAACAGAAGTTTTTACTTCATGAATGTATCGGCTCTCCCAAATCAATTCCACTCCTTTTGATTTAAGTTGAGCATTAGTAGCTTTTAAGTCATCTACCCAAAAAACTAAGTTTCGCAATCCCTGCACTTCAAGATGTTTCGGTGGATCTTTTGGAGTCGTTTCAATGTTTTTGCTACCAGAAAAATGAATTAGATCGATGAAGAAGCCGTTCTTTTCGATTAAAGCAATCTCAATTCCGGTAGAAACATTACGTCTACTTTGAAGTTGAAATCCTAATTTGTCTTCGTACCACTTCACCGATTGATCGATATTAGGAACAGAAATAGCAACGTTATAGATTTGCAGTGAATCTAAACCTTTTTGTAAAGACTTTTGAGGATGTTGACTAATAACTGAAATATCACTGCCTGCTAATTGTTTAGGTGTTTGTGTTCTAACAAATTGAGTAGTTTGAAGTAGGATTGCAGCCACACTAGAAGACAGAACAAGCAATGTCATTAATAGCCTCATACTCCAAAATTCCTTAACACTAGACAGAATGCGTTCCTTGCTATCTGTTCTAACTGTATGAGGACTCAGGCAGTACAATCTTGGACGCTATTGCTAATCCAGAGGATGTTCTTGCTATTTTGCTGAATGACTTTGGGTGAAACGCCGAAAATCCGCTTGAAATGACGGTTGAGGTGACTTTGATCGTAGAAACCAACATAAGTGGCAATATCCGCGATCGCCATTTGCCCCTGTTGCAATAACTCCTTAGCACGTTCAACCCGGCAACGAATTTGATACTGATGGGGTGCTAAACCTGTTGATTGTTTGAATAAACGAGCAAAATGATACGAACTTAGATTTACTTCTGCCGCAATTTCATCCAAACTTAAGTCTTGGTCTAAATGTTCTTGAATGTAGGTGAGTGCTCGTTGTAATTTAGACTTAGGTAAACCACCAGAGTATTGCCTGACGGTTTTCTGAATGCTGCTGTACTCTCTGATTAAATGAACGACTAAAGCATTCGTTAATGATTCTGCGTAGAGGCGGTTACCCAACTTTTCCGACTCTAATTCTGTCAGCAGCAAATGGCCTAGATGTTGAATCTGGAGATCAGCCCCAGCAAAACAATTGAGAATTTCAATACGAGTAGCATCCACTTCGACTGCTTCTAGTGCAACCTTGGCAACAAATTTTGGTTCAAAGCACAGGTGTAAAACATCTACTTCGCTATCCCAACGCCATTGAGTTCCATAGTTTGCGGGTGTCAGGATCATCTCTCCTGTTAAAACTTGCCCTTGATAAACTTGTCCATCAAGTTTTTGTACGAGGTGATAGGGTGAACCACAGTTTAAGGTGATCAGGTGTTGAGACAGTGGTGGAGAAACTAATTCATTGGCGGGATGATGATAATATTCAGTGACGATGCCGTTCCAACCCTTAGATTTACTTGAAAAAACTGCCCGATCTGGTAACTCGTCCAGAAGACTTACCGTTTCGAGTAATTTATCCTTAGATCGGTTTTGACGCATCGGCTGAAGCCTCTAGAGGATAACAGAAGTATACAGTGAGCATTAAAGCGATCGCTTAACCAAATTTATGACGGTTACTGCCATCTCCCCATAGCCCTTACAAAAAAGGGATTTATAGCTTTTTATCTAGCCCTAAACCTCTAATTTTGGCGAAGTTATTGAGTAAGAAAAGACATTAAGAAAAATTTGATGACTTCGTTAAAAAGCTTTACGTATAAGGATTTAAGAAGCCAATATTGAGCAACTTCCTTGCTCGGTCGGGGCTTGCCCAACAGATGGAAGAAGCATTAAACTAGGGTGTTGACTTTCGGCGTTTTGAGGGAATTTACCGGAAAATTATTCATGCTACTTTCTACTTGTGGGAAAGCGGCTGGAACAGTCGCTTTCCCACCAAAAGAGGCGACACATATTTTGCATGAAGTCTTACGGGCTAAAGGGTTCAAAGTAAACACCCTAGGAAATGACCCCTTCTAAGAGCCTCTTCGTTGGACAAATGCCACAGCAAGAAGTTGCCGCAGAAGCTACAACTCGTAGTGAAAGTGAAAACCTAAACGAACGGATGGAGAAGCTAGAACAACTGGTTTATCAGTTGGTGGAAAAAATAGACACAAAGGCATCTGTGGCAGCTGTAACGACATTGACAGCCATAGCAGTACCACGAGTGGCAATGAAGGCAGAAACTGACAAAGATTGGTCAGAAATCCCAAGTGAGGAATTAAAGGGTAGTAAAGCTAGAGGTGCAGCAGATGAAAAGATTTTACGGTCATTTCAGGCTTTAGCAAATTACAACGATAATGTAGCCGCATCGAATTCAGAACGTTGGTACATCGGTAATGTGACATTAAGGCAGTTGTCAGGGTGCAATGGTCAGTTAGTAGGCGATTGGATCAAGCGGCATCAACTTTCAGTAGATGATCACAACAACAAGTATGGCTTGGGGCAATATCACAACAAAGGACGTGGTGATGTGACTAGTGTAGTTAGTTGGTAGCGTCACCCGCCGTGATTGTTTTCGCTAAGCTTGCTTCTTCACATATCCCCTATTTCATCAAATTCATTATCGATTACGCGAACGGTGAAATTTGATTTATACTTTTAAGTTCGTCTAAGTAAGGAGAAGTATTAAAGTTGTATGTCCAGCCTGAGTTCTGATATGGTTCGCGTTTATTTGCAAGAAATTGGTCAGTTCCCTTTATTAACATCAGACCAAGAAATAACTTATGGCAGACAAGTACAACTTCTTATTGCCATTGAGGAGCAGAAACAGAAGCTCACTCAACAATTGGGTCGAGAAGTAACGCGCTTAGAATTAGCGAATTTTGTAAACAAAAGTGAAACTGAAGTAAATCAAATACAAAAGCTTGGGAAAATTGCCAAGCAAAAGATGATCACAGCAAATTTACGATTGGTAGTTTCGATCGCCAAAAAGTATCAGCACCGGAATTTGGAGTTTTTAGATTTGCTTCAAGAAGGGGCAATTGGTTTACAAAGAGGTATAGAAAAGTTTGATCCAAATCGCGGTTATAAGTTATCAACTTATGCATATTGGTGGATTAGCCAAGCAATCACAAGAGCAATTGCCGAGAAATCCCGCACAGTCAGGCTACCGATTTATATCACCGAAAAACTCAATCAAATTAAGAAGGCACAGCGAGAACTATTTCAAACACTCGGTCGCCGTGCGACGGTCACAGAAATTGCTCAAAAATTGGACTTAGAAGCAAGCCAAATTCGAGAATATCTCAGTGTTGCTAGTGGAACAATTTCTTTAGATTTAAAAGTGGGGGATAACCAAGATACGGAACTAAGTGAACTTCTAGCGGATGAGAGTATTTCACCGAATGAACAGATCACCCAAGAACTGCTACGCCAAGACTTAAGTGATTTGTTAGCATCGCTCAAACCCATGCAGCGCGAAGTATTGATTTTGCGCTTTGGACTGTTGGATAATCAAGAACGCAGTTTGGCTCAGATTGGAGAGAAGCTAAATGTCAGTCGAGAGCGAGTGCGTCAAATCCAGCAACAGGCAATAAGTGTTCTGCGTCGTACTCAACCAGATATTGCACAGTATTTGTCTTCTTGAAAAAATTGCCGGAAAGCGAAGTGATACGGAAACGCTCATGCCTAGTTTAGGCATTTTCCAAGAAAAAAATCGCAGCCTTGGCAGCGCCCGATCGGGCGCTGCCCCCACCACGCTCTGGGGCTTGAATAAGCCGAAAAAATATAAGGCTGGGATTTTTTTCGCGGGCTTGTGCCTAACCAGTTTACACTCGGCTTTTTGTTGAAAAATATCTCATCTAGATAGCTCATAGTAAATTGATTTTGAGACGAAGACTGTGATCATCAAACTCAAAGTAGTAGTCTGCCACAAAGATTTTGGGCGTTGCATAAATGCGGGATGAACTAGCTAAACACGGGTATTTGTCCATACTTTAAGTAATGAAGTAACAAACGAATTGAGTGTTTAAGCATATCTACTGATTTGGAATAGCACAATGTTTTTCGATGTAGACGTGCCAGATAATGACGTAAGCGTGTGTTTTCTCCTAGCCTTCGGCAAGCCGCTTCGCGTCTACAACCCTTGTCATGTAAGTTTTGCTGACGATGTGGTCTCCTGGTTCGATAAAACTCGCGTAAACCTTCCATCCGTCAGTTACATAAAACTAGCATTGCCAAAGTCGAACAATGTCCCACAAAGGCTGAAATGTTTCTGCGCTGTGGTCTCCCAATACCCAAGCGAGAATGTCTTTATGAAAATGATTTACTGCTGTCCACAGCCAAATTTTGTTTTTTTTGATCCGACAAAAGTTTCTAATTCATCCAACTCACCCACTGATGGGATTTCGTCGGTGGGTGGAGCGTCTGGAAGTTTTGAGCCAACTTGTTTTACCCAGTTAATTACAGTTGTGTGATGAACTCCTTTATCGCGTTCGATCGCCCTAAATCCCATACCGTTGATGTAAGAACGCAAACAGCTTTGTTTCACTTCATCTGGGTAACCTTTTGGCGGACTATAAACGTCTATAAATTGGCGATCGCAATCAACACAAATGTGATTCTGTTTACCTCGACGCTTACCATTTTTTCTAATCCTAGTAGACTTGCAGTATGGACAATGCACAGTAGAACACCTCAATTCATCCCTCTATTATGCAACGCCGTGTTTGGCTATCTTTTAGCCCCACTGTTTTAGCTATTTCTGGCAGAGATTTTCGCTTTGTTTCTGAAAGCATTCCCAAATGTAAAAATTTGAAGGCTTCAAAATGTATCACATCCTCAAACAATGAATAATAGTGTTGGCAATAGTTATCTATGAATGCCACTGTGCTTACTGCCTGTCTGCGCGGTGTAACCATCCCTGTTACTTAACTGTTTCCGGTTTTCTTTCTGATTATACTTTCCCCGTAGTAACAAAAGAGGGGTTATAT
>NZ_AJLJ01000482.1 GCF_000317245.1 Fischerella muscicola SAG 1427-1 = PCC 73103
CTTTTAGTTTTGCCCCTAATCGATATCGAACCCATGCATAAACTGTTGCATACTCGATATCAAGCCCTTGCTCTTGCTTTAGCCACTCGACTATTGCACCATAGCTACTAAAACCTTTTCCTGTTTTTAATTCCTCCTCAAGTGCTGCGATCGCTGCGTCATGAATTTTCCGTTTTGCTCCTGGAGCTTTTTTGATTGACAATAATTCATCTAGCCCACCTGATCTATAGCAACCACCTTGTCACAGTTGAGGTATCTCTCGCCAAGCGTTCTCCAATTTCTTGCTGCTCCTTAACCTGCTCGCTTTTTATCCACCACAACATTTGTAGTTTTTCTTTCTGACTCCCTAAGTTAGCTGTTTGTAAACGTTTTTTAAGTTCTTCTTCACTTTCTGCGATTTCAATCTTAAAAGGGCGGCTCATGGTTATTTTAATTTATCGAGTTTGTTTTCTCCATTATATGCAGCTTCATATTTAATTGGTATTAGCCTTTTTATCTCAAGCTATTGAGCGTAAATATCAAGTAGTTGAAGGCATTTATCTTCCATCAGGTTAGTGTCAACAAATTATCAATCAGCCAGTCATAATTAATCCTTATCTATGCTATGTCTGCTGGTGAGAAAATTGCGTGTTCAATGGTATCAAAAACTACTAAATATTTAGTGATCGCTCTTTGGGAAAAACTTTTTGGTTTACTGCTAATTTACGCCAATATCAACTTACTCGCATTGAACAACTTCGATTCCGTCGCAATCCTCAAGCTTACTTGACAACTCTTGAGCAACTACTTGTCTAGCAATCTTTGCTGTTCTAGAAAAAAAACTCACATTGGTCATCAAAGAAAATTACACTATGGCAATACTTACTGGTTTAACCTTTGGCGGTGAGCTTTGGACACCCAAGTTCTGAGTTAAGAGAAAGCATGTACCCTTGATTTGGCCTTAAATAACCCGCGAGTATATCTAGGTAAGTTTTCTCTACAATTATCTTGCCTGTGCCAGAAACGATTTGAATCCACTGGCTTATTGACAACAAAAATTGTGACCATGAGTGACCAAAACTTTTATGAAAATCATTGACTCCCAATTGTTGTACTCGTTTCTGTATCTCCTCTGGAGCAAAGAAAAATATTGGACGGGGGTCTGGAAGCATACTATTGATTTCTAAACTGCTCCGACGTTTTCGGTGAGTTGCACCCAGCAAACAGCTGTACCTTATGTTATGAAAATAATAATAGAGATTACTCAATACGTCTCCATCACCCGCAATATCCACATACACTAACGATAAATTGTTAGGAAGTAATTGCATCTGGTCATAGGTCAGCACCTGGCTATAATATCCAAGATTCTCAACAGACGATAAGTTTCCTGATGAGGTAAGACCAATTACTTGGCACTCAGAACTTCGCTTTTGAGATAAAAGGAATGCAAGCCCAATCGCAGTCTTGCTTGATGCACTAGAAATCAAAATTGCTTGAGCGCCGAAAAAGTTATTTTCGTTCAAAAACTCACTTAGCACAAAAGCACTCATGAACAGTGGCCAAAAAAGCGCCCAGAGATCTTCGTGTTCAGGTACATACAGGGGATTGTGTTTTAGCAATTGGTATTGATTGTACAATGGGGAAAACTTGCTCCTATGCGGTGATGTATCGATAAAGCCTTCTTGGGATACAGCATCAGGTTGCAGTATGAAATTAGTTGACATTGGCACAAATCCAAAAACGCGATCGCCCTCTACCACGCTGTCTTTTTTGGAACGAACAACCTCAGCAAATCCCCATGCTGGAATACGTCCCCAAGTTTTCTCTGCAACCGGAAAAAAGTCCCAGTATCCTAAAGCCTCTCCTATCAAAGCGTAAGAGATGTTGTTTGCAGTCAATGCAAACTTATCGACTTTTAAGAGTACTTGACCTGGTTTCAAATCTGTCTCAATTTCTGCGGATACAAATTTACATTGGCTCAGGTCTTTCCGGTGTACAATGAAGTCCGTGGTTCTTCCAAAAGTGGTTAGCATTAGCATCTCCTGTGGAGTCTTGTAAAATTGGTACTTCCCACGGAAATACACACCGAGGGATTATTCGTTTAATGACTCGCCCCAAATTTTTGTCGCTTTCCTGTTTCCTGCATCCGTTTTTCTACAATCTGCCAATCTGGAAGTTGCGTACTTTCTTGATACCAATTTACAAGACCTGCTTCACTGCTCCATTGAACCAGTTTTGGCATGACTCGACGATGTACTCCTTGATTACGATAGGCTTTCATCGATGCTTCATCTTGCCAGACACTGAGCGTCCAAAATTCACTATTCACCCATCGATACCGAGTATTAAGCTTACCAGAGGTATGCTCAATTTGAAGCATAGCCCGCAAAACATAGAAAATCAACAGTGGGATGTAGAGAGGCGATTTCAGCCGCATATATGTTGAAGAGACAAAAAACATCTTTACTCTGTTTTTCCTTTTACTATAAAAAATTTAAAAAAATCTTTTTAGCAATGTCGATAGCAAGTTTTGAGTGCGGGTTGACCGTTAACTAAAGCCAAGTAAAGACAACACCTACCAAGTTCTGAATTCCAACAGAAAATTGGAATACCAGGACTAGATAAATCTTCTGTGATCACCTCTGATAAATCTCGAAAAGTAACATTATTAAAGGAATTCGATGCCGAAAGTGCTTCTGCAAGAATAAACAGTAAGCCTATTTCACTTAAACCTCTACTTTCGAGTGAAATGCTATTTCCAGACAGTAGTTCTTTCAGTTCTGACTCTGAAATATCCAATCCCAATAGATGGATTCCTTTTTGAATTTTGTAGCAATCTAAAGTTTGAGAGAATTTGGACATATTGTTGCTCTACCAAGAAATTCCATCAGGATAGTGAGCCAACTGAAATTCTGGAAGTATACAACTTTGAGAAAATAAACATCGCAACTCTTGTTTGAAAAAACTTTTGTTTAGACTTGTGGCGATCGCTCAAGCGATCGCCACAAATAATCCTGTCAATTAACCAGACACTGCAACTTCTTGAACTTTTGATACATTTGTATCGTTTAAATGTTGCTCCTCAGAGCCTTGTATTTTGACTCTGGGAGCAGTTATATCTTTTGTCCAAGGCTGGAGTTCAGGTCGATATTGATAGCTCTCAAACTCTTGACGCATTTTTGCTACCAAGCTATTCGTGGGTACATTTTTATTCTTGAGCCAGTAATTCAGTGCAGCAAAACCAGATTTGACTGATGAGGACAATAAGCTGAAGACATTGTAGAGATTTTTCGGAGCCAATAGACCCTTAAGTCCAAAACCTTTCCATTGAAACATTATATACCAAATAGCAAGGTAAAAGTAGGCATATACCCCACTGACAAAAATGTTATGGCGCTTCGGTTCAAGCTTGGCGTTCTCTAGATAATTGCCAAAGTGCTGAATTGTAGAGTAGTGTCCAAGTAATTGATCGGCTCGGTAGGTATCCATCAACCCGATGTTAGCACCCCGATCTACTAGTTGGCTAAACTGCTCGTATACGTCAGAAATCACTCTTTTGGCAGCACCAGCACCCTGCAAATACGCACGAATATACTGCGGGTCTAAAAACCATTTACTTACGTACATAGGTAAAATCAACCCGAAGAACCACATATACTCAAAATAAATGCGCCAGCTCATGATGCTTGCATGACCAAGATGCTTAGAATGGTTTTTCATGGTGTAGTTAACCGCACCCGTGTAAGCAACATTGAAGCTGTTGTAGATTGCACGCTTTTCTTCTGCGTCAGGTTCACCAGCGAGTTTGGCGCGGATGATTTCTGTCACACTTTCAATCTCAAAGGAAATCATCGTTGTTCCTAAAGAATAGAAAGCATCGAAAATACAAGCCGCATCACCAAGTACATACCAGTTATCTGGAGAAAACATAACCTTGCTCTTATGGGCAAGTCTTGGTAAGTAGTGAAAGTCTACATTCTCACCACTAGTAAGTAAGTTATACAAGTTGGCGTGATTTGCTTTGAGGAAAGCATAAAACTTTTCCTGAGTATTAATGTCAGCAGCCGGAATCACATCATGGTGATGGACAACCCCAATTGATATTTCCTGAGTATCCTTGTCTGTGGGAATCATCCATAGCCAATGACCATGACCAAACCAGTGATTAGTGGCATAGTAATGGCTGCAAGTCGCACCGTAGGGATCATAACCGTCGTGGAAGATAGTCCGATCTACATGTTTGACGCGTACCCAAGCTGAACCACTGTTGACTCCAAAAAGATTTTCTGGGCCGAACAAGAGGTTGTCTGTCTTATGTCCAATAATAAACTTGCGACCCGAACCATCAATGACATGTTTGGCCTTGAGTTCGATGTCTTCATTACCCAGCTTGACTTTGACTGTTTTGAGGGCATCCCCTGGAGTCAAATCTACATCAACCACACGACCATTGTAGAATGTAGCACCCATTTCTTTGTTCATTCTCAATAAGTCCCGCTCAAATTTAGCGCGGTTCATTTGAAAAGTTTGAATGGGTGAGCGTCGATTAGACCAAACGTGGTAGTGATCGTCAGTCGTCTCTGTTTTCGCTGGGTCTTTAGCCCAGTGAAAATTTAACCCAGATTTGGGAGGATGATTTTCAATTAAATACTCATGAAGACCTAATTCCTTAGACACAAACAGGGTAGCGATTTCGACCATTGATTCACCCAGTTTGAGGTCTTTGTCTGTTCGCTCCTCGGGACGGGGGTCAACCAGAGCAATTCGGATACTTGGGATTTTCAGCAAGAGATGTCGAGCTTGACATACTCCTACAAAACCTGCACCCATAATGACGACATCGTATTCTTGCTGTTGAATAGTATGCATTGAAAACTCCACTTTGTAATTTGTTAAAAATCAATTTGCAAATCAAGTCAAGATGAAACGCTAAAATTTTTGAGTTTTCCAGTCGTCATACAATCTTAGACCTGGGCTGGAATTGTGGTTGATATCGGTAGTTTTTAAACTCCTGTCGCATCTTAGCCACTTCAGTGTTAGTAGGCATATGTTTGGTCTGTTGCAAGTAAGCTTTCTCCCTCAGAGCACTGTCTAATGCTCCCTTCAACAAACTAAAGAAGTTGTAGAGATGACGTAGAGCTAGCACACCTGAAAGACCAAACCCTTTCCACTGGAGAAGGATGTACCACATAGCAGTGTAAAAGTAAGTCTTTTTTAAGCTAGCAAAGATGTTGCAATGCTTGGGTTCAAATTTTGCGTTCTCCAAGTAGTCGTCTAGAGGCTTAATTGGTGTGTAATCTCCAAACAATTGATCGGCTCGGTAGATATCCATCAATCCGATATTGGCATCTCGCTCTACTAACTTGTTAAACTCCCCGTATACTTCAGAAATCACTCTCTGTAAACCAGGATTTTTCTTCAGATACGCACGAATGTAGTTCGGGTCTAAAAACCATTTGCCTACATACATTGGCAAAGTTAAGCCAAAAAGCCACATATACTCCAAATAAATGCGCCAACTCATAACACTGGCGTGTCCAAGTTGCTGAACACGATGTTTCATCTGATGGTTGACTTGGCGTGCGTAAGCAATACAGAAATCATTGTAAGCAGAGCGCTTCTCTTCAGCATCAGGTTCGCCAGCGAGTTTAGCACGGATGATTTCTGTGATGCTTTCGATGCTGAATGAAATCATTGTTGTTGCTGAAGAATAGAAGATATCAAAACAGCAGGCTGCATCACCAAGCACGTACCAGTTATCTGGTGAGAACATCACCTTACTAGTGTGAGTAATGCTTGGCAAATAGTGAAAATCAACATTGTCACTGTCACCACTGCTGAGTAGCTTGTACAAATTGGTGTGATTTGCCTCAAGAAAAGCATAAAATTTTTCCTGAGTATTGATATCAGAAGTAGAAATCACCTCACGGTGGTGAATCACACCAATCGAGATTTCTTGAGTGTACTTATCTGTAGGAATCATCCATACCCAGTGACCATAACCAAACCAATGATTGGTGGCATAGTAATGGCTACAAGTTGCACCGTGTGGATCATAACCATTGTGGAAAATATCACGATTTACATGTTTGATATTGATCCATGCAGAGCCAACGTTGACTCCATCCAGATTTTCTGGTTCAAACAGGAGATTGTCTGTTTTATGTCCGACAATAAATTTCCGGTCTGCACTATCAATGATATGTTTGGCTTTTAGTTGGATGTTTTCGTTGCCCAACTGCACCTTAACTGTTTTTAAGGCATCACTTGGGGTCAGATCTACATCAACAACACGACCTTTAAAGAAGTCAGCGCCCATCTCTTTATTCATGTGTAGCAAGTCTTGCTCAAATCTAGCGCTGTTTATTTGAGTAGAATCAAGTTCAGGTTGCCGATTACACCAAATGTGATGGTAATCATCTGCAATTTCCGTTTGACTTGGGTCTTTCGGCCAATGGAAGTTTGAGCCGACTCTGGGCAGATGATTTTCAACCACATAGTCATAAAGACCAAGCTCTTTACAGACAAAGAGGGTGCCAATTTCAATCATTGACTCGCCAGGTTTGAAGTCTGTTTCTAAATCTTCTTCTAGACGAGGATCAATGAGGGCTACTCGAATATTTGGAATCTTGAGCAATAGATGTCGGACTTGGCAGTTACCAGCAAATCCTGTACCTAGTACTATAACATCATATTCTGGTAATTGAGTGCTGTGCATTCACAACTGTCTCCGTGTTGATTTTTGCCTTTGACCGTAACTTTGTAGTTGGAACGTATAAGCTAAGTATTTTGTACAACTAGCGCCACCATTCTTTCAGCCCCGCGAGTCAGCCGAATTGGAAAGGTGAGGACTTGAAGTTTATCTCCAGAAAATACATCCTGAAACAAAACACAATCTTCCTTGGTTTGAGTAATAGCCAAGTTGATATCTAAAGCGTTGCTTGCTTTACGCAAAGCCTCTACTGCTGCCCAAATACGAATGCCAGCCTGGTCTAGCGAGTCATTAATACGTAGCAACTGTTGCATCAATGGTTCCCGCTCATAGCTCAACAAAGCAATCCATTCTTGTTGTGTTCTACGTGTGATAGGAACAATATCGCAACCTTGAGGTCTATAACCAGCTACACATATGCAAACAGAGTCATCATGAGAGAGAGACACATTTATCGCTTTTCCTTCTAGCCCTTCAAGTACAGGTTTACCTGAATCAAGCCATCTGATCTGAATCTGTTGCAGACCTGTTTCTTGCAGGGACATTGGTGTATGGTCAATATTGTTATCCTCAACTTCAGTAGAAGTTGATAGCGATGTGTTCACCATTTAATACTCCTAATTGAGGTGACGCCATTATTGATTGGTATTCAGCAACTTTGCGATCGCTCTTGAGAACACAGGGAGTTCTCGCTGATGACGTTCCGCTCTAGATAGCTCATGTAAACCTGGGAGATAAACCAGAGATACTTCTGGTACAGCTACCTGAAATTGTTCAGCCCAATGAGCCAATTGCGTACACAAAATTTGTTCATCTCGTTGGCTTGGCTGTGCTAGTTCTTGGGCTGTGGGATGCTCTTCTCGATGCTCTAGAATTCTTAACTGATAGCCTTCTAGCTTTTCGATCATCTGCCCATTTTTGTCAAAGGCAAAGACGGTACTGCTATAGTGTTGCCCATCTCGACCTTCAAGGGTGGCAATTGCAATTGCCTTGTGTGAGACATTTTTATTTAGTTGATAGAGTTCAATGCTATCAATACCGATGGGAAGACTTATATCTTGTGGAATGATCAGCTGCACAACTTGCAGTAGTGAGTCTCGAAAAAACGCGTCTCCAAGTAGTAAAGGAGATGATATTTTGCCAGCAAAGCTATCCTTACCCGTTAACGAAGATGCACGTATCTCTGTACTGAAGACACACTCCTTAGCGTTAAGAGTATAAATCTCCTGGAGGCGTTGAAAACGTGAACCCTGGAATAACAACCAACTGTAGAGATCCTGCTGTGGCTGAATATCTAAAGGAGTTTCTGGGAGTTCGACAGTTACTTTGGGTACATTGCTATCGGTATTTAGGACAAAGGTTGCCGAAAAATGGTCTATAGTAAAGCCTGTCTGTTCTGTTCTGATACCTGCACGTACCTTCTGTTTAGCACCAGCAGACCAGTTTTCAATCACCTCTGCATTAATTTCAATATCCACACCTTCTCCAGGGTCTACTACAATGGGTCGCTCAAGGCGGATATCTTCAATACGCAGTGCTGAGAAGTGAGACTGACCTGTAGCATAGGCAATCACCTGAGCCATAGCCTCCAGACCAAATACAGTGGGAAACAGATATGATCCTTTGTAAATGTGATCCTGGATGTAAAGATCTTTTTCTATACACAGGCGAACTCGCGAGATCACTTCCACACCGGGTTCGATATGAATGATCTGCTCTAAAAATCTTGATTCAGGTAATAATGGAGGAAGCTTTGGTAGCCATGTATCATATTTTATTCTACCTGCAACTGCAACTTGGCGATCGCCAGGATAATTCAGCATCAACTTCAGAAATCGACGCACTCCTTCTTCTTTGGAGATGGGATATAATCCAAGCTTAACTAAAGCTGGAATACTACCCATACGTTCCGCCATGCCAACCTCTTCCCAGCCAGTGAAGGCAATGGTAAGAACAGATGTTTCTGGATGTTCCGCCTCAAAGCGGCGCAAAATCAGATCAAGTGCTTCATTTGAAAAAGCATACCAAGCATTGCCCGGCACACCTATGATACCAATTATCGATCCAAAGCCGACAAAAAGTTTTGGTGGATTGTCTTGCAAAGCATTGCAGAGATTGAGAGCGCCGAGGACTTTAGGCGCAACTTCTGCACATGCTGCTTGTACAGAAACCTGCTCTACTCTTCTAGCTTTATTGAGTCCAGCACCGTGGATCACGCCTGTAATGTTGCCCATTTCTTGGCGGATTTGGTGAATGAGAGCGATCGCTGCTTCTGCGTCGGTAATATCACACTGATAGTATTGACAAGTTAATCCTGCATTTTTAAAGCTTTCCAGTGTGCTAGCAACCTCATTGTCCTCACCTTGTGGGTGGGGTGAAGTGCCAACTAGCGCCATACGTACGCCTGTTTCTTGGGCAAAGGCAAGAGCGCAGGTGGCAGTGATGCCTTTAGCACCACCTGTAACTAAAATAACATCGCCTGCTGACCAGGAAATTGTTCTGGTTGCATAACTTGCTGGATGCTGTAAAACTGGTCGGGGAACACGTCGAGTCAGTTCGCAATCATAGCCAACTGCCGTATAAATCTCAGGTGTGGAGAGTTCATAGATTACACGTTCTGCCAGCAAAACCGGATTAACATCTGTAGAAAAATCGATCGCTCGGACTTGCAAGTTGGGTCGCTCGACATGGATACTGGCTGCAAAGGCTGTTGTACAGCACTGTTCAATATTGGCAACCTGTGGTTGCTTACCGAAATATCCTCCGCCAAACTGAATAAAAGCCAAGGTCGTGGGCTTATCTGGTTTGCTGACAACAGGTGTGAGTGTTGCTACGGTGTGTAGCCGTCTAATTATTGCTTGTAAATTAACGTCTGCTGACAAGCGGTTAGTCGTCACTTGGGGAAGAAAAGCAATCAAGTGAGAACAATCAATGCTGTTCGTTAACGCCTCATTTGCTTCCGCAAAGGCTTTTACATGAACCTGTGCGCCTCGGCTTTGCAGTTCTTTTTGCAGCGCTTCTGCTACAGTTCCCTGCTCCGGAGTACAGAGAATCAGCACATTTGCAGTTTTCCAATGGTTTTGTTGGCTGTCGCTGAGGCTTGCTTGAGCTTCCTCAATGGCATATTCAATACTAAAGTTACGTGCCCAAGACTTCTGCCCGAAGCTTGCCAAGGTTGACGGTTTAGTCGCACTCTTAGGGGCTTGAGGTACACTCGGCTGTGAATGCTCCAAGGTACTTGCTTCGGAATAAAGCTTTTGTAGAGCATTTGCAATTTCCGTCAAAGTGGCATTAGCAAATTGTGAAGGGTCAAGACGTCCTGGTACTTGGGCGCGCTTGGCTGCTTCTGCAATTAACTCCCCGGCTTTGATTGAGTCAAGATTTAAATCATTGAGTAGACGCAGGTTCATTGACAGGGTTTGTCGGGGAAAACCTGTACGTTGTTCTACCAGTTCCAACAGAAGATTAGGTATTGATGCTGGCAAGTTTAGAGCTTGAGTAGAGCCTGTTAACTCTGGGGCGATAGCCGCACGAATGACAACAGCTATTTCTTGGAGTGTGGCATTGGCAAGAGTTGCTGGATCAATCTTACCCGCCACATTACATTCCTTAGCCAAAGTTGCAATTAGATCACCAGCTTTAATCGAGTCTAAGTTTAAATCGTCAAGCAGTCTTGCTTGCAATACAATGTTTTCTCTGGGATATCCTGTGCGTTGAGCAACCTGATTTAACAGAAGTTCCTCAATAGCTTCTATTTTGCTATGGCCATTAGAGGTTGCTACCTTTGTTTTTGGCTTTGGTTCCACAGAAATGGGAGAAATTTGTGCTTGGTGGTAATCCTTGACGGAGCCATTGTTAAGTGATGGCAGGTTTTGCATGTCTGCTCGAACCACCTCAGCTAGAAACTTACCTCTTTGAGAGAGGTAATTGAAAAGTACTTGAGATACAACCTGTGGGGAAACATTGCTGCCATCAGCAACCATTGACTCACTCCGATCTTGAGAGGGTAATATGGTTCGGGATGGAGTGACAGCAGAGACTTGAAATGGATGTTCGCAAGGATTCTCAATGAAAACACGATTTGATGCTGAAATAAAAGGTCGGACAAGACGCTTTTCGTAAAGCGCTTCCCAGTTGATTTCGCTACCGTGAACGAAAAGACTCGCTAACACGGTGTTGAGATCCCTGTCCATTCCAGGTTTTGATTCAACAGGTAGACAGAGAAAACTACTCGGTTCCAGAATATCTTTGACTAAACCTGAGAGAACTTTTCCAGGGCCTACCTCTATAATCAAATCGCATGACTGGGCTAGTTTTTGCACCAAAGCAACAAAGTTAACTTGGGCTGTAACTTGGTGTGCAAAATGCTCACGTAGTTTGAGTCCTGGTTGTACTTGTTGTCCGTCTACACTTGAAAATAACTGGGTAGTGATTTCTCCAAGCTTCTCCGGAACTGATGCATGATTCTTTAAATGTTCGGCTGTTCCTGAAACCAATTGAGAATGAAATGCATTAGAAACAGGAAGTTGATATGTTTGAATGCCATGATCTGCGGCAAGTTCAATAACTTGCTGAATGCTTAGGCGATCGCCAGATATAACAACCTGCTTGGGACTGTTGATATTGGCTACAACAGCATAACCACTAACTTGTTGCAAGAGTTTCACAGCTGTTTGCTGTGAGCAAGCCAAACTAACCATAGTTCCGGCATCGTTTGTTGATGCAGACATAGCTTGCCCTCGAACTGTAGCTAAGTTCAGCAAAGTTTTGTCATCAAAAGCACCTGCAACCCGAAAAGCAGTAAGTTCACCAAGACTGTGTCCCGCCACTGCTACAGGCTTGATGCCAAGGTTAGCAAGTCTACGAGTCCAAAGCAAAGAGGTTAGGCAAATAGCAGGTTGGGCAACTTGTGTTTGTGTCAGTGCTGTTGACCACTCTCGAATCTGCTCTGTATTAATAGCTCGATCTAAAGGACGGAATATGAGTTGACTAATTGCTGGCGCTCCCATTTCTTGTAACCAGCTATCTGCTTGCTTTACAAGTTCGCTAGCACAGCTATAGCGTTCAACAAGGGTGCGCCCCATATTCAATTGTCCAGAACCTTGACCAGGAAACAGAAAACCAATTCTGCGGCGAGAAACTGTGTTACCAAGCCAGATATTTTTTTGTTGGCTAATTGTGATCTCTCCTTTAGCAGGAGGTTTGTCGCTCAACATTTTCTCAAGTTGCTTGAGACTGTCAATCAATTCTTCGGGTGTATCAGCAATGACAGCTGCCCGAACTGGCGATTTTAAAGCTAGTTCCTGAGTCAGGTGTGCTGCCAAATCCGTAAGTTCGGCAACACTAATTCCTTCTGCAAGGCGGATTATAGCCTGTGTGCGTTGCAGCAAACCTAAAATTGACTCCGCACCAAGCACAAACAGTTCTGTATCTTGCTTAGAAACGAGTAAAGCACGCTCTTCAATAGATGTTGCCAAACGAACAGAGGGATGATCACCAGACTCAAGAGTCACATGGCAGTTAATACCGCCAAATCCCATTGCCGAAACACCTGCTCGCAGAGTTTCGGTTTGATCGCGAATTTCTCCTTGCAGGATTGGGTAGACACAGCTAGCAGATGTTTCAAATACTTGATTGGGTTCTTTGCAGTTAGCAGTTGCTGGTAGAATGCGAGAATTAACGGCCATTACAGCTTTGATAAATCCTCCTATACCTGCTGCTGCTTTCGTATGACCAACTATTGATTTAAAGGAAGTGATACCACAACTGCGCTTAGTTATCTCCCCATCAGCAGCCATAGCTAGTCCAATGGCTTCCAGTTCTGCCCGATCGCCTACAGGAGTACCTGTACCATGTCCCTCAATCAAATCAAGGTCGCGAATTTTGTAACCTGCTCGATCATAGGCCTGCAAAAGTGCGATCGCTTGACCCTCCGCTTTGGGTGCAGTAACGCCGCCCCTGCCGTCAGAAGAAATACCCCAGCCACGCAAGACTGCATACACATAGTTGCCATCTCGACGAGCATCTTCTAGGCGTTTGAGGACAACAAAACCACAACCTTCACCTGGAATAAAACCGCTAGCTTTTTTGTCGTAAACTGTCATGTGCCGAGCGGTAATTGCACCCATCTTGGCAAATCCAACGATTTCAAAAGGATCTAGACTAACATCAACACCTCCAGCAAGTGCCAAATCCAAATCATGATTAACTAAGGCTGTAGCGGCAGTGGCAATTGCGATTAGCGAAGCAGAGCAAGCACCGTCTACTACATATCCACCACCATTAAAGTTAAGAAAGTTGCAGATTCTGCCAGCTATAGTATTGGAGAGGCATCCAGCCAGAGAATCTTCTGTAATTGCTGGAAATGCCGACTTGTAGTATTCTTCTGTAGTCTCTATGAGTTCATTTACTAATTGTGATGGCAATCCTCTGGCTTCGGCGGCTGCGCGCATTGCTTTTTGAACGTAGGGCCAGCGCAAGCGCATCGAGTTAGACCGCATTTGCTCCCCAGTCAGTGTGTTACCAAGTACTACACCTGAACGTTTAGTGACAACATTTTTACGTGTATACCCGGCATCTTCTAAAGCAGAGAGTGCGACTTCAAGTGCTAGCCAATGAACAATGTCTGCCGATTCAACGGTTCCTTTGGGAATATGTTTACCAATCCAATCGAACTCAAAACCATCAATGACAGCAGCACGATTTGCATAGGTCTTTTCGGCTGCATTTGGGTCAGGATTGTAGTACTCAGAAAGTGGTAGGCGCTGCTGGGGTATCTTGCGAAATTGAATCCGTCTGGCAAGTATGTTTTCCCAAAGCTGCGGTAAATTATGGGCGCCAGGATACCAACAACCCATTCCAATAACTGCGATCGCAGGATTAGACATTGTATGCTCCAGTGTGTTTAATTCCACTTTCAATTGAAATTGCTTTATTGCTGTGGAAGTGGTTAGTTTCAATGCAGGCAAGTCGATATATTTCCATCTTCTTCAAGCAATTGAGCAAATCCAAGCCGAGCTGAACAAGGCTTTGAATCTTTATTTAGTCCACAATAGTAATTGCCCAAGTACTTTTCTTTTTTTAAATAAAAATTGAGTGTGTTTGTTATGGACATTTTTTTGTCACTGATGATATATTAAATTTTGGTTCCGAACCTGTCAATAGGGTTAGAACTAAAAACTATATTCTCACAAGATCCTCAAGGAACATAGGCCATGATAAAGAAGAATTCAGAATTGTGGATTTACTCAAAATGCCAACGAAAAAAGAAAAAGTTACTTTTATCTGTGATTTAGACACAAAAACCGAACTGGAGCATTGGGCAAAACAAGAAGGACAAACTATTAGTAGCCTTGTCGGCTCAATTGTTGCTGAAGCTCTCAGCGCAAGACAAGGCAAAAAAACTCTCAAAAAAGAAGAGGAACCAGAACCGACAACTATTCATGAGTTAGTTCAACGCAATATTAACAAGCTTCGACGGCGTACAGGAGTTAGAAACCTCAAATTAATTGCTAGCGCTGAGGTTTTACCAACAAAAGATGATTTCCTTTTGATCATGCAGGCTTTAGCTGTACCTGAGAAATTACAACAAAAGCTTTGGTTTGCAACCTACGGCAATAACAGCAACTATCAGAAAGGTGTTGAAAATGGAACTATTTAAAGTTCTCAATCAGCCTCACTGGAACTATTTTTTTACCCATGAAGGGATAACAATCAAAGCTCCTAGTAAACAAGCTGCAACCCAGTTAGCTTTAATGTATCGGGAATGTCTGACTGAGACAGCCTACAATATCAAAGGTAAGGTAAAAATCACTTGGCGATGCTGCAAGTCTCCTATCCAAATCTTTGGTTGGATGGCGTTAGAACAACCACCAACAGCATATGAAACAGCAGAAGCGATTTTATACACAGATGGCGAAGTATTATGTTCTTTACTACATCTGCCCGTGCCATTATTAAAGCAGATAGTACAGGCAGGAGAAAGAGAAAGACCCGTTTCCATTGTTAGATGTTTTGATCGCAAACAAATCATCATTAACAAACCAATGGAGATAGCATTACAAACTCCTGCAATTGAATTAACTCAACGCATAATGACTCGTTTTTGGCGTCTGAATGATTTAGAAACACTAGAACGTGAATTTACGATGTCAAACCGTTTCAAGTGGCAATATAATGCTGCACTTAATCCGCAGATTTGGGCCATTTTAGAAAGCGAATTTGAAAGGTTTGAGGTTAACGGACAGTGGTATTCACAAACTACTTTCCTAATAGATCCTGAACCTATACCTTTTCCTCGCGATGTCATAATTTCGGATATTGACAGGTCAATAGATAACTGAAAAAAAAGTTGCTGTTTTAGTATTGATGGCGCTCATTAGTGCTAGTCAGTGTTTCTATAAATTTATTACTGACTTAACTGGATTCAAGACTATAAAGACACCTCCAGAAATTGGCATTGTTAAATGAATAATGGGAAGCTGATGTGGGAACGCGAGGATGCGTAGACACGATGATGATTGATGCAAATTTCAAAATTATCCCGCAATTACACAACTCCCAAAAATTAAATTGCAGAACAAATCACAAAGCAGAGTTTAGACTCATTTTTGTGGAGGTTTAAATGTCTTTATTCAAAGGAATTAACTTAATTGATTGTTTGAAGGAGAAGTAAAAATCATGTTTCTGCAAGAAAATACTCAAATCTCACAACAGATGCCATCACAACTGGTAATGATTCAATTAGCAACTAGCTACTGGGTTTCACGAGCAGTATACGCTGCTGCAAAGCTTGGTATAGCTGACATATTAAAAGATGGCCCACACAATTGCGACTTTCTGGCAAATTCAACTGGAACAAATGCACAAGCTCTTTATCGACTCATGCGTGCGCTTGCTAGTGTGGGGATCTTTGCTGAAAATGAACAGGGATGCTTCAGCTTGACACCACTAGCTACTTATCTCCAAAGTGATGTTCCTAACTCAATACGTGCCTTTGCGATTAGTTTTGGTGAAGAACATTACCATGCCTGGGGAGATATTATCCACAGCATACAAACTGGTAATAACGCTTTCCAGAATTTGTACGGAATACCAGTTTTCCAGTATTATGCACAAAATTCAGAGGCAGGAAAGATTTTTGATGAGGCGATGACAAATGTTTCAGCAAAAGATAAAGTAGAGGTCATCGCAGCATATGACTTTTCATCTATCCGCAAATTAGTTGATGTTGGTGGTGGATACGGAAGTTTTATAGCCTCCATTTTAAAAGTTAATCCCACAATGGAAGGTGTTCTCTTTGAGAGACCATCGGTAATTGCAGGAGCAAAGAGTGTTCTCGAAGCAGAGGGAGTCTCAAAACGCTGTCAAATTATTGCTGGGAACTTCTTAGAGACTTTACCAAGTGGTGGTGATGCTTACGTTCTCAAATACGTCATCCATCTGTTAGATGATGAACGTGCGATCGCTCTTCTTAAAAACTGTCACAGCGCTATGGTGGAAAATGGCAAAATTGTATTGATCGAGCAGATCCTTCCACCTGGTAATGAACCTTCCTGGGGTAAGTTTCTGGATATCCATATGCTAATAGCCATTTCAGGAGGTCGTGAACGTACAAAAATGGAATATCAAACTTTGTTTGAGGCTGCTGGTTTCAAGCTGACCAAAGTGATCACTACAGAGTCAAATGTAAGTGCGATCGAGGGAATTCGAGTGTAAGTATAGTATTATAACAGGGCTATTTCATTCTAAAAAGTTGCTTGAGTGTGTCTAGTAGTCCACCACATTGATTTTGATAGGCTGGCCAGATCCCCGACTTTTTTAAAAAGTCGGGGATCTAACCCCTCGCAACCTGTCAAAACTTATGTGGTTGAGTACTAGACTTTATA
>NZ_AJLJ01000483.1 GCF_000317245.1 Fischerella muscicola SAG 1427-1 = PCC 73103
AGAAGTATTGGGCTAATATGCTCTTTGCTCTAGCACGGATGAAAGAAGCAGTCCAAGAAGGCTGGTGTGAGAATCCGACGGGATTGTTCATCAACAGTTGCATTCTTTGGGGCTAAGGGCAAAAATGTGGTGACTGAGGATGTGAGTGCTTGGTTCGAGTGGGCAAGAAAGCAGAGGATTGTGCTAGCGATGTCGGGTGGGGTCGTTTATACGGCTGATGGTGAGGCAGTGGAATTGCAAGAGATGATGCGAAGGTTTCCGATGAGGGAGTAAGAAGGGCGATCGCTCCCCACAAGAGTGCAAACTTCACCTCTGGAGAGGAGATTCCTTAGTTTAACAGACTATAAAAGTCAGATTCGGTTTAAGATTTCTGCATACATTGTTTGTATAAACTAGTAATTTATGACAGCAAGACAACAACAAATCAGGGATTTACGGGCATTGAATTTAACACCCAAACAAATAGCTCGAAAACTTGGTATTAAAGTCTCAGAAGTTAATGCAGCAATACAAAATCAAGCACAGCAAATCACATTAGATAGATTAGCAACAGGAGAATTAGATCCCGTATATCAGTGTTTAGCTAGCGAGAGTCTCATTCAATTGTTACCGAAAAACTCACCAGAAAATAGCATCCAAAATCTGCTGGCAAAAATTATACCTGTAAAAAATAATGACGATATCGCTCGCGGTTTAGGATTAGTCGTGATTGCAAGAGTTTCTCGGTACAATCAAATTGCGGTTTGTAGTTATCTTTTAGATATATGGTGCTTAGGTGTTAAAGATACCATACCACCACGTACACTTGACAAGATAAAGTTTAAAGAATTTGTAGAAGCACTATTCAATCCATTTCCCGGAACACCGCAAGAAGTTCCCCTTGAAGTTGCCCAAGGAATGATATTTAGTGCTTGCGAATACGCACAAAGCTTAGGATTTCAACCACACAAAGACTTTTCTAAATCGCGCTCCCACATCGGAGAATGGGATGGCAAAATTCGTATTGAATGTGGTCGTAATGGGAAACCATTCTATGTCAATGGGCCCCACGACAACCCCCAAAAAATCATGGAAACATTGAACAAAAGCAAGGGTGAAGGTAATTTTGATTTTATGATTGGTTCACCACCGATTGAAGATGATTTTTGGTAAACACAATTGATTGGATGATTCTGACTCGATTTCATAGATGCAGTTACCCTCACAAGAAGCTGACTATTTCTTTAGCCTGTTTAAACCCCTATTAGTTTACACAAATCAAAAATTCCAGATCATTCCTGCTATCAAAAAACCGGAGGATATAGAAGGCTATCCTTTGGAAGAGATAGCCAAAATTCGAGATACGCTTTACCAAAATCCCCAGCTTTTCGATTACTTTATTCAAGAAAATACACATAATTTATCAAACTCAGATATTTCTATTATCCAAAGTTGGAAAGGCTTTGTTCAAGGTAAATTTTTTGTTTTTCGTTACTTGAAGAACTATACAATTTTTTTGACTAGTGAGCAGCCTCCTAAAGCTTATGGAGTTCTGTCGTTGTATAGTTCATTTGAGGAAATAGTTGGTTCTACCCTGCCTAGATTAGTTGAGACAGTGTTGCTACCTTTCAAAAATAAAATTGTCTCTGATGGAATATTTAAGTCTTCTAGCATCTTTTTTGGCAGTGGTATACGGAATACACTTAAAGATAGTTATGAGTTAGCCAAGACAAAATTTGGTATCATCACTTCCCTCACAACATCTGTATCAGAAATTGAAACAACTGATGTTGCTCAGTTAAAGACTTATTTAAAAAGTCAAAAAAATCTAGAACAACATTGGGATGAAATTCTGATTCTCAAGAACAAAAGCTCCGAACTAAAGCAGCTTTACTACCAAGAAATAGGTAAGATTTATGCAAAAAAATATAGCAAACAATGGCGAGAAATAGGTTTAAATAATGTCTGGTTTGCTTTCTTTGAAGCCACGCCAATTGCTAGCGGTAAAACCCAAGCTGATGTCGAACGAACGGTAAAGCAAATTCTGACTCATCCACAACAACAATTTGTCTACTATTTTCATCTCAAAGGCAAATGAATTTTAGTTTCATATCAGTCTATGTAAGGCGGGGTAGTTTATACACCTTCACCAGAGGCTGTGGAACTTGGGGAGATGATGCGACAGTTTCCGATGCTCCGAGTAAATTGGGCGATCACATTGATTGTGAGCTCCCTTTGAGTGCATTGCAAGTTCTCTGAAGTAGAGAGTTTGAACCATTGTGAGTTGCTATCTCTACTGACAACGCCTATGCCAAACGTTCATACAAAACACAAGCACCCATATAGCAAAGCGCAGCCGACTACAGTTACCCATCGTTGCAATTTGCCGACCATTGGTCGGCAAACATTTTTCGATATCCCCTATGTGAAGCAGCCAAAAGTTAAAGGTAGTGAAGCCGCGTCCACAATCGGGCGTTTGAAATGCTTGAGGGCGTTGCGTCATCTTACCGCATTGCCAGTCCCATCTCCCCCGAAAAAAATCGCTCTCCTTTATCTGTTCCCTATTCCCTGTTCTCTATTCCCTTTTATTTGACATCATCACAAAGATTGCGATCGCCATCTTCAACGTTGGGGTTATTCTTGAGATAACCACGCGCCCAATTGCAAGCACGGGAAAGTAGATAATCAAGATCCAAACTAGAAACAACAACTCCATTATCAGTCGCGAGAGCGATCGTTTTGTTGTCAGGGCTGAAACTTAAGCTGTTTACCGATGAATTAATATTGTGCAGATTTGTATCTTTGAACCAATACCCATTGACAATATCAAGATTTAAAGCGCCTGTCTGTGAACCTCCAATCATTCCTAGTAGATTTCCATCAGGGCTGAAACTCAAGCTATCTGCATCAAGATAAGCAGATTGCTTGCTAGTTTTCACCAAAGTACCGTCCCGACGCCAAATTTTGATTCTATTATCACCACTAATAGAGACAATCATCTTGCTATCAGGGCTGAACTTAACGCTTTTAACCTTATCAGTGTGTCCTTCTAAAGTTTTGATTGGTGTACCGTCACTCTTCCATAGCTTAACAGTTTTGTCATCACTAGCAGAAGCAATCATTGTGCCATCAGGACTAAAAATCACATTACTAACTTTATCAGTGTGTCCTTCTAAAGTTTTGATTAATGTACCGTCGCTCTTCCACAGCTTAACAGTTCTATCATCGCTAGCAGAAGCAATCATTGTGACATCAGGACTAAAAATCACACTACTAACTTTATCAGTGTGTCCTGTTAAGGCTTTGATCAAAGCGCCGTCACTACTCCAAAGTTTGACAGTCTTATCTTCATCACTGATAGAGGCAATGATTTTACCATCAGGACTAAGAACCCCGCCATTGCTCCACTCACCAGATACCTTACTTTCTCCGAGCAAACGGCCATTAATATCCCAACGTTTCCAATAATAATTTTCAATAGTCACTAAAGCCACTGTTTTTCCATCAGAACTAAAACTTGAATCAGTGAATCTTTTTATTGAAAAACTTTTAAGTTCCTTTCCCTCTTCACTCCAGAACTTTATTGTGTAGTTAGACCTGCTATCCTTGCTAAAAGAAGTAATATACTTACTATTGGGGCTAAAATTGACTTCATCTGCCTCAATTGTTTGTAGTTTCTTACCGTTCCGATTCCAAATATTTATAGTGTTCTTTTCGCCATCTTGACTTAAAGCAGTGATCATCTTGCCATCAGCACTTATGCGAAGAAGTCCATAGTGTTCATCACTATACTCTCGAAAAGTTTGGAGTTCCTCACCTTTTTTATTCCAAAGTTTGACAGTATTATTTTGACTAGTAGTAGCAATTAACTTGCCATCATCGCTAAAATTGACACTCCTAATTTCATCATTGTGACCTTTTAGAGTAACAACCTGTTGATCATCCATACTCCAGAGTTTAACTACATTTCCAGAATTGATAGAAGCAATTATCCTGCTATCAGGACTAAACTCAAAGTCTTGGATGCTATAGTCATCAATAGATTTAAGTAACTGACCATCACGCTTCCAAAGATAGATTGTACTATTACTATTACCATAATAAGCTCCACTAAAAGAGGCAATCATATTAGCATTAGGGCTAAAACTAACCTTGGTGACTTGATTGGTATGCCCTTTTAAGGTTTGAATAAAGCTACCGTCACTCCTCCAAAGATTTACCAAATTATCGTCACCCCTAGAGGCAATAATCTGACTATCAGGACTGAATCTAACTTCCTTAATTCCATCAATATGTCCTGATAAAGTTGTAATGTAGCTACCGTCACTACGCCATAATTTTGCTACATTTTTTGCATCAATAGAAGCGATTATTTTACTATCATTACTGAAGAAAACTTGGGTTATTTGATTTTTGTGAGTGTTTAAAGCCTTGATCAGTTTACCATCTTCAGTACTCCAGAGGTTGATAATTTTATCATCACCAATAGAAGCAATAATCTTACTATCTGGACTGAACTCAAATGTGGTAATTTTGCCAGTATGACCTTTCAAAGATTTGATTAAATTGCCATCTTGACGCCACAGATTTAATTTGTTCTCCTCACTAATAGCCGCAATTATTTTTTCATCAGGGCTGAAACTTCTTCCCCAAAGATTACGAATATATCCTTGTAAGCGTGTAGGTTTTTGATGATCAAAACTCCACAAATTCACTACACTGTCAGTACTATATGTCTCAATAGTTTTGCTATCAAGGCTGAAGCGAGGTTGTGAATCATATTTTTTAAGAGTTTTGAGAAAATTACCGTTGCTATTCCAGAGCTTGACAGTATTATCTTCACTTGTAGTGACAATTGTTTTGCCATTGCTACTAAAATGTATTCCATTAACAGAGTTTTTATCCTCTTCATTGGAGTTAGACAAAATTCTATCCAACTTCAACTTCCAGATTCTTATAGCTTTGTCATTACTGGCTGTAGCTAAAAATTTGTTATCAGGGCTAAAACTGGTGTAGGTGACGCTCTCGCTGTGTTCTACAGAGTTATCTCTATAACCAATTTCGTTAGAATTGTTTATATATACTCTGTTGCCTTCAGAGTCTCTTCTGACAAACGCAACAGCCTTTCCATTAGGACTGATATTAGTGTTAGCTGCAATACCAACAGTATTAGTAAAATCAATACTTTTTATGATAGTATCAGTGCCATCAAGGGCATAATACTTTATGCCATTTTGATTAAGCGCAATAATATTTTTACTATCCTCGCTAAACCTGAAATTAATAGCACCATCGTTATCAATAGGCTTACCAAAAGCTTTAATTTCTTTGCCATCCAGCTTCCAAATTCTGATAGTGTCGTCCTTACTTGCAGATGCGATAAATTTACCATCAGAACTAAAATTAACAGCAATAATACTATCACTATGTTCTGGCAAAATTTTAATTTCCTTACCATCAATGCTCCAAATCTTAACTGTATTATCTTTACTTCCAGAAACTAATAACTTGTGATTGGGACTGAAACTAACACTTGTCACTCCCCGTTTATGTCCTTTCAAAGTTAGAGGTGGAGTACCATCAAATCTCCATATTTTGACAGTTTTGTCTTCACTCCCAGAAGCTAAGAGCTTACCATCAAAGCTAAAAGCAACACTATTGACAATATCAGTATGTCCTAGCAAATCTTCAGGTTTCTTTCCATCAAAACTCCAGACTTTTACAGTTTTATCTTCACTCGCTGAGGCTAACTTTTTACCATCTGGACTATAACTGAGACTTGTCACAGTACCTTGGTGTCCTTCTAAGCGGTGAAGTTCTTTCACTCCATAAACTGCTTGATTTAAAGCCGTAACCACCCTGTATTTAGTTTCAGGGATAGCTGCAATTGATAACTGTTTCAATCGTTTTCCTGCTTTAATAGCTGATGCTAACTGCTCAAGTTCGCTTTTATCTTTAGGAGCATCACTCAAATTAGTGAGGTACAAATTTATTCCTACTACTGTTGCTAATACCGCAAATCCGCCAATTGCGGCTAGTAATCCTGCTAAGGTAAATGTTGCTCGTCGCGCACTTTTTAATTGCTGTTTTAGTGCTTGATTTAGCTTGGCTTCTGTCAGCTTGCGCTGTTCTCTTTCTTTTTCTAATTCTGCAATTAATCGGGCTGATTGTTGTTGACGAACAAAAGGTACTAAATAATCATGAACTAATTGATAGCGGTCTTTTGGAGATGCTGGTACTCTTAGAACTATTCCTGATTGCACCAAAATTTCTAATACTAAATCGAGTTTTTCGGCTTTTACGTCTAATTCTAGTTCTAAATCAGCACGAGTTTTCAGAGGGCGAGTATTGTTTTCATCTGTGAGTAAATATAAAATCAATTTGGCAATTTGCTCATTTTCCGCACCGCAGTCTTGAACAACTTCTTCTAAAAATCGCCCAACTAGTCTTTCTTTCGGTCCCTGTTCTCGATACTGTTCCAGGGTTGTAATTTTATCGGTTTGCAGTTGCGCTCCCACTACTTGCAATTCAATTGGGCGAACTTCTCCAATCTCTCCAGCTAAATCTGTCACTAGTTCATCAATCAATAATGGTTCTAGTAATAACTGAGTTGTTGCAGTTAAACTTTGAATCACTGATTTAGTATCTTCTGGAGAAAAGTTTCCTAAATAGTAGAGAACCAATTTGTCAAGAATATTATTGTTTATAACCTCCAACATTGTGAGACGATTAAATTCTAATAAATAATGCAGATAATCTTCTCGCAATGAGAGAATGACTTTCACATATGGTGTATTCAGACAGTCACGGAAAAATTCATAAAAAGGTAGCCTGACTTTTGGCTCTTTGTAAATGAAAAAGAATTCTTCAAACTGATCAAATATTAGAATCGTTAGGAGATTGCGATCGCCACTTTGTCGCAGTTGTTGTAAAATCGCATCTGTGGAATTTAACGCTTGAGCCAGACTAACTCTTTTCACTTTCCCAAGGGTTTGAGTCAAGCACCAACCCAATCCTTGAATCCAATCGGTATAAACTTGCAGTAAAACAGGTAAAACATCACGACTACCAATTGCTTGGTTTTGCAACACTGGGATTAATCCAGCTTGGACAATCGAACTTTTACCAACTCCTGATTGTCCATAAATAACTGTCAATTTATGGTCATCGCGGCCCATTCTTTCGACTAAGCGGTTAACATCTTGCTGTCTTCCAGAAGCGCTAATTTCTTCAGTAACAGTTCCTTGTTCTTCAATAACTCCTAACGCTGGGTTAATCACCTGTTGCTTTGCTTGCAATCGACCAGCACCGATAAAAGCTCGAAAATGATATTGCTGTTCAATTGACCTTTGTTCTTGTTTAATTTGAAAGGCGGTTAAGTATTGACCTTGTTGAAAATAGTTGTTGCGTAACTCTGCTAAAATCCAAATGTAAAGCTCTGGATCATACTGAGGTTTAGTTTCTGTTCTGGCGGTTTCTAAAGTTTGGATAGCTTCTTGTAATTGGTCAAGGTGCTTTTGCGCTCTTGCTAATGCAAATAAATACCAACCTTGATGATATTGTCGCACCCAGTCTAAATTTAGGTTGGTTTCATCCGGTTTTGCACTTGCTACAAGAGAAAGAGCTTGTTCAGCTGCTTGTTTAGCTTCAATCCAGGCAGATTTTGCGATCACGACCTCAGCTAAAAAACCATAGGCTCGTGCTAATCTACAAGAATCAGGATAGTTTTGATAGAGAGCTAAAGCTTTGTTTGCAATTGTTTCGAGTTCATCCCATTGCTGAAGTTTTTGCAGTACTTCTCCCAAGGGATTGATAAATTTAGCAACTAGGTCTGAACGATTTGCTTGCTCAAATAGCTCAATACATTGCTGAAAATAATCTTTTGCTTGAGTGCAAGCTTGCTGTTGTTCTGTTAAATGCTGCACTGCGTAGGTACGCCACCATAACCCCAAACTGTGTAGTACACATCCTTGTTTTTCTAGATCAGGGTTTTGTTGCCACAGTGCTAAACTACGCTCATAATGCTGTCGAGATTGTGGCATTGAAGCAGTATCTCGACCTAAGACAAATTCTAGACTTGCTTTTAATTGGGAGTCTAACTTGACACCTTGGCTTTGCAGTTCGTTTTGTGCTAACTTCAGTTCTGTGCGACGAGGAGAACCAATTGCTAGATTGAGAGCAGCGTTATCCAAAAATATTCCCGCGCCAGCATTTAATACTTTGGTAAAGACTTCATCCGCAGTTTCTCTGATTAAGTTGACTAATTCATCAGTAGTAACTGCAAACTCGATAATAGTTCCCCAAGCTTCAAAATCTGGTGCTAATCTGATCAATTTTTGTAGTACTTGGTCATTAACCCACAAAAGTATGGGAAAGGTAAAATTTTTTCTAAATTCTTCTCGTACTTGGTTAGCCGAAATCAGAACTGTATCGAGGTCTTTTACTGATTCCAACCCAAAAACAATTAATCCTAGTGGTTTCTCATCTCCCAGTTCTGCCAGTATAGCTGTGTAAAGAGTTTGCACCGATATTGGCAAAGTGATTTCGCAAATTTGCACCGAAGAGCTTTGATACAGGTCTGATACAATGCGCTGCTGTAAAGACCTATAGTTACAACGCACCAAAATCAGTGAAAATTCTCCTTGAGAGAGCGTAATTGATCGTACTAAGGTTTGTAGCGATCGCTCATTTTTGGCGGCGACATCTTCCGGATTTGTCATTGGTTATTTGTCATTTGTTATTGGTTGTAAATTTGGTCATTTTAATTCCCAAATCACAACTTGTTTACTAACCTTATCTACTCATAATATCCGGTGTTGTCAAATGCCTATCACCGCCAGTAAATATTAAGTAAGGTGTGTTACGGCTACGTAGGGATTTGAAAGTTTGAGAGAGTTATAACTTGCTGTAACGCACCAATAAATGCGGTGCGTTACGCGTTGCTTTAACGCACCCTACAATTTAAGGTTTACTTTATAAATCATCTCTTAGGTTTATACCAAAATTGGATTGATATCAAACCAAGAACCTTCTTGATCTCGATATTCAAATACAAACATGCTGCGGATCAAAAGTTGATAATTGTCCTCTCCTCTTAAGCTTTTGTGTGTAACCACCTCATTGAGCAATTCCCATTCATCGGGAGTAATTGCCAAAGCTAGCTCATTCCGTCTTTGTCTAATTACGCTTTCCAAGCACTCACGCGAAAGGGGTGGATCTTCTCTTTGTAAACAGCGGTAAAGTAACATGAGTAAGTTTCGCGCATGACCACCGCTAACTCGACATAACCGTTCTAAAGTCTCAGGACTATCAAAAACCTGGGTAATTAAATTTTGGCTCACTTCCCAACTGACACCAGGAAAAGCTCTCGCCATCACTAGTTGTTGCAGCTTGACCATTCCCTCTTGACATTCAGAACCATCTCGTAACTGCACAGGAACCATTGGTAACACTTTGGGGTCTACGCCAAAGCGATTTGTCAGCCTTCCTAAAGCGTTGGAAAAAAGTAATATCAGCGGAACTGTATAGACAACGTGACAATGAAGCTGATTTAATTGTTCACCACGTTCTACAAATAAATATTCTGGCTGATAATAACCGGATGGTTTGACAGAATTATCTACTCGATCAAGATTATCGATAATAACTACTAGTCCTTTTTTACCTTTATGCTTGAGTTTTTCTATAGCAGGTTTCAATAACTCTTGATTAATTGATTCTAAAATACCATTTGTACGTGGCTCTAAATATTGTCTAAGCTGATTGCGAAGCTTGGGACTATCTTTAGTTTTAGCCGTAATCTTGCCAATACCTACAGATAACTCTGCTTCCGCGGATAATTCTATTGGTGTATTGAGAAATTCAACAATTTCTGTAAACAGATTTTGAAAATAGCCTGGTTTAAGTTTAATTTGAATCGCTTCTAGGCTTTGACTAACCTCGCGAGCGATCGCCAATAAAATATCTGTAACATCTACATCTGCCATATCCAGACTTTGGCTGGACTCGAAATACACTACATGAAATTCTTGCTGTTCTAACTCTGCTTTTAGCCGCAGTAATTCAGTAGATTTACCACAGCCAATATGTCCTGTAAATAGTTGACAGGTGGGTTCATCAGGAGATAGTCGCGAAATGGTTCGCCCTAATTCCTCAATAATCTTACCACCACGCACTTTTGCAAAATCAATATAATACTGGCGATCCTCAGCTTTACCCATAACCAGTGTCTTGCTGGGATTACAAGCCTTAAAAAATCTTCCTAAATCGAGTTTCATGACAAATCACACGAAAACAGTGCAGAATTACTGCTTTTTCAGTTATTCTACAGATGAAGAAGCCATGATTTCGGAATTTAGGGTTTTATTGAGGATGCGATCGTTCTAAAGAAGTCAGGACTTACGCAACTGGCACAGGCGATCACTAATTACTGGTACTTTAGTACTACAGAACTGACGTAACTGGCAAAGGCGATCGCTAACAATATAATATTTTTTTACTATAGAAATCCAGATGAAATGAACTAGCCTATGCCACTTTATATGTTATTACCAAGAATAAGCGTGTGACGCTTGCAGTCAGAGGCGTTCGCCAACTAGATACCAGTGTTGCTATCATTACCTATTTATTAGCAGAACTTGACTCTCTAAAAATAAATGTACAAAAGCTCTACTTAGATAGGGGATTTTTTAGCACTCCAGTTATCAGATGCTTGCAGGCATTGGATCTTCCCTTTCTTATGCCTGCTATTAAGTAAGTCGTGGGGAAAATTTATAAGTATGTAACAAAAAATTAAGAAGAAGAATGAGAGTTAAATCTGATACGTCGTGTATTGTAGTTTCCCTTTTCTCCTCTGGTTTGAATTCCATCAATGACAGCATAGGCAAGATCCAACTCATCTTCAAAACTCTTTGAGGCAAGTTCATTTTTTTTGAGGTGTTGCCACTCCAGTTCAATTGGATTCATCTCTGAGCAATATTTAGGTAGAAAAAAGGGTAGTGGTAAATATGTAGTGATAATAAATTTAGGCACTCCTACAAGAATTATAATAATGAATAAAATACCTGCGGAGCGCCAATATGGTTTTCTAGCTTTTTAGAGAAGGATAAAGTCTTTCTAAGCAAACGAGAAATTCTTTGGCGCATTGTATGATTAAAACGTTCAATATGGTTAGTCTTGCCACTTTCTTTCCCTACTGGCTGATGACGTTTGTTAGGAATAACTTGTGCATAAGCAGCCCAAAAATCTGTATAACAAACAGCGCATTGACGATAAACTGGTGGTAGAGAATTCCATAATCCCCTAGCTCCATCTTCGCTGCGTTCGCCAATGTAAACTCCAACTATTTCTCTAGTCCTTTTATCCAAAGCTAACCAAATCCATTGCTTATTACCTTTATGACCTACAAATGACCAAGCCTCATCACATTCAATAGTCAATTTGCCTCTTGGTTTGGCTGAAAGATTTATATGAGTCGGAATCTGAGTATATTTATTATTGACATATTTTTGTAACCAAGTCTCTGAAACACGAGCAGCACGAGCAATACCTGCAAGAGATATTTTTTCGAGTAAAAGTCTATCAATTAGTTCTATAGTATCTTTACTAATAACTTTGTTAGTGGGATTTTCTATAAACTGTCTTTTACAGTTTTGACACTGGTATTTTGGTTTTTGATGATGAATACTGCCATTTTTGACGGTGTGTTGGGAACCGCAATTTGGGCAAGTAGGTCTGGAGGCTGACATCAGTTCTAAGACAATCAGATTTTCAAAGACTGGGAGCTAATAAAAATTAACACACTCTCGTTCAAGTATTTATTTTAAATATTTATAACTTGTGGATATTTAAATTACTCAAATAAATATATTTTAAAAGTTAAACAGCTAAAAATAAATAGTTTGAGTAACTAAATCTCCATTATCACTACATATTTACCATATTAAAGAACTTAAAATTAATGAGGTTTATCAAGTTGAATTTCTGAGTGGCTCTAAATTGGTAGTAAAGTTTGCCGGGATTAAGAGCGGACGGTACTATTTCCTAGACCAAGGTGGGCAAGAGTTCTCAATTGCTAATAATACAATTGAGTATCATCGTTTTTATAAATTGTAGCCTACGGTCAAGCATCCAGTCCCTGATTAGCCAGAGTTAGAGTGCCTAGCCTTAGTTAAAGTTTTTTAGTATGTAATTGTTGCAATACTGTTGATAGTTTTTGTTGATCTATTAGCTTAAGTAAATACCCATCTGCGCCTAACATTTCTTTCCATGTTTGACCAATATTGTTATCTCCGCCTGAAAGAATTACCAGGGGCGCGCCTCGACTTAAGGGCATTTTAGGAGAAATCTTTCAAAAAAAATCCCAGCCTTATATTTTTTCGGCTGATTCAAGCCCCAGAGCGTGGTGGGGGCAGCGCCTAGTAGGGCGCTGCCAAGGCTGGGATTTTTTTTCTTAGAAAGTGCCTTATTATTTGGAGTTCCAAGAGCGATCGCGCCAACCGGACAGCAGAATAGGAGTGGATATAGGGATCTGTGAGATCACGGGCTTTGATTTGTGTATGTTTTGTAAAGAAAATTTTACAATCTAAACAGAAAAATGCCCTCCAGAATTGCCTGGAAGGACATAAGGCACTTGCCAAGAATAAATTAGCCCAGCCGTCGCTTTCGCCGTTTAGGCGAAAGCGCTTAAATCCTTGGGTTGAGCCAAAATATTTTTAATACGGCGCTTGCTAATTTATTTAGTTGGGTCGAAGGGGGGTATTATCCCCCGCTCCTCCCATTTAGATCCGGACGTACGGTAGGGTAGGCAGCCAGCGAGTTACCATTCATTAATGGCACTTTTCCAACC
>NZ_AJLJ01000484.1 GCF_000317245.1 Fischerella muscicola SAG 1427-1 = PCC 73103
TACGCATGACCGTTTTCCGTATCACGTAGCTTTCCGGTAACTTTTACGTTTGAGAGGTTCACCACTGTAGCGTCCGTATTGGATTTTCTCATGGCACTGACGACAAACCACTAAAGTTTTACGCTTACGTGCCGACATTTTAAGCATCCATTCTGGGCGTTCTTTACATCCTCTTTGCTTAATATCTGCTAATTTGCGAATATGGTGGACTTCAATATTGTCCGTCACACCACAAATTTCACATTCTTGGGCTAAAAGGCGTTGAACAACTTCGCTACGTCCGTTCCAGATATTACTATCCAGGTTGTCATCAACTTTGACCCACTTATTCCATCGCAAAGAAACACCGCCGAAATAAGTTATCAGGGGTTTGTTGTTATCGCGTTTCACTAATACCTGAAGTACCTTGTAAGTACCATCTTTTGTCTCAATGGTTGTGCGATAACGCTTGTAAATTTTCTGGCAGGTAGTTTTAAACTTCCTTGCCAAAGTTTTTACAAGGGAAAGCTCCATAACTCGTTTCAGCTTAGAAAGCGTATGGAGATTGTAAGCCATGCGGTAATACTGGATTACTCCTCGGTATTCCGCTTGGTACTGAGTAACTATACTGTAGGCATCATCCGATACTCTTTGTATTAGGTGTATTGGCTTCCCGGAGCGCATATATTTGACACAGTGGTCTTTAATTACGCTTTTGGGAACCCTTAGCCCTACACTGCCATTGATACATCTTTGACCTCGATGGTCGTGTTTATCATCAGCGTGTAGTATGTGGATTTCGTAGCCCAGGAATTTAGCAACTTCGTCCCTTGCATGGGTGACGAGCGTCTTTTCCTCACTGAGTTCCAGTTTTAACTCGTCACGTAAGAAAGTGGCGATTTTCTGCTTGATTTCCACAGCCTCGGATTTTGAACCTACTACCCCTAACAAGAAATCATCGGCGTACCTTGTGTACCAAAGGCGACGAAAGTTTGGGTCATTGGGGTCGCGGGACGGAATTGACTGCGCCTGTTGGCTCAGTTTCCGCGCTTCTAACAATTTTCCTTGTTTTCGTGCGATTGAAGCAGCCATAGTTAAATCTCTGTACGGTGGGTAAACCCTCCTTCGCTGACCTCGCGTGTATGCTGGTATTAGTTCGCGTTCGACATATTTATCCAGTTTGTCTAGCACCAAATTGGAAAGTAATGGGCTGATTACTGCACCTTGCGGAACTCCGCTATAGGTGGCATTGTATTTCCAGTTTTCCAAATACCCTGCATCCAGCAGCCCTTTGATTAATCGAATAAAGCGATTGTCGTGGATTTTCTCTTGTAGTATTTTTAACAGAATAGTATGGTTTATTCTGTCAAAGCACGCGCAGATATCTCCTTCGATAAACCACTTGGTAGCTCGACCTTTTTGGGTAATTTCTAACAGGGCTGTATGGCATCCGCGTTTTGGTCGAAAACCGTGGGAATGTTCGCTAAATTGGGGTTCATAGTAAGCTTCTAGTATCGAACGAATTACTTCTTGAAGTAATTTATCTGACCAAGAAGGCATACCAAGAGGTCGTAATTTACCGTTTTTCTTCGGGATATAAGTACGTCGCACTGGTGTCCATCTATAGCGCTCATATCTCAGAGCCTCGATGATGGTGTTAATTTTCTCCAGGGACATCCCATCCACTGTTTCCGGTGTAGCGCCTGATGTCATTGCACCTGCATTGCTGTTTAGCTTGGCGTAGGCGCGTAAGTACAAGTCTGGGTTATACAGCAGTCGATACACATTTTCTACTGGCAACCCACGTTGTCCGCGTTCACGTATGATGTTCAGTATCGTTTCGGCTGTTCGCATCTTGCGTACCTCTCGATTTCTGTTACATCCAATTACCTGTGACACTTCGCCCTGTAAACGGCTCTCCCGTTCTCCCTGGTGGGACGTTACTCCCACGGCTACTATTGTCACTCCGTCACCATAGGACTCTCGTCCCTTAGGCAATCCCATGTTCCGTCACTGATGAACGTATAAAGAGCGACTTAGGTTTCCCATCCATATCCTTAAATGAGTTCATTACTCATCGTTTGTTGGTCAGGGTGTACCATTAAGGAAACCTGACTTAATGGCTACCAACAGCATCGGTGTACAGACGTGATACCGAAGGATGTAACACTTCCACCACTGGATATTAGGATTCAAGCAATGCCGCTTTAACCATATCGCTCAGGCGTTGCAGGACTGTAATATACACGTCTTCTATTACCTCCCGCTTTACGAACATGCTCTTGTCCCCTCGCCCTTTCGGGTCTAGGTTAGTTGTTCGCCTTGGAGTCAGTTGCCCTGAACTCCAGCCAACTGTGTTGGCAATTCAATCAGTGCGTACCACGGCGCACGATTTCCAGGTACACGGCTCTCCAGTACTCTGTCATCACGAGACTCGTTTAGATGTTAATTTACCAGCGTGTATTGCATCATGGCATTGAGGGCAGACCATGAGAGTTTTCCTTCTACGTGCGGACATAATTTGCATCCATTGCGGTTTTTCCTTTCTACCCTTGGCTTTGAGGTCTTTGAGGGCACGAATATGGTGAACCTCAATATCACCTTTTGCTCCGCAAATCTCACATTCATCCTAGGGTGTTGATTTTGTGGGAGAAACCTTCAAAATTTCTCATGCAGTTTCTGTGTCGTCAGTGGCGGCAGAAAACAGAATTCTCCTTTTCGAGAGCATGGATTGGCCAAAAACTTGAGCCGCCCAGTCTTCAACATCCAAAAAACGTACTGTCTCTAATGCTTCTTTCACAAGAGTAGTTGTCAAATTCATGGTTGATAAACAAATACTCAAAAACATTTGACCTAGTTGTTTAAAAGGAGAACGAGAAGAAAATTGCTTGTATTTTCCAAATAGTGATTCCAAGACATCCGTTGTAGCTAATAATGTTTGTCCTGGTTGAATAAAAGAAAGTTCAATTGTTAAATAACCCAGAATTTTTTGTGCAAACTCTTCGGGATAATTCACAAGCGTTGTTAAGTATTGTTGTATTATACTGAATGTTTCTTGATTTAGCCCACATAATTTAATTTGAGTTTCTACAAAGCGTGTTATTTGAACCATTTGCTTCCAATTTATGAGCGAGTCTTGGTAAGCAGCCAACCATGTAAACTTCTCTTTCAATTTACTGTGGAGAATATCTGGTTCTATATTTGGTACTAAATCGACTAATGTATCTAGCGGCGAATTCAATATATTGAAAGCCCAATTTAGAAGTTTCTCTACGTTGAAATAGCGGCACTGCGAACGTTGCGAGGGAGGAGATAAAAAAGATAATCCCGTCTGTTGCAGTTGTTTTCGACATTGACTACACTGCTGGATAAAAGACTGATATTTGGCAGAACCATGTAATTCATGCTTGAGTAATAAAGCCATTGCATGAGTTACATCATACGTATAAATTACATCAGGATGATTTTGTTGATACAGTTTAATTCCTTTTTGGATATCACTTCCACGGTCAGCAATTATTTGCCGAGGACAACCATATTTGAGGCTAACTTCCGTTAATTTCTCTTGTATGAGTTCACCTCTAGTTGAACGCATAATTTCTAATGCCAGGATTTGAACATCCCGATGCTCTAATCCTCTTCTTAACGGCAAGATTTCCTCTTCTAGCTTTTGTTGTGAAACTCCTAAAACTACCAGTCCTTTTTCTGTTCCTAGTTCTACAGTTAAATCAACAATAAAAATCCAGTCATCTCTTGTTTCTTTCTCTCTGCTTAGTTCAAAAAAACCAATTCGCCCTAACCATTTCCTAATACTACTAAAGCTGGGAGTCTCCTGTGAAAACAATTCTTTGTACAAATCAAAAGTCTTCTCGGCTCCTCTATAACTATTGCCACACTCTATGACCTGCTGCACTGAAATCTGAATGGTTTCGACTGAATAATGATGCCCCTTAGGGATCTCCAAGTAATAAAATGCCCAGCCGTATTAAATATATTTTGGCCAAGCCCAAGTATTTAGGCGCTTTCGCCTGAAGGGCGAAAGCGACGGCTGGGCATTTTATTATTTGGAAAGGCCTTAGCAATTAATTGGACTTTTGAGTCAATCTCTTTTTTTTTTCCAACTCTGTTTCTATATTCGCTTTGTGTAGTTTTTCTTCAGCAATTTTGGCTCGATTTTTCCAATAATCTCTTGATGCGGATAAATCTCTCACTTTTATTTCTAATGCTCTGAGTTTTTTTTGTTTTTCCAAGGCTCTGAGCTTCCAATTGTCTCGACCCTTGTGAAATAACCTTGCCAACCGACTGCTTGGGCTTTTAAACTCTTGCATTTACATTCACACCCTACATACTTCTTGCATGAGAAGTTACCACTCCCAAGCCCTCAAAGTCAACACCCTAGAGTGAAGCGTATCGTGTCCGTTTGGTCAAAATATGGTTCAAATCACAAGAAGTTAGGGATAACTGTACATCTTTATTTTCGTAATAACTAAACGTGAGTTCGACGGATAGG
>NZ_AJLJ01000485.1 GCF_000317245.1 Fischerella muscicola SAG 1427-1 = PCC 73103
AACTAATAATTGCTTCTCCTAATGTTTTGATGATGCCACCTGCGATTGCCCCTTTAGCAGCCCATCCAGCAAAAGGGATTAAAGTTACCATTATTACGAATTTATGTTATTAGTTCTTGAACTCTCGCTACCATTTGCCTAACTCCCTCAGCATGAGGAGATTGGATACGCTGCAATATCTCCAACGCTGGCTGCAAATAATCTAAAGCTTTATTGTAAGCGCCCTGTTGTACTGCTATGCTCCCTAAGCCCCATAACGTCATTGCCTGACCTTTAACATCGCCGATTTGTTCATTGAGGGCAAGGGATATTTGAAAAAGAGCGATCGCTTCTTTTATTTCTCCTGTATCGGCTATGAGTATCGCCAGTTGGTGCAACGTCGCCGCCTCGCCTTGCACAAAACGGATTTGTTGACTGAGGGTAAGTGATTGTTTATAAAAGGCGATCGCTTGTTCTATTTTTCCGCTATTGGCATTTAAATGTCCCAATTGGTGCAATGTCGTCGCCTGACCTTGGACGTTACCAACTTGTTCTTGGAGGGCAAGGGATTGTTCATAAAGGGTGATCGCTTCTTCTATTTCTCCGGAAATATACTTTAACATTCCCAAGTTGTTCAACGTCGTCGCCTTGCCTTGGACATCGCCGATTTGTTCTTTGATAGCAAGGGATTGTTCATAAAGAGCGATCGCTTGTTTTATTTCTCCGGTATTGGCTTTGAGCATCCCCATTTCGTGCAACACCACTGCCTTACCTTGGTCATTGCCGATTTGTTCAGCAAACGCAAGGGATTGTTGAAAAAGAGCGATCGCTTGTTCTATTTCTCCGGTACTTGCTTTGAGTATCCCCAAATAGCACAACGTCCCAGCCTTACCTGCGACAAAATTGATTTGTTCACTGAGGACAAGGGATTGTTCGTAAAGGGTGATCGCTTCTTCTATTTTTCCGGTATTGGCTTTGAGTCTCCCCATTTCTTTCAAAGTCGTGGCTTTTTCTTGGATATTGCCGATTTGTTCATTAAGAGCAAGGGATTGTTCATAAAGGGCGAGTGCTTGTTCTATTTCTCCGGTATAGACTTTAAGATATCCCAATTGCTGCAATGTCACCGCTTGACCTTGGACATCGCCGATTTCTTCTTTGATAATAAGAGACTGTTTATAAAGGGCGAGTGCTTGTTCTATTTCTCCGGTATTAGCTTTGAGTACCCCCAAACAGTGCAATGTCGCCGCTTTGTTTTGGACATTACCAGTTTGTTCACTGAGGGCAAGGGATTGTTCATAAAGGGTGATCGCTTCTTCTATTTTTCCGGTACTGGCTTTGATCATTCCTAAGTCGTGCAAGTTCGACGCTTGACCTTGGACATCGCCGATTTGTTCATTAAGAGCAAGGGATTGTTCAAAAAGGGCGATTGCTTCTTCTATTTCTCCCCTATCGGCTTTTAGTTCTCCCAAACCATGAATAATTGCGGCTTTTTCTCGTTCGTCTTCTAAGGGACAAAGGTTTAACGCTCGTTGATAATGCTTGAGTGCTTTATCAACCTCACCAACTTTGCTCTCACAATAAGCCATATTCTTGAGAACGCAATAGTCTTCAGTAATTTCTAAGGTTGATTTACAGAGTTGCACCGCTTCCCTGAATCGACTTTGATGCCACCAGCGATTTGCTAAACCGCTTGCTATGTCGGCTGCTTTTTTTTCTTCCTTACCCAACAATGCCAGCCGATGAATTTCTAGCCATTGTTCCTCGATTACTGTTTTCGTCCCTTCCCCCCAAAGGCGAGACAACACCTCAGCTGCTTGCTTATACAAAGCTTCCCCATCTTCCACTAACTGCACAGGCAAAATGCGCGGCACTCGTAACGCTTCATCATGGCTCACTTCCAACAGTCCCAACGCCACTGCCCGACTAATATAATGTTCCAAATTGGCGATATTCTCACAAACTGCGGCTAAAGCTTCCCTCGGTACTGGTAACTCAAACACCAATCCCCGTGACAACATCTCCCGCATGGTTGTATCCATCTGTGCCAGCAGCGCCTCTGCCAAAACTTGCTCTCGCAACTCCACCGGATCTGCTGCTAACCGATTCAGAATAGCCGCCACATCAACAGTTGTATTTTGCAGAATCTTATCCAACCATTCCAGCAAGCGGGGATTCCCATCTGCTAACTTATGCGCTTGTGATTTTAACGCCTCATCCACCTGAGATTCTGCACCAAAGGCTGTGAGGAGATTACACTTTTTTCGCAAATCTGCGCCTCGCATCCCCTCCAACGGCTGTTTATGGAAATGCTGCAACTGGGTAAATTCAAAATCGTAACGGCAGGTAATAATAATGCGGTGGGAAGTAAAATTTTCTCTAATTGCCCAAACTAAAGCCTTCATTACCTCTGCTGCTTCTGGTTGCAAGACATAACTCTGATTGCGAGGTTCTAAATTCACTTCAAAGTCATCCAGTACCAACAAAAACGGCTTTGCTTGCTCATGCAACTGCTGGAAAACTCGCCGCAGCCGAAACTTCAATTCTTCATCATAATTTTGTAAGCTTTTGCGTTGTTCGTTGTCATCCAACTTTTCCGTTAAGCGACTCACTAAACTAGCTTCATCGACTCGCCCAACCCAGACAGCACGCTCAAAATTCGGTAGTCTGTCACAAAGCCTTGCTGCTAAACTACTTTTACCCAAACCGCCCATGCCATGAATCAACACCCCAACCTCATCGGTGGGTTGACTCAGCACCCGCAAACAATTTTGCAATTGACGACGACGACCAACAAAACTTTCTCGCGTCGGGACTTTCACCTTCCCCGCAGTATCTAAAAACTGGGTAGAAACAGAAAGTGGTGGTGCTGGTTTCCGTCCACGAGTCCGCAAAGGTGTAACTAAAGAACTTGGTAAATTGCCTGCTGCATACAGCCGCAATAAATGCCAATCCCGCGCTTTGTTCTCAATTAATGCTTGATAGGTACAAGCAAGAGCTTCGGTGATTTGCTTCCCCGCCGACAATTCCTGATAAAGTGCAGCAGCAGCAGCTGTAGCATCTGGATCTAAAACTTTTTGACCCCAACCCAAAACCGCTTTTGCACCAGATTTGAGCAATTCTTCCGCCATTGACGGCACAGAACCCCCATTGCCAGCTTGTCCAGTGCGACAACCAGAGAGGAAGATGAGTTTAGGCAGTCGAAATTGTAATTCTTGGGCGATATCTCCAGCACTGGCATAGAAAGCTTCACCTATTGCGGTTTCTGTAATAAAGCGCGGTTCCCCATCTTGAAAAGTAGCATGACCCGTCAGGTGTAAAACATCAAAATAATCTCTGTCGTAACCATCGACTAAATAACCCAACTCCGACAAACAGCCGCTTTCTTCCACCGTCAGCGCTAAAGGTTGCCGCTTTGTCGCCTCCAAAATCCGTGCTTCCTCCGTCTCAAAATCCAGCACAGGCTCCACATTTAACGGCGAAGTCGCCATAAACAAAACTTGCAGCGCCCGATTTTCTGCTTCCCCTTCAATGGTCATTTTTTTTACCGTGCTATCCGACACCCACCGCACCGGGACAATAGCCGGGACACGCTGCACTAAAAAACCATTACCATCATGCAGCACTTCCCAAGGCAAATGAGCAAGTTTTTCAGATGTGGCGATCGCCAACACAATCCCCTCCCGCCGATACTTATCTAGCAAAGGTTGTAGCCAGCGATCGCTCCCATCCAACCAGTTATACAACCGCCGTCCAGTTACCGCATAATCTTCTGGGAAAGCCGAAACATAATAGTCCCTCTCAGCCAACTTAATCAAATCAGTGATTTCTGTTAGAGAGAGCGATCGCTTCTCATACTTGTTTGGATTGTCGATAAAGTAACGTAGCTCTACGTAATTCTCAGCAACTGGCTTGAGGTCGAGGTGGAGGGTTTGCACGTTCTTGTTCTACAACTTTGAGACTTCAGTATTTTCCCCAAGTCTAACACCCTCGATTCTGGAGACGCGATCAATCGCGTCTCTACGATTCTAAAATTTGGCGAATCTCTTCTAGGGTTGCATCTTCTAAAAGGAGTCGTCTACCATTACGTCCCACAATCAACACCTTTTCTATTCTTTTACCAGATTGTTTTACTTTATACTCTTGATACCACTTGCGGATTTGTTCAGCAATGGCTAGCGTTCCCCCAACAATACCAACGATGGTAGCAACCGTTGTAACTACTGGCTCTCTTTCCTGTGCTTCTGAACTCACCTTATAATTACCTGATATACCAGGAATTGCTAAAAGCTCCTCTGTTACAGCGATCGCATCTTTACCCTCAATCGCCAACTGAATTTCTGCCATAGTGTTGATCTGCAAGTAACTCTAGGCTTATTTTAAACAACATCCTACCGCAATTTCTCAGTCTTCTTGTGCTGTATATTTTTAAGGTGAGCTTTCAAAAATGGAATTCGTTATCCTTCATATCAAGTTGTAATTTCTGCTCTCACGACTTCTGAGAAACTTGTTGCTCCACCTATAACAGCTAAAAACACCAAAAATGGTGAAAATTTATGCGCTATGGAAATTTGCAAAAAAAGCAAAATTGTCTAGAGTTAATAAGCTGCTACGCAGTTTAATTGTATAATTTTCTAGCGGGTATTGCGCCGCCAGTTGGGCTAATTTTAAGAAAATAGAATGATTTTTTACATCGATTGAGAATGCAATCGCACCTCTTTATATCTGCATTGGTTTGGTCAGTTGTGCTTAGGGAGTGTTAAGTCATATTTTTCAGTTTTACCAACAATGGGTCAAAAGTTGGTAATATCAAAGAATCTTTATCACTCTAAGCGTGTGTTCTACCTATGAGCCAGAACGTGTAATGAGGATTTATCGATCTAGGGGGGACACGCTGAGGATAGGAGTTTTGAGCGTTGACAGCATAAATACAGGAATAAAACCTTTTTGATGATGGGCTAAAGATCATCGCAGGCGATCGCCCTTGGCGATGAGCTATGAAAGCAGACATTTTCATCCTTGATTCCAAGAAGTAGCCCTTTCGTCTAGGAAAGGGCTAGGCTTGAGCAAGTGAGAGAACTGAGGAATTAAATTTGTTAGTGGTTGTTTTTGTTTTGTTGTTTCTCCTGGCGATTAACCTTTTGTAATACCACAATGGACTGGTTGATCATCCAAATAAGCACTTCGAGCGTTGAGTCTCCTTCATCAATTTTCATTTTTCCTTGTAAACCAATTAGGAATAGTTGCATTACTAGCAATAAAGTGATCGCTTTGTTGATGAAGTTTTGACGATTGCGTTGCATTTTTTTGTGACCCAAAGATTTGATAGATACAGGTTCTCTTTGGGGTCGTGTTACAAAGCAAATACCCTAATTAGGTGCAAAACACCTTACAATAAAGCTTAAACAAGTTTGGGGTAGTATTTCCAAATTGGGGCAGCCCCAAACTTTTTGGTTCAATTTTTGGATGTAATGCCCAAAAAAACTTACGGTTCTCAAGTTAAAAAACGAGTCAAGCGTCTGTTAGAGGCGTTACTTTGTTTTGTGGATGGAGAATTTGAGGACGGTAGTTTTGATATTAAGCACAATGATTGGATCAACGAAAGCAGTACTAACCCCAAACTAATTGTCCAAACAACCCTGGCAGCTTTAGAGTGGTTGATACAGAAAGACCAGTACCCAGGTAAGCTAAAAAAGGATGAAATCCGAGAAGCCCTTAAGCTTCTCGATAAAGATAGTGATGATTCTCTATTAAAAATTCTGGAAGACAACCGTACCACGAAAAGAGGTTCTGAGAATTGGCACTTTACGTTGCAGTTATGGTCAAAAGACAAACAAGAGAATCTGAAACGGTTTGATGAGGTATGGGAAAACAATAGACCATTAAAATCAAAAGCTGTAGAAGCTGGTTATCAACAAGATGATGGTATTGCGACTGTACGCAAATCTAAAATTAACATCTTGCAAGCACCACCTCTACCTACTTACTATGTAGACCGTCCGAAATACAGCCAAAAGTTAAAAGCTCGTCTGCTGGCAAATTCATCAGATGCCCGTACTTTGGTAGTAACAGCTATTCATGGCTTGGGTAGTGTAGGTAAATCTACCCTCGCAACGGCTCTAGCACACGATCCAGAGGTGCAAGCTCATTTTTGTGATGGTATCCTCTGGGCAACTTTAGGTCAGCAGCCTAATCTTCTATCTCTGCTTAGTGGCTGGATACAGGCATTGGGAGACTACAACTTTAAAGCTACTAGCGTGGAAGCTGCTTCCACTCAACTGCGTACACTTGTGTGTGACAAAGCTGTGCTGCTAGTAGTAGACGATGTTTGGGATACAAAGGATGCACAAGTATTTAATGTTGGTGGAGCGCGTTGTCAAGTTTTATTGACAACCCGCGAAGCAGGAATTGCCACAGTTCTCGGAGCCAGCACTTATCCTTTGGATGTAATGAAGCCATCCCAAGCGATGGAACTGCTGACTAAGAAATTAGGACGTAACCTCACTGACGTAGAAACTCATTCGGCAGAAGTTTTAGCGAAAGAGCTTGGTTACTTGCCTTTAGCATTGGAACTAGCGGCTGCCCAAGTTGCTGGTGGTATTTCTTGGACAGTTCTTGTTGAGGATATGCAGAAAGAGGTAGCCCGCCTAAGAACAATCGATGATAAAACAGCCAGAGATGCTAATGATGAAGCTTGCTTAAAAAAACTTAGTTTAACTGCATCATTAAATTTGAGCGTCCAGCGATTAGCAAAGGAAACACAAGAAAATTTCATTTGGCTGGGAATATTACCGGAAGATGTAACTATTACTGGGCAAATGGCTGTAACGCTATGGGATATGGATGATGAGCGGGATGCAGCAGATGAGTTGGGCTACTTGCAATCTAAAGCACTGTTATTGTCTAGTGTACCTTTGGTAGATGGAACACCAACTTATCGTTTACATGACTTATTTCATGACCTTGCACGTAATTTGTTAACTGCTCCACCAAAACTGAAGCGCCAAGGCTATATATCAGGGTTAGGTATAGCTTTGCCTGACGCTCACGCTGCTTTTTTAGAGAAATACCGGAATTTAACTGATAGAAACCTTTGGCATACCTTGCCCAATGACGGCTATATCCATCAGCATCTAGTTTGGCATTTAGAAAAAGCTAAAAAGGTAGAAGAGATTCACTCCTTATTGCGAGAAGAGTCAAAAACAGGAGGTAATGGTTGGTATGAAGCGTGCGCGAGCTTGGGACAAACTGCCAACTTTGTAACTGATGTTGCTCGTGCTTGGCAATTGGCAGAAGCAAACTGGACTCTTGCAACCCTACCTCAAGTTATTGGGTTGCAGTGTCGCTATGCTTTGATTATTGCATCCCTTAATAGTCTGGCAACTAATTTACCAGTACAACTGTTGATTGCGTTAGTTCAAAGAAATGTGTGGACTCCTGAGCAAGGACTCGCTTATGCCTTGCAAAATTCTGATCTAAAACATAAGGCAATCTCACTTACAGCTTTAGCTGACTATTTACCACCAAACCTAAAAAACAAAGTACTGCAAGAAGCTCTCACTACAGCTGAGGTGATTGAGTCTGGGTACGGTAACGCCGATGTCCTAAGTGCTTTAGCAGATAAATTACCACCAGAATTGTTGCCACAAGCTCTCACCGTAGCCAAAGGTATTAAGTCTGAGTATGAGCGCGCTCATTTCCTAAGTGCTTTAGCAGATAAATTACCACCAGAATTGTTGCCACAAGCTCTTACCGCAGCCAAGGAGATTGAATCTGAGTCTGATCGTGCCGATGTCCTAACTGCTTTAGCTAACAAACTGCCATCCTTATCACTAGAAGCCTTCATCGCTAAAGTAATTAGTGTAGGTAATTTTTCGTTTAACTACACTGATGTTCTGAGAGCGTTAGCAAATAAAATTTTACCAGAATTATTACCCCAAGCCCGG
>NZ_AJLJ01000486.1 GCF_000317245.1 Fischerella muscicola SAG 1427-1 = PCC 73103
ATCTGGTTGACGTTTTCTTTTCATACATTCGTCATAATAAGAAATAAACGGAGCTTTTGGCTTTCCAGATTCTAAAACAAATGCTTTAAATTTAGCCCATAAGGTAAATTTTTTATTTGAATTAACTACTTGTAGCCTATGGCTTATATATACATTTTCAAGTTGTTTATTATCATCAATAATTTCAAGTGAAGCGTGACCAGTAGTACCTGTCATTAGCTCACTATAAACAGTATATTTAGGAAGATCACCTTTCCAAATATAAACTTTAACAGTCATAAATTCCTCTTTAATGCTGTGGCTGAAGCTTGTGTCCGACCGCTCACATTGAATTTGCCAAAAACGTTACTAGCATGAAGCCAGACAGTATTCTCAGCAATATTAAGCATTGTGCTAATCTGTTGGTTATTCTTGCCCTTGGCAATTAAGCGCAGCATCTCCAACTCGCGTAGACGCGGAGCAGCTTGTTGTTAGACATCGCTCAATTCCTGCCTGCTTATCCGCCGTGTAGTAGATTATCCACATAAGGATTTATCTGTAAAGAGTGATGTAGTTGTTACATATTCCAGTTTGCCTACTTTCCCCTACTTACACCAGGCAACTTTAGCAAGTTATTTTCAACTTATTTTCAACTTAAGGCTTTCGTAAACTGGGGAGAGCGATCGCCCACATCACCTCATCATCAAAAGTGCGATCGCCCGCAGTAAACTCAATACGGTTCGGATAGGAAAAATCGATTGACGTTTAAATCCTGTAGAGACGCGATAAATCGCGTTTCCATAACCGCAAAATCATGACGAAAAATTCTTAACCGAACCGTATTGAGTGTAACCCAGGCTTCTAGGGATGCAGCGGCAGTACAAGGAGTGTATGAGTTCTGGTGTCGAGTACGGGGATAAATGTCATCAATGCGGCGGTAATTGTCGCAAAGAGTGAGAAGGCACAATAGTGATGGAATAAAGGTTTCTGGTATGTAGTATGTGAAGCCTTCAGAATTCCACGTAATTTGTCGCAAATTTGTGGATAAAAATTCTACGCTATTTGTCGTATCTCCTAAGCGATCGCCTATATTGAGGTGAAAAACTTTCCGCCAAATTATATGATCGCCCCACCTGCCACGCACCATAAACTATTAGTTAACCTGTCCGCAGTTTTAAAGAGGAGAAGCCAAGGGGAAATAATTAAGGGACACGAAAAAGCTAAATATATAAATATATATATAAAAGTGTCCCGCTTAGATGTTTTTATACAAATATAAATGCTCTAATACTTAACCTACGTCTACAATTGTAGACCATTGTAGACATGTAGAACGCAAGTAGACAGTTGTAAATCGGTGGTGTACGTCGTGAAAATAATCTGTGTTGCCTGTTGTCCGATAGTGTGCAAATTGTTAGTTGATAGGGTGCGGTGAGATTGGGGGCGATGGAATGAGGTTGAGGGGCGATATGCCATCCGGCACACTACCTGCGTCAGCCGCTGTTGCGTCTACGTGAACGCACTAACGCACACTAGAGGCTTGCAGTAGAGCAGTGCCACTATCGATATATCGAAAATATTTCTGAATTTGCACTTATCTCGGCTTCATGCCAATCCCACACTTTTTAACCGCAACGAGATTGTTGGGCGCG
>NZ_AJLJ01000487.1 GCF_000317245.1 Fischerella muscicola SAG 1427-1 = PCC 73103
TGAGAATATTGGTGATATTAGCCGGATTAGAAAAATAGGCTCCTCTACCTTCACCAACATTAAATTCTTGAAAACTATGGAATAGACTTGAGCCGCGAGTTGCACCACCGTCAATGCGATCGCTCGGTATACCATTAATTACATCTGAATTAACTATAGAACTTTCCGCACCCAGACTAGTATCTGGTGTGATTTGTGCTTGAGCAATAGTAATAAATGTAAGAAGTTCTAATATTGCTACGGGCAAGGTGAAGAGAACGAATGTATGCCTTAGCTGTGTCATCCTCAGTATCCTGTTTTAATAATGGAAGAGAACCCTGACAAGTAAAAATACGGTACATAGCATCTAACAAAGTATTAGATACTAAATCAT
>NZ_AJLJ01000488.1 GCF_000317245.1 Fischerella muscicola SAG 1427-1 = PCC 73103
GGGTGAACGAAAAAAGGTGTGGGAGAGTAGTTAGCGAAGAGTTTACGCTAACATAGCTGAGATGCCATAAAACCAAACTTCCCATGAACAACCGCCAATCAATTCTGTCTCACATCAATGACACACTCCAGGACTTACCGGAGTGTCACCCTGGGCGAAGAATTTGTGCGCGAATTCTACAGTATGTGGCTAAAATTAGGAAACTTTGTGCAACAAAGCTTATTTCAAGCCAAAATAGAAGAAAAAGAAGCCGAATACGACCATCCTAGAACTAAACGAGAAAAAAGATATTACACCCCATTAGGTGAAATGGTTCTTGTACGTAGAGCTTATGTCACAAAAGATGGTATTCAGGTCAAAGTAGATGAAGAATTAGGTCTACCAAAAGATAAATGGCTACCAATGGTATTAGAATTAGCCTGTGCCTTGGGAGTCAGTTCTGATTGAGCACAAAGAATAGAACAATTACAAGCCAAAAGAGAAGAAATCAACCAAGAAATCTCTACTCTTCTTAAGAGTGATGTAGCTGAATCTAGTTGTTGGATTGTTCGTTACCGCGCCAAAGGTAAGGGCGGCGCTTATTGGTATTACAAGTGGCAATCAGGAGAACCTATCTTTGTTACCAAAAATGGTAGCAAAAGTTGTCATCAATATATTGGTAAAGCAGGTAGTCCAGCTTTTTTAAAGGCAGTTGAGATGATGAAAAATCGCACAAAAATCGAAGCGTTAAACCAGGTGCTTCATACACTAGAACTAGGACTCAATGACCTAGTTGAAGAAGCAGCAAGATTTCAAAAATAATTCATATCCTCATAAGAGTTAACATCTATATTGGTCAGAGCTTAGTTAGCGTTATCATACGCTAACTATTTTCTCTTCCCCACACCTTTTTTCGTTCA
>NZ_AJLJ01000489.1 GCF_000317245.1 Fischerella muscicola SAG 1427-1 = PCC 73103
TCTTTTTATTTCACAAATTGAATGTTTCTGACACCTCCATATCCTGCCCTCATATTGAATCCAGCAACTTGATGAAAGTCATCACGGACAAACTGCAAAGTGATGTCCGTACCTTCGAGTAAATCTTTGTTAATTGGCTTGAGGGTTTCTCGAAGAGAATTTCTTCGATTTAGCAGCAACTCTCCGTCTTCTATACTGATTGTGTAGGTGACATCTAACTCTTTGCAATAATACTCTCCTGTAAAATCCATCCACTGTTCAGAATCAGGAGGAGCAAAGTCTAGCCGTTGGAAAACGTCGCGTGTTTTGCCATCCACACAAACGTAAAGATGGGAGGGTTCATCTAAACCTGACTCTTCAAATTCAACATCGGCATTATAAGGAATATCTATGATGACAAAATGACTTGAACTCACAGGAGCAAGTGTAAAGCTCATTCCAGCAAATTCCACGCTTAATTTCCCATCCTTGACCAATAACTGCCAAACGGTTCCTGTTTTTGGGTTTTGATAAAAGCCAGTATTTCTCTCTAAATCAACCGATGGAATTTCTCTTATTTGGGTTTGGCGGCTTACAGATTCTATGCTTTGCTCAGTAAAGTCATCAACTAAGTAGATATCTGCGACTTTTCTGGCAAGTTCTGGCGGTTCAGTGCTGCCCAAATTTGACAAGCAAATTACAGAGAATCTCTGTTTGGGGAATCGAAGCATCTGTGATCTGTAACCCATCCATCCACCACTGTGGCTGATGGTTTCTAATCCTCGGTAATGCCCTATAACTAAACCAAAGGCATAATCTATCCCTTCGCCGCTATTCAATCTTCCAGGTGTAATGATTTCTTCGATCAGGTCTTGCCCATATCCTCCTAATTTGTTTTGGTAAAAATTCTCATCCCAGATACATAGATCCTCAACTGTGGTATAAATACCACCGTCACCCACGACATCAAAAATAGACATATCAATCCGAAAGCTACCTTCGTCCCTCACAGAGTAGCCAATCGCTCTATTCCTGACAATCCTTGTGAAATCATCGTGAAAGTGAGTTGTCTTCATCCCAAGCGGACTGAAAATATGCTTATCAGCAAAAACCGCAAGAGATTCTCCGCAGACACGTTTTACAATTTCTGCCAAAAGAAAATATCCTGAGTTGCTGTACAAATGCTCCTCTCCTGGCTTGAAGTTCAATTCTTTTTGACGAGCTATTAAACCAATGATTTCGTTCTCAGGATACTCATTCTCACATCGCATTCCTGCCAACCCCATGAGGGTTAGGTAATCACGAATGCCGCTTGTGTGGTGAATCAGATGCCGCACAGTAATGGGATACTCATATCTGGGTATCTCTGAAATGTAGATTTGGATCTCGTCATCTAAAGAAAGTTCCCCCTTTCTTGCAAGTAAAGCAATGCACATCGCTGTAAACTGCTTGGACGTTGAGGCAATATCAAAGACCGAATTCGGAGAAATCGTTACGTTGTGTTCTAAGTCAGCGATACCATAGCCGCGCTTATAGACAGTCTTACCATCTTTGATGATGGCTAAAGCAAAACCAGGAGAGCCTGGTTTATCCCATTCAGAAAATAATTCATCGACTTTATTTGGTGATGGGAGTGTCATTATTGAAAGCTTGAAAGATTACTTATTTACTTATTATTGTACGAAGCTCCCAACTATGCAAAATCAAGCAAATGTATACAAGTTGCCTACACTATTATCAAATGACAGG
>NZ_AJLJ01000490.1 GCF_000317245.1 Fischerella muscicola SAG 1427-1 = PCC 73103
ACGACAGTGTGCCGGATGGCATATTGCATCACTGCTAACTACTAGTTGCCCTGTCCGCAGTTTTAAAGAGGAGAAGCCAAGTCACTTACTCGTAATAAAAGCAAGCGCCGTATTAAATATATTTTGGCCAAGCCCGTTGCAAATTTCCTTGGCTGATTCTGATAAATAACGACTGAATCTATCGTGAGATTTTTTAGCGGCCGCTTGTCGTGCCTGGTAACTTTCATCGACAGGGGCAACACGTTTATTGTTGTCTTCCAACCATTTCAAACCAGCATTGGCGTAATAGTTATTTTTCGCCAAATAACCCACAGCAAAGGTGTTATGTGCTCCCGCTTACCCATGCGATATTTTCCGGTTCTGTAGTACCCAAAGTCTCTGTTGAATGGGAAGCAACTGACTCAAACGGTACTTTTAATACTTCCGGTTCCATCACCAACAATCCCGGATTATTTTGGTGTAATTTAGTGTAAATTCCTTTGGTTGTACTCCCACCAAAATCTAAAGTCAAAATCAATAGGGAACTAGATTTTTTTTCGGTTCTTACTTTTTGGCTACTGTCAGTCATAAAAGTATAAAAAAAATGAACTCATGTATGAAATACCTGGAGCAATTTGGAGCAAAATGGAGTCGATTCATTAGCGTAGCTTATTGTTTTTTGAGTAAATTTTCGCCAAATCTTGCTCCAAATTGCTCCAAATTGCTCCACCCCAAAATTAATTCTTGAACAATGGCTGAAAACGCTTTATCATAAGACTTATAGACTTCTTATTCAGTGTTTTTTCGTGAATATAATCATTACCAATCTCTGGAAACATCCTTTTTTTCTCAAACTTATAAGCGCATTGATTTTTTCAGTTTGTGAACTCACTCCACATTTGCTCAAAATTATTGTCTGAAAAATGATCTTGGGAGTATTTCTTTGCCTCCTGTTAATAGAATCAAAATAGATATTATCTCTATTTATTAATTTCTAATCTTATCATCAATTACAAAATACGTAGAATAAAAAGAGATAAAAATGTATTATTAAATACACTAGATTTCTCTGCAATTCTATCCCAAAAAGTACTTAACTAAAAAAGCAATAATAAGCACTCTTCGTCTCATGCCCTTTACTATCTGTAGAATACAAAAAATCAAAGATTGGGGTTCTCTAAATGGTAATGAATCCCATACTGCAAGAATTAAAGACATACCCAATGCCAACCCAAATGTCGATAATCTTCGACTCATTGGTTCTCCTGATCACCGAAGAGGCAGAGGGGAAGGGGGCTCTTAGCAGGGTGAGCAAGCCCTTCCTCTCTGCGCGGAGCGAAGCGGAGCATGGGTACGAAGCCCCGCCCTTCCAGGGCGCTCGGCTGGGGCGGGGTACAAGCTTTGCCCCAGCCTCTCCCCCCTGCTAAGAGCTCCCTGCTCAAGAGCTTCTTTTGACCCTAGTGCCCCATCAAACTCGGAGTGCTGGTACATCGGCAACGTAACACTAAGGCAGTTGTCAGGTTCTAATGGTCAAGTGGTAGGCGATTGGATTAAACGGCATCAGACCTTGGTAGATGACCACAATGCTAAATATAGTTTGGGACAGTATCACAACAAAGGACGCGGGGACGTGACTAGTGTAATTAGTTGGTAGGCGCGATCGCGCTTTTGAATGGCGTAATCATGTACAACATACTCCTTTAGTCTTTGATTTTTGCCACTTGTGATAGATGTATCAACTTTATGAAACGAAATATTGTTGAGCCTGATTAATCCATTTTTTTCTAAACCAGCCCTTGAATAGGGCTTTTTTTAGGAATAAAACGCTAAAAAAGCTTTATTGTAAATGCTTCTATCTAAAGACTGAGATGTAACTTGGCTTGTGGTAGTTGAAATGGAGATTTCATTTTCTTCAAACTTATCTTAGGGATTAGAGAGCTTGAGCAACTAATGAATCTTAAGCGTTTTTTTACAATTGAAGAAAAACAATCTATATATCATTCAGAGTTTATTAGGTATGGTGTAGATATCTCAAAAGCAGCGAGAGCAGCAGAGATTCTAGCACTTGAAATATCCGATGAAAAGTTAACACAAGAAGAAATAGAGCTAGTTAATGAAGCCTGTAAAGCATGGTTAGCAGGACATAAGCAATACAAGAATTTAAACCTACTTCTACCAAAATATAAAACATAATCTCTGTATGCGATCACGTCCATTGCTTGCTTTTATTACGAGTAAGTGCCTAACAACCTGGGCATCAATTTTAAAAGCCAGTGGGGTAATTTGGGCATCATTTCCTTTTTTATATAAATAAATGGAATCGATGTCCAAAAATAAGGGTTTCAGGCGTTGGGCATCGTTGAGAGTTTTGTATTGAATGTAGTATTGTAGTCTGTTGAACTATAGACAACAGGTATGGTGTGGTGATGTTGGCGCGTTGACGTAGACGCAACAGCGGCTTCCACAGGTAGTGTGCCGGATGGCATATCGCCCACTGCCATTGTTAGACGCAGAGCATATGCAATAAAAACCAGAGAAACTGCTTAGATTCTCCTTATTTTTGCTCAATAGACTTGTGAAAGTAGATTGTTCCAAACCTAGAGACTCCTTCCCTCCTGTGCGAGCAGGAGTTTTTTGTAAGTGCACTCACCACACCCATTATTTGCATGTTTCTCCTTACCAATATCAAACGACGGGCGACAGTGTACGTCGTGAAAATAATCTGTGTTGTCTGTTGCCCGATAGTGTGCAAATTGTTAGTTGATAGGGTGCGGACGGTCGGAAGTTTGGGGGCGATGAAGTGCGATCGCCTTTGCTGTCGCCTTGGAGCATATGCAACATAGATAGAGAAAAGGATTAGATTGTCCTTATTTTTGATCTATAATGTCGAGTTCCATATTATCTGACCTCGATTCCGAATTAAGTGACCGCTCGTGGGTTAATCATGCGATCGCCCCATTGCCCCCACCACCTCCACTACAAGCACCATAAACTACTAGTTACCCTGTCCACAGTTTTAAAGAGGAGAAGCCAAGGGGAAATAATTAAGGGACACGAAAAAGCTAAATATATAAATATATAAAAGAAGTGTCCCGCTTAGATGTTTTTATACTCCAAACAATCAATAAATACTTAGGCTTTGATTACATTTGTTACATTACCTACAAATGTATACAAGTTGCCTACACTAGTATCAAACGATAGGCGACAGTGTGCCGGATGGCATATCGCACACCGCCATTGTTAGACGCAGAGCATATGCAATAAAAACCAGACAAAGCGCTTAGATTGCTTTTATTTTTGCTCAATAGACTTGTGAAAGTAGATGTTTCAAACCTAGACTCCTTCCCTCCTGTGCGAGCAGGAGGTTTTTGTTAGTGCGATCGCACTACTGTTTTTCGCGTCTGGTCACGACCTCAGTTATCAAGTCCTATTCATGTTCAAATACCAGTCGCAGAAGCTGTTGTTAAAGATAAAAAACAAAGGCTCACAGACAACTAGAAGGGAAAATGTAACTCCCAAGAATTCGGGCATTTTTGTTAATGACAATTCGTCACTAACAGAGCGTTAAGTTATCCCAAAGCGCGAGATGCCATCCGGCACACTACC
>NZ_AJLJ01000491.1 GCF_000317245.1 Fischerella muscicola SAG 1427-1 = PCC 73103
GCAATGGCCCCGTTGAAGGACATATTAATCGACTGAAAATGTTAAAGCGGCAGATGTATGGTCGCGCCAAGATAGACCTACTTGAGCGAAGATTTTTGTTGGCAAGCTAAAGATTGAGAAGGTAGCTATGTTGCCTTTTTTCGCTATAATTTTTGTACTTCAAACTTCTCTAGACTTCAAACTTAATTATGAGCTATAGAAATCAATTTATCTGGCAAAGGGCAGTACAAAAATGCTATTAATTGCTATAAGTTTACGCGCCTATTCCCGAGCGTCAGAATTGTATGGTTTAACCAACCAAATACGTCG
>NZ_AJLJ01000492.1 GCF_000317245.1 Fischerella muscicola SAG 1427-1 = PCC 73103
ACCAATTAAGCCACCCAAATGTTCGCTCCACAACCCATCGTTTTGGTAAGTGGACAAAGCCCTTTTTCTTCCATTGCGTCTAAGAACAATTTCAACAATCCAGCGAAACATATCTATGACCCAACGTGCAAATTCCTCACCTCGATAACCTCCGTCCATCCAAATTGTGTGTAATCGTTTTACCCGATCTCCCATATCGTGAACTTGCTCAAGGACTTTTTTTCGCTCCTTGCCGTTCAGGAATGGAAGCAGAGGTAACCAACACTCGTAAAACGAGCCCAAGTAAATCTACTGTTAGATGCCTTTTTCGCCCGTGTATCTGTTTACCTGCGTCATAACCAACTTGTTGGTATATGATTGTTGCTGTCTCTACCGATTGGCTATCTACAGCAACTTCAGATGGGCTTGGTTCGCGCCCGGAAGCAACCCTTACCCACTGATAAAGTTTGTCATGTACTTTTAACCAAGTACCATCTAGACGTCATGCCTCAATTGCCGTAAACTGTTTGCCAAGGAGGAAAGTCCCAAGGGTTACCTCGCCATGTACAACCTTCACAAAGCACATAAAGGATGGCATTTACAACGGCGTACATCACCGCAGTACGAGGACGACCGCCTGTCTTTGCTTCTGGGAAAAGGTCTGAAATTAATTCCCACTGTTCCCAAGTTAAGTTGCTAGGATATGCTTTGGTC
>NZ_AJLJ01000493.1 GCF_000317245.1 Fischerella muscicola SAG 1427-1 = PCC 73103
CAATAAGTTGCAAACTGGTTTTGAGCTTGCCTTCTCCCAGTTGCCCCATCAGTTCGTACTTTGCATCCAGGGCTTTAACTTTGCGGTCAACTTTCGCGGTTAAAGACTGAGCATGTTTGTTGTAATCAGCAAGCGCCAGGAATGCGTCAGCAGTGGACTTGTCGATCCGCTTTTTGCCCTGGACAACTATGTTTGTACTGGCAGCGTAAAACTCAGCTAGTTTGACTTGTCCAGCCATCAGGGTTGCCGTGTGCTTTAACATTTGGGCTAATGCTTTGGTGTTTAACCGGGCTACTTCTGCC
>NZ_AJLJ01000494.1 GCF_000317245.1 Fischerella muscicola SAG 1427-1 = PCC 73103
CTGTATATTAGGTATCTTAATCCTTGCAGTAATCCCTTCCTACTCGCCTTTAGATTTACTTTATAAATAGCCTCTGACACAACAAAGAACTCAAGGTTTGTTGTGCAAAATAATTTAAATTAATTTAAATACTGTCGGCTTTTTGAGTTCAAAATGAATATGGTAAGTTCAACTGCTGTACTACCTCCATTTATCGTACTGGATCAACTTCTGCAAAACTGGTTATTAGAAGATATCGGTAGGGGCGATCGCACAACTCAATCTCTTTTAGGTGAAAATACAATTCAAGGACAAGCCCATTGGATAGCTAAAGCATCTGGGGTAATTGCTGGTTTACCAATAGCGGCGAGAGTTTTTCAGCTTTTAAATGAAAAGGTTGAGTTCACTATACATGCAGCTGAAAGTGAATACTGTCAGCAAGGACAGGTAATAGCACAAATGTATGGCTCTTTAGATGCACTCTTGATGGGGGAACGAGTAGCACTGAATTTAGCAATGCGTTTAAGTGGAATTGCCACCCTCACTCATCAATATACAGATAAGATCTCAGATTTAGATACTAAATTTGTCGATACGCGTAAAACTACACCAGGTTTAAGAATTTTGGAAAAGTATGCAACTCAAGTAGGAGGGGCGATTAATCATCGTATGGGATTGGATGATGCAGTCATGATCAAAGATAACCATATTGCAGCAGCTGGAGGAATAAAACAAGCTATTGTTCAGATTCGAGAACGGATACCTTATCCATTGACGATAGAGGTAGAGACAGAAACTCTGGAACAGGTACAAGAAGCTCTAAATAATAAAGCTGATATTATTATGTTGGACAATATGTCTCTAGATATGATGCGAGAGGCGGTGCAAATAATTCGTTCAGAAAATAGTAGGATCAAAATAGAGGCTTCTGGTAACATTACCTTAGAGACTATTCGTGCTGTAGCAGAGACAGGTGTAGACTATATTTCTAGTAGTGCGCCAATTACGCAGTCAAAGTGGTTAGATTTGAGCATGAAGATTCAATGATGTAGTTGGCAAATGAGCTTAGTATATTCATCAATGAAAAGACTAGCTATCCAAATTATATTTCCAGTTTATAAAACTAAAATAGAATTAATTCAGGTAATTGAACAAGTCTAACTAGAGATTATTTAAGATCTATCTTGAGATAATTTGATGTCAAAGCGATCGCAAGTAAGCTGCAATACAAGGTATTGTTTTACTTGCTAGCTTTTATGATAGATATTTATATTATTGACCTGTTGATTATTGGTCTGTTGCTGCTATTTGTAACTCTAGGTTCAGGTTGGATTGCACGTTTACCTCTATCTTTTGCTCTGATTTATCTGGTGGTTGGTATTCTTCTGGGTCCTTACGGATTTGGACTGATTCAATTACGCCGTGATGATATTTTTAACGCTGAACTACTAGAACGTTTAACTGAATTTGTAGTAATTATTTCTGTTTTTAGTTGTGGTTTAAAAATTGTTCGTCCCATCAGTTGGAAATCTTGGAATCTTACAATACGCTTAATTGTATTATTAATGCCAATTTCCATTTTTGGGCTAGCGGTTGTAGGAAAATTTTTTTTAGGAATGAATTGGGGGGAAGCAATTTTATTAGGATCAATTCTTGCACCTACTGACCCAGTGTTAGCTTCCGAAGTTCAGCTAACTGATACACGTGATCAAGATGAATTACGTTTTGGTTTAACTTCCGAAGGTGGTTTAAATGATGCTTTAGCTTTTCCCTTTGTTTACTTTGGATTATATGCGTTAAAAGATAGCAATTGGAATAATTGGTTTAAATTCTGGATTAGTGTTGATCTCATTTGGGCTATTGCTACTGGCATTATTATGGGGTTTATTGTTGCTAAAGCAGTAGTATGGATTGATAAAAAAGTTCAAAAGTATCGTCGTGCAGATGAATTAATGGAAGATTTTATTGCTATTAGTACTATTTTATTAACTTATTCATTAACAGAAATAGTTAATGGTTATGGTTTTTTAGCAGTATTTATAGCAGGATTAGTTGTGCAACGCAGTTACAATAATATAGATAAAACTTTAGCAAAATTGGAATTTATCGAAAGATTAGAAAAGCTTCTAGAAGTAGGAACAATTTTATTACTAGGTTCGATATTATTATTTAAGCCCATACTCAATTATGCTACCCAATCTTTATTAGTGATAGTGTTACTATTCTTTATCATTCGACCTATAGGAGTCTGGTTAAGTACAATTGGTCATCGTTCACCATCTATGCGTCGCCGCTTCTTACATCCAGGAAGTCGTTGGCTAATTGGTTGGTTTGGGATTCGTGGAGTTGGTTCTTTATATTATCTTGCTTATGCTTTTGGTAAGGGTTTAGAAGGTCAAATTGCTGAAAAAATTTCGTGGATTACTTACACTACTATTGTTGTTTCTGTAATCGTTCATGGCGTTAGCGCCACTCCTTTAATGAATCTGTATGAACGCCATATTCAGGAAAGCAATCAAGTTAATCCATCTTCAACAATTGATGAATTTGAGTAATTTTTATTTCATCAAATTCAATATCTAATTCTAGGATCTATATAGGCATTTAAAATATCAATCAAAATGCTCGCACCCACAACAATCGCCCCGAAAAACACCATAATTCCCTGGACTGTGGGATAATCCCGCTCGGAAATTCCTTGATATAATCTATTTGCTAATCCTGGCCAAGAAAATGTTACTTCAGTCAAAATTGCTCCACCTAATAAAGAAGCAAAAGTTAATCCTAATACAGTAATGACCGGAATTAAAGCATTCTTAAAAGCATGAGAAAATAAAATTGTATTGTCAGGAATACCTCTAGCTCTAGCAGCTTCGACATAATCTGCTTGCATAGTTTGCTTTAAATTGACACGTACAATTCGCTCAAAAATACCACTGAGCAAAATTCCCAAAGTACAACAAGGAAGAATCAGATATTGGACAGCAGTAAAGAATTGTGTGAAGTTACCTTTTAAAAGACTATCAATACTATATAGACCTGTAATAGTATCTGGTGCGGTAAGAGTTGCAGGATAGCGTGTTCCTAAAGGTAATATATCTAATTGGACAGCAAAAATTAATTGTAATATCATGCCTGCCCAAAATATGGGGAGTGCATAGGTAATTATTCCAAATAATCTTCCTCCTACATCCAAAGGTGTACCAGGACGAGAAGCAGAAATCATACCAACTACAATACCAACAATCAGAGCGATCGCAATACTGTATATTGCTAATTCTGCTGTAGCTGGGAAATATTGCCAAATAATATCCCAAACTTGTTGTCCGCGACTGGAAATAGATTTGCCCATATCAAGGCGCAGTAAATCGCCTACATACTTCAAGTACTGTAACCACAAAGGTAAATTTAAACCTAACTGTTTTCGCATTTCTTCTTTAACACTTTCTGGCGCCCGCGCACCCAAAATTGCATCAACGGGATCTCCAGGCGTTGCTCTGAGTAAAAGAAACACAATTGTGATAATTGTCAACAGTTGAAGTGGAGCTAATAATAAACGAGTAGTTATGTAATATGTTAAAGCTTTAGAACGGGACATAATAATTTTGGTAATTGGTAATTGGTAATGGGTAATTGTAATGTTCCAAGTATGAAAGTACAATAGCTTGGGAGTGATCAACTATGAGATTTTATAAGCATTTAGCTACTGTTGGACTAACAATAGCTACATTAATAGCGATCGCATTTATTCATACATTTGCTTTGGCATTCCCAGAACACGAAGTTGATGCAATTGCGTCCCAGACTACTGTATTAATTGCACCAGCCTTACAAGAAGGGGATATAAAAGCACGCAGAGAGTGGGACCCCGGTTCTGGGGTGGTTGTAGCACGCAAAGGTAAAACTTATTACGCACTCACAGCACTTCATCTTGTGCAAACTAAAGGATTTTATGGAATACGCACGAGTGACGGACAAATACACTTAGTAGAACATAACGAAGATAATACCAGTATTCAAGCTTTAGGAAGGGAAGAGGGAGAACTAAGAACAAAAGTCAAAGGTTTGGATTTAGCTTTGGTTAAATTTGAGAGTGAACACAACTATCCTGTTGCTTCTTTAGGAAATTCTGAGAAACTTAGAAGCAAAGATGTATTATATGTTTCTGGTTGGCCCGTACCCCAAAATCAAACTCCTCGGCGGGAAAGAATTACAGAAGTTACATCATTAAATCAAATTAACTCTCAACCTCATACTGAAGGCGGCTACAGTTTAGCTTACAACGTTCAAACCCGTCAGGGGATGGATGGAGGTCCGGTATTTAATCCAGATGGGAAAGTTGTTGCTATTCACCAAAGCGATCGCTCAAATGAACATGGATATTGTCTTGAGCCAAAACTAAGTGGAAATAATAGTTGTGGTCTGCAAATAAGTCATATATTACAAGCGCTCGAAGCAGAGGACATACGCTTAAGCTTTGATCGTAGCCCGATAGATCCAAAACTGATTGCACAAGGAATAGAAAACAAATCAAAATCAGATGTAATTCCAGATGTTTACAAGTTATTTACCTTTGATTTAGATGCAATGTTAAGAAATAAGCCTTCTTTAGGATGTGGCAGTCTACTATTAGGGGATAAATGTCCAAGCCAACCGATGTAAAAGTAAAAAAACAACATCTTGGACAAGTTTTATGAAGAAAATTAACAAAAACGAATGTTTTTCCTAAAATAATAGTAAGAGTTCTGAATTCATACTCAAATAAGAATTATGCTGATTATATTTAGGATGAAATGAACATGAAATTCAGTTTATTTGCCCAAGTCCTAAGTGCAATAGCAATCACACTAAGTTCTACTGCAATTAATGTTCAACCCAGTTCTGCTCAAAGAACTAAGTTTTTCTGTGGGATGAGCAGAGGTAATCCAGCAACAATCGTTAACACTAATAAGGGAAATAAACCCATAATTAGCTGGGTTGATACGGCTTTCCCACCACCTTGGACACCTTGGCAACGTTGTGAGGCAATATCTGATCGATTCAATCGGTTTTATGAAAACGGCACACTAAAGTTTATCAGAGCAGGGGAACTTAAGCGTCAACCTGTATTGTGTGTTGCTAGTTACAGTGGTGGTCCTTGTTTACCTGATGGAGTATTAGTCACTCTTAAACCAGGAACAAGCCCTCAGCTTGTTCTATCTCGATTGCTGAATAAATCGGTTGGTGGTGGTGGCAGAATTATTGAACTGACAGATAACAACAATAACATGATTTCTAATGTCGATAATGCCTCCTATCTTGATGTAAACAAGCTGATTGATGAGGAAAATAAATTAGGAGAATGCTCATCTGGACAACCAATGTGGGAATGTTGAGGAGATCGTACAGGTAAACCAACATGGATTGGCGCTTATTTATTATGGTTGCCTGTATTGGGGGTTTATCAATTTTGTTACCAGTATTAGCACCACTAAGTTCTAAAGTTATAGTTGAACAACCCTCAAGTCAAGCTTCGACAAAGGAACTACAGCATTTAGCTCAGTCTATTACAGTCAAGGTACTTGCAGGGGGCTTTTTAGGTTCTGGGATTCTGATTCAAGAACAAGGTTCTGTTTATACAGTGGTGACAAATGCCCACGTACTGATTTCGGGAGATCCTCCTTATAGAATTCAAACACCCGACGGTCACGTGTATGAAGCTAAACTTCCCAATCAAGCACAGAAATTAGATGCTACTTCTTTGAAAAGTAAAGATTTAGCGGCTTTACAGTTTTACAGTCCTAATACCAGATATGTTGTAGCATCCCTTGGCTTGGCATCAGATTTAAGTGTGGGGAATCAAGTTTTTGCCGCCGGATTTCCATTTAATTATGAAGGAACTCAAGATGTAGGTTTTGTTTTCAAAACAGGTAAAGTTTCCTGGGTTTTAGACAAAGCGTTAGAAGGTGGCTATCGTATTGGGTATACCAATGATATTCAAAAAGGCATGAGTGGAGGGCCTTTACTAAATCAGCAAGGAAAGGTAGTAGCTATTAATGGTATACATGCGGAACCGCTTTGGGGTGAGCCTTATACTTATCAAGATGGAACCGAGCCAGAAGCATCCCTACGAAAACGAATGAGTAAATATAGCTGGGGTATTCCGATTGAAACCTTTGTGGAATTAGTGTCACCATCTTTTGGAGATTGTAACTACAGATTTTCATTCACATACAAATGCGATCACAAGCTAGTGCAGAAGCAGCAGACAGTTCTACCTGTTAGTTTGCTCAAAAGTTTTAGTTAGATAGCAGATTCTTAAAGATGAAGTGTTCTTATGCTTTTCCAGCAGCGCTATTTGGTGCGGCAGTCGTTGTTATACAGCCTCAACTCACCGTAGCATTATCTTCCAAGCAAGTCAGCGATATAGCTAAACAATTTACAGTTCGTATAGATGGAGAAGGTATCGGCTCTGGGATAATTTTTGAACGCAAAGGGGATAGATATTTTGTTCTCACTAATCGTCATGTTGTTTACAGAGATGGGAGATACGAAATTCTCGCACCAGATGGCGATCGCTATCCAGTTTACTATAGCCAAGAATTGCCCGGTTTAGATTTGGCAGTATTAGAGTTCATCAGTCAAAAAGATTACAGCACTGCCAAGTTTGGTAACTCTGATCAGTTAACAGAGGGAATAACTGTTTATGCAGTAGGTTGGGCTAAAATACCAGGTTTGGATCAACCCAGTTATCAGTTTACTAAAGGAGACATTCGCAGTCGTTTGCAAAAACCAGACGAAGGTTATGCGCTAGTTTATGATAACGAAGCAATACCAGGGATGAGTGGTGGCCCTTTACTCGATGAAAATGGTTTGGTAGTAGGTATTAATGGGCGAGCCACGACTCCCGAAGGCTCCACAGGGACTGTTTTGCGATTGGGAATTCCTATCAATGTATTTGTAGCTGCCAAAGGCAATTTGAGAACGCCAGCAATCACCCAAGAATCAACTAACACTCAACAACCAAATAACACTCAACAACAAACTAACACTCAACAACAAACTAACACCCAGCAACCAACCAGAATTGCAACGCGGACTGGCAAACAACAACCAAGTGCCGAAAGTTTGATCAGCTTAGGGGGAGCGGAAGCTCAAAAAGGAGACTATCAAGGAGCTATTGCTGCCTATAAACAAGCTTTACAGATAAATCCGAGTCATCCTGATGCTTACTTTCAAAGGGCTGTTGCTTACTATGATCTCAAGAATTATCAAGCAGCATTTGAGGATTTAAACCAAGTAGTTCGCCTAACTCCCAATAGTCCTGTTGCTTACATGAATCGGGGTTTAACTCAGGATCTCTTGCAAAGAAATCAGGAAGCTATTAAAGATTACAGTAAAGCTATTAGCCTTAATCCTAATTATGCAGCAGCTTACTTAAACCGAGGAGCGATCAAAAATGAACTCCAAGATTATCAAGGTGGACTATCTGATTTAAATCAAGCAATTAATCTTAAGGCTGACTATGCTCTTGCTTACTTAAATCGGGGTGATTCTTATATTGGTCTCAAAGATTATAAAAGAGCGATCGCGGATTTAGACGAAGCTATTAAACTGCAACCTAATAATGCTCTTGCCTACTCCAGACGGGGTTTTGCCTACAGACAACTCCAGGATTATAAAAAAGCAGCATTGGATTACAATATGGCGATCGGCATCCGACCAGACTTAGCCTCTGCTTATTTTGGCAGAGCTTTTGTCCGTCGCAGATTGCAAGATCAGCAAGGCGCCCTTGCTGATTACAGTAAGATCATTAGTATTAGTCCAAAATTTGCAGAAGCTTACTACAATCGTGGTTTGATTTATCGTGATTTAGGAGACAATCAAAAAGCTATTATAGATTTTCAAAAAGCAGCCAATCTATATCAACAACAAAGAAAAAGCGAGTATTACCAAGACGCTCTTCAAAGAATTAGAGAACTAGAAACTCAAAAGGCAGTTAAAAATTAAAAAACAAAAAGCAAAAATATCCTGATTCTTTGATAAATAATCAATATTAATACCGTTTCACAAAAATCTTGATACACACTGGATTTACTGCATCTCTGGACACCCCTCACTCATGTCTTTTATATCATCAAAAAAGTGAAATGGGATTAAGTGGTTGGGCAAAATTAAAGTTATGGGCGGAGGTAAAGGAGTAGAAAACAGGTAAATTTTAGGTACTAATATTAACTTTCAGTTTCTTCAATTGCTCTCCAATAACTAATAAATTATTAACGAATTAATCATTGTTTGAGCTATTTCTAAATATTGCTCATATTCACTTTCTTCTGCTGTATAGGTAATTATATAAACTTGATTATTTTTTAAAGCCCAAATAGCCATCCTTTTAATATTGTATCCTTCTTCCTTGCCGCTATAAATCACTTCATGAGCTGGTAAATTTGAAAGTTTAATAGGATGGGAATCATGAATTCTAGCATCAGTTAGAAATTGAACTATTTCATTCACAGATAAATTTGTATATTCCACTAAAGAAGTAGGTTCTTTCAAAGTTTCAACATTAATATTTACTTCTACTCTAGTTTTTTTGGTGGTATCTGTTGAGTTCGGCCAAAATTTAACTACATCTCCGGTAAATGGATCGCCTATTTGTTGAATCTTCCAGGATTGAGGATATTTTATCCTAATACTATAAGTAGGATTCTCATAAATAGAGAATTCTGTATCTGCTGCTGAATATTGCTTTTGTGGGTCGAATATTTGTATGATTTGTGGAATTGTCAAAGCTGTTATAAATAAAATGCTAGCAAGTAAAACTACTGGAATTACAAATTTTTTGCATAGTCTCCACTTTTGAGTACTCTTGATATCTGCAATTGCTTGTAATACTTCACTTGCAGATTGGTAGCGATCGCGGAAGTCATAGCTTACCATTCTGTCTAAAATATCTATAAGATGAGGTTTAATATGTTTAATATTTATTAGACCTCGCCAAAAAATCTTACTAGTATTCGGATGTCTTGGTAGGTGGTCGGGCAAAATACCTGTAAGAGCCTGGATCGCAATTAAACCTACAGCATAAATATCACTGTTAAATTTTGGTTGACCAGTATTTTGTTCATGGGGCATATAACCAGGAGTGCCAATAGCAATTGTTTTTCCTTGCATGTTGGCAGCTAATGCAGTGATTTGTTTGACTGCTCCAAAATCAATTAAAACTAACTTCCTATCGGTAGCACGTCTAATTAAATTTGCAGGTTTAATATCCCGGTGAATAACATTTTGTTGATGGACATACTTGAGTATATTTAATAAATCCTCTAAAAAAATTATTAGCTCTTCTTCACTCCATTTTCTACCTGCTTTTAGTTCTAGACTAAGAACATTACCTTCTATAAATTCCTGAACTAAATAAAAATCTTCATTTTCCTGAAAATGGGCTAAAAGCCTTGGTATTTGGTCGTGGTTGCCTAATTGGTAAAGAACTTGCGCTTCCTGTTCAAATAAACGTTTAGCCGTTTGTAGAAGAAATGGATCGCTAGACTTGGGTTTAAGCCGCTTGACAACGCAATAAGGATTACCAGGTAAATCCTTATCTTTAGCCAGATAAGTCTCAGCAAACCATCCTTTTCCTAATTCTTTGATGATTTCGTAGCGCCCTCGAAGGGTTGTTCCTAACATTCATTTGATCCAGGGTTACACATCTTCTGGTTTAAAAATAGGGGATAGGCAGTAGAGAATAGTTTTTTTGTGCTTTGTTGTAGGACTCTCCTGTAAATGACTAGTTTGCCAAAGAATTGGTTCAGCTTTTATACATTATTATTTGCTAGTTTTAGCAGACGGTGGAGATGGTTAGTTATTTTCTCAACTAGGTAATATTCAAGTTAAATATGCAATAGCCACTTAATTCTGATATATTACCTAATTTAGCAGAATTTATATAACTGATACTCCCTAATGTCTGAAGGCAGTCTCAAGGAAAATAGGACTGCTCCTGCACCCTATACCCTTACACCCCTACATCCACTTTCAAATCAGGGAATTCTAGTTTCATAGTCAAGCAGCAATAATAGAGCGAGATATTCAGTAAGAGATAGCTCAACTTTAACAACTTGGTTAAACAAGTATCACCAAGAGGGACGCTTGGAAATGATGAGAGGTGAAAAATCACTGAGAGCAACTCCCAAGATTACCTACACCAGTTTAAGCGATCGCGACTAGAGGAAAAACTAGAATTTTCTAAAGGTTTTGCCAGCTATAGAGAAATTGTAGAGTGAGGCTTAGTACGAATTTCATACAGAAGTCAAATATAAGACAATTAATTTTTCTAAAAAACTTCTTGTTTATACATTAATTTTACTAAAGCCATCTTGTATAGAAAGATATCAACGATGTATAGTCATCCATAATCAACTCAGTTAACTTTCTGTTAAAAGTTCCCTATTAAGAGTTCCCGGTCTTCACGAGTAAGTCCATAACTCAAACTGGGTTCCTATATATCAATTTCAATAATTAGCTGTTATTAACAGGACAGATATAGCTTGTTAATGGAGATTGAACAAATCCTTACCATTAACTCGGTAACTCTTACCTTTTCAATCAAGTAAGAGTTAATTTTGCATGACTTTTTTGAGTGTGAGGGTTTAATAGCATGATAGGAAAAAAATATTTACTCGTAAATGGTGCTTCCGCAATTGTATTCTTTCTATCAATAACCGCGGCAGAAGCTGTTGAGCAGCCGATAATAGAAGAACAGATACTACAATCTACTAATACAAATGTAGCTCAGTTAAGTAAAAAAGAATTAATTCCATTAAAGAAAAAATAAAAGCAGACTCTCTTGATTGGCTGGAACAAAATACTACTCTGCAATCAGATTTAAATTTTGATGTAGAACAATCAAGAAATTGGGTAAGTGATATTTCCCAGCAAAAAAATGACGACAATACCTCAAGAAATAGCATTGAGCAAGTAACATCTGTGTCTCAATTATCGGATGTGCGACCTACTGATTGGGCTTTTCAAGCACTGCAATCTCTCGTAGAAAGATATGGCGTAATAGCTGGCTATCCAGATGGCACCTTCCGAGGAAATCGTCCGATAACCCGCTATGAATTTGCTGCGGGATTAAATGCAGCTTTGGACAAGATTAATGAACTTACTGTTGCTGGTACAGAAGATAAAGTTCGTAAAGAGGATTTAGTAACACTGCAAAAATTACAAGAAGAGTTTGCTGCTGAATTAACTGCCTTACGAGGTCGCGTTGATAATCTGGAAGCTCGTACAGCAGAAATAGCAGCCAATCAATTTTCGACAACTACAGTACTTGGAGGAGAAGTAATTTTTGCAGTGTCATCTGCTTTTGGAGGTGGCCCACCGGGAGGATGTAGTATTTTAGCAGATGATACTGGATTCTTTTTTAATACTGTTGTTCCAGGCAATGCACCTGGGAAAATAGCTCGCGATCGCAATACAAATGATGAGGTTGATTGTGGTGATAGAAAAAAACCATCAAGAAATACTGTTTTCTCTCACCTAGTACGCCTCGGATTACAAACTTCATTTACTGGTAAAGATGTTTTAAGAACTTATCTAACTACTGGTGATTTTGATGACGGTGGTTTTACAAACCCTGAGTCACTTAATACCTATATGGCTCGGTTTTCTCATCAAGCAGGATTAAATAATCAGGTTTTCTTAGACTTACTGGAATATCGATTTCCTGCTTTTAATGACAAAGTTGTATTTTCTGTTATTCCCTTTGGGTTTGAGTTAAGCAGTGTACTTAGTGCGAATTCTCCCTACTTTGATACTGGCAGAGGTTCAATTTCCCGTTTTGGACAACTCAATCCAATTTTAAGAATAGGCGGACCAATGGATGCTGGGGTAGGTTTTGATTGGACAATTGCCGATCCTCTCAGACTACAAGTTGCTTACGGTACTAGAAATAGTGGTGACTCTGAGCAAGGATTTCTCAGCGCAGACCATAGCACCCTTGGTGTACAGTTAGTAGTTAAACCGACTGAAAGGATTCTGACAGGTATATCTTATGTAAATGCCTATTCCAGTGATGGTACGTTGGGAACATATACTGGTAGTGTTAACGCTGAAACTGCCGGTTTGTGGTCTGGTTCATCGATTCCTGATAGTGTCTTAGGCAATCCTAACAATCCCAACACAAATGCAGGTGAAGATCCTTCTGGGTTTGGTCTTTGCTGTGGCAATTATATTGGGGATTTACCAGCAAAAATTAATGCGGTTGGTGGTAGCTTTCAATGGCGCGTAACAGATCAACTAACTTTGGGAGCATGGGGAGGTTATACATTCACCAATTTCTTGGAAGCGCTTCCTAATGATCCTGCACTTGGTAACTCTGCTGGTAAAAAGCCATATGGTAATTCTGCTACATACCTATTTTCTCTAGGTATCTCAGATCCATTTGGTAGGGAAGGAGATTTATTTGGCTTTCTTTTTGGAATGCCACCAAAATTAGTATCTGCGGGGCCTGAAACACAAGGTACACCCGTACCCTTTTTTGAACAAGTAGTTAGAGAGGAAGATCCTACTCCGGTAACTGATAATAATGATAATCTCAATACTGTTGGAGAAAGAAACCCAGGTTCAGACACATTGCCTAAGAGAGTGGGAGTAAAAGATAAAGCTACTTCCCTACACTTTGAAGTTTTCTATCGCTTTAGGGTAAGTGATAATGTCTGGATTACACCTGGCTTTTTCGTTGTCACAAACCCAGGACATATTGCTGATAACGATACGATTTTCGTAGGTACTCTCCGGACTACCTTCCGCTTTTAGAGCATGTTTTTGACATTCCCACGGCTATCAGCGCGTGGGATGATTGGTTGATCTCCAGTCAACTTATTTTTTGAGATTCTTATATATCAAAATTTGAGTAGGATCTAGTTGGACACCACTCATACCAGTTTGAGCGAAGACATAATCTTTACTTTGCCATAAAGGAATGTAAGGTATGTCTCGCGCCAATATATTTTGAATTTCTGCAAAAATTTGCTTCCGTGCTTCAGGGTTTTGTTCTTGTCGTTGTTTGTCAATCAGTTGATTCATCTGAGGATTATAGTAAAAAGAACCTTGAGATTGACTTCCCCCATTTTCACATCCCTTTTCTAGTGAACCTTTGTCACAAGATAGAAATGGCTGAATATAATTATCTGCATCCAAAAAATCAGGATACCAATCGAGTAAAAATGTTGGATATAAGCCTTTAGAAATGTTTTTAAAAGCAGTGGTAGACTCTACAGTATTTATTTCAAATTCCAGTAGACCATCCATTGTTTTTTTCGCAAGAGCTTTGATGACTATTGCTGCTAAACTCCGAGTTGGAGAACCAGAAGGATACCAAATTTCAACTTTGGCTGGATTATCTTTGGAAAAGCCTGCTTTGATTAGCAATTCTTTAGCTTTTTGGATATTTCCATCACCATATTGCTCTTGAAAAACAGGTTGATAATCATTAAAGGCTTTTGGTATCAAACTATAAAGTGCTTCTGCTTGATCGTATAATACTCGTTCATATATTAATGGACGGTTAACCATGGCGGCGATCGCACTTCTCACTGCTGGGTTATCCACTGGCTTTTGATTACGGTTGACAGCCAGATAACTGACTACATTACCTTGATTAGGAATTGCTTGCCAAACCCCTTTTTTGGCACTCGCTTCCAAGCTACGAACCTGGTCTGGATCCATACTTAAGCCAGCTACATCCACAGCTTTTTTACGGAAGGCGTTATATAAATTTACACCACTGCTAAAAATTTGGACATTAATACCTTGATTTAATGGTTTTTCTCCCCAATATTTCTCAAATACATCAAACTGTAATGAATCAGGGCCGAATTTTGTTAGTTTGTAAGGGCCAGTACCAACAAAAATATTTGGGGTAAATTTTCCTTCGCCAATTTCATAAGCTTTTGGCGATAACGGACAAACACCAGCAAACGCCAGCAACGACGGGAATGCTGCAAATGGCTTTTTCAGCTTGATTGTTAATTCATATTCGCTTGTCGCTTTGGCTGACTCTACGATATCTCCCAGCAAGAAAGCAGGTTTACCCTTGTTTTCAATAAAACGGCGTATGGTAAAAGCCATTGCTTCCGCATTAAAAGGAGTTCCATCGTGAAATACTACTCCTTGACGTAAGGGGATAGTATAAGTTAAACCATCTGGACTCACTTTCGGGAAGGCGGTAGCTAGCTGTGGTTTAATTTCTGTGCTTCCTGGTTCATAGGTGTAGAGGCGATCGCTTATGTTGTATACCAACGATAGTGATGCCAATTCGTAGGCATCAGATGGATCAAGAGTACGCGGTTTTAGTGTTGTACCAACAGTAATGCGACCATTACTAGATACTAATGTGTTTGTTTGGGAACTACTACCACAACCTACAACTAACAATAAACACAGACAAACAGCCAACACTTGTGTTATCTGCACCCATCGTCTAGCAGACAAAAAAGACCAGTTCATGGTATGGAATTTTGGAATAAGTGGTTTGTTATTTTACTACATAATGTTAAAAACAGTTTTATTAATAATCGATACTTTGATTTTGAGATCAAAGAGAAAATTTACTCAGTAAGTTAAAATTTTTGGTCAATCTAGAAACTTAATTTTGAGTTCAGTAAATTTGTTTTTAACATTAGCAAAATTAAATATAAATTAATACTATTTAATAATTACAAATGTTTAGTTTAATTAAGATTACAAAATAACAGAAGCTAGTCGTAAATTCGGATTTGATAGAAGAAGAGGTTTGTTAGGTCTTAGTAAACAGCTTGATCGTGCATTTTCCAGGTGTAAAACATTGAGGAGGAAGCTACAGACTAAGGAGTAGAGAGGGAATGGGGACGGAGAACTAACTTTTTTCGATGCTCTATACTCAATTCATCTCTATTTATAATCTCCGTCCCTCTTTGTAGTCCCCGCTCTGTTTGTGATCCCATAGCTATAATGTACAAATCTCATTTGATACATAGATAAATGAGGTTTTCACGGTATTGCTAGCAATTAATTCTAGAGAATCTAACAGCGAGACTAAAAGTGTGAAGTACTTCTTTTTATCTGAAGGATGGACAGTTGGTAGAGTTTGGGCATCTGAAGGACTTTGGCAAATAACCGCATGGCGACGCCAACCAGATATTCAACGTATGAATATTTGTTTATTAGAACAAGGCGAAGTAATGTGGCTTTACAGAGTAGAAGATGCCATTATCACCGTAGAAGTGAAGCCAGCGATATCACCACAAACAAGTAGATCTACTCAAGCAATCGGTCAAGTCATACTGAGGCGATTAATGAGTGCTGAACAAGTTATAGAGCGCTTGGAGACTGCCTCAGCTAGGTGTCAGCTACAAAATATAGAATCTATCGTGCAGTAGAGATTAGAAATAAAAAATCAGGGGTTGATTGGTTAGTAGTTGGTCGTTGATTTTTTGTAACAAAAACGAAACAAAAGATAAGAACCAACTACTAACCACTATCTACCAACTAGTAACTAAGCTTAAGTGCCTTTATACCCTTGCAAACAGCTCCATCAATAGTTACACTTTTTTAAACATTCTCATTTTTACTTAGCGATCGCGACCTTGGGGTAAAACACCCCAAAAGTTTTGTCTGTCGCTCAAGTAGCCACGCTGTCTGACTTTTAAGACCAAGCTGTGGAAAATTCAAGCTCTGGCAATAAAAAAACACAGAAAAATTGTTTTGTAAACAAACTCATCGAGGAGGAGCGTAGTCGATGGGACTACCTTGGTACCGAGTACACACAGTCGTTCTGAATGATCCAGGACGACTGATTTCTGTACACTTGATGCACACAGCGTTGGTGGCAGGCTGGGCTGGTTCAATGGCTTTATATGAACTGGCTGTATATGATCCGAGTGACCCAGTTCTCAACCCCATGTGGCGTCAAGGTATGTTTGTGCTGCCCTTCATGGCACGCTTGGGTGTTGTAGGCTCTTGGGGTGGTTGGAACGTTACTGGCGAAACCAACTACGATCCTGGTTTTTGGTCATTTGAAGGTGTAGCCGCCGCTCATATTGTTCTATCTGGTTTATTATTCCTAGCTGCTGTTTGGCACTGGGTTTTTTGGGATTTGGAACTATTTCAAGATCCCCGCACTGGTGAACCTGCTCTTGACTTGCCAAAAATGTTTGGCATTCACTTGTTCTTATCTGGTCTTCTCTGTTTTGGTTTTGGTGCTTTTCACCTTACCGGACTTTGGGGACCGGGAATGTGGGTGTCTGACGCCTACGGCTTAACTGGTCACATAGCACCAGTCGCACCAGAGTGGGGGCCAGATGGCTTTAACCCATTTAACCCTGGTGGTGTCGTAGCTCACCACATCGCCGCAGGCGTTGTCGGCATTATTGCTGGTTTATTCCACCTGACAGTCAGACCACCCGAAAGGCTCTACAAAGCCCTACGGATGGGTAACATTGAAACCGTACTTTCTAGCAGTATTGCTGCTGTATTCTTTGCCGCTTTTGTCGTTGCTGGTACTATGTGGTACGGTAGCGCCACCACTCCAATCGAATTGTTTGGCCCTACCCGCTATCAGTGGGATCAAAGCTACTTTAAGCAAGAAATTCAGCGTCGCGTACAGACAAGTATTGCTTCCGGCGAGACTCCTTCGGAAGCTTGGTCACAAATTCCTGAAAAATTGGCATTCTACGATTATGTCGGCAATAGCCCCGCCAAGGGCGGTCTATTCCGTACAGGACCTATGGTTAAAGGTGATGGTATAGCTCAATCTTGGGTTGGTCATCCTGTATTCACAGATGCCGAAGGACGGGAATTAGAAGTACGTCGTTTGCCTAACTTCTTTGAAACCTTCCCTGTAATTCTGACCGATAAAGATGGTATTGTCCGTGCTGACATTCCTTTCCGTCGAGCAGAATCTCAGAACAGCTTTGAGCAAAGTGGTGTGAAAGTTGCCTTCTATGGTGGTGACTTAAATGGTCAAAGCTTTACAGATCCCGCAGAAGTCAAGAAGTGGGCGCGTAAAGCTCAAGGCGGTGAAGTATTTGACTTCGATAGGGAAACTTTAAACTCTGATGGTGTATTCCGCACCAGTCCTAGAGGTTGGTTTACCTTTGGACACGCCTGCTTTGCGTTGTTGTTCTTCTTTGGTCATATCTGGCACGGTTCTCGGACAATTTACCGAGACGTGTTTGCCGGTGTTGACCCAGACTTGGAAGAACAAGTTGAGTTTGGTGTATTTGCGAAAGTGGGTGACTTGTCCACTCGTAAGAAGGAAGCTGTTTAAAGCCTAAAAGATTAGGGATTAGGTTATTTCCTAATCCCTGAACTTGGTATAATACAGTTACTGCCGTGGGACACACGGTGGCTGCTTGCAGAGGGTAAAGTCAATTGACTCCCAGTGAAGCAAGAATCTCATTTAGGCGTAATGCCCAGTGAGAATGTCAAAATTTCAGATATGCAGGGGCTTGTGATATGGAAAGCGTGGCATATATCTTGATTTTGACTTTGGCAATTGGAACTCTTTTCTTTGCGATCGCATTCCGCGAACCTCCTCGCATTGAAAAGAAAGAAGATTAATTTTGTCTTGCCAAATTTTTGATATTGTTCCTTAGAAATAAAAAGCCGCAGTTTGCTAATTAAGTAACTGCGGCTTTTTATTCTGATACTGGTAGGAGCGTACAGCCAGCTAGCTGTGCGCCCCTACTATTGACAATTAACTTTTTAGATCAAAAAGATGGGATTTTTGATATAATTTACTATCTGTGAACTAATGTGCGCTAAGTCAGCTTTTCTGCGCTAGGATGATTTAGGGATGTAGGTGTAGACATCCTGTGTCACGCTTGCACATACATCGCGCTTGTGGCAAAACCATTACGGAGACGAACAACCAGGAAACAATCAGCATGGTCAATCAGAAAACAACTGCTATTACCGAGATTGGGTTTACTCACGAAGAATTCGCTGCTTTACTGGACAAATACGATTATCATTTTAGCCCTGGTGATATTGTACCCGGTACGGTTTTCAGTATAGAGCCACGCGGCGCTCTGATTGACATAGGTGCTAAAACCGCGGCATACATACCGATACAAGAAATGTCTATTAACCGGGTAGACAGCCCGGAGGAAGTATTACAATCAAACGAAACACGGGAATTTTATATACTTAGTGATGAAAATGAAGAGGGGCAATTAACTCTTTCTATTCGTCGTATAGAGTATATGCGAGCCTGGGAACGAGTACGGCAGTTGCAAGCAGAAGATGCTACTGTTCGTTCTGGCGTGTTTGCTACTAACCGGGGTGGAGCTTTAGTTAGAATCGAAGGATTACGAGGATTTATTCCTGGTTCTCACATTAGCACTCGCAAACCAAAAGAAGATTTAGTCGGTGAAGAACTACCACTGAAGTTTTTAGAGGTAGACGAAGAACGTAACCGCTTGGTTCTATCTCATCGTCGCGCTTTGGTTGAGCGTAAGATGAACCGCCTCGAAGTCGGTGAAGTAGTAATCGGTACTGTGCGCGGTATTAAGCCTTATGGCGCCTTTATTGATATCGGTGGCGTCAGCGGACTGTTACATATTTCTGAAATCTCCCACGAACATATTGATACACCTCACAGTGTGTTCAATGTCAATGATGAAGTGAAAGTGATGATCATTGACTTGGATGCAGAACGGGGCCGGATATCTTTGTCTACAAAGCAACTGGAACCTGAACCAGGTGATATGATTAAGAACCGCGATTTAGTTTACGATAAAGCAGAAGAAATGGCTGCTAAATATCGTGAACAATTATTAGCTAAACAGCAAGGTAATGCTGCTGCGCCTGCTGAAGTAAGCGAAACTCCCGTAGCTGAAGCTGAAACTGAAGAAGAAATACCATCTGCAACTGAAGCAGTTGAAGAAGAAATACCAGTAGCTATTGAAGAGTAATTTATTTCTCGTTGCAGTTATTGGCAACTATTTATAAAGATAAAATTTTACGGTTAAGGAGGGATTCATTTTCCCTCTTTTTTTGTATTGGTTAGTAATTAGTGGTTGCTTGTTCCGAACAAAAAATAACAAACAACCAGAACAATAATAAGGAGGAATCTCTTGGTAACTATTAAGTGTAGAGATGTGAAATTTTCTAATATCCAAGCTATTTTATTTGATAAAAATGGCACTCTCGAAGACTCAGAAGTATTCTTGCGATCGCTTGCCCAAAAAGGAGCAAGAATCATAGATGCACAAGTTCCCGGAATCGGAGAACCATTATTAATGGCGTTTGGTGTCAATGGTGATGTTCTCGATCCAGCAGGATTGGTATCAGTAGCAAGTCGTCGAGAAACAGAAGTCGCCGCCGCCGCATATATAGCTGAAACTGGACGCGGCTGGTTTGAATCATTAAAAATCGCACGCCAAGCATTAGCAGACGCCGAAAAATACGTTGGTAAAACTCCTTCACCTTTATTTGTTGGTAGTTTAGAAACTCTTAAGAACTTATCAGAAGCAGGATTAAAACTCGGTATTCTCTCAGCTGCAACAACTGCTGAAGTCCAAAAATTTATAGAAACTCATCAATTAAGTAATTATATCCAGTTAGAAATGGGAGTAGATGAAGGGCCAAGTAAACCAGATCCAGTGTTATTTTTACAAGCTTGTGCAAAATTGGGAGTAGAACCCAGTGCTACACTGATGGTAGGAGATTCGGCGGGTGATATGCAAATGGCACATAACGCTAAAGCCGCCGGTTGTATTGGTATAACTTGGATTAATAAACCAGAAAATGTCCCAGGTGCGGATGTAGTAATTAATCAACTTGATGAAATTCAAGTTATAGAAACTTAGTTTTATTGGGTTTATTAATAGTTATTCATGAGTCTAAATAACTAACAACTCTCATCACTTTTAACTAACTTTGCTGCTAATTCGATTGCTTGTTGAGGCGTAGTAAGTTGATTTTCAATTTGGGCGATCGCTATTTCTGTGAGTAATTTACCTACGAGTGGCGAAGGAGGAATGTTTAGTGCTAGCATGATGTCCTTCCCACTCACTAACGGAGTCGGATGAGCTACCAGATCATTAGGGTTAAGATAGCGATTCATCAAAGGTGCGATCGCTTCCACTGACTGACCGTGTACTACGGACAAGACTGCTGTAGATATAAATACAGACCCCGCTTCCTGAAAGAAAAAATACTGTTCTCGCAAAGACATCAGGGGATTTCGTAACTGTGGGAACAGTTTCAGGGCGGTGGTAATAGCTTTAATTTCGGCGCGACTGTAAGTAAGTTCTTGCAGTTCTACTTCTGCTATTTCTGGGTTTGGATTAACTAAACAAGCAAGTTTAGCAATACCCAACCAAGTAGTTTTAACGGTATCACGCACAAAATTTTGTAGTTCTTCACCTAGTTGTGGCCAGAAATGAGTGAGTTGAACTGCTACTGTATCAACCGTAGATAATTTTTGAAAGCTTTCTTGTTGAGCATTTTTGAAAAAAGGCGTAAGTAAACCATCTTCCCCAGCACTAATCAACCAAGCACTACCCTGAGAACTTGGTAACATATAGCCCAATTCTACCCGGACTCGTTCAGCGGCGACTCTCGCGATTTGAGATGCGAAAGCGCGAATAGTTGCTTGTGTTTCTGATTCTATAGTGAAGCTAAGTTGAGAAGCTTGACGGTAAGCTCGTAATAACCGTAGGGGATCGTCTTCCAGGTTGCTTGGTGATACCATTTTTAACAAATGCTTTTCTATATCTGCACAACCTTGTAAAGGATCAATAATTTCTTGGGTGTGGGGGTTATAGGCGATCGCATTAATTGTAAAATCTCGCCTATGTAAATCAACTTCCAGGCTCATTCCTTCTTGTTGGGCAAAGTCAGCAGTAGCATAAGGAAATACGACACGAGCAATTTGTCTTTCTGAATCGAGTAACACAAAACCAGCTTTGTAATGCTTGGCGATTTTGTGAGCTACTGTCACAGCATTTGTTGGTAAAACAAAATCTAAATCTAAATATTCGCGATTTCTTCCCAAAATCGCATCTCTGACAGCACCACCAACGATGTAAGCTGGTTGCGGTAAAAATTCTATGCTAAAAGGCCAATTTTCGGGAGCTAGGGTTGAAAGTTTAGAACTATTTTTGATCATGTAATAAAAATAAACCCAGAAGCTAATGAATAACGCTTTAGCTTAAGCTAGATTAACTATAAAGGCTCTGGAGTAGGTTGTATTATGTGCGTTTGCGTCAATTGTCATTATGTAGACCGTTGTGTCACCTACCACGCAGTAGAAACCCAACATCAACAACCCCATTTGACTGAAACACCAGATTTTGAGCCAAATGAACCATCTATCAACGTTAACATCCGTCCCAGAGGCGAGGTGATTGAAATGGAATGGGATGTGGTAGGATGTCTCAGTTTTAAACGAGAACAGGGTAAGTGGTCGAAGTTGCGTCCTGGCGAGTTAGTACCAACTTGATCAGTTATAGTATCTATAAATTTGAAAATAAAAAAGGGGAAAGGGAAAGGAAATTTAGGAAAGTGCTTTTCTCTTTTCCCTTTCCCCTTTAATTTAAAATTAACCAAACTTTAGCTACCAAAAGTCAGGCTCACGCTATGCAAGGCAAGAGTTGGTTAGTGCAAAATTATATTTTAAGTGCAGCATTAAGTTAGTGCGGCTTGCCTAATATCTCTAAATACTCACCGGATGCGTAACATAGTGGCAGTAGTTATAACAAAATAATTAGCGCACCACCAGAGGTGAGGTACAGTTCTAGTTAAGGTGAATAAACGTGACTTCCCGCACAACCGAGATTCAAACACTAATAGCAGACATTGACAGTTTACTTTCCAACAAGCGCTTTTCCCGGTTTCTTGCCAGTGAGAAGGAGCAACCAAGACAGGTATTAGAAAGGATGCGTAACTTTCTGGTTAGCTGTATAGAACCGGAGGTAAACAGCACTCCATACCACCAACAGCCAAAACCACAGTCATCACCTTTATTGACAAAATTTATTAATCAAAATAATTATTCTGTTGAGCCGCAGCCAAATCAATCCAGCCAAGATGAAGGTACTGAGTCTAATCCGCTATCTTCACTATTAGCACCATTGCAAGCAGAGTTACAAACTCTTTTGCAAGAACGAGCAAATCTTGTCCAGGAAATTAAAGAGTTAGAGCAAAGACGACTACAAAACTTTTCTCTAGCACAGCAGTTAGCAAACCAAGAACAGCTAATAGCAGATTTTTTGCAAGTGCTAACTAATCGCTTGGGGGGAGATGTACAATCAAAAATCCCCACAAATGCTATCAAACCAACACAAGAGACTCAACTAGCGCTTGGTGCTGCTGGTTCCAGTACTATTAGTAATGACAATACACAACAACTTGCTTTCTCAGCTTCACCTTTGTTAGAGCCACAGGATCAATTGGAGCGATTAACACGTCTTGCTAGCGAATTAGATCAAAAGTTACTTGCACTCGATGGAACTGTTAATGTAGTTTTTGAAGCTTTACAACGTAATATTCATACATATCATGAGTCTCTTTCTCAAGCACTGGCAAGAATGTATAGCCAAGGTTTGCAAGGAGAACAGTTATTTGGCAATTTGATTAATAGTTTGGCACAACAGGTACAACTACAACCCGCTGCGAAAGAACCATTTACTATTGATATTAAGAATGAAATACGGCCAACTCACTCTAAAACTCTACAATCTAGCAATAAAATAGACGCATCAGACAACAATGCTCAAACGGCAGAAGCTGATACAGTTATTTCTCAAACTCAAGATACGTCAAACTCTCCAGATACTGCTAGTGCTTCCATCATTGACGAATTACAGCAAGATAGTTCTGTCTCAATTCGTGATGAGGTAGATCAACTTTATGCTAGTTTATTTGGAAGTGATAATTTCATTACAACTAATCCTGAGTTTTCTGATCAGACTACCAATTTTGAAATTATAGATTCAACAGACAATTCACCTGTAACAGAGACAGAAACTAATCAAGAACAGTTAGAATTAATAGCTACAGACTTACCATTATCATTATCTGTAGATGAGATAGACACTCATAATCAAGAAGAAGCAGATTTAATTTTCCAAGATAACTTTTTTGAATTTACAGATACAACAGAATTAATTATTGATGAGAAAACAAGTACTGATCAAGAAGAAGCAGATTTAATTCTCCAAGATGTCTTTTTTGAAGTTGCAGATTCCACAATTTTTTTGCTTGATGATGAGGTCGTAACTATTCTTCAAGATGAAGATTCTCTGACCCAAGACATCATTTTTGAAGCTACAGAACCGAATGATGAATTATCTTTCTACGAAGAAGTTGTCACAAATCAACAAGAAGAAGATGCTCTGATCCAAGATATCCTTTTTGAAGCTACAGACCTGACTGACGAATTATCTGTACATGAAGAAGTAATCTCAAATCAAGAAGAATTAGAGTTAATTCTACAAGAAGTAATGTTTGAATTTGCAGATTCTACAGAAGAATTAACCGTGGATGATGCTGCTTCCTTATCTGATTTTAGTATCATAGATTCTTCTTCTACACCTGTAACAAATGAATTACAATCAGTAGAGTTTCCTGTTAATACATCCGATCCTTGGTTTGATGAACCAGATGCAGGTCTTTTAGAAAGTGGCAATGTCCAGGTAGAAGACAAAAAAGTCACTACTGAAATGATTCGGCGACAATTATTAGAATTATGGGAAAAAATAACATATACCGAAGAAGGTAATGAAACTCACTCTTTACCTGTTGAAAAACCAACTGTCGCTGAAACAATTACCAGCTTAAATAGGTTATTATTTTCCACAGAAATTGAGCAGCAAGTTTTAGAAGAAGAATCTGTTGAAAAACCTATAAGTAATACAATATCAACCCCAAATCAAGCAGAAGAAATAAGTGATAGTGATGTTCGCGTCAATGAATCTTCCGAACTGTATGTTCCTGCTCCCGTTAAAGAAAATTTGTTATTAGAAGTAGAAAAACAGAATTTAGCTATACCAGAAATTGCCTTAGACCCAGAGCAATTGCTGCAATTAGATGAAGATTTGGCTAACTTTGGAGAACAGAATAATACTCAGTTTAAGTCGCCTACTACTGAACCAGAAAATCCAAATTCTGTCCAGGTTATAATACCAAATGCTTCTCAGAACGAGCAATTAGCTGAAACTGAAGCTAAGGAAGCTACAACCAATTCTTTAGAACTATTTTTACCTTCTGATTCTGGAGTTAAAGATGATACAGAAATTAGAGCCAATATCGGAGACTACATTTGGTATTTGGGAATTGATTTAGGGACAACAGGAATTTCTACAACTTTATTCAATCGCTCTACAAGTGAAGTTTATCCTCTCTATTGGTCAACAGAAAATCAACAACAAGCAGCACCAAAAACCCGAACATTCCGTTTACCAGCAGAAGTTTATTTACCATCTGCACAAGAACAAAATACTACAGCTGCAAATCTTTTTTCAGCACAACTCAAACCTTATTTGCAGATAGCACTTCCTTACAAAAATGAACAGCAAAAATGGGAGCCAATGCTGCAATTTAATGAAGTTGCAACAGTTCCTCTGGTTTGGGTTGTACGATCGCTCTCCAAATTACTTTTGACATTAAAAGCAGATCGTAGTAGCACCACTTTAGGTTTAACTGCGGCGGGAGTTGGTTTAGACCAAGAAATTTTCCACAGCGCCATCAATAATCTTGCTGGTGTCATCTGTACCTGTCCATCTCACTGGTCAGAACAATATCGCTTTAATATCCGCGAAGCTTTACTGTTGAGCAAAATTATTCAGCATCCCCAACAAGTATATTTTGTTGAAGAAGCGATCGCTAGTTTACTTTCGGAACTAGATGGCGCTAGTGGTGAAATTATTCAATTCGGCAATAGCGAACATTCTCATTCTGTCAAAACCAGTGAGTATCCTTTAGAGGGTAACACCCTTGTGATTAATATCGGTGCAGCCGCAACGGAAATGGCACTGGTCGATTTACCAGAAAGTCTGGAAGAATTAACTCACAGCGATTTTATGCTACACAATTTTGCTTATGCTGGTAAGGGAATTGAGCAAGATATTATTTGCCAGTTACTACTACCAACTAAATGGCGCAAACTACGTAATTCTTCTCAGGAAGGCAATAATACTACAATTACCAGCAGTCCTTTACAATGGCAACCGACAATTGCTGGTATCGAGCAGATGAGTTTTGCAAGTTTGGGGTTAGAAGGATTAAAATTACCACGACCAGGAGAACCAGACACGAGCGATCGCATCAACTTACAGCAACGCTTAGAAAGTTCTGTGTTGGGTAAAGCAATTCTGGATGCAGCAGTAGCCCTAAAGTTAATTTTGCAACACCAAGAATCTTTTACTTTGGAATTAGCAGACCAGTGTTGGGTTTTGCAAAGACGGGATTTGGAAAGCCAAGTATTTGTTCCATTTGTGCGGCGTCTTAACCGTGAACTCAACAAGTTATTGGTAGCAAAAGGTATACCTACAGAAGCAATCAATCAAGCTATCCTGACAGGTGGTACATCCAGTTTAGGTGCTGTTTCTCGTTGGCTACGACAAAAACTTCCCAGTGCAAAGATAATTCAGGATTTGTATTTAAATGAAAATGGTACTCCTAGTTGTAGTCGTGTAGCCTACGGTTTAGCTATGCTACCCTTACATCCCCAAGTACTAGAAGTACCCAGACAACAGTACACTGACTATTTCCTGTTTACAGAATTGCTGCGACTCATCCCAGATCGAGCTTTATCTTTTAATGAAGTGATTCAATTATTCGAGGCCCGTGGTATTAATACCCGTAGTTGTCAGCAACGCCTATTAGCTTTCTTAGAAGGTGAACTACCTTCTGGTTTGCTTCCCAATAATGTTGATTTTTCCTGGCTGACTCTTGCTTCCAAAGAAAATTTTGATTATAAGGCGATCGCCAATGCACCTTTGTTTGAAAAGCAAGGTAGTCTCACATATCGTCCCAATCCCTCTCAATTACAATCTCTACGTCGTCATCTCAATGCCATCAAAACTAGTACTCAACAATCATTAGAGGAACCCTACACAGTAAATTTTGTTGTAGGAGTAGTGAATTAAAAAGAAGCTATTGACTATCAAAAATCAAGTTTATGTATATTTAAAAAATTTGCTCTAATTTTTGAAAGTCACGCTGCACCTCATCCCACAAAGCTTTATTGTGGGGATCTGTTTTTAAGGCTTTTTTCAGATATATTTTGGCTTTGGGTAACTGGTTTTGTTTGATCAGTACCCGTCCCCAAATTTGATAGGCGATCGCTTGCCATTGTCGCACTTCTGGATCTTGTGGTAAACGTGCAGCTAAAGCTTCAGCTAGTGCGATCGCCTGGGGAAACCTTCTTTGTTTCAAAAATATTTGCAATTGTTCGTAAGTCTGCCACTTCAATTGCTGTTCTACTTCCGACATTTGAGGCGGTTGTGGCGTCGGTTGAGTTTTGAGTGTTGTTGTCGACGTTTCTGTAACGGTAGGTTCTGGATGAGTTACAGTTACTGTCTGAGTTGACTGTGGGGCTATTTCTTGTGGGGCTACCACCTGTAATAGCAACCTATATGCCTCAGTTAAGGCAATAAACTTATCTTTGGCTTTGTTGTCATCTGGATTGATATCGGGATGATATTGCTGCGCTAGGCGTCGATAAGACGCTTTAATGTCAGCAAAGGAAGCACCCGACCTTAAACCCAACAAACGGTAGCAATCTCCAAGATCCATCGTGATCTACAAGAAGCATTAATATCAGCTATCAGCATATAGCTTAATGCTTAAACTACCCAATCATAAAGACCAAATTGCCATTTTTGGGGATGGGGTATGGGGCATTGGGCATTGGGCAACAAGTTCTTAATTTTGAATTTTGTAGACGCAAAGCGGCTTCCGTAGGTATTTTGAATTGATATGTCTCCCCACACTCTCCACTCTCCCTTGTCCCCGTTGCCCTTTATCCCCAAAGGGGGCCCCACCTTCCCCAATCCCCGATTTCTAATTCGGCCGTTCCTCGATTACTTTGTCAATCAAGCCATATTCTTTTGCTTCCGCAGCAGACATAAAAAAGTCTCTTTCGGAGTCTTTTTCAATTCTCTGTAGTGATTGACCAGTATTTTGGGCGTAGATTTCGTTCATCTGGTGGCGGATACGCAAAATTTCTCTAGCTTCGATTTCAATATCGCTTGCTTGTCCGCGCATACCACCAGGAAGCAAGGGTTGGTGAATCATAATCCGGGAGTGGGGTAAAGCTAGGCGTTTGCCTTTTGTACCACCCGCCAGGAGAAAAGAACCCATTGAAGCGGCTAAACCGACGCAGATTGTCACCACATCAGATTTGATGTGTTGCATGGTGTCATAAACTGCCAAGCCAGAGTCGATCGCACCACCAGGAGAATTTATATACAAATAAATATCTTTGCCTGGATCTTCAGAGTCCAGATATAACATGATGGCAATAATCTCGTTGGCGAGTTTATCATCAATTTCTTCCCCTAAAAAGATGATGCGATCGCGCGCCAGACGACTGTAAATGTGAATCCACTGAGTGAATTGTTCCCCTGGTAATCTGTAGGGAACGCTGGGATAGCCGATAGGCATAGTTTACTCCGTTTGTCAATGGTCAATGAGTCAATAGTCAATAGTCAATGGTAATAACAAAACAAAGGACAAATGACAAATGACTATTTAGAGGATTCCTGCTGCTGCTGGGGTGGTAGTGATTTCAGATTTTTCAAATACTCGGTCTATCAAACCATATTCCACAGCTTGCTGGGGAGTCATGTAAAAGTGACGATCCATATCCTTCACGATTTTTTCTGGGGATTGTCCTGTGGTACGTGAGAGGATATCTACCATCGCTGTTTTATTGTTGAGTACCTCTTTGGCTTGGATCTGAATATCCGTTGCTTGTCCTTGAGCAAAACTTCTGGGTTGATGTAAGACAATGCTGGAATGAGACAAACTAGCACGACAACCTTTAGTACCAGCACTGAGAAGTATTGCAGCCATACCTACTGCTTTACCGATGCAGATAGTATGGATGGGAGGTTTAATGTACTTCATTGTGTCGTAGATGGCGAAAGCTTCGGTTTCAAAACCAAATAGCCGTCCCATCTGACCTGAACTACCATCGGAAGTACCAGTAGAGTTAATGTAAATTTTGATTGGTTTATCTGGATCATCAGACTGCAAATACAGCAGTTCAGCAATGATGAGTTTTGTCACCTCTGCAAATAGGGGAGTTCCCAGATAGACAATTCGCTCTTTTAATAATAGAGAAGGCAAATCTGGTGGTGGTGTGCGGTAGAAGTTATCGCCGTAGTAAGGGGCTTGCACAGCCTTGATGGGAGAAACGTCCATAGGAACTGTTGCTTGAAATAATGCCGTTAACTGTAATACATCCTAACGCGATGCTAGCGTTGTTGGAGGTGTGGATTACTCGCTAAGTCAATAGACGCGATTAATCGCGTCTGTACAATGGACAATGGTCAATGGTCAATATAAAATTCTCTGGACTATTGACAATTAACTCCGGACTATTGACCCTTGACATTTGACTACTTTTAATAAGTATCTTTTCCGTAGACGAGATCTTAGCGCCTGAAGTTATTTATAAATATGTATATCCTGCATGGAAACCTGAGATTATGAAGGTTAGTTTGCTGCCTACGCTAAATGATGGCAATTTGGATGCCAATCAAATGAACAGTCAACGTCAGTTGGCAATTTCTCTGTCTGCGATCGCTGAAGTGAGTGATCGTAATGTACCACTAAATTTATGCTTAATTCTTGATCATAGTGGTTCGATGAGTGGGCGACCGCTTGAAACTGTCAAGAAAGCTGCTAACCAAATTGTTGATAGACTCAAGGAAGGCGATCGCCTGAGCGTGGTTGTTTTTGATCACCGCGCTAAAGTATTAGTACCTAATCAAATTGTTAACGACAAAGAGGCTATTAAACAGAAAATAAATCGTCTGGCTGCTGATGGTGGAACTGCGATTGATGAAGGATTACGTTTGGGTATTGAGGAACTAGCAAAAGGTAAAAAAGAAACTGTTTCTCAAGCCTTTTTATTAACTGATGGTGAAAATGAACACGGCGACAACAAACGTTGTTTGAAATTTGCTCAGTTAGCTGCTGGCTACAATTTAACTTTGAATACTTTGGGATTTGGTGATAATTGGAACCAAGATATTCTGGAAAAAATTGCCGATGGTGGTGGTGGAACTTTATCTTATATTCAAAGACCAGAACAGGCTGTAGATGAGTTTGCCCGTCTTTTTAATCGGGTGCAGGCTGTGGCATTAACTAATGCTTATTTGCTGTTTTCTTTCATGCCAAAAGTACGGCTAGCGGAACTTAAACCTGTAGCCCAAGTTTCTCCAGATACGATTGAATTACCTGTACAGCAAGAAGCGAATGGACGTTTTGCTGTGCGTTTGGGAGACTTGATGAAGGATACAGAAAGAGTAGTTTTAGCAAACATTTATTTGGGACAATTTGCTGCTGGCAAACATATAATTGCTAATGTACAAGTACGTTATGATGATCCAGCCCAAAACGGAAGTGGGTTACTTTCAGAAAATATGCCTGTGGAGGTGAATGTGATTCCAGCTTACCAAGGTGAGGCTAATCCAGAGGTACAACAGCATATTTTGGCATTAGCGAAGTATCGGCAAACCCAACTGGCTGAAGCAAAATTACAACAAGGCGATCGCGCTGGTGCTGCAACGATGTTGCAAACTGCTGCCAAAACGGCTTTGCAAATGGGAGATGTGGGTGCAGCAACAGTGTTACAAACTTCTGCTACAAGATTGCAATCTGGGGAAGAGTTATCCGAAAGCGATCGCAAAAAAACCAGAATTGTCTCCAAGACGGTTTTGCAGGATTAATTATTATTTAGGGTGGGCTTTTTGCCTACCCGATTTTTTTAAAGAGTATTTAACCGCAGAGAACGCAGAGGACGCAGAGGGAAGAGAAAGGATGAGGACTACAGGGTTTCATCATGTAGCGATTATTTGTTCTGATTTTGAATGTTCTAAGAGGTTTTATACGGAAGTTTTAGGTTTTTCTATTATTAATGAGACTTTTAGGAAAGAGAGAAATTCTTATAAGTTAGATTTACGGGTGGGAGAGAATCACCAAATTGAGTTATTTTCTTTTCCAAATCCTCCGCAAAGAGTTAGTAGTCCTGAAGCTTGTGGCTTAAGACATTTAGCTTTTCAGGTGGAGAATGTTGAGGAAGTTGTGAGTGAGTTAAAAGCTAAGGGTGTTGAAGTTGAAGATATTAGAATTGATGAAATTACAGGAAAGAAATTTACGTTTTTTCAAGACCCGGATGCTTTACCATTAGAGATATATGAACTGTAGATAATGATTACCGTTTTTTATTAGCCTTCCACGTCCCACCATAAACATAAAATGGGTTATTTTCACTCACTGAAGACCAACATTGAGGACAAACAAATACCCATTCTCCATCTTGTTCATGTTTGATACGATAAAGCACTGATGCGGGTTGATTGCATTGGGAACATGGTTTGACTCGATGCGATCGCGCCATTTTTTATAAACTAAAAATTAGAGATTAAAAACTTTCAGAGAGCATTTTATCCATATGGAAAATAAGGTTTAAATTCATTTCTGATCTCAACTACTTGTAAACAGTCTCACATCAAATCAGGAGTTGTAAAAACCTTGAACCCAGTGGAAATTAGACACAAGAAAATTTTTGGTTGTATGATTAAGCGTAAATTATTCAAGATATTTTTCCAACCTGTTTCACTTTGCCACCAAGGATGTCGAGTGAATTGATTATTTTGGTTATCATCTTGAGAGTTTTGTCTAGATTGTGAGAGACTTCTAAAGACTTGTGATTGTAAACTTGTCTATAAATATCGCTGTAATAACCCAATCACAACTTCTGGCTGTTCTAGATGTAGTAGCACTCCCGTATCGGGAATCACATGAAAATCGTGAATTGCTCTTGAATTCAATTTTGCTAATCTTTCTCCTAATTTCACAGTTGTAAATTGTGCCTCTTTGCCCCAAAAAATTACTGTGGGAATATTTAGCTGTTCAATATATAAACTTAAATCAAAATAAAGATCACCCCGCAAAAATGCCAATGCCGCAAATTTAGCATTTGGCTGTTGAGCAGAAAATAAATATGCCTCTACTATTTCTGGCGAAACTCGTTCTGGTTTGGCAAACAAAAAACTTCGTAAAAAGTTATTTACTGCTACTTCATTTTCTGCACCCAAAGCATAAATTAAATTATCTAACAGTGGAGTATTAATCACCTGAAGCGGAATTCGCCGCCCTGAACCTTGCCCAAAGTCATTGAAACCGGAAGGACAGACTAAATATAGCGCTTGGAATAAAAAAGGTTGAGCAATAGCCAATCGAATGATCAAAGCAGCAGTTAGGGAAGATGCAACTACTTTCACCGGTGGACAACAAGTGTGTCTGATAAACTCTGTAATGATTGTGAGATAATCATTGATTTGATAATCTCGTACTGGATGAGCAGAATCTCCCCAACCAATTAAGTCTGGTGCGAGTATGCGGTGAGAAGCCGCAAAAGCAGGATAAACTTTCGACCATTCATAAGCAGAAGATCCACCACCAAAACAGTGAAGAAATATTAATGGTGTTAAATTTTCAGTGTCGGCATTACACCAAGGTGCTGCAATTTGGGTATAGTAAACCATCGACCCAAAAGAGGTGTGGATGATTTTATGCCCGAAGCCTGGAGGTTGAAACTGAAGCATGGTCAACCGATTTTGGATTTTGGATTTTGGATTTTGGATTTTGGATTTTAGATCGATTCCACAGAGAAATCTGGGGACTTGTACCATCGAAAATTTATCGGTTATTAGTCATTTGTCATTTATCATTGGTATTCTTTAGAATTAACCATTCTCTTTTACTAGCTTTTATCTTTTCCATTCTCCCTTTTTCCTTCTTGTTTTTGCTAGTAAACATTTTGTCATCATGTGGCAAGATGAATAAAAACACTCGCACTAGCCCACCATGTTAGGAAAGCTACTAGACGGCCGCTACAGAGTTATCCAAGTTCTGAGTGCCGGAGGATTTGGTGAAACCTATATTACTGAAGATACCCGACGACCGGGCAACCCTAAATGTGTTCTCAAGTTGCTGAAGCCTGCGAGTTCGGAACCTTATTATTTGCAAACTGCGAGACGCTTATTTAATAGTGAGGCAGAAATACTCGAACAATTGGGAAATCACGACCAAATTCCCCGTCTATTAGCTTATTTTGAAGCAAATGAAGAATTTTGTTTAGTGCAAGAGTTGATTGTAGGACACCCACTCAGTGCAGAAATGCGGGGTGGTCAAGCTTGGACTGAAAGCCAAATTATCCAGATGTTGCAGGATGTTTTGGGAGTGTTGGAGTTTGTTCACAGTTACAGCGTAATTCATCGTGATATCAAGCCGGAGAATTTAATTAGACGTGACTCAGATGGCAAATTAGTTTTAATTGATTTTGGTGCTGTCAAGCAAATGCGATCGCAACTTGCTGCTTCTCCTAGTCAAATGGCTGCAACTGTTGCGATCGGTACTCCTGGTTATATGTCGGCAGAACAAGCCCAAGGTAGACCACGCCCAAATAGTGATATTTATGCTGTGGGGATAATTGCTATTCAAGCATTAACGAGAATATTACCAACTCAGTTACAAGATAATCCCGAAACTGGCGAAATTATTTGGCCAAATCAAGCGCAAGCATCCCCTAGACTAGTAGCTATTTTACAAAAAATGGTGCGCTATCACTATCGCGATCGCTATCAATCTGCAACAGAAGTATTGCAGGATATTCAGCAATTACAATATCCAATACCAGCGACGCAAGCACAAATCTCATCTGCTAGCGCCCAATCAACTATGCCGCAGATGATGAATATGTATCCGCAAACATCAGTACCTCCTTCTGGTGTCACGGACTACTCCACTCCTGCTTCTCAAGTTGCATCACCACCAGCTTGGATAAACAAAACTCTCTCTGTGGCTAGATTCTTACCTTTTGTTGGTGCGGCAGGATTATTTTTATTTAAAGCACCTACTTGGATTATCTTGCTAGGTATTGGTTTAGCAACTTTTGGAGTCGGTTTATTTTTCCTTCGTTCTTCCTATCCAAGGCTAGCAAAAGATTACGATGCGGTTTTTGCTGTCGTATTCTGTTTGTCTGGCATCCTACTGCTATTTCAAGAATATCAATCCTATGGTAAGCAAGAAATACCAATCAGCCAGTTTTTGCTAGCAGGAGCAGGTATATTTTCTGCTGCGGAATGTATTCGTTTACGTGGAATGAAGAAATAACCACTAATCACTAACCAATAGATAAATGTTTAAAAATCCACTTAACCTTATCGGTACAATTTTAATTATTGCAGCCCTTGCTTTATCAGCTTTACCTTTTGTGCGCCCAAACTTATTCCGTCGGCAAGATATAGTATTAATAGTAGTCTTTTTTATTGCTGGGTTTATTTTATTTTTTAATGACAGATGGTATGGAAAAGAACTAATACAATTTAATTTAATTCTTTTAACCACATCTGCTATTTTTTACACTGTTGAAAGTATCCGATTGCGAAGTAAAAATCCACAACAGTAAGGATACAATTATGACTGATAAAAATCGCTCTCAATGGAATTTAGGTCGATTTGTCGAAACCCTTACTTATTTTGAAGTTGTACCTTTGATTAACTGGATACAAGATTTATTTCAAGGTCGTACCAAAGATAATCAAAATCAACCAAGTGGAGCAAAACAGGTGGGTGTAATACTAGTAGCTGGAGCGACAGGTGGTGTTGGGAAGCGAGTGGTACGGCGACTACTTGAACGGGGTTATCGAGTGCGATCGCTTGTACGTGATCTCGACAAAGCGCGCTCAATACTTGGTGATAGTACTGAGCTAGTAGTTGCAGATATTACTAATGCAGAAACATTAACACCCCTAGTCATGGCTAATATCCAAGCCATAATTTGTTGCACCGCAGTACGTGTACAGCCAAAAGAAGGAGATACTCCCGAACGAGAAAAATACTATCAAGGTGTGAAATTTTATCAGCCAGAAATAGTCGGCGACACTCCAGAAAATGTGGAGTATCGAGGTGTCAAAAACTTAGTAGAAGCTGCTGCAAAATATCTACCTACTTCTGGAGAAAAAATATTATTTGATTTCACCAACCCATCCACAGAAATAAAAAATATCTGGGGTGCAGTAGATGATGTCGTCATGGGTGGAGTCAGTGAAAGTAATATGCAATTAGTAGAAGGTACAGCTTTATTTGCTGGTAATGTTTCCACTGCTAACTCTGGTGGCTTTGCTTCTGTCAGAACTAAAAATTTCTCTCCTGCTTTTAATTTATCTGGCTACGAAGGTATAGAATTGCGCGTCAAGGGAGATGGAAAGCGTTACAAATTCTTTCTCCGTACAGACACAAAATGGGACGGAGTTGGTTTTAGTTATTCTTTCGACACAATAGTAAATACTTGGATCAATGTTAGGATTCCTTTCACGGATTTAACTCCTGTATTTAGAGCTAAAATTTTGCAAAATTCTCCGCAAATTGACACTAATCAAATTTCCTCATTTCAATTAATGTTGAGCAAGTTTGAATATGATGGCGAATTAAATCCACAATTTTCTCCTGGTGGTTTTGCCTTACAAGTTGAATCAATCAAAGCTTACGGAGGAGAAAGTTTACCACAATTTATTCTTGTTAGTTCCGCAGGGGTCACTCGTCCAGGACGTCCAGGAATTAATTTGGAGGAAGAACCACCAGCAGTCAGATTAAACGACCAATTGGGAGGTATTCTGACTTGGAAATTAAAGGGCGAAGACAGTTTACGAGCAAGTAGAATTCCCTATACAATTATTAGACCTTGTGCATTGACCGAAGAAGCAGGTGGCAAATCTTTAATATTTGAGCAAGGCGACAATATTAGGGGAAAAGTCAGTCGCGAAGATGTGGCAGAAATTTGTTTGCAGGCGCTAAAACATCCACAAGCGTGTAACGTCACTTTTGAAGTTAAAGAGGGAGATAATAGCGCTAGTTCTATTGAGTGGCAAAAATTATTTTCACAACTACAACCAGATTTAGCAAGTCAAAGGCAGCCATAGCAATTCTATTTGATTTGTGAAAATGAAAAGACTTAATTCTTGGCGTTCTACCTTATGGAAGCCGCTTGCGCGTCTAAGGCGTCTTGGTGGTTTATTCTCCATCCCTATTTTATGCAACGCCCAGCTCCCCGACTTCTTAAAGGATACAGCTGGCGAATAGGGGGTGTGACCCCCTAATACAGATCAAGAGGTGAAATAAGAAGATACAGCTAGTTGAGTATCAAGTAACATCTCCTTGCGCGTATGACACTGCATCCCTTACCAGAATGGGAAATACCGGAACAAACAGCACAAATAGCGCGTGCTTCATTTCCAAAAGGAAATATGTACATGAAAATGTACGATGAATTGGGAGTGTTGTATCAAGACTTAGAGTTTGCGGCTCTATTCCCAACAAGGTGTGGACAATCAGCAATGTCTCCAGGGAAATTAGCATTAATCACAGTGATGCAGTTTGCTGAAGGATTGAGTGACAGGCAAACAGCAGATGCAGTACGCAGTCGAATAGATTGGAAATATGCGCTTGGTTTAGAGTTAACAGATTCAGGATTTGATTGTAGTGTGTTGAGCGAATTTCGCACAAGATTATGTGAGTATGAGTTAACGAACAAGTTGTTAGATTTAATGCTGGAGAAGTTTCAAGAAAAAAAACTGATCAAGCATCGCTCGAAACAGCGAACAGACTCAACACAAGTGGTAGCGGCGATACGCCAAGTCAATCGTTTGGAATTAGTAGGAGAAACATTAAGAGCAGCACTCAACGAAATAGCAATCATAGAACCAGAATGGTTGAAAGCAATTATTAGTGATGAGTGGTTTGAGCGATACAGTTGGCGATTTGATAATTACCGCTTACCAAAAAATAAATATGCTCTTCGTGCTGGTGTTGAGGGTACTATTTCCCAAGCTGTTCGTAGATTTGATTTGCGCCGTACCCGATATTTTGGTCTGGCAAAAACACATTTACAACAGATTGCTACTGCTTGTGCGATGAATTTAAGTCGCTTTTTTGCTTGGTCTAATCATCTTACTCCTGCTCACACTCGCACTAGTTCTTTTGCGAGATTACGTGTTCATGCTGCTTAATTAACAATTTGTTTTTTCTTTCGCTTGCGCCTGTCCAGGTACACTTGCTTGGGGATCTCCAGAAAATAAAATGTCCCGCCCTATCAAATATATTTCGGCTCAGTCCAAGGATTGATGAGCGTTCCCACGTGGTGGGAACGCGAGGGCGGGACATTTTATTACTTGGAAAGTGCTTGTGCTTTGGTCGTCCATTCTTATGCTCAAAAAGTGCAGTACTCTACTGCACTTTTTGAGCTAGTCTGCTCCCACGTGAAGTTCTTCTCAATCTGTTTTTTTTTGAGGGGTCACACCCCCTATTCGCCAGCTGTATCTTCTAAAAAGTCGGGGAGCTTATTTTTTATCAACTAATCTGCAATCAATTCAACTGCATCTCTTCCATCTATATCTTGTAAATAAACCTTGACAATCTCTTCTTTGGCAGTTGGTAGCTGCTTACCAACAAAATCTGGATGTATTGGAACCTCGCGATGACCTCTATCTACCAGTACAGCCAAACGAATTACCTCTGGTCTACCATACTCGTTGACAGCATTTAAAGCAGCACGAACTGTTCGTCCTTTAAATATCACATCATCTACAAGTACAACTATTTTATCTGTCAAATCAAAAGATATCTCGGTCTTGGCTGGAGTCCGTAGCCCTATTTGGTCGAGGTCATCACGGTAAAATGTAATATCTAAAGCTCCTACTGGTACAGATACACCTTCTAACACTTCAATTTGGCGTGCTAATAGTTGTGCCAAAGGTACTCCCCTAGTATGAATACCAAGCAGCACTAACTGGGATAAATCACGAGTCTTTTCAACAATTTGGGAAGCAAGACGAGTGACGGTACGACGGAGTTCTTCAGATGAGAGAATCTCAACCACTTTAGCTTTGGTAGAAGTGGTAGAAATAGTCATATACCAGTATCCCCCTGAGCAAAATTTATATTAAAACACCGAGTCATGCTATTTTGGATTTTGGATTTTGGATTTTGGATTGACCGCACGGTTCAATCCGCTTTCTTGGGAATTTTGGATTTAGGAATACGAATTGACCCCACGGATAAATCTGCTTTCTTGCACATGAAGGAATAATTGGTCATGAGGAATTTGTATATAGATGATGAGCAAGAAAAACATAAATAACCAATTATCGATTACCAATTCCCTATTTTCATGATTACCTGTTTATGGCAATTAGCAACAGAGTTGTTATCCCTAACCATAACAAAAAGCAATATCGAGTTAGTTGGAATGCTTGATGAATGCTAGCTGAAGTGATTGGATGAGTAGCATCTCCCAACAGGGGTTTATGTTTAGCCACACCATGATACCAATTAGTACCTCCAAGCTGTACACCTAAAGCAGCAGCATATCCACATTCACTCCAACCAGAGTTTGGACTAGGATCATTGGGTGCATCACGCTGACAAATCCGGATGACATGCAAAGGTTTACTCGACAGCAGCGCTATAGTAAGCACCGTTAACCGACAAGGAACCCAGGTTAAGACATCTTCTAAGCGCGCACTAAACCAGCCCAAATAAGTATAAGGTGCTTGTCGATAACCCACCATTGAATCCAGTGTACTGCTAGCTTTGTATGCCAAAGCCAAGGGAACTGAGCCGATAAATGGTACAAATGCGCCAACTATTGCATAAAAAACAGGAGCCATGACTCCATCAACTGCATTTTCTGTGACTGTTTCCAGAACTGCTCGCAAAATTTCTGATTCTGCGAGATTTTCTGTATCTCGACCAACATAATTACTTAAAGTAGAACGAGCTTCCTGGATTTTTCCTAATGTTAAAGGTTGTAAAACTGTTTGAGCTGCAACTCGCAAACTTTTCGCTGCAAAGCAACTAGCTAGGAAAATTATTTCTACAGCAATTCCCAGCAACGGATGTAGGGATTTAGTAATTTGTATTATTAAATAACCAGCTATTCCACTACCAAAGACCAGAAAAATACCTAAGAATATTCCTGCTATTCGTTGTGTGAGAGGATTTTGACAATATGTGAAAGCAAATTTGCTGAAGCGAGAAATTATCCATCCCATTACTCGCACAGGATGAGGCCATCCCCAAGGATCGCCAATGATATGGTCTAAATAAGCTGCAAGGATTAAAACAATCATAGAAGTCATTTGTTATTTGTCATTTATCCTTTGTGTTTGTTGCTTTGTCATTTATTATTTGTGCAAAGCTAATAACTAATGACCAATAACCAATAACCAATGACCATTGTACAGACGCGTAGACGCTCGTAAGAGCGGCTTCAAGGTAAGAGTATAATCGCGTCTCTAAACAATAAAACTGGCTTCTTCACCAAGAGATGCTTGCCAGCTACGGGCATCATAATAGAGATCTGCCAGCGTAATACTGTATAACGCTTCTTTCAATTTTTGGTGCAGCCTTTGCCAAAGTGTAAATGTTACCCAATCTTCTGTTTGTCCTGGGGAAGCTTGATGATGAGGTAAAGGTTCTATTGTTTCACCAACGGCTTCTAATATTTCGCCTAAAGATATTTGTGCAGGTTTTTTTGCTAGTTGGTATCCGCCGATGCTACCACGAACAGATTTTACTAACCCAGCACGACGCATTTCTATTAGCAGTTTTTCTAGGTAAGGAGCTGGGATATCCTGACGAGAGGCGATCGCTTTAGTTGAAACAGGCCCATAACCAGCTTGCAAACTCAAATCTAGCAAAGCTTTGACACTGTAATGTCCTTTGGTAGTTAATTTCATTTATTTGTCCTTTGTCCTTTGTCATTAGTAGAGACGCGAGGAACATCGCGTCTCTACTAATGAATAATGACTAATAACTAATGACTAAGGATCAGTTTTACTTATCGTTCTGTGTGCTAATTATTAACCGAGTGTAAGTAAACTACTTTTTTTGCAATGCTTTAGGAAACTTAAACAAATATAGATTACAGTGTAGCAGTCTTTCATAAACTAGAGTATAGTTATCAGCTTCAGCTTTATTTTTTAAATTCATTTTCAAAGTAAATATTAATAGACATGCAAAAATTTGCTGATTTGTGTAATATACTTTGCGGTAGCTGATATAAAAATAAAAGGATTGTGTTATCACTTCCTCAATCTCAGCTAAAATAAAATCGATTCAACTCATTTAATCGTTCGTTCATTTTCGCTCTAAGTTGATGGCTAAACAGAAAAAAATTGAACCCCTAACCGGCGAAGAATTGCTCAAGAAAGTCAAAGAGCTAGAAAATCTGAGCAAAGAAGAAAAAGCTAAACAGTGCGGCTACTATACTGTGACCAAAAATGGTATAGAGCGCGTCAACATGATGAAATTCTTGAATGCCTTAATTGATGCTGAAGGCATTCAGTTAGATAGCGCTCCTAGCGCAAATGGCCGTGGAGGACGCAGTGCCAGCTATAGAATTAGTGTGCAGTCTAACGGTAACTTACTAATAGGTTCTGCTTACACAAAACAGATGAATTTGAAGCCCGGAGATGAGTTTATCATCACTTTGGGTAAAAAACACATTCGTCTGAGACAAATAGACTCAGATGAAAGAGAAGAGGTCGAAATTCTAGAAGCAACAGCATAATATAGTCATTTGTCATTCGTCCTTTGTCATTTGTCCTTTGTGCAAAGCTACTGACTAATGACTAATGACCACATCTGTTTTTGTTACCGATGGTAGATAGTGACAAAGAGCTTTACGTGTAAGTGCTACATTACAACTTAAAGCAATTTGTTCACGTTCTAGTAATCCCAAAATTTGTTCGGGGTTATCTGATGCTACCACTGGTAACTGATGCAAACCGCGGACAGACATGCGATCTAAGGCTTCAGATAAGGGTTCATCTTGCCAAGCGTAGAGAATATCAGTGGTACAAATATCAATTAGGGTTTGATTGGACAAATCACCCTGATTTGTAGCTGATGAATCTGGGTAATTTTGCCAAGCAGAAAGAGTGCGGTTGATATCTTTTAAAGAGAGAATACCAACTAATTGCCCTAATTCATTAACTACTAAAGCAGTGCGAGTGCGATCGCGTGTCATTTCTAAAGCCGCCTCGATCACTGACATGGTTGTTGGCAGTTTTTTTGGACAAGGATGCATCGCTTCTTCGACAAGAATTTGCTGTAAAATTTCTGCTTGTTCGTCTTTTAATTCTGAAAGACCTATTTGTTGAAGATTGGAGTTGGAGTTTGAATTGGGCTTTATCCGCTCCACCAACCAAACACTTAAACCGACTGCTGCCATTAACGGTAAAACAATGCGGTAGTCTTGTGTTAACTCAAACAATAATAAAATAGCTGTTAATGGCGCTCTGACACTAGCAGCAAGTACAGCAGCCATTCCTACCATGGCATAAGCTGGAGGAGCTGCCATAAAATCACTCATTGCAGGCGCTACATATGCCAAAATTTTGGCATAAGCAGAACCTAACGAAGCACCTAAAAACATGGCTGGTGCAAAGACACCACCAACAAATCCACTCCCAGCACTAATTGCTGTCATAGCCAGTTTCACTACCAACAGCAAAATTAACAGTTGTAGCGAAAACTCCACATCTTGCAGCATTGCTTCTACTGTTTCATAACCAATACCTAAGATTTGCGGTAAGTATAAAGCCGTAATACCAATAATGAGTCCACCAATAATAGGATGAAAAGGTAATGGGATTTTTCCTAAAATAGAAAAACCGGGGACTTTACCTGCAAAGCAAGCTTTTGATAGGCGAATTAATTGTGTATATGTCAAAGAAACGACACTTGCCCATAAACCCAAGCCAAGATAAAGTGGTAATTCTAATGGACTGCGGACTTGGTAAACAGGTAAGGCAAAGGCTGGTTGTCCTCCCAAACCAATATGAGCAATAAACGCTGCAACTACTGCTGCTAGTAACACTACACTTACCGCAGAAGTAGCAAATGATGTTGCTCCTAATACTACTTCTAAAGCAAAAAAAACACCTGCGATCGGAGCATTAAAACCAGCAGCTAAACCAGCAGCAGCACCAGCACCTAATAGTAAACGCTGGCGTTCTTGTGATACTTGTAACACTACAGACACGAGCATCCCAAAATTGGCACCAATTTCTACACTAGGCCCTTCTGGCCCTAAAGAAGAACCACTTCCCAGGGAAACTGCTGCTGCTAACATTTTGGTTACTGGTCGTAATTGTCTTTTGATCTCTCCCTTTTGGGAAGCAGCGATCAATGATGAAAGTCCGGGGCCAAAATCTTGTGTTCGCCAGCGCATCAAACCAACAATTAATCCACCCAAGATCGGAACACAAGCTAAAGTCCAAGCACCCCAAACACCAATCACACTCATTAAATTTTCCAGCATCAAATGATGAATCAGCTGGATTAAATAATGAAATGTAACCACACCCATACCACTACCACTACCAATTAGCAAGGCTAAAAGTAACACTACTGTTTCTGGAGATGGTTGAAAACGGTTAAGCAAATAGGTTAAACGGAAGGAAGGAGAATGAAAGGTAGGTTGTTCAGTCACCTTCCTAAGTTCTGTGGGAGGTAGGAGAGTCATGGAGTGAGGAGTAAATCTAAGAAAAAATTTAAATTTTTATATCTTACTTTTTATTGTGAGTGATCATTTAGCAAGCAGACAAGATAGCAAAGGGAAAAGGGAAAAAGCGAAATAATCTTTTTAACCTTTACCTTATGACTATAGAAAGTCAAATTGGGCAAAGAATCTACATATCTTTGTGCAATTTACAAAGCTTTGGTTAAAAAATTTTTATTGTGGAACATTTATGTGGCGATAATGCTTAAATGGGAGAGAATTATGGTCGGGGAAATCTACACGCGTTTTCAGCAGGAATTCAATGTAGCTATTGTTATGAACCAAGTAAGTGGACTAAACGGACGAGGTAGATGAATACACACACTTTTGATAATCATTATTTGACTTGCCCCATTTGCCAAAATTCTACGCCCACAGCAGTTAGCAGTTATGTTGGATTATTTACCTGTCCGTATTGTCATCAAAAGCTAGTGGTTTGTAAAAGCGGCCACTATGTCCGTGATCCCTTTACCTTGAGACAGATTATGATTTCATCGGCATTACGCCGCCAAAGCCGACCTTTAGCCAGAATTGTTCGGGATTTTTTTGTGTTCAAAAATCCTTTACTTGCTGTGGTTGTAGGAAGCGCTATTATTTTTGGTATGATTGCAATATATCAGCAAAATCGTAACAGCGATACCTCGTCACCACAAATAGAAAAAACAATCGAGGAGGGAAGAAAATCCCAGTGAGAAATGCTCCTGGGAATAATATCCTCTTCCACAGTTTTCAGTATTAGTATATCAAAAAACACTGTGGTTAGTGGTAAGTTGTAGGTACAAACAGTTGTGCGCTCTTAAAATAGTTAGTAAGAGTTTTTACTACTAACCACTAATAAGTAGTTAGACAGAGTTGAATTCATTCGTGGAGACAAGGAACAGGGAACGGGGAATAGAGAACTCTTAACAGAGGGTTAAGAGTTTTCTATTCCCTGTTCGCTTCTTTTGTAACTAGTTTCCAGCCTTCTGCTTGATCAATAACTTTGAGTGAATCAAGTTGAAGTGCATGAACAGCAGAATGATCAAGCAATAAATAAGGTTGTTTGTGATTGTGCCAATGGTCTTGCAGTTGTTTAAAAGAAGCAGGAATAATATTACGATCGCTATAAAAAATCAATGAAGGACGGTGTTCGGGACTGGATGTGTAAATCTTTGTGCCTGATGGTGTCCCCTCTTGAATGATAGTTGCAACTGGTTGAACTGGATAGCGTTCTGCTAATTCCCAGACCCAGTAATTTGATTTCATAAATAAGAGTAACGAAACATAAGATCCCCAAAACAAAACTTTGAGAAATTGGCGATCGCCTCGTTCTGCCAAAATAGCTGCTAAGGCCATTGTCATCGCTACTGCTGCAAAAATCAGTTGTAACTGTAAATCAGATTTTGCTGTGGGGACGAAAGTGAAATAAATACTACCAGCTGTCGCTACCAAAGCCAGAAACGTTAAAGCTGCTACCCAAAATCGTGGATAAGATGATAGCAGAGGTGAATCTTCTATTTCCCCTAGTTTCGCTCCAATCACCAAGGCTAGGCTGGGATAAATAGGAAACACATACCAGGGAAGTTTTGTTCCCATCAAAGAAATAGCAACTAAGTAAACTCCCATCCACACCAGTACTAGTTTTGCCCAACTGAGGTTATGGTTTTCTTTTGCTAATTGCAAGCCTGACGGTAAAAAAACTAACCACGGCCAAGTGTATTTAAGTATTTCTAACAGATAGTACCAAGGTGGGCCGGAGTGATTTTCAACAGATGACCAGATGCGATCAAGAGATTGACTGACCATACCAACATTGGTAAAGGTGCGACCATATTCCCACCATTGAGCACCATACCATAAACCTACAGGTACAAGACCTATGAAAATTCCCATCCACATATAACCACTAGTCAGCAGTCGTGGTGTATCCCACAATAGAAATGCGACTGCGACAGCAGCTAACAATATGCCTAGCATACCTTTGGTTAAACAGATTAAACCAAAAGTGATGCCGACACCCAGGCAATAGCGTAAATCACGACGCGATCGCAACACACACAAAATCATCAATATAAAAAAACATATCACTGCCCCATCCAACATGGCTAAACGCCCATGTCGCACTACTGGTAGCATTGTCAAGTAAACTAAAGCACTATAAATAGCACAAAAACGCTGACGAAATATTTCTCTACCAACAGAATACAGCAATGGTACTGTTATTGCTGTTAAAATTGACCCTGGTAAGCGAGCTGTCCACTCATTGACACCACCTAAAGAATAAGCTAAAGCAATCAGCAAATGCATCAATGGTGGTTTGTTATGATACGGTTCACCTCCCAAAGTTGGGTAAAGCCAGGTCATTGAACCAGCAGGGGCGTGTAAAATCTCTTTTGCAACCTGTGCTACAGTTCCTTCATCCCAATCTCGTAGCGGTAATCGCCCTAAATCTATAGTAAAAAGTAACACAGCTGCCACCAGCAGCACTATTATCCATGTCCAATCAATCCATTTGTCGAGCGATCGATACTGCTTTTCTAGACGACCCCAAGTAAAGCTTCCTTCTTGCATATTTTAGGATAATAATTTTGCTTGCTGGTTCGAGTACAAACAGACGTTCGCGAATCTTCATCTGTTGCCGTTTAGCAACAACCATTGTTTGAAGTTCGTCCTAGTTTTTAAATTAACTCAATTTTTGCTAATCAATCATAATATTTTTTGACCAGGTTTTTGACATTACTCTTAATTTTATTTAACGAGTATTTATGAGAAAATTTGACACGAAAAATACTAACTCTCAATTGTTATTGAGCTTCTGTGGAGAAAATCAATGAATCTACCTTTTATTTTAGATGTAGCAATCGGGTTAATCTTTATTTACTTAATCTTGAGTTTATTAGCGTCAGAAATACAGGAACTAATTGCTACTGTGTTTCAATGGCGTGCTGAACACTTAAAAAAATCAATCGAAATCTTATTAGCTGGTAATGCGGAAAATGCAGAAGAAGCTCATGTTATCAAACTTGCAAATGAGATTTATGATAATCCCTTAGTTAAAAACATTAATCAAGAAGCAAAAGGATTGTTTGTTACTATACCTCGTAAGATTACTTGGGCAATTGGTTCACTTTATCGCAGATTGACAACACCTAGACCCGGAACAGATAAAAGTACAAGTATTTTTGGAGATAAAAAGCATACTGGTCCTTCTTATATTCCTGCTAATATTTTTGCGACAACTCTAGTTGAAACACTACAAGTTCCTACATTAGTACAACGATTAACAGAATCAAGATTGAAGAAATTTAAAGAAGAAAGATTAACTGAGATAGAAGAAATCATCATTAGATTACAAGAACAAACAAGTGATGATTATAGATTTGCAGACTTTTTCAGTAATATTTATAAAGAATTTTCAGAACTGCGATCAGAATTTGAGAAAACTTGTTGGAACTTTCATCAAAAGAAAGCTAGCTTGAAAACCAGCCTGAATCGCATGGCAGAAAGTTTAGATAGATATATAGATTCTTTCCAAGCGGAAATGCCTGAAGATGAATTATCTCACAAATCACTACGAAAACTAAAATTTTTCAAACAAGATAATTTTGAGAATATCGAGCAAGCAATATTGCTGGGAGGATTGCAACCAAATATTAACGAAGTTGTACAGACAATTGATAAAAATAGCGAGATTTATAAAGAAATTAAAGCAGCTATTCAAGACCAAGATAGCGAAGCATACAAGGGAATTCAAGAAGTATTTAAAACAATTGAAACTAAATTACCACCGTCTGTGGTAGACAATCTTGGTGTTTTAGCAAAACGCGCTCAAGCAAGAGTTAAGACAACAGAAGAAGGAATGAATGCATTGCGTTTAGAAATAGAAAACACCTTTAATAGTTCAATGGAAAGAGCTTCTGGAGTCTACAAACGCAATGCTAAAGGTGCAGCTATTATCATAGGTTTAGCGATCGCTATCACCGCCAATGCAGATGCAATTCACATGGTCAGAAGACTATCAAAAGATTCTGCTCTGCGAGATACTATTACCAATAGTGCGGGAGAATTTGCACGACAAAATCCTCAAGTTGATTTAGAGCAAATCCGAGAAAAAGCAGATCAGGCTTTAACAAGTATTTCTTTGCCTATTGGTTGGAGTGATGCTAATTTACAACAGCAAATTAAATGGACGCGCCAATCAAAACAAATTTTTCCCTATCTCAAAATTTTAGCTTTGATTCCTGGCTGGATGCTCAGTGGTATTGCTATTGCAATGGGCGCGCCATTTTGGTTTGATTTGTTGAGTAAAATTGTGAATGTGCGTAATGCGGGTAGCCGCCCTAGTAGTGAAACTAGAAATGTAGTTGATCATGAGGAAGAATGAGGAATTTAAAATTTATTGCTAGTTAAGAGTAAAAAGAGAAATTTTCTTCTTTTTACTTTTTGTTGAATTTTTTTAACACAGAGGGACGCAAAGGTAAGCGCGGAGTAACGCAGAATTTTTGGAGTTATATGTCGAGTAATTATACACGTAAACTAGTGCGTCATAATAATACAAATTAAATTTTAAAATTTCAGGTTTAGACAAATGAAAAAAATCATAAATATTATTCCTGTGGGATATTTAATCTTTGTGAGTTTATGGTTGAGGTTAATTAATTTAGGTTATTCCAATTATCAAGGTGATGAAATTAAAGCACTATATAGACCTCAATCAGGTCAAAGCATGATTGACTTTTTGCTCAATCAAAGAAAGGGGCCAATTCAATTTTTGATTACATATATTATGAGTTTTGTGAATCCTGGGTATGATAATGAGTTGCTACTCAGGCTTCCTTTTGCTATTGCAGGCATATTAGCTATTTATTTTTTTTATAAATTTATTAAACTAGAATTTGGTCATGAAATAGCTATCTATTCATCTTTATTTATTGCAATCAATGGTTTGTTCGTAGGCTTAACAAGAATAGTTCAGTACCAATCATTTGTAATCTTATTTTCTGTCTTGGCTTTATATTTAATCAGTTTATCTACAAAGTTTGAAAAATGGAGAGTTTATGGTTTATATTTAGGCGTGTTTTGCTGGTCAGTTTCCATTCTTGCACACTATGATGGCATATTCATTACACCATTTGTAATTTATTTAATTTACAGATGGTATGTTAATGGCGAATCTTCACATAAAAATAAGCAAGCCCAGCATTTATTTTTTGTAGGGACGATTTTTTTAGTATTAATATCTATATTTTACTTACCTTTCTTTTTCTCGCTCTCGGAATCAACCAAGGCTTATTGGACAGAAAGAATAAGCAAGCAGTCAGTTAGTTCTACAAGAACATTTATGACTTATAATCCCTTATTTATTATATATTTATATGCTGCTTTGGGTTTACTGGGTCTAGCGAGAATTAAAGAAAATTTTTTAGTCTTGCTGTGGTTTTTGTTTCCTCTTTTAGCTTTGGAAACTTTAGTTAGTAATCCTGGTACACATATTTATACTTATATTTTGCCTTTTTCTGTTTTAATGGCGTTTGGTCTAGAAGTTTTTCAAAAATTTATATTTAATAGATTTACAGCCAAGTCCCTATATATTAATTCTTTTTTCCTAATTTTGATATATATATCGTCGTTTTTATTGTCTCATTTATTATTTATAGATAATCAAAAAGAATATCCTTGGGAAAATAAAAGATTCTTGTCTTTGGAACTGAAAAGACAAAGTAGACAAAGTTTATTTGGATTTCCCTATTACAGACATTGGGAAAAAGTAGGATCATATTTGAAAAATACAGATAGAAATGGTTACTTTATTACCAATGAGAAGCAAAGTATCACAAGATATTATATTCCGACAAGCTATAAAAATATAGAATTATATCCGTATAATGAGAAAACTCCTGGTGACATCTATATAATATATATACAAAATCCGCAAAATGGAAACAAACAAATCTTAGATAAAGACCCAAATTATTGGGGAAAACGATATCAACCTGTAAAAACTTTTTATAATTATGGAAGAGTTGTTACGACAATTTATCGCTTATCATTTGCGGATTGGGAAAAAGAGACGCGATAAACCGCGTCTGTACAATAGTCATTCGTCATTAATCATTTTTTCTATCTCCTTTGTCCTTCTTGTCCTACTTGTCCCCAATTCCTACCACTTCTATTTCGCCAATAACTTGTCCTTGATTGGAGAATCCCTCTACCTCTAGCTGATAACGCTGTGGTGGTGTCTTTGGGGAAATTGTTAATTTGTGAACATCTCGTATTACTGTACCTGCGGTGATCTGTTCTGGAAATACGTAGCCATCTACTAGAGGTGTATTAGAAGAATTGACAATATTATTTTGATTATTTTGGCGATCGCGCAAATTTATTTTAATCGAAACATCTGCTGGCAATGGTGCAAGAAATTCCCAGTAGAATGTAACTATCAAATCTTCGTTGCTAAATATCTTAGTTTTATTTAAGTCGTAACCTAGCAAACGAACTTTTTCGCCAAAAGCCAAAGACAAGGGAAATTGGATGCGCTTTAAATCTTCAGGTAAAGCTAATGGCCCAGGATAAACCCATGCATAGTCAATATTTTGCAACTGTACTGTATATAAAGGTTGTTGCTTGGTAAAGTAAGCTAACATCTTGGGTTCTGGTAATTGACGCTGCAATTGATTCTTGTAGAATACTAATCGATGAGCCTGTGTCCAAGGTTGAATACCAGATGGAATACGCTTGTCTATTGGTAAAACTTGACCTTGGAAGTAACTGGAAAAATAGCGACTATACCAACTTGCTACTTTAGTTTCCTTCACATTCGGCGATTGGTTCAACCATTGGGCAACTTTTTCCAAACCTTCCCCTTGACCAATCATAAATATATTTTGGGCTGCTACTGCACCACCAAACCAAGGATTGTAGTAAGTCAGGTAGTAGGGATGGTAGGGGAGAAGGAAAACTAGTTGCAACGCAAAGAGAATTAGAAAACCCCACTCATTACTAATTTTCTGTTGTAAAGAAAGTTTGTTAACCCAAAGTCTCACCCCAGCAATAATTTCCAACCAACCAATAGCCGCAAGTATTGCTAACATTGGCAAACACAGATTAATATAACGGTCGATTTTGTTGTCACTCGCTGACAATATTAGTATCACGCAGACAGCAATCAAAGCGATCGCTGCGATCGCACTCATATTTTTTAGCCGATGTCGTAGCTTGGGAATCAGCAACACTATACTTGTAGCCACTAAACCCACTTGTAATATTGGTGAGAGACGATATATAAGCACTAAGGGATAAAATAGAATTCCTGGAGAATGGGTGAGTTGTCCCAAGAAAAACAAAAATCCTCGATCTGATTCTTGCAAAACACCATCACGGATTCTGTTGAGAACATATCCCGGTGAAACCCACGTTGCTGGGAATATCAGGATAAATGTAACGAGAATCGTCCCTACCCAAACTTGAAAACTTCGCAACTGCTGCTTCCAGCCTATTTTAGGAAAACTTGCTTGCCAAACTCCCAACTCAACCAATCCGATAATAATTACAATCGCAGGTAATAAGAACAAAGCTGTGATTTTCGCCGCTGTTGCTAGTCCCAGAAATATTCCTGAAGCTAAAATAAACTTACGTTCCCCATCTTTTCGCAAATAAAGTAAAAACGACAGCACAGCCAAAATAGCAAAATCAGCTTGTAGCGCATCAGTAGTGATAAAACGCTGATATGCCAAAAAAAATGGTTCTAATAATAAAAGAATAATTGTACAGAAGGCGATCGCTTGTCCTAGTAACCGCCTTGTGAGTAAATATATACACACCATACAAGCAGAAGTCACTACTGCTTGTACTAAACGGGGAAGAATATATAAATTAATCGCAAATCCTTCTAGATTCAGACAAGCGGTGAGAACTGGAGGTAAATCTACACCCAGAAAACCTGGGAAAAGCTTATTTAGCCAACAATTCACCAACATCCCACTACCACTTAGCCACATATTCGGAACCCCTGGATGATGCTTGAGAATTGTATGGGTTAAATCTCCTTCAAACAAACGTTTGATAAACTGGCTACCACGATAAATCCACAATCCCTCATCAGTGTTGAGAGAAGCGGTAATTGCTAAAGTACGTGACACCAGTGAGATTAGGAAGATCGCAAACAACAACAGAGAAGATTTCATTCTTGCTGGTTAGTGGCTGTTGGTAATCAATGCTGTAGGGGCGCAAAGCTTTGCACCCCTACTAACAGTTATCATGACTTTAGACCTAATCTCTAATTTTTAGTTTCTCAAAAATGGCGCGATCGCATTACCTTATGATTGCTGTACCCACAACATCTTGCTAACAGAAGCTTGATTTTCACGAAAAAATCAGGTTTATTTTGGTTGATTCAAGTTTAGCTTAACCTAATATTACTCTCAACTTTAGTTAGTATAAACTGCTCCAAGTCATGATACTGATCCTTCCAAAAGCCATGCTGCTTCAGCACACCTTGACTTTGAAACCCTAATTTTTCCAACAATTTCTTGGAAGCGATGTTATTCAACATTACTTCGGCAACAACAAATTGCAAACCTATATTCTCAAACCCGAATTGTAGAATAGCTTGCAAGGCTTCCGTCATAATTCCTTGTTTCCAATAAGCACTAGCAAGTTCATAACCTATCTCAGCACTACATGCTTGTTTATCCCAAGTAAAGCCACAGGAACCAATTAGGGCGTTATCTTGCTTATGTGTAATTCCCCATCTGATTCCACACCCGATTTTAAAGCGTTTTGCCCGTCGCTGAATGACACCTAATGCTTCCTCTACTTCAATAAAGGTATCAAGATTATGAAATTGAGTTACTTTTGGGTCAGAAAATACTGCAAATACAGCTTCCGCATCTTCCAATTTTTCTTGACGCAAAAGGAGGCGTTTTGTCTCTAAGCTAGGGAAAGAGGTCAATAGGAAATCTGTGTCCATTTTAGATTTCGCTCTCTTTGTTTTACCTTTAAGGATACCGCCTTATAAGTTAAACAAAAAGCAAGTTTTGAGAGATTTAAATTCTTTCTAAAATACTAAATAATGCTTTGGGCAAAGGGTCGAGAGTCCCTTGATAAACCGTTTCATGAATAGAGATGACATTGAAGCGATCGCCAAAAATTTCCTTAATTTGTTCCGGTTTAAATCGATAAGGACCTTCTTCTCTTGTTTCTAAATGACTAAAGCATTTCAGAAACAAGTAACCTTTAGGCTTAATTAAATTACGAACAATACGAACATAATCCTGTCTTATATCAGGATGAAATCCATGAAAACAGCCCCGATCAAACACAAAATCAAACTCTTGATTTAAATAACTATTAAAAATATCATCTTGTCTAAATGTTATATCTAAACCTTCTTCTTTAGCTTTACTGTCAGCCTGAATGATCGCAGCTTCAGAAATATCAGTCCCGGTAACTCGAAAACCTTTTTTTGCTAATGCGATCGCTTGTGTCCCTGGTTCAGTTCCTAAATCCAAAACTGTCCCAGTATTAATCTTCAACTTAGTTAAAGCTTGTTCTAGATCAGTATCCAAATCTGGATTGTACCAAGGCATGGTTTCAACTTGGCGTTCTTGATATAAATTATTCCAATTAGGGAATTCCCGTTGTTGACTCATTATCCGTGTTTATTCATGTGCGTCAATGTTCGAGCAAAAAATCATTTTTGAATATTCTCAACTCGCTGATTTAATTCTCGAACTTGCCGATTTAATTCTATTTGCCGTTTGATTAAAACATCAAAATCTGATTTCGTTGCTAAATTTGCCCGATTGGGAATTAGTTCTTCCACCTGATTTAAACAACTATTCATTCCCGCAGCAAATTCGTAGCGGGTGACTGGTTGAGAACCCCGATATGTCCCATCAGGGTATCCAGACAAACAACCTGTTTGAGTAGTATTACCACCTTCGTAGCTGGGAGTTTGTGCCAGTGTTATCGATGGGTAAGAAATAACGGTTGCTATTGCTAAAGTTGTCACTAAAGTAGTTGGAGTAATTTTAGACATTTTTCCCACCTCCAAGCTATTGACCAGAAAAGGTAGAGGGTAGAAGTGATCAGTGAATACGTCCTTTTTAAAGTCCCTGAATTTTAACTATGGGGATTCTCCTGTTCCCTATAGCCCGTTACCTGTTTCCTTTTCCCTATTGCCTTTTAAATACTACAACAGACAAATAACTGGAGAAGAGAAATAACAGATAATATAAAAAGCGCTTCATAGTTCTTAAAATTTTTCTAACACAATGGCAAGAGACTTAAGGGAATTTATCAAACTTCTGGAACAAAAGGGACAACTACAGCGAATTACGGCGTCAGTAGATCCAGATTTAGAAATTGCGGAAATTTCCAACCGAATGCTGCAAAAGGGCGGCCCGGCGTTATTGTTTGAAAACGTCAAAGGTTCATCTGTACCAGTGGCGATCAACCTGATGGGGACGGTGGAAAGAATATGCTGGGCGATGAATATGCAGCATCCGCAGGAATTGGAAGAACTGGGTAAAAAGCTGGCGATGCTACAACAACCCAAACCGCCTAAAAAGATTTCCCAAGCGATCGATTTTGGTAAAGTGTTGTTTGACGTCCTGAAGGCAAAACCTGGACGAGATTTTTTCCCTGCTTGTCAACAAGTGGTAATTCAAGGAGAAAATTTAGATTTAAACAAGTTACCTTTGATACGTCCTTATCCTGGTGATGGTGGCAAGATTATCACCTTGGGGCTAGTAATTACTAAGGATTGTGAAACAGGTACACCCAATGTCGGCGTGTATCGCTTGCAACTACAATCTCATAATACAATGACCGTGCATTGGTTATCGGTGCGGGGTGGAGCAAGACATTTACGCAAAGCCGCCGAACATGGCAAAAAATTAGAAGTTGCGATCGCTCTGGGTGTCGATCCTTTAATTATCATGGCAGCAGCCACACCAATTCCTGTAGATTTATCTGAATGGTTGTTTGCTGGATTGTATGGTGGTTCCGGTGTACAGTTGGCAAAGTGTAAAACTGTAGATTTAGAAGTTCCTGCTGATTCGGAAATTGTTCTCGAAGGAACGATTACACCAGGAGAAATTTTACCAGATGGGCCTTTTGGTGATCACATGGGTTATTACGGCGGTGTGGAAGATTCACCCTTGATTCGCTTCCACTGCATGACACAGCGCAAAGACCCGATTTATTTAACCACATTTAGCGGTCGTCCGCCCAAAGAAGAAGCGATGATGGCGATCGCTCTCAATCGGATTTATACTCCTATTCTGCGCCAACAAGTTTCGGAAATCGTCGATTTCTTCTTACCGATGGAAGCTTTGAGTTACAAAGCAGCCATTATATCTATAGATAAAGCCTATCCTGGACAAGCGCGACGGGCTGCATTGGCGTTTTGGAGTGCGCTACCACAGTTTACTTATACCAAATTTGTGATTGTGGTGGATAAAGACATCAATATTAGAGATCCGCGTCAAGTTGTCTGGGCAATTAGTTCTAAAGTAGATCCCACACGGGATGTATTTATTCTGCCAAATACGCCTTTTGATAGCTTAGATTTTGCCAGTGAAAAAATTGGTTTAGGTGGACGCATGGGTATTGATGCAACTACAAAGATACCACCAGAAATCGAACACGAATGGGGCGCACCTTTAGAGTCAGATCCAGAAATAGCAGCGATGGTAGAAAGGCGTTGGGCGGAGTATGGTTTAGCAGATTTGCAACTAACAGAAGTAGATCCGAATTTGTTTGGCTACGATTTAAGGTAAAAATATGACACCAGCGATCTTGCTGGTGTCTAAAAATCGGAGAAAGCAATTGAACAATCAAGTTTTTCAGCAAGCGATCGCCTTAGGGTTTTGTAGTATTAGCGTGCTTGTTAATACTGGTATTGCTAATCAAAGTGTCCTAGCACAAGCACCTAAGCAACAAAAATGTGATATCTCTGCCTACGTCATCACCAAAGATCCACAAGGTTTAAACGTGCGGAGTGGTGCAAGTCCTACCCACAGAACTTTGGGGAAAATAGCTACTAATGAGACAGTCAAGATAGTTGCTGCTTCGGGGAAATGGGTCAAAATTACTGATATCACTGGTGATTTTAAAGGAACTGGCTGGGTGTATTTACCAATGTTAGGTATATCATCGCGGGGTTATGGTACTGACGGCGTCAATCTTTACACCAGCGCAAATAATAAAAGTCAAAAAATTGGCAAAGTTCCCCCTAGCACGAGTGTCAAATTATTAGGCTGTCAGGGAGAATGGGCGCAGGTTGAATATCAAGGTATCAAAGGTTGGTTGGCAAGTGAAGATCAGTGTGGTGCGGCGCTGACTAGTTGTTCGTGAACTAACTTGAAAGAGGGTGTAGGTGAAAAACCTCTTTCATCTTTGGTAAAAATCATTTCGGTGAACCCAAAAGTCATTTCGGCGAACCCAAAAATCATTTCGGCGAACCCAAAAACCATTTCGGTGAACCCAAAAATCATTTCGGCGAACCCAAAAATCATTTCGGCGAACCCAAAAATCATTTCGGCGAACTCAAAAACCATTTCGGCGAACTCAAAAACCATTTCGGCGAACCCAAAAACCATTTCGGTGAACCCAAAAACCATTTCAGCGAACCCAAAAACCATTTCGGTGAACCCAAAAACCATTTCGGTGAACTCAGAAACTAAGTACTTAGACAGAATTAATTACACAGATTGTTTAATAGGAATTCGGGAGACAAGGGAAGATGAAGAAAAAGATGAATATGAAACAAAAGGAGACAGGGAGACAAGCAGACAAAGAGAAAAAGAGAAAAGAAGATCGAAAAAAACCCGACTCTTCATCTTCCAATCCTTCTATCTCTAATTCTGTCACTCCTCTATTGGAAGATTGGATAGAAATTGGTACGATTGTGGCACCTCAAGGTTTACACGGTGAAATGCGGGTGTATCCTGATTCGGATTTTCCGGAACGCTTTGAGGTTCCGGGAAAGCGTTGGTTGTTGCGTACAGGAGAGATAAAACCGCAGCCAATAGAATTGCTTTCGGGTCGTTATATTGAGGGTAAAAATCTTTACGTCATTAAATTGGCTGGTGTGGATAATCGCAATCAAGCTGAAGAATTGCGCGGTTGTAAGTTAATGGTTCCTGAAAGCGATCGCCCCCAGTTGGGAGAGGATGAATATCATGTCCTTGATTTAATTGGCTTGCAAGTTTTTATGCAGGAGTCTGGTGAACTTGTTGGTACGGTGGTAGATGTGATTGCTGCTGGTAATGATTTATTAGAGGTCAAGTTACACCAATCACCAACTAGCAACAACCAACAAAAAACTGTTTTGATTCCTTTTGTAAAGGCGATCGCGCCAGTGGTAAATTTGGAGACTGGTAGGATTGAAATTACACCACCAGTTGGTTTACTAGAAATTAACTAATTAGAATTTTTACAGAAAAAGGCTGAATCCTTTGCCATGCTACCCCAAAGTTGAAAACGAAGGATTCAGTCTTGTTTTTGCAGTAGGTTGATTGCAATTTTGTCATTAGGCTTAATCCATGGCAACTTTATTGCTATAAATTAGCATTTGAAAAGTATAAATATCAGTATAATAAGCCCTTATGGCGTGGCAAGTCTAAATTTAGATCATCTAGTATTCTTATTTTGCAAGCAATTTAAGAGCTACATATCTTAATTGCAGTTAAACTTTATAAAACTTAACTTAGTTTATTGCAAAATAATATCAATTAGTTTGGTAGGATATACTGATTGCTTATTGAGATAGTTAATCATTTAATTTGGATGCATTCTCCCGAATTCTCAGTGGATGACACTATGACCGCTATGGTTGTAATAATTCCACAGTAGCTTCTCTAACCGTAGAAGCCCCAACTAATCGACATTACATCAATCTCTAAGTTTTGCTATTCAGGTGTCAGATGTCAAAAACAATTGGTCTTTTTTATGGTACTCAAACTGGTAATACTGAATCTGTTGCTGAAATGATTCAGGATGAATTCGGTAACGATTTAGTAAATTTACACGATATTTCCCAAGCAGATGTCAGTGATTTTGACAAATATGACTATTTCATTATTGGTTGTTCAACTTGGAATATAGGTGAACTTCAGAGTGATTGGGATGGCTTTTTCCCTGAACTTGACGAAATTGATTTTTCTAACAAGTTAGTTGCTTATTTTGGCACTGGGGATCAGATTGGCTATGCTGATAATTTTCAGGATGCAATTGGTATTCTAGAAGAAAAGATTTCAGAACTTGGTGGTAAAACAGTGGGTTATTGGCCAAAATCTGGCTATGATTTCAACGATTCTAAAGCATTAAGAAATGGTAAGTTTGTTGGGCTAGCAATTGACGAAGATAATCAATCTGAATTAACGGCAGAACGAGTAAAAACGTGGGTGAATCAGTTAAAGAAAGAATTCAAGCTATAAATGCTTTTTTTGCCGACTGATTCCTCTCAAAGCAGCAAATGCATATCTATACCAAAGTTTAAATTTTAAGTAAGAAAATCATAATTCAGTATTTAAGACTTTAGAATATTTTTAAATGCTGAATTCTCACTTAATTAGTTAGGTATGTTTAGTTGAATTCAGAATCACTGACTCCGAAGACATTATGTCTGTATGTGCTAATCATTTAGTAGATAGATGGTACGAAGATATACTTCGTTATTTTCACACTCTAATCTGGATAAAAAGCGGGAAATTTGACAATAAATGCCTAATTTCTCAATAATTTGGCAGTCAAAAAAGATTTTAAATACGCATTTGTTTAACTAAATAAATCAAAATTTATAACTCCTAATTTCACGCCTAATAGGTATGTATGTCTGATTTATTTGATGTTCTTTGGTTGAATGTTAGCCCAAGTTTGAAGGGTTTAGACAAACCATTATTGCAATACTTATCTAAGCATATGTCGGTGGCGCGATGGGAATATTTGCAAACCAAAGATGAAGCTTGTTCCCTAGATACAGCAGTGGCACTGCTGTATGATTTTTTAAAGTCGCATGATCGCCCGGTGCATTTGGCAGGTCATGGTATGAGTGGTGCGATCGCTTTATTATTTGCACGTCAATATCCACAAAAAGTGCGATCACTTGCATTGTTGGCTGTAGCATCTCAACCAACAAATACTTGGCAAGCGCACTATTACCAGCAACGCCTTTTCTTTCCTCTCAGTCGTGAGCAAATTCTAGTTAACAGCGTTCGGACTCTGTTTGGGAATCAATCTCCCGCAAATACCAAAAAGCTACTGACTGCACTCACTAGAGATTTAGATGAATCCCCTACACCCCATTCTCTGTTTCGATTGGTTCACTTACCCAAAGGTGGGGTTTCCATACCGATATTTGTATGTGGTAGCAAAAATGATCCAGTTGTGACTCCACCAGACTTACAAGACTGGCAAAATTTCTTAAAGCCAGAAGATACTCTCTGGGAATGTGCTAAAGGATATCATTTCTTTCACTATTTCTATCCTCAACAAGTAGGAAAGCAAATGTTGAGTTTTTGGCAAAGCTTCACTCAGAAGCCAGAAATAATTCCAAATTCCAAACTCAGTTTGTCTTGTGAAGGGTGAGGTGAAGGGAAAAGGGAGACAAGGGGGACAAGGGAGAATCTCTCCCAATCCCTGTTCCCCTTTCCCCAGACTAAACCTTAAAAGATGCCAAGTAAATGAGCGATCGCCAAATCAGACTGTCAGGATCGAAAAAGCAAACAGTAATATGTCATTTGCTTTCATTTCTCCTTTGTTCAACTTCCCAGAATAGGAGGTAAAATCTTGGCTAAGTTAAAAGTTGGTATCAATGGGTTTGGTCGGATCGGGCGTCTGGTATTTCGTGCTGGGATCACGAATCCCAACATTGAGTTTGTGGGTATTAACGACCTCGTACCACCAGATAACCTTGCTTACCTGTTGAAGTATGACTCTACCCACGGAATGTATAAGGGTAAGGTTGAGGCAAAGGATAATGGCATCATTGTAGATGGGCATTTTGTTCCTTGCGTATCGATTCGGAATCCAGCCGAATTGCCTTGGGGTAAATTGGGTGCAGATTATGTAGTTGAATCTACAGGACTGTTTACCAACTATGAAGGAGCCGCTAACCACCTGCAAGCCGGAGCCAAGCGAGTGGTAATTTCCGCACCTACTAAAGATCCAGAGCGAGTCAAAACCTTGTTAATGGGTGTCAATCATCACTTGTTTGACCCAGCGAAAGATACTGTAGTCTCTAATGCCAGTTGTACTACTAACTGTTTAGCTCCCATCGCTAAAGTCATCAACGATAACTTTGGTTTGACAGAAGGATTGATGACCACAGTTCACGCCATGACTGCTACTCAACCCACAGTAGATGGCCCTTCCAAAAAAGATTGGCGTGGTGGTCGTGGTGCTGCACAAAATATTATTCCCTCTTCTACAGGCGCAGCAAAAGCTGTGGCGTTAGTTTTACCAGAATTAAAAGGTAAATTAACTGGTATGGCGTTCCGGGTTCCGACTCCTGATGTTTCTGTGGTTGATTTAACCTTCAAGACAGCGAAAGCTACCAGTTATCAGGAAATCTGTGCAGCGATGAAAGCAGCAGCAACAGGTGAACTCAAAGGTGTGTTAGGCTACACTGACGAGGAAGTAGTTTCCACAGATTTTCAAGGAGATAGCCACTCTAGCATCTTTGATGCTGGTGCTGGAATTGAACTAAATTCCAACTTTTTCAAGGTTGTGGCATGGTACGACAACGAATGGGGCTATTCTAATCGGGTAATTGACCTCATGTTATCTATGGCACAAACAGAAGGAATTTTGCAGGGTGTTGCACTAGCAGTTTAAGCAGGGATAGGGAATTGAGAATTTTCAATTCCCTATTTTTTAGAAATATAAATGTTTGAGTGATCGCACATGTGAAGAATCTCAAATCGTACAAATATAAATAATATTTTTATGTATATTAATAATCATTAAATTATATAAAATGTCTGGTGATTAAACTAAAAATTAATCTAATTTTCAGTGCCAATACTGAAAAAAAGCTAAAGAATTTGTGATTTAAAATTCAGTTATACAAGTATTACATATAGCTAAAATTTGTTCAAATATTGATGGTTACTAGGGTTGTAAATATCCCTTCATGACGAAAAATGCAAAATGATTTAAAAAAACTGCATACAATCACACAATCAATCTCGACAGAACTTGCCTAGAATAGGGCTGGAGGGTATTGATTCAGGACTTTTGCGAAATTCTTTCGGTGTAATTGGTAATAAGTAATCAAAGGATATATTAATTTCCCATTACCAATTAACCATTACCATAAACTCAGCTATCAAGACCACTACAACCCAATCATATAAGTCCTGGGAAAACAAAATTCAAGAGGTAAACCATGTCAAAGAATTTACTAGAACAACTGCGAGAAATGACCGTTGTGGTCGCAGATACTGGAGACATTCAAGCAATTGAAAAATTCAAGCCGCAAGATGCTACAACCAACCCTTCCTTGATTACAGCTGCGGCCCAAATGCCAGAATATCAAGAAATAGTTGATCAAACTTTACTGCAAGCAAAAAAAGACCTTGGTTCTGGTGCATCTCAAGCTCAAGTAGTTTCTTTGGCATTTGACCGTTTAGCGGTGTCCTTTGGATTGAAGATTCTGCAAATTATCCCTGGTCGAGTGTCCACAGAAGTGGATGCACGCCTATCTTACGATACAGAAGCTACTGTCACCAAAGCACGAGAGTTGATTGCTCAATACGAAGCGGCTGGAGTTTCTCGTCAACGTATTTTAATTAAAATTGCTTCCACTTGGGAAGGTATTCGTGCAGCTGAAATTTTGGAAAAAGAAGGAATTCACTGCAATCTCACCTTACTGTTTGGTGTTCACCAAGCGATCGCCTGTGCAGAAGCAGGGGTGACTCTGATTTCTCCCTTCGTCGGACGGATTCTCGACTGGTACAAAAAAGAAACCGGACGAGATAGTTATCCCTCAGCCGAAGATCCAGGGGTATTGTCTGTCACGACAATCTATAATTACTACAAGAAATTTGGTTACAAAACCGAAGTTATGGGAGCTAGCTTCCGTAATGTCGGCGAAATTACTGAATTGGCAGGTTGTGATTTGCTGACCATCTCTCCAGCGCTGCTAGGTGAGTTGCAAGCCACAATCGGAGAATTACCTCGTAAACTTGATGCTAGCAAAGCAGCAGGAATGGCAATTGACAAGATTTCCATAGATAAAGCTGCTTTTGATCAGATGCATACAACTGACCGTATGGCATCAGAGAAGTTAGATGAAGGTATTAAAGGTTTCACAAAAGCATTAGAAACTTTAGAAAAACTTCTCGCAGAAAGACTGGCTAAACTGGAAACTGAGACTAAAATTACTGTATAAAAGGCTCCATCAAAGCATATTTACAGTATTTTTCAGTGCTACCCAAACGAGAAAGCGTTACGTGTCAAAGACACTCAATTAAACGCTAAACTACTTAATTCAGTTACCATAAATTTAGCATTATTATTAACCCGATTTCATAAAAGAAATCGGGTTTCTCATTGTTATCAAGGTTCCACCTATATTTATGACTCACGTCATCGGTTTAATCAGTGGCACATCTGTAGACGGTATAGATGCTGCTTTAGTAGATATTTCTGGTACAGGCTTTGATTTACAAGTAGAATTGGTAGCCGCAGCAACATATCCCTATCAAGATGATCTCAGAGAACGTATTTTGGCTGTTTGTGCTGGTGAAGCCATCTCAATGGCAGAATTGGCAGAATTAGATGATGCGATCGCAATTGCTTTTGCTCAAGCAGCACAAAATATTCAGAGCGATCGCCAACCAGCTACCTTAATTGGCTCTCACGGTCAAACAGTTTACCATCAACCACCCCGCAGCCGGGGACTAGATAAAACTCAATTTCTTGGTTACACTCTCCAACTCGGTCGTGGCGCTGTCATTGCTCAATTAACAGGTACTACAACTGTGAGTAATTTCCGTATAGCAGATATTGCTGCTGGTGGTCAAGGTGCGCCGCTTGTACCACCTGTAGATGCGGCCTTATTCAGTCATCCTCAAGAAGCACGTTGTATTCAAAATATAGGAGGTATTGGTAATCTAACTTATTTACCTCCTCGGCGAGATAACTGGTTAGAAAAGATTCGTGGTTGGGATACAGGCCCAGGAAATAGCCTCTTAGATTTGGCAGTAAATTATTTAACAAATGGTACGAAAACCTATGATGAAAACGGCTCCTGGGCTGCTAGTGGTACTCCCTGCCATGCTCTAGTTGAACACTGGCTGCAACAAGAGTACTTTCATTTACCGCCACCAAAGTCTACAGGTCGAGAATTATTTGGTGTTGATTATCTCCAAGAATGTATAAAAGATGCAGAATCATACCAGCTTAATTCAGCAGATTTATTAGCAACCCTCACAGAATTAACAGCTGCTTCCATTGTTCACAATTACCGCACTTTTTTGCCTGAAATGCCACAAAAAGTATTTGTATGCGGTGGTGGTAGTCGCAATCTTTATTTAAAAAATCGCTTAGAGCAGCTTTTAGAAACAGTACCAGTTCTAACTACAGATGAAGTGGGATTCAGCGCAGATTTCAAAGAAGCGATCGCCTTTGCTGTCTTAGCCTACTGGCGACAATTAGACTTCCCCGGTAACTTACCAACTGTCACTGGAGCAAGTCAACGAGTCCTGTTAGGAGAAATAAATTTTAGTCAATAGTCATTTGTCAATTTTTTTCTTTTTCTTTCTTTTGCCTTTGTACAGACGCTATTAATGGCGTCTGTATTTTTTACTTTTGTTTTAATGTTAGGCACGATTACATCTTCAAGGCTAAGACTGATATACCACACGTTTTGGTCTCTCAGGGGTGGGATTCGCATCGCCCTTGCGTGACGGTGTGGGGCTGCTGGCGGGAATAGCTCAAGACTTGACTCCAATTTTTGTATTCAAAGTTAATAAACTGAGTCAAAAATGGGCAAACTAGCGATATAACACAGGAGTCAAATTTTGTATGTCAGACCCCAACATTGGTCGTTTACTCAGCAACCGCTATGAGTTGAAAGAGTTAATTGGAAGCGGAGCAATGGGTCGGGTTTATGGTGCTAAGGATGTTCTGTTGGGGGGCGTACCTGTTGCTGTGAAGTTTCTAGCTTTGTCAGTTCAAAATAAAAAAATGCAATTGCAGCAACGTTTTGAACGAGAAGCAAAAACCTGTGCTTTATTGGGACAAAAAAGTATTCATATTGTCCGGGTGATGGACTACGGTGTAGACGAGCATAAAACTCCGTTCTACGTAATGGAATATTTACAAGGTAAAGGTCTAAACCTTGTGATTCACAAACAAGATTGTCCTTTACCAAGATTCTTGAGCTTGGCACGTCAAATTAGTTTAGGGTTAGAGTGCGCTCATGGTGGTATTCCTGTTGATGGCAAAATCTACCCGATTATTCATCGTGATATTAAGCCCAGCAATATATTAGTCGTTCAAGACGCTAGCTTTGGAGAATTAGTCAAAATACTGGATTTTGGTATTGCTAAATTATTACAGGCAGATAGCAAGAGTACAAACTACTATTTGGGGACACTAGCTTATTCTTCACCAGAGCAAATGGAGGGTAAAAATCTAGACAACCGTTCCGATATTTATAGTTTGGGTGTGATGATGTTTGAAATGCTCACAGGAAAAATGCCCTTACTCGCGCCAACCCATTCTTTTGGAGCATGGTATAAAGCACACCAAACTCAAGCACCACGGACTTTTGCTGAAGTTGTGCCTAGATTAAAATTACCAAAGCAACTAGAAAATTTGGTAATGAGTTGTTTGGCTAAGTCACCAAGCGATCGCCCTCAAAATATCGGTGAAGTTCTCAAAGTTTTAACATCTCTTGAACAGCTTGATTTTACGAACACTCAAGAAAAAAGCACTAATTTACCTGCTATTATCAATCCTCAACCTGTAAAAGCTACAGTTGATCACAAACTTGGTAATGATTCGTGTGTATCTCCATTAAGTAGTGAAATTACACAACAAGCTTCCTGGCCTAAAAATAAACCCATTGCCAATATCGTTTTTCCCCAGTCTCTCCGTCTGAATGGAGAACTCAAACCTGCTTTATGGGTAATGCTACCGCAAGCAGAAATTCAAAAGCGTTTAGTCTGTACTCGTTATAACCAGTTTCTTTTCATCCCCTCTCCTCACCCCATGCTATTGTGGATTACTGTTCTCTATAACCAGAAGCATGGTTCTAAATGGCTACCTTGTTACGTTGATCTCAAAACAAACGTTGCTCAAGAAACTATTCGCTTCCTATCACAAAATGGTTACTATCGTCTACTCTTATTTGCAATAGAAGCACCAAATCATTGCGCTCACATCATAATCTCGACAATTGCGTCTGCTCAACGTCAAAGGCTCCAACAGTGGCTAACAATGAGCAGTTCATTACCATCATCCAACGATCCTCAACTTAGTAAAAATTTACTTAAGTTAGAGTATGAAAAGATTAAACCCCAAATATTAACAAAATTACAAGGTATCGATACAGATTTGACCTTAGATTTGTCAGGCTAATTTGAACAGAAGGAAGAAACAGGAAGAATTTGACTTGTATCTATCTATCTATTTGCTGTATAAAGTGAGATAATATTAATTATTGTTAAGGAAAATTGTTTAGGAGTTGCAAAATCCGCTTATAAGAAATATAAATAGTGAAGATATAAACTAAAAAATTAAGTTAGTTAGGGACTGTATCTATGATTATCTCTGTGCGTTTATTACTGTAAAGTAGTCATGTACGTAGAGATTAAGAAAGCTTTTCTTAGCTGAATACTTTCACTAGACTACAGACCTTGTTGGCTTTTAAAAAGATTCAATTGGTGCTATCGCAAATTAAAGCTAGCAACATACACCGATAAATCGGGAGTTCGTTATGCTGTCGCAAACGGGTGTTACACAGAATTTGTACAAAGGGAATTTAGAATTCTTTGTATAGGTTTTGTCTATAGGCTTTTAATTTCCATACTTGGAGTTAAGCCGTGTAAAATCTTGTTTTGACTAGTAATTTTGTAGTTTTTGCGCTTTCCAAGTTAGTTTCTATCATCGAAGTTGACGCCCCGGCATCCCCAGCTCTTTTCCCATGGTGGAACCTAGCAAGAGAAGGAGGTCGCCTACCGCGACTCAGGGTTCTATGCTGCCCAGCTAGAACCTGAATCTAAACCCCACTGATGTTTGAGCAATTCTTTATAAGTTGCCTCCCTTACAACCATTTGTTCGTAGAGCTTGACTAAAAAGTCTTTCGCTTGGTCATGGCTCATGTTTTGCACCTGAGTAGCAAAAGAGCGGATGCTAAATTGCTGTTCTAAAGTCAACTCAATAGGCTTGTCCATAATTGGCTCCTGAGAAATTAAGTACAAAATTAGGTCAGTGGCAGAGGCTCCGAAGAGTCAATTAAGCTAGTCTGTTACATCTTGCACTTGTTTGTCTATCTATATTAAGAAAGATAACAAGTGTTTGGTGGTTTGCCCATATTCTTTTATGGGGATTTTTTGACTAAGCTAAATCTTTAATTTTCATCCTACTGATATAAACCTCAAGTCTACCGAAGCTAATTCCGGTAAAAAGAAGTCTTTCCAGAAACACTCTGGCGGACGAAATACCCTTTTACTCTTGGTAATGGATAAAGAAGGGGTGTAAAAGTGAATTATATTCGCCATAACCTATAAAGCGCAAGGTGTCAATTAACTAAATGATAAAAATTAAGCCTCTGTAGGTAAGTTTCTTCAGAGGTTAAATTTATATGTAGCAAGTTGTAAATGAGAAAAATGCTCAGACTGAACAAAATGATGAGTATATTTACCAAATAGGACAAAAGGGACAAAACAATTAGAAATTAAAAATTAAAAATTGGGAAGTAGAGACAAGGGATACACGGGGGACACGGGGGACACGGGAGAATATTTTTGATTGATTTCCCGCGCCTCTTCCCAATTCCCGTTCCCCGTTTTCAGTTCTCTAATTATTCAAAAGCAACGATGACAACAGTGATGTTATCGTGTCCACCTTCTTTTTTGGCTGCTTCAACTAGAGCGATCGCAGCTTTTTCCACTAACAGACTTTCTTGAAGATAGGAAGTGATATGCTCATCAGCTAGTTCTTCTGTGAGTCCATCGCTGCATAATAGCAAGCGATCGCCACTTTTAATATCCAGTTGTTGCACATCTATCTGATGTAAATCTTCACGTCCTAAACAGCGAGACAAGACGTGACGGAAAGGATGAACCCGCGCCTCATCGGGTGTAATATCGCCTATTTTGATGGCGCGTGCTATCCACGTGTGATCTTCAGTGATTTGCTGCAATTGTGTATCTCGGAAGCGATACAGCCTAGAGTCACCAACATGAGCAGACCAAGGGGGTTCTCCATTGCGGAAAATCACCACCACAGCTGTTGTTCCCATGTCAGATCGTTCTGGGTGATTCTGTTGATCCTGTAAGATAGCTTGATTTGCCTGCCATAGAGCATCTTCTAACAACTGTGCTGAGGTTTTAGAACAATCCCAATGGTCAAGCAAATACTTTTTCACTTCTTGAGCAGCAATTTGACTTGCTTGTTCACCTCCTGCATGACCACCCATGCCATCAGCAACTATGAAAAAGCGTCCTTCTGGGTCAATATAGTAAGCATCTTGATTATTTGAACGAATAAGTCCCGGATCACTTATACCGGTAAAACGAAGTTTCATATATTTATTTTCTGCAAAAATTAATACATACGGTCATAGCGGTCAAGACGCATTAGCAGTCTAATTAGCAACCATAATACTGCGGTTGCGATCAAACCAATAAAAACAGCCTGCCAAAAATAATTATTTACAAACAGAATTGTTGCTGAAACTGTAAAAGCACTTATTATTAACGCATAGGCTATGCCAAGTTGAATATTGCTTTGCCGACGTAGTAGACGCTCTGTTTCTACAGACCGGACACGAAGACGTACATCTCCACGTTCTAGTTTTTCTAGTGTATCTTCTAGTCTACGGGGAAGTCCAAGCGCTGTGCTACTAACTTGGGCAGCTTGTCGGCTTAATTCATTTAAAAAGCTATTGCCGTCAGAACCATTCATATTCGTCATAAGCTGCATTGCATATGGTTGGGCAACTTCCATAAAGTTAAATTCTGGGTCTAAACCTTTGCCTACGCCCTCTAAAGTTGAGAAGGCACGCATCACAAAAGTGAATGTAGCAGGAAACCTAAAAGGCTGATCATAGGCTATCTCATACAAGTCGTCACTAATTGCTGCTACAGACTGATTTTCAAAGGGCTTGTCCATGAAATTGTCCAGCATATACTGGACAGAACGCCGTACAGGCCCCATATCTTCTACGGGTGCTAATGCGCCCAAATTGATCAAAGATTGGACAACGCGATCGCCATCTTTGGAAGCAATACCAAATAGTGTTTCCATCAGTCCTTCTCGCACGTTGGACTTGATGCGTCCCATCATACCGAAATCATAGAAAATTAAAGCACCATCAGGACTAACAGCAATATTGCCAGGGTGTGGATCAGCATGAAAGAAACCATTGTCGAGTAGCTGAAGTAGATAGGCTTGAGCGCCTTGACGAGCAATTTGCTTACGATCTAAACCCGCAGCTTCTATAGCTTCGTATTGACTAATTTTTATACCAGGAGCGTACTCTAAAGTCAAAACTCGCGAGGAAGTATAACGCCAGTAAACACGCGGTACTTTTACCCATTCGTAGGTGCGAAAATTGCGACGGAAAGTGTCAGCATTGCGTCCTTCGCTTAGATAATCTATCTCTTCCCAAAGAATGCGACAACACTCTTCATAAATTCCGAGCCAATCCCGCCCTCGTCCCCACTTTGGATGACTTTGAAAGTAACGAGCTATACCTTTGAGAATTCTTAAATCAATTTCAAATAACTGTTTTAACCCTGGACGTTGCACTTTCACAACGACAGCTTCACTTGATCGCAAAACAGCTTTATGTACCTGTCCCAAGCTAGCCGCAGCTAGAGGAATTGGTTCAAAACTAGTAAATAGTTCGGGAATATTCTTACCCAACTCTTGTTCAATAATCGTCTCTACTTGTTGGTAGCTAAAAGCAGGTACTTTGTCTTGTAACTTTGACAATTCTTCTACATATTCACTTGGAAATATATCCGCACGCGTAGAAAAAAGTTGCCCAACCTTAATAAAGGTTGGCCCTAGATCCAGCAGAGTATTACGAATCCAGACTGCTAAAACTTTGCGTCTAGCAGCTTGCTTGGCTTCAGTGACTCCACCTGTATAACTCCAAGATTTGTTGTAAAGCCAAAGTCTAAACAATAAGGTCAAAACAAATGACCAAATGTCCACAAACCGCCGTCTACTCGAGTAGTTTTCGCGATTCCAACGGTATGCTTTATCTGTATAACCCTTTTCCATATGCTTTGCTTACCGCTGGTTTTGAACTAAGTCAAACAATTTTGGATTTTAGATTTTAGATTGTGGATTAGTTTACGGATAAATCCGCTTTTTTGTACCTACCATCAGAGAAGTTTTGGTCACTAGTTGATTTTTCTAAACAAAATACTAATAACCACTAACCACTAACCACTAACTACTTCTGCTACTGCGATAACGTTGTAACTCTGTTCGCAAAAAGGCAATTTCTGCCCGCAGTTCATCTATCATGGCTTGTAAATCAACGGAATTAGTACCTGTATTACTAAATCCTGTGCTGCTTTCACCTGTACCAGCAGCATCTGCTGCTCGATTGGCTCGCTCTATCACTTCGTCTGTAAACTGACGCAAATTTTCTCTCAGTTCTGCATCTAATTTGCCTACTTCGCTCAAAGCATCAGTGAAAGCGTTTTCCAGCCGTTCTGTCATGACTTCAGCGACTGCTCTACCGACAAAAAAAGCTTGTACAAGGGGGTTGCTCATAAATTTTTGTTACGTTCGTCCGCACAAAAATTATAACTTGCCCGCTTGCTTTACTGCTTCTACTTCAGGAGTCATCATTTGTCTTTTGTCCTACTCTCCCTTGAAGCCGCTAAAGCGTCTACGTCATTGGTAAGGAACTTCAATGACCTTTACTTTTCGTAAATTGTTCTTTGTGTATTTTCGCCCACTTACTTACCAAGCGCCAATTAAAGAACAAATTTTGGGAGATTTTTACTTAAACAACTTTAATGTTGTTAAAGTAATGTATATTAAAACTAAACAAAAATTAAGCAAAATTTTGTCTTGCTAAATTTCTTTATTTTTTTATTAACAAACGCTGACACAGTTCTATGAAAAGTTCTCTGGCAGAAATTAGACAAAAGGATAGTCTCTCAAAATCGATTACTCTCGATCAGTTGCAGGTATTTGAAGCAGCCGCAAGACACTGTAGTTTTACTCGTGCTGCTGAAGAGTTGTTTGTTACTCAACCGACAGTCTCAATGCAGGTTAAGCATCTTGCACAGGCTATTGGTATGCCTTTATTTGAACAAGTGGGTAAGCGTGTTTACTTGACACAAGCAGGTCAAGAAGTTTTGCAGACTTGCCGAGAAATATTGCAGTGTCTGGATCGCCTAGAGACAACTATTTTTGACTTGAAGGGGATGAAACAGGGACGACTGCGATTAGCGGCGGTGACTACTACTAAATATTTTCTTCCCAAGCTACTCAAGCCTTTTTGTCAACTCTACCCCGGTGTGAAATTCTCGTTAGAATTTACCAACCATGATGCACTATTGGCACGAATGCATGAAAACCTTGATGACTTGTATATCATGAGTTGTCCACCAAATAGAGAAGATATAGAGGTACAACCATTTTTAGCTAATCCGCTTGTAGCTATCGCTTCTGCAAATCATCCTTTTGCCAAGGAACGCAATTTATCCCTGAGAGCTTTTGCTAAGGAACCCTTAATCATGCGGGAAGAAGGTTCAGGAACCCGCAAAATAGTAGAACAGTTTTTTAAACAGCATGATATCGACTTGCAAATTAACATTGAACTGGGCAGTAATGAAGCAATCCAGCAAGCTGTAATTGATGGATTGGGAGTTTCAATCATCTCCATGCACACTCTTAATTGTTCAGAAGCCAGAAACCTGCTAGCAATATTAAATATTGAAACTTTCCCAATTCATCGTCAATGGCATGTAATTTTTCCTAAGAAAAAGCAGCTACCCATAACTGCTAGCACTTTTTTGGAGTATTTGCTCAAAGAAAGTCAAAATCTGTCTGCAAATAAAGAAAATCCTACGCAGGTAGTTGAAGCTTTGTGGTTTTAGTTTTGAGGACAATTCCGAATTTTGAATCGGATTGGGAGTAGTAATGTCAAAAGTCACAATATACAGACAATTGGGATAACTTAGGTTTCAATATCTAGGTTATTTGTTGGCTCATCATCAAGAAGTAGTAGATCGATTTTTGAAATCCAGATAATGGCGATCGCTAACCTTGCTGACTCTCCCCCACTCAGTAGCGACGTTGATCTACTCACCTCATCTCAAAAAATAAAATATTAAGATAGAAAGTATTTACTCATTGACACTCAGTCTGTGGACATTACTAAAACTACCTGTCCTCGTTGTCATCAACCTATAGACAAACAAGCTATTACTTGTCCCTATTGTCACGTTCAACTGAAAGCTTACGGTCATCCTGGTATTACTTTACACAGAGCATCTGGAGACCAATATCTCTGTGATAGTTGTATCTACCATGCCGATGATAGCTGTAATTTTCCCCAGCGTCCTTATGCCAAAGAATGTACGCTGTACCAAAATATTGAAGAAAGGGAATTGGAGTTACAGCAATTACGGGAAGCAAACAGCTTTCTCAATACCGTCAAAAATTGGATTAGACGCAATCAGCCTTTACTGTTGATGTTAACTTTATTACTAGTATGTCTAATCATTGCAATGTTGCAATTGTAAACCAGAAAATGGATGTGGGGGTATAAGGGTGTAGGGGTGTAGGATGAGTCATTTTTTATTCACGAGTTCCCTTTTAACCTCTTGTACACACCTCAGTCAGCACTACTGAAATTAACTTCAACAGAAGGTAATACAGGTTCTTCAAATACTCCTAAATCAAACCAAAAGGTTGTACCTACACCGACTTCACTAACCAAATGAACTTTACTATGATGCTTTTCTTCGATAATATTTCTGACAATTGATAATCCTAAACCTGTACCTTCTAAAGTGTGGACACGATTTTCTACTCTAAAGAAGCGATCAAAAATTGCCTGTTGGTCTTCTGCACCAATTCCAATACCAGTATCAGCAATTTCTACTCGTACTTGAGGAGGGCGATCGCTCTCATGAGAGTATGATTCTAGTTGATAGGCACGAATCATCACTTTACCACCAGCTTTGGTAAATTTCAGTGCATTACCTAGTAAATTCGCCAGCACTTGCAGCAACAAATCATAATGACCTACTACTAAAGGTAAGTTAGGTTCAACTTCCTGATGTAGCTCAATACCTTTATCTTTGGCATTTAGTTGGTATGTACGCATTGTCTGTTCTATAGCTTGCGCCAGATCCACCCCGTCTAGGTTGTAACTCCGACCAGATTCTAGCCTGGATAAATCCAAAACATCATTTACCAAACGTGTCAAGCGATCAGTTTCATGATTGACAGTTAACAAAAAATCCTGTCGTTGTTCCGAACTTAGTTCTTCGCCGTATTCGTGCAAAGTTTCAATAAAAGATTTGATGTTAAATAAAGGAGTTCGTAATTCGTGAGAAACATTACTGATAAATTGACTTTTGGCTTCGTTTAGTTCTACTTCTCTGGTAATATCTTGCACAGTGATAGCAATTCCTTTAACACTTTCTCTTTGTTGGTCAACTACAGTAGCTAAAAGAATGCGGATAGTGCGTTTACTTGGTTGAGTAAAAGGAATACGGAATTCGGCGCTTTCACATTCCCCAGCTGCCATTTCATACAAACTACGAGTAATTTCTACTTGTACTGCTGATGGCAAGTAATTTAAAACACTTTCACCCACAACATTAACTCCTTCCCAACCAAAAATTCGTCGCGCTGTAGGGTTGACTAAAATTACCTGCATATGGTCGTCTATCAAAACCGCACCATCAGCAATGGTGGAAACTAAAGTTTCTAACTTAGCTTTTTCAGCAGTTAGTTCCTCAATATTCTGTTCTTCATAGCGTTCTAGACGCTCTGCCATTTCATTAAAGCTGAAAATTAGCTCTTTGAGTTCACCTCCAAATGGCAAATCAATACGCTGCTTAAAATTTCCCGCAGCTATTTGCTTGACTCCCAGTAATAGCTCTTTAATTGGTTTGGTGATGGTCAAAGCATTAATTACTCCTCCCAAAATCACCATTACCCAAATGGAAATAAATACAGCAATGGTGACATCGCGAGTGAAGTTTGTAGAAATGACTGCATTCGGATTGGGGTTGATGCCGATCGCTAAAACACCCAAATATTTATTTTCCACCGTCAGAGGTACAAATACATCTGTGACGACACCATCTGGGGACATATGTTGTCGTACCATTGGTTTTTCCGCATCAGCAGCATAATCCTCTGGTAGTTGGATGCGTCGTTCAATCGTCAACGAGGTTTCAACTTCCGGTTCCCAAAAGGGAATACCAAAATAAATTTTGCCCGTCTCATCAGCGTAAAGCATGTAACGCACACTGGAAGTACTGCTGTAGAAGCGCTGAGAAAACTGTGCTACCTCAGTCAGATTTTGATCAGCAATTAAGGGAGTAACGTTAGCAGCAAGCAGTAGTCCTAAATCACGACCAAAACGAGTGTCATTCAAACGGGCGTCCTGCTGAATGGTATTGATCGCCCAAAAGGTCAGACCACTCATCACCAAAGAAACCACCAAAGTTACAGCAGCCAGAAGTTTGGTCTGGAGAGTAAACTCTGACCACCAATTCGCGATCGCTTCTCGAATATTTTTTAAAAGAGCCAGCATCTTAAAATAAAAATTTGTTATGTCTGTGGTTATTGTTATGACGTCGTTTGTTGCTTGAAGCAGCAACTATCGACTATCGTACAAGCCTATGTCGCACCTGTCTGGTATCAGCTAGCTTTTGGACGATAGCGAGAAAAGAACCTTGCGCCTCTACTAAACAACAATTAACAACTGTATGGGTGAAGCATTTGGTGAGTGCTTTTTTAACAAAGCCAATAAATAAATCACCCAAATGCTTTGTTTGCCCCTACTAACCACTTGCGAGTTTCTAACTCCTAGTCTCTAACCCCTTTAGTCTATGACCAATATCTCGCCGATAATACATTCCTTCAAAGTTAATACATCTGATACCAGCATAAGCCTGTGCTAGTGCTTGCTCAAAATTTTCTCCTACACCAGTAACATTTAATACTCGACCTCCATCTGTCAGCAATTGTTGATCCTGTAATTTAGTACCAGCATGAAATACAATTGCTCCTTGTGCTTCTGCTTCGGCAATTGAGGTGATCGCTTTACCTTTTTCATAAGTTCCAGGATAACCACCAGCAGCAGCTACAACTGTGGCAGCTACACCTTGTTTCCAAGCAATTGGTGGCATTTGTGCCAAGCGCTGTTCAATGCAGGCAAGCATTAATTCTTCTAGAGGTGTTTCTAAAAGCGGCAGAATCACTTGTGTTTCTGGATCACCGAAGCGACAATTAAATTCTAAAACCTTAAAATTGCCATCAGGAGTAATCATCAATCCAGCGTAGAGTACACCTCGATAGTCAATGTTTTTGGCTCTAAAAGCTGCGATCGCTTTTTCTAATACTTCTGTTTGAACTCGTGCCATTAATTCTGGTGTTGCAATGGGCGCTGGGGCGTAAGCTCCCATACCACCTGTATTTTCTCCTGTATCACCTTCACCAATACGTTTATGATCTTGAGCTGGCAATAATGGCCGAATTGTCAAGCCATCTGTTAAAGCTAAAACCGAAACTTCCTGACCAGTTAAACATTCTTCAATCACGACAAATTTTCCAGCACTGCCAAACTGTCCCTGGAAAATAGCCTCGATCGCTGCGATCGCTTGATCAAGTGTTTGAGCAACTGTCACACCTTTTCCTGCTGCCAAGCCATCAGCTTTCACAACAATAGGTGCGCCATGATCTTTCACATAAGATTTAGCGGCAGCAGCTTGCGTAAATACCGCACTATGAGCAGTTGGAATTCCTACTTCCTGCATTAAGGCTTTTGCCCAAGCTTTACTTGCTTCTATTTGCGCTCCGGCTCTGGTTGGACCAAAAACCCTCAAGCCTTGAGAGTCAAGATAATCTGAGATACCCATAGCTAAAGGCACTTCTGGCCCAACTACAACCAGAGAAATTCCCTCTTTTTGGGCAAACTGACTGATACCCTCAAAGTCATCTATTGGTAAAGGCAAGTTTCGACACCGTGACATACTAGCTGTACCACCATTTCCTGGCACGCATACAACTTGCTCAACTTGCTTTGATTGCAACAGTTTCCAAGCGAGAGCGTGTTCGCGCCCTCCATTACCTACAACTAAAACTTTCACTGATTTCCTCTTGCGTCCCTTGCAAGCGAGAATGCTCAATGCCTACTCGCCGTTTAATTTTTTCACCAATTCTAGTATTTATGCAAGTCAATAAATAGGGGTATGGAGGTATGGGGCTTAAGGGTGTAAGGGAGTTAGATAAATTTAAATTGGTATATTTAATTCAATTTTCATGTTAAATCCTGAGTTTTTAACAATAACTAAATACTATTTTCCGTAAAAATAACTAAAAGCATCAGACTTTTAAAAATACTAAGAAAGTAATGGCAGTTACTAGCTTCTAAGATTAACCTGTGAATATCGATTTGTAAAAATATCCACATAACAAAACACTATGGCTAAGAGTATAGTTACCGGATCTGCTGGTTTTATTGGCTCTCATCTTGTAGATGCATTGTTGAAACAGGGAGAAGAAGTCATTGGTATAGATGAATTCAATGATTATTACGACCCTGGCATCAAACGTCAGAACATTGCACATTTACAAAAAAATCCGGCGTTCACATTAATAGAGGGAAATATTCAGATTTTAGACTGGCACACACTTCTAAAAGATGTCGATGTCATCTACCATCAAGCAGCACAAGCAGGGGTGAGAGCTAGTTGGGGTAAGGGTTTTCGTGCTTATACCGAACGCAATATTAATAGTACTCAAGTTTTGTTGGAAGCAGCAAAAGATACTCCTTCTCTTAAAAGGTTGGTATTTGCCTCTACTTCCAGTGTGTATGGTGATGCTGAAACTCTACCTACCCATGAAGAAATTTGTCCCAAGCCTGTTTCACCTTACGGAATTACTAAGCTAGCAGCCGAGCGTTTATGTGGACTTTATCACAAAAACTTTGGTGTACCATTTGTATCTTTGCGCTATTTTACTGTGTATGGACCAAGGCAACGTCCTGATATGGCATTTCATAAGTTTTTTAAAGCAGTTTTAACAGATGAAGCTATTCCGATTTATGGTGATGGACAGCAAACTCGAGACTTTACCTTTGTCAGTGATGCTGTTGCGGCTAATTTAGTCGCCGCTACCGTACCAGAAGCTGTAGGGGAAATATTTAACATTGGCGGTGGTAGTAGAGTCGTTTTAGCAGAAGTGTTGAAGACAATGGAAGAAATAGTTGAGCATCCCATCAAAAAGAACTATATAGAAAGAGCTATGGGAGATGCTCGTCACACCGCAGCAGATGTATCAAAAGCACGAAGTATTTTAGAATATCAGCCACAAGTTGCCCTATATGAAGGTTTAAGCCAAGAATGGCAGTGGATACAATCATTTTATTTACATTGTGTTGAAAATTAGGGATTAGGGATTGGAGACAAAGGGAATAAGGGAGATAAGGGAACAAACTTAGCAGCAAATCCATATCTGTGGTCATCTGTGTACCCCTTGGGTAGCCACTTCGTATCTACATTCGATTTTTCATCTCCTCGCAGTGGATGTGTTCGTCTGTGAGGGTTTACTTATTTTCATTTGATCGTGAAGAAAAACATTAAATTTTTATAAAAAACGCAATTTATCTTTTTTAATTCTAAAAGAGTACGATATCCTATATAACAATTTGATAAACATGGTAGATGTTTAAATCCTGTCAAATTTGCTGTTACTCAAAAAATCTACCATTAAGCCCTTGTTTAAGATGAGTGGGTTAAATAATGCACACATGTGAATGAAAAAATGAATAAGATTTTACTATTCTTTCCCGGCTATATTATCTATGCTTGGGATAGATGTAAATTATCTGTATCAGTGTCTGCAAAAGCTGGTAGTCACTATTGAAGTTTTTTAGTGGTGATTACCGTACAAAACCGAATTTGATAGCAACTAAGTAGAGTTAGTTATGATATATTTAAGAAGCCAAGACTGGCTTTGCCAAAGTATACGACTCTACGGATCGGCAACAATTCCAAAATGGAAAGCAGTTTTGACTAAGCATTTACCAAACCAAATCTGAATTAAAATTCAATCGAGGTTATGATTCAGCAAGTAATTCACCCTATGGTGAAATTGCAGCGTAACGTGCAATCACTCGTAGACTCAAACATTATCAAGCCAACCGATAGTATCTGGAAAATAGCTCTACTCTTCGGCAATGAATGGCAGCATTGGAAAAAAGAATTGTTGGATTTTGGATTTAATATGCAAGATCCAGTTAGTGATTTGTTAGCAGTAGAGGCTTGGGACGAAGAGTAGAAATAGTTAGTAATGGGTAGTTATTGGTTAGTTGTTGATAACCGTTAACTACTTATTACTGAGCATTAACTTTTTGTTATTGACAAGCTGCTAAGGCTGTGGCTAATTCCTTCGCTGTTTGATAGCGATCGCGTGGCAGTGGTTGTGTAACACGATGAATTACCTCTGCTAGTTTGGGGGTAATAGTGGGGACTCTAGCAACATCAAACCGAAAGCCTCGTCCTTGCTGGCGATAAAACTTGAAAGGGTTTTCACCGCTAAGTAGATAAATTAATGTCGGGCCAATGGCATATAAATCCGATTGAGTCAGAGGTTGTCCCCGTTCTTGCTCGGGAGCGCAATACCCTTCTGCACCAATCCGAGTACCAGGTGCAGTACTAACAATTTCTTTGACTGCACCAAAATCCAGCACAACTATGCAATTATTGGAATTCCGCACCATCAGGTTTGCTGGTTTAATATCCCGGTGAATTAGCGGAGGTTCTTGGCTATGCAAATAGTCCAAAATGTCACAAGTTTGAATCATCCAAGCGATCGCTTGAGTGGGAGTGACAGGTCCTTTGTATGCAATCAATTTTTCCAAATCATCACCATGGACTAATTCCATAGCCAAGTATCTTTTTCCTCCCTCCTCAAAAAAATCGTAGTATTTAGGAATTCCGGGATGGTAAAGAGATTTGAGAGTGTTGGCTTCTCGTTCAAAGAGTTCACGGGCTTTGGCAATTTTAGCCATGTCAGCATTCATTTGCTTCAGCACCAAAAGCTGTGGGTGTCCGGCTATTTTGCCAGTATCATCCCAAGCTAAATAAGTGGTTCCCATACCTCCCTGTCCTAATGTCCGCAATACCTGATAATTACGAATGGTTTTGATTACAGACAAGGGTTGACCACAATGAATACAAAATAGATTATTGGGAGAGTTGCCTTCGTGAGTACAACTACTCAGTGAGTTTGTTGGTCTATTTGGAACTTTGATTTGCTCAATCTGAAACTTCAAGATTGGGCCTCCCCGCGCCAATTGCAGCAGGGAATCATCTGGTATGGGGCTTTGAGTAACCAGCACACCATTGAGGAAAGTACCATTTGTACCTTTACTAATCACCTGCCACAAACCGCTATCATCACCAGAACTAATTTGCCTGAGTTCAAGATGATGTCTGGATACAAGAGTATCACTTAAAACAACATGATTGTCCGCCGAACGACCAATCCGAATCACTGGTTCGTCTTCAAAATGCCAGTTTTGGAGGGGCGTTTTTTGTTGCGGTTCTAACAGGGTCAGAGTAACCACAATTACAAATTAACTAAGGGAATGGGATGTTTTTTGGTAGTTAGTAAATAGTAGCAGGGACGCACAGCGGTGCGCGCGTATAGTAGCTAGTAAATAGTAGGTAGTAGATCATATTTGACTACTAACTTCCAATTACTAACCATTAACTATATCTTTTTGACTGTCTAATACTGGGCGTACTTTTGCCCTGATTAGCACAATGGTAATGTTGTCATGACCATTGTAATTGTTTGCCAAATCAATTAAGTCCCTAACACCAGTTTCCAGGTTAGCGCCGGAACTGAGTAAGGGAAGTAAATGAGTTGAATAGTGAGTTTCTAATAAATCATTATCTGATAAACCGTCTGAAGCTAAAACAAACAAAGTATCTTCAGCAATCTCAAAAAATTGCACATCGGCAGAAATTGAGTGTTCATCACGTGGACCAAGGGCTTGTGTGAGCTGGTATGCATCCGGGCGGGTATATGCCACACTAGGCTCAACCCCTCGCGAAATTTCCCGTTGACCAACTTCGTGATCTACTGTGATTTGTTCTAAACCGGACTTGCGAGTGAGGCGATAAAGGCGACTATCACCCACATGAGCCACAGCTGCTTGAGTATCATAGATTAACAACATCACCAAGGTTGTACCCATCCGCCCAACACCAGAACGGGCATCTTGTTGATTGACATTGTAAATTGCTTGATTTGCTTGTCCTATTGCTTTACGAATTTGCTCTTCTGTGGGTAATTCATTTTCAATCGCATGAGTTTGAAAGTATTTTTGCACAGTGTTTACAGCCAAAGCACTTGCTACTTCCCCACCAGCATGTCCACCCATACCATCACAAAGAACATACAAAGCACGGGCCTGCACATTGCGACTGAATGGCAATTCCAGCTTACTGATTTTGGCGTCAATACCAAAGTAGTCTTCATTATGATGTCGTTGACGTCCAACATCGGTCAGTCCAGCATGTTCTAAGCTGATTAGCTGCATTGGTAGCACTACTGTCGCCATATCATCATTTTTTGAGGCATTGTCTGCTTCTGATTCATCAAATTGCAGAATAGTAGGTGAATTGGTCGCTAGATTGACTGTTGCACTCACCTCTGACTCATCAACACTAGAGTTTGGTTGCAATTCTGTGGCGATCGCTTGTAAACCAGACTGTAACTGCAACAAAGTATCAATTTTACCTAGTTCCAAATCTGTTAACAGTTCCAACAAAGAACCAAATTGTGTACGCTGAGACTCTCTAAAAAGCTTTTGCCAAACATCGGCCAAAGCTTGAATACTCAAACTCTTTTCCCATTGTTCAGATCTGTTGTTCTCTTCATTGGTCAGTGTGTTGTCAGTACTGTTCTGGTTAAAACGTGCCATATATAACATCTGTAATGCTACAGCTTGGTCTTCATCTAACCGCAGATTCGACAAATCCAAAAGACTATGACAACAATTTAAAGGTTCTAGTAAAGCCCAAAGTAGTGTCATCTGATAACAGCAATTGACCATTTGTAGAGAAGTCGTTGACTCATCGTGCCACAAATCTAGTAAACAGGGCCAATCAGAACGGTCTTCAATCAATATGACCTCGATCTTCTCGTTTTGCCAAGCATCATGAATTGCCGGTATGCCTTGATGAGTATAAGCTGCTAAAGCCACATATGCTTCCGCAGAAGCAGGAACACTACTAGCCTCCATAGCAGGTATTACTAAACCTTGATGCTGATTAGTGATCATGGCTTCAAGAGGAGAAACCTGATAAGGCAAACAATCTAAAACTTTTACATAAACTTGAGTCTGAGGTGCTAAATCTCCCAAATTCGGCAGTGACTCTAGCAACTGATAACGTTGTTGTTGATCCAAGTAGGGATCTTCTGGAAGCAGGGATGAGTTAGAAGAAGAAACAGAGACAGCCGGAGGTGTTGAGGTGGGGACAGTTTCAGCCTCCGCATTACTACCTCTCTCCTTCTGGGTATTATTAGAGTCTACTTCCCCGACTTCTAAATTTTCTTTTTTGGTAATAATAGCCCACCAAACTCTGCCACATTCCGCACCACAGTTATGACACTTTTGTGCATTCACAGGCACTTGGGTATCGCATTGCAGACAGAACTTATGGGTCAGGGACGCCCCACATTTTTGACAGAATTTGTTGGAATTGGGGTTTTCAAATTGGCACTGAGGGCAAATCAGCATTGTGGAAGTTCCTTAATTCCCGACCAAGGTGCTTGTGGCTACTACACTCAAAGTGCCACAATCGGCAGCCCCTGCCTATAGTAGACCTACAAATGATTGTAGTTTCACAAAGGAGTTTTTGTAGCAGTCTTAATTTTTACGCATATTAGTAAAATATCTCAATGTTGTGGCAAGCTTACTCCTCACAATAACTTGCCATTAAAATAATCATAGGCGGCAGATTACAACACATTTCTTTAAATTTGGAAATTGGTAATCATTAAATTCAGTGAACAGTTATCAGTTAACAGGTGTATTGTGAGGTCTGTTAACTGCCACCAAGTCTTTCAACACATTGGTTAGGGATTTAAACCCAGCTGAAGATGCTCTTTTCACTGAACTGAATAACTGAGAAATGATAACTGTTAAAGTGGCAGTTGAATAGTAAAACAAGTATGATTAGACCCGCTTTCGGCTTTAATTGTTCCCCCTATATACTTAGTAAGCTTTTGTACTAATGCTAAACCTAATCCTGTACCTCCCTGTTTACAAGGATCGTTACTGGGGATACGGTAAAATTTGTCAAAAATGCGTGGCAATTCAGATGCAGGGATTTCTACGCCGTAATTAGTAACCTGAATTTGCATGAAACCAGCTTTTGACTGAGCAGCAATAATAATTTCTGCACCTGCTGGACTAAATTTACAGGCATTTGTCAGTAGTTCTATCAAAATACGCTCCAAGCTAAACTGGTCACAAATGAAACTTGGAAGATTGTCAGCTATCTTGATCTGCAAATTATGTAAATAACAGTTGTGGTTGCGTACTTGAAATAATTCCACTACCCGTTCTAACCATTCTGTAACTTGAATGGTTTCTAATACTAGGGGTTTGGCACTTACATCCAGACGTTGCAAATCTAAAAACTTATTAATTAGATTTATTTCTCGGTCACATTCATTGTTTAAAATTTGGAAGTAGCGAGCTACTTTTGAGCTTTCTGCCAGAGGTTTTGTCATTTCTGTTCGCAAGTTTTGCTCTTGGTTGAGCGCAATTCCCAACATTTGTATGGCCATTTTCATGTTGGTGAGGGGTGTCCTTAGTTCGTGAGAAACTGTGCTGAGAAATTCATCTTTGAGGCGATTGAGGGTTTTTAATTCCTCAAATTTCGCTTGTGTGGCTTTTTGACTTTCTTTTAGAGCAACTTCTGCTAATTTTCGCTCGGTTATGTCTATGGCTGAACCAATATAACCAGCAAAGCTACCACTGGAAGTAAATCGAGGTACACCAGTATTTAAAATCCAACGATACTCCCCATCTGCACGCTTGCAGCGATATTCAATCTGAAATTTTGTACATGTGCTGAAGGCGGATTCATAAGCTTGTATAAAAAATTTTTGATCTTCCGGATGTACTTCTTCTAGCCAAGCCAAATCTTGGTTTTGTTCCTGGTTGTGTCCAGTAAATTCCAGCCAAGACTGGTTGAAAAAATTACATATTCCTCTATAGTCAGCCATCCATAACATCACAGGTGCGGTATTAGCCATAGTGTGAAAGCGGTGTTCACTCTCTCGTAACGCATCTTCCGACAACTTGTGACCAGTTATGTCTTCACAAACCATTAAAATCAATGGGTTTTCCTTGCCTGAATGCAGTACCCGCACTCTTACTTTTACCCATGTCATTTGACTGGCAGGACAGTTTAAGCGCAACTCGATATTGACAGTTGCATTTTCTTGTGGCTCTCCTAATAAGGTCATCAATACATCAGATAACCTTTGCTGTTCTGATTGCTCGAACAAATTTAAAACAGGCTGTTGTACTAGTTCTTGTGGAGAATAACCAAGACTAGTAGCACCAAAATTATTGACAGATAATATTACTCCATCTTGATTGAGAGTCAAATAGACACAAGGTATATTTTCATACAACTTGCGATACCATAACAGTTCTTCTTGGGTACGACGCCAGGATTCTGCTGTACAAATCTCTACTTCTGAGGCTTTTTCTGGTACAAGTTCCAACCATGCAGATGTTGCAGAAACTGTATTATGTTGTTGTTGGCAAGTGTGATGCCTTCTAAATGGCTGATTAAGGCTCATAGAACTTAAACTTGCACCCAAGCGTTGTGTTAATGAAGGAAGTCAAAAAGAAAAAAACATTATACAGTCAATAGCATGATTTGCGTGAAAAAAGTTAAGACAAGCTAAGACAAAGGTCATTTGTCATTTGTCATGAGTAAGAATTTTAATTATGTTTGTGTTTCATAACTCACGTTTTGTTTATTCTCGGCGACTTGCTTAAACTAAGCTGTTGTTTTTTTAAAGAGCGATTAGGAAAAGATAAGTTATTTAGTGACTTAATTTCGTGTGATGTCAAATCACGCCACTCACCTGGTTTTAAATTATCCAAGTGTAACTGAGCGATCGCCACTCGCACTAATCTTAACGTCGGAAACCCCACAGCTGCCGTCATTCTCCGTACTTGCCGATTTTTTCCCTCAGTCAAAGTCATCTCCAACCATGCTGTCGGTACATTCTTACGAAATCGAATTGGCGGATTGCGATCGCTTAAGCTTGGTTCTGCTGACAACAGTTGCACCTTGGCTGGTCGAGTGCGGTAATCCTGAATTATGACACCTTCTTCTAACTTTTTCAAAGCAGCAGCATCAGGAATGCGTTCTACCTGTACCCAGTAAGTACGTTCATGGCCAAACCGAGGATCGCAAAGTCGATGTTGCAGTTGTCCATGATTTGTTAACAACAATAAACCTTCACTATCCCAATCCAAACGCCCCACCGGATATACATCAGGAACTGAAATATAGTCTTTTAAGGTGCTACGAGTAGGAGTATCTTGAGTAAACTGACACAGAACTCCATAGGGTTTATAGAACAAAATATATCGGTCATTAGTCATTAGTTATTGGTCATATAGAATGAGAAGTGAATTATGGCAACTTCCAAGATAGATCGTCGGTCTTTTTTATTTTTGGCTGGTGCTTTCTTGGCAAAAAGTTCGTCACTTATACTGCCTGCTACGGCTCAAACTGTAAAAGTAAATAAGGGTGAAATCAATGGTATCTCTTTTCATCGGGCAATTATTGACTTGACTGACCCTAAAACATTTATCACTATTGGTTTAGCAAATAATGCATCTGTTGCCAATTCAACACACCGTAGTTATGGTGACGAAGATTTTAGCAAAATGGTGGCTCGTCATCACGCTGCGGTTGTTGCGAATGGAACATTTTTTGCTAAAAGTGCCAAGAAAGCTGTTATGGGTAATATGGTAGCCGCAGGAAGATTCCTCAAATACAGTCAGTGGGAAAACTATGGTACTACCTTGGGTTTGCGAGCAGGAAACAAACCGGAAATGATCACAGCACGGGTTGAAGGTAAACCCAAATGGAAGGAACATTGGTTTTCAATTACTTGTGGGCCCAGATTGCTGAGAAAAGGAAAAATTTGGCTCAAACCAAAATTAGAAGGGTTTAAAGATCCTCATGTATTGGGTGTAGCTACACGGGTGGCGATTGGGTATCCTGCTAGTGGTGAAAAGCTAATTTTAGTAAATTTCAGCGATCGCCTGACTTTAGAACAAGAAGCAAGAGCAATGAGAGCAATGGGTTGCTACGAAGCCATGAATTTAGATGGAGGAACATCTAGAGGCTTTGCTGCTCACGGTAATATCATAGTTCCTGCCCAACGTCCTCTGACAAATGTGATTGTGGTTTATGATGCCAAGCATCCAGCTCCTACAGCCTTACGTCAATCATGGAAGAAGTTTCAAAGAGGTGAGCGTCCGGTGATACCGAAGAGGTCATAAATTGTTAATTCCCTCATCTGCTCCACTACCAAAATGCTAAAATTAGTACCTATGCTGGGGGTGCCTGCATCCAGGCTGAGATTATACCCTTTGCACCTGAATCCGGATAATGCCGGCGCAGGGAAGCTGTTTATTGAGGAAAGCAAATATGCGGACAGAATGGGTTGCCAAGCGAAGAGGCGAGAGCAATGTTAGTCAAATGCACTACGCTCGTCAGGGTGTCATTACTGAAGAAATGCACTACATCGCTGGGCGAGAAAACCTCCCTGTTGAGCTAATCAGAGATGAGGTAGCGCGGGGACGAATGATTATTCCTGCAAATATCAATCACACTAATTTAGAACCAATGTGTATTGGTATTGCTTCTAAATGTAAAGTAAATGCTAACATTGGTGCTTCTCCCAACTCTTCTGGGATTAATGAAGAACTGGAAAAGCTAAATCTAGCGGTAAAATACGGGGCTGATACCGTCATGGATTTATCCACTGGCGGTGGTAACTTAGATGAAATTCGCACCGCGATTATTAAAGCTTCACCCGTTCCCATTGGTACAGTGCCAGTATATCAAGCTTTGGAAAGTGTACATGGCAGGATTGAAAATCTCACAGCAGAGGATTTTCTGCATGTAATTGAGAAACACGCCCAGCAAGGGGTAGATTACATGACGATCCACGCTGGGATTTTAATTGAACACTTGCCTTTAGTCAGAAACCGCCTGACTGGCATTGTCTCTCGTGGTGGTGGTATTTTAGCCAGATGGATGCTGCACCATCATAAACAAAACCCACTTTACACCCACTACCGAGATATTGTTGAGATTTTCAAAAAATATGATGTCTCATTTAGCTTAGGTGACTCACTCCGTCCTGGTTGTACTCATGATGCTTCTGATCAAGCCCAATTAGCAGAACTCAAAACCCTGGGACAATTAACCCGCAAAGCTTGGGAAGACGATGTGCAGGTGATGGTCGAAGGGCCTGGACACGTACCGATGGATCAAATTGAGTTCAACGTTAAAAAGCAGATGGAAGAGTGTTCCGAAGCACCTTTCTATGTACTTGGGCCATTAGTCACAGACATTGCTCCTGGTTACGACCACATCACCTCTGCTATCGGTGCAGCCATGGCTGGTTGGTATGGCACTGCTATGTTGTGCTATGTTACACCTAAAGAACACTTAGGTCTGCCGAATTCCGAAGATGTACGCAATGGATTAATTGCTTACAAGATTGCAGCCCATGCGGCAGATATCGCCAGACGGCGCCCTGGTGCAAGAGATAGAGACGATGAACTCTCCCGCGCTCGTTACAACTTCGATTGGAATCGTCAGTTTGAATTAGCACTCGACCCCGACAGAGCTAGGGAATATCACGATGAAACTTTACCAGCAGATATTTATAAAACTGCTGAGTTTTGCTCTATGTGTGGGCCTAAGTTCTGTCCAATGCAAACTAAAGTAGATGCAGATGCATTAACGGAACTAGAGAAGTTCTTGGCGAAAGATAAACAAGAAGTAGTAACACAAAGTTAGTCAATCTTTCTGCTACGCCTTGGAATTTCATTCCAAGGCTTATAGCTCAAAGTCTACTTCTGTAAACTAAGTACAATATTTCACAAATTCGTAACGAATTCTATATAGAAAACTCTGCGAAACTCTGCGCTTTCCTGCGTGTGCCTCTGCGTTGAAAAAGCTACGATTTCAAGCAAAACTGTACTAAGCTGCATCTTTAAATCCATTGGAATGGCCTTGTACTGTCAGCCCTGAAATTTATTTCTAGGCAGGATAAGATTTCACAAAAAAAAGCTTGACAATTTCAAAGGTGTTAGGCATAATAAAAAAGTTGCAAATCAAGGGACTGTAGTTCAATTGGTTAGAGCACCGCCCTGTCACGGCGGAAGTTGCGGGTTCGAGCCCCGTCAGTCCCGTAAAAAGTAAGGTTTACATACAAGAGTAAGTAAAGTCTTATTGACTTTACACCATTTGTATAAAGTCTTGAGATTCATAACACTATTTCCAGAATAACCTACAATGATCATGCTTTGCCATAATCAATAATTTGCGAATTTGCTGTGACTGTTAGAGTACGTATTGCCCCTAGTCCAACTGGAAATTTACATATTGGTACAGCGAGAACGGCTGTATTCAACTGGTTGTTTGCCCGTCACCACGACGGAAAGTTTATTTTACGAATTGAAGACACAGATCTAGAGCGATCGCGTCCCGAATATACAGAAAATATTCTCCAGGGGCTGCGCTGGCTGGGATTAAATTGGGATGAAGGGCCTTTCTTCCAAACCCAACGCCTAGAAATTTATAAGCAAGCAGTACAAAGTCTCCTAGAACAAGGACTAGCTTATCGCTGCTACACCACTGCTGAGGAACTAGAAGCACTACGAGAAGCCCAAAAAGCTAGAGGTGAGGCTCCTCGTTATGATAATCGTCATCGCAATTTGACACCAGAACAAGAAACCGCATACAAAGCCGAAGGGCGTAGCTTTGTAATTCGTTTCAAAATTGATGATCACCGAGAAATTGTTTGGAATGACTTAGTTAGAGATCAGATGGTTTGGCGCGGTAGTGATTTGGGTGGTGATATGGTGATTGCTCGCGCCGCAGCTGATGGTATTGGTCAACCTCTATATAACTTTGCAGTTGTAGTAGATGACATAGATATGCAAATTACCCATGTCATCCGAGGAGAAGACCACATTGCCAACACTGCCAAGCAAATTCTACTTTATGAAGCCTTTGGTGCAAAAGTACCAGAGTTTGCCCATACACCCTTAATCCTAAATCAAGAAGGACGCAAGCTTTCTAAACGAGATGGCGTCACCTCTATTTCTGACTTTCAAAAAATGGGCTTTACTGCTGAAGCTTTGGTAAATTACATGACCTTGTTGGGTTGGTCAGCTCCCGACTCAACCAAAGAAATTTTTACTTTACCAGAAGCAGCCCAACAGTTTAGCTTTGAGCGTGTAAATAAAGCAGGCGCAAAGTTTGACTGGGCAAAGTTAGATTGGATCAACAGTCAGTATATCCACGCCATGCCAGTAGACAAACTGACAAATTTGCTTATTCCTTTTTGGGAAGAAGCTGGGTATAAATTGACTGGAGGACGAGAAGAGCGTGCTTGGTTAGAACAACTAGTAGTTTTAATTCAACCTAGTTTGACTCGGCTAGTTGATGCTGTCGCCATGAGCAAACTGTTTTTCACCGATGCAGTGGAATTTAGTGAAGAAGCTGCTGTGCAGCTGAAACAAGAAGGTGTTGCTGCTGCGATTGAGGCGGTAAACACTGCATTACAGAACCAGCAGGAATTCAACGAAGCCAGCGCCCAAGACATTATCAAGCAAGTAGTCAAACAGCAAAATGTGAAGAAAGGTTTGATGATGCGTAGTCTGCGAGCAGCCTTAACTGGAGACATGCATGGCCCTGATTTGATTCAATCGTGGTTGCTACTGCATCAGATTGGTTTAGATCAGTCTCGATTAATTAAAGCAACAGCAGAATCTCAATAGGTTGATACGGGCTGATTATTTACGATTCGACTTGGTGTCTACCTTACGGTAGCGCGTAGCGACTTCTGCAAGTAGCCGCTTGCGCGTCTAAGGTGTCTTAGTGGTTAAATTAAGATTTCTTTCTTCACCACCAAGACACTAAGACACTAAGAAAACTGTGCTTTGAAGATATTACACTTTGACAGGGTAATCCCCGCATATCTAAAATTCGACAATTACTGGTGCATGGTCGCTAGGTTGGGTTAACTTTCGGGGAGTAATATCAATGGTGCAACTTTTTGCACGCTCGTACAAATTGGGTGTCAAATAATGATGGTCAATTCGCCAACCTAAATTGCGGCGAAATGATGCGGCGCGATAATCCCACCAACTGTAATGTCCGCCTTCGGATGTGAATTTGCGAAAAGCATCAGCAAATCCCAGTGTTAAGATATCTCGCAGTACTTGGCGTTCTGGTTCAGATGCCATAATGTGATTTTCTGGATTCGCTTTTTCGTGGATATCTTTATCTTCCAAGGCAATATTAAAGTCACCACACATACAAATGTCCGGGGTTGATGTTAGCAGAGTTTGTAAATACTTTCGTAGAATCGCCAACCAACACAGCTTATATTCGTACTTTTCGCTGCCAACTGCCGAACCATTAGGTACGTAAAGATTGATAACTCTAATGTCGTTGATTACGCCTGTCAATACTCGCTTTTGCTCATCAAACTCTGGTGATATTTCTGGCAAGATTGCTGTAAAACTGGTGCTGACATTTTGTAGAGGTTGTCGGCTGATAATCGCAACACCATTGTAAGATTTTTGACCAGAAAAATAAAGATGATATCCTAATTCTTCAAAAGGCGATCGCGGAAAATTATCATCAACAACTTTAGTTTCTTGTAAACACAACACATCAATTGGATTTTGAATTAACCAATCAACAACATGCTGTAAACGAGTGCGAATAGAGTTAACATTCCAAGTAGCGATTTTCATTATTTCAAAGTTAACAGTCAATAGTTAGAGTCTAGGGAATTAATTATTAATTGTTGATAGTTGGCTATTCGCCCCTACTGTTCCTGATTTCCGATTCTTTCTTCTCCTTTCTCAACTTCTCAAAATTGATCTTCTAACAAAATTTAGTATTTTTCCTTACAAAACCTCTTATTATCTATGATCCCCAAGATAGATGCAACCAAGATATTGCTGGTTTTAAATTGATTCAGTATAGTTACCTGATTGCTTTTGTTGATGATCTGCAATACCCACTAGATTTTGGTAAACGTCATCAGAATATTAAGAAAATATAAAAAGCTTTTTATTTAAGCTTTTGATGTTCTTTGCTCTGATTTGTTCCACTAGAAGGCAATTGCAAAGTTTAGGTTAACCAATATTGCACTCTTAGGAGTCATTGAGGTTAATGTTAAAGTCAAAATAGTTAGGTACAAATGCTTTATCGACTTTTATGTAAGTCCTATAAAATCAATTAGCAGTGATTAGTTGTCAAATTAAATAAATGCCAGCTACTCCTAACACCAAATGTGAAGGGATGCTTATCTAAGCAGTAAATTTAATAACTGATAACTGTACAGACGCGTAGACGCTCGTAAGAGCGGCTTCAAGGTAAGAGTATAATCGCGTCTCTAGCTAACTGGGTAATTGTTGATAAAGGACTATATCACCTGCTGAACCAAAACAATATATGAAGATCGCTCAAGTAGCCCCTTTATGGGAACGAGTTCCACCTCCAACCTACGGAGGAATTGAACTGGTAGTGAGTCGCTTGACCGATGAACTAGTTCGTCGTGGTCATGAGGTCACTCTGTTTGCTTCTGGAGATTCGCAAACTTTGGCTAAGTTAGAAGCAGTCTATCCGCGTGCATTGCGTTTAGACCCCAATGTCAAAGAGTATACAGCATACGAAATGTTGGAACTCAGCCAAGTTTATCAACAGGCGGCGGAATTCGATTTGATCCATTCTCATCTAGGGGTTTCGGCTTTACCTTTGGCCAGTTTGGTGTCAACACCTACAGTGCATACTCTGCATGGCAATTTTACAGAAGATAATTGCAACGTCTACAATCATCATCAAAAGCAACCATACATCAGTATTAGCGACGCGCAGAGACAGATAAACCTAAATTACGTTGGTACAGTTTACAACGGAATTAACCCAAACGATTATGCTTTTGTAGACAAACCCCAAGAACCACCATATTTGGCATTTTTAGGACGCTTTTCACCAGAAAAAGGGCCACATCATGCGATCGCGATCGCCAAAAAAACAGGTTGGCGCTTGAAAATGGCTGGAAAAGTAGATGTAGTAGATTCAGAATTTTTTGAAAAAGAAATTGCTCCCCAAATTGATGGTCAGCAAATTCAGTTTCTTGGTGAAATAAATCACGCCGAGAAAGCAGAACTTTTTGGGAATGCTGCAATTACTTTATTTCCTATAACTTGGCCAGAACCTTTTGGTTTGGTAATGATTGAATCCATGGCAACTGGTACACCAGTCATTGCCATGAATTTGGGTTCTGTACCAGAGGTTATTAATCACGGTGTCACAGGTTTAATCTGTCAAAATGTTGACGAAATGGCAGCGATGATTCCGAATGCACTGGAACTCAATCGCCATAGATGCAGAGAATACGTAGAAAACAAATTTAGTGTTATCCAAATGGTCAATGGGTACGAGGCGGTTTATGAACAAGTTATCAAAAATCGCGCAAATTTAAATGGGCGCATTCATTCTGCAAAAATCCTGTTTTAAATAACTTTTTCTTAACGGATTTTAATCAATAAATGTTTTAAAAGGAGGACATTAATATGAGCATGAGAAGCAACATATGTCCATGTTGTGGAGATTCTCTCTTGCGTCATGTCCGTCACGGTGAATTCTACTGGTTTTGTCAGACATGTCGGCAAGAAGTACCACTGTTAAATACAAGTATCCATCGTCTCTCAAGTGTGGTGGAAAAGAGAGTTATTACTAAAGAGTAGGGGATTGTGGAGTGTAAGGTGTACTAAGAGTGAAATGAAATAACTCTCTCTCTGTTTTCCTCTTTTTACCCTTTCACAAAAACCCTGGCATTTACTATAGGGGCGTACAACTGTACGCCCTTATCCATGTATTTGTATCATCAAAAAATGAATTAGGTAAGATTATCTTTATTTCTGAACTGCTCGGCATATTGCTGCAACCTTTGAAAATAATCAAGGTTCACAATCTCAGCAACATCGCTTTCTTTTTTTGCAAGGTCAATTTGAATTTTTAAATCTAATACTTCTTGTTTGAGCTTTTGTTCTCGTTTGTAAAACTCGCGAGACATGTGAATAGCTGCTGCGGCTTGGTTTGCTAAAGCACTCAAAAACTCTAAATCTTCGTCGGTATAAGTGATCAGAGGAGATAGATTATCGACGTATAACACCCCGATCACTTGCGTATAGTTTTTGAGAGGTACGCACATGCAATTTTGAATTGCTTCTCGGACAATCGAGAAAGAATCATTAAATCGCTGATCGCGTTTAGCATCCTGAGTGATAATTGCATCGCCGCTTTCATAAGCGAGATTGACGATTTTGCTACTGTAAAGCTGTTGATAGCCAGCAATATCCTCTCGCAACTTGCTGGCTTTTAGTTCGAGTTGTTGAGACTGTTCATTGACTAAGAGAATCGCCGCGTGATCGATTCTCATAATTTGAAACACTAGATCGAGAATCTTGTGGAGAAGTTGATCGGGTTCGTCAGGTGAACAGAGTTGTTTGCTGACTTCTAAGAGAATTTTGAGTTTGTTGACTGTTTGTTGCTCGCGATCGCGAGACTTTAATTTGATAATAGAGTCTTCGCTAGGCTTCTGGGCTACCAAATCTTGAAGTTGCGACTCACTTTGGGGGAGAGGAATTTGTTTAAAATGGTCGCTTAATGATTCTTGATGCTCTCTGATCGGTTGCGATTGAGATTTTTTCAAGGAATGAACGAATTTTAACTGAAGTTGACCACAAGCGATCGCATCACCGTCACGAAGTTGAGAAACAGTGACTTTGACTTGATTGACAAAAGTATGATTGCTACTGCCACAATCTTTGATCGTCACTCCATTGGGGGCGACGTGAATCTGTGCGTGGTAACGAGATACCGTTTCTTCCAACAAAACAATGGTATTGTCGATTTTACGACCAAGGGTGTTAAATCCTTGTTTCAACTCATAAACTCTCTCATTTGGTGTTTCAGGGGCGTAGATTAAATACGGCACTTTTACTGTTTGGATGTTCTGTAGCTGATTACTTTAAATAGTAACTATCTTTTTACCCAGTCGCACAGAGGTATTTTTTTAAATACCTATAATTAAACCAAGAACTAACCTAATGCCACAACCGACTCAACTAACCCCAAAAGTTGCGATGGGATGTCACATCAGATGCTAGTGGTTGTGAAAGACACTCAATCCCATAGATTAAGTATAAGCATTACCCAAATTGTTTAAGAAATTAGCTTATCTAGAGCGATCGCCTATAGTTTTCAAACATCCTCTCATATGGTTGTTCTAAGATTCATTTTCAAAGACATATTTATTTTCCAAATATTTATAAATTAGAAACATATACTTGCGCGATTATTTGATTTGTTTTTTAAATAATAAATCAAAAACCTGGTTTATTTGTTAATATGAAATTAGCAAATAACTTAAATACTTTTTGGACAAATAACATGATTATTGCTGATTTAAAATTTGACGAATTAGTAGATTTTCCAAACACCATAATTGGTGGTGCTTCATCATTTTATAGTTACACTAATTCCAATTCGGAGGATATGTCTGGATTAAAAAAAGCTAATGAAAAGCTAATGGAATTATCACCTTCATCCAAAACTCGGCGAGGCTCTATCATAGAAGACCTTTAATAGCTAGTTTTGTAAGATTAATTAAGAGAAGAGCGGGCATAAGTTATGATCATGATGGTTTATCCAATTCTACAAATGTCACTTTTAATTTTGGTATCAGCCATCAAAAATCTTATAAAGTAACTTGATTGTTAGTAATTGGAGTTTAAACCATCTAATATTTTTGCATATCCCTTGTTTTTCAAAAACTTTTCTAAAACAAGGGATATATTTTTAATATTTAATAACATATTTAACAGCTTAAACGAAATATTTATACAAATTAAATATAGGCATAACAAAGCTTTGCTATGCCTATACTCAATTAACTATCTGACTACAAATAAATTGTTTCACGTTTAGGTACTAATTAATTAAATTACTGATATTGCTGATAAACTTCCAGCATAATTTTCACCACCCTTAGTACCTTTTGATACGCTACTTATAACTTTGATATTTTCAGTTTTCTTTGCTGAAATTTTATGCTTGATTCCAAACTGATCTGTTGTCTCCTTCTCCAAAGAATATTCTCCTGGATGCTTATCAAACTCAGCTAAATCATCCCGAAAAATGTCTGATATATCTTGAAAAAGATGAGTTGGGAATAAACCACCCTGAACTTGCAGATCATCAGAAACATTAATTTCACAAAAACTTAGATCATCAATTTTTAATCCACTCATAATTACATCCTCATTTGCAATACAATATAATTCACTAAAACATCACCTCACACAAATTCACTAACTGAATTACTTGCACTATATCTTAGCAAGAACCAAAGACGATTATTCTCGTTACCAGATTGAACCTAGTAACGAGGGTTTGACACCCTATGTTCAAGCAGGAAGACTAAGGGAAAATCGTATTTTCCCAAAGCCCTCTGTTACAAAACCTGGCGTGCAATTGCAAACATCGCCAAGTTTGACTTCTCAGACATCCTGTTAGTAATCAATCTATTTTAGATTGATTACATTTTTAATAATCTTTGCCACCGTAGTACTTACGATCGCCAGCTACAGCAACTGCAACCGCAACATTCTTGGCCTTACGGTACCTATCGTACCCACAACAACCACCACCAATAACTTTACTAGATTCAACAGCTTCGATGTGATTGAGATCAGAAATAATCATGGTTTTTCCTGGGAATAATTTAATCGTTTTTTGCTGTGATTTGAGAGAATATCTCAAATATTTTGGAGGAATATAATTTGCTCCTACACACCCTATGTTCAACCAGGAAGACTAAGGGAAAATCGCTATTTTCCCAAAGCCCTACGTTACAACACCTGGGGTGCAATTGCAAACATCACCAAGTTTGATTTCTCAGATATCCTGTTAGTAAGCAATCTATTTTTGATTGATTACATTTTTAGTAATCATAGTCACGGTCGAACTTACGATCGCCAGCCACAGCAATCGCAACCGCAACATTCTTAGCCTTACGGTATCCATAGTATCTACCGCCACAACCACCACCAGTAACTTTATTAGATTCAACAGCTTCGATGTGATTGAGATCAGAAATAATCATGGTTTTTCCTGGGAATAATTTAATCGTTTTTTGCTGTGATTTTCAGAGGATGTCTGAAAATTTATGGACGAATATAATTTGCTCCTACACACCCTATGTTCAACCAGGAAGACTAAGGGAAAATCGCGATTTTCCCTTAGTCCTACGTTACAACAGCTAGCTTGCAATTGCAAATATCGCCAAGTTTTATTTCTCAGATATCCTGTTAATAATCAATCAATTTTTGATTGATTACATTTTTAATCATCATTAGTAACGGTCGAACTTACGATCGCCAGCTACAGCAACAGAAACCGCAAGATTCTTGATCTTTTTCTTACCATTACCATTGTCATCGTCATATTTGTCGTATCCGTCGAACCAGCCATAACCGCCGCCAACAACTTTATTAGATTCAACGGCTTCGATGTGATTTAGATCAGAGATAAACATGGTTTCTCCTGGGAATTAATTAATCGTCTTTGCTGTTATTGAAGCAATAAAATATATTCTTATTGCTTACATTTTTATTGTAACTTAGTTTTAGAAAATAAACTATTTTTTTTGTGGTTTTTAAATAAAAATAATTAATCAAAAAAACTGATTTTACTTAAACGAAAATAAATATTTCATATAAGATAAAAATGAAATAAAGACAGCCAAAAAATGACAAAACAATCATTTTCTTGCCGTCTAAAAGATTCATTTTATGTTGTTTTAAAAAACTTATTTAACTTTAATTAATGTGGATTAGTGAACTACAAAGTGATTTTAAAATATTAACTACTTAGTCGAATAATTATGTTTCACCACTTAGTCTTGTGATTGCAAATTGATATCTGTGTCTAACTTAATCACTATTTCCATGCTTTCAAGTTGCTGTTTTAACCAATCAGAGAACAATTCAAAAATTATTTGTTGGTATAACTCGTCATCTAATGTGGGTTGAATTATTTCTTCAACCCAAATTAAATACACGCCTTTAGAAGTTGTAATTGGTTTCAGAATTTCAGGTGGAGTTGCCGCAAACACAGCTGCTGCAATTTCTGGGCGAAACTCTTGGCGGCGTCGAATTCCCTGATATCCACCAGCACGACGTAATTCTGGTACTTGGATATATTGGCGAGCGATTTCTGAAAAACTGATTTCACCTTCTTCTATTTCATAAAACAATTCCAAAGCTAAGTCTCTATCCTCAAGGATGACTTCGTAGGTAACAGCAGCTAGATACTCAAGTTGATTTTGGTAAAAGAACTTTTCGACATGATCTGCAAACAAATAATCTGCCAACTTCTTAGAGAGGACTTGATTGTAGACTAATTCTTCAAACTCATCTAAAGAGAGATGATGTTTTTTGAGCCATTCCCAAGTATCTTTTGCTTTGATGAGTTTCTTCTCCAGGCGCAGCTTGTCTCCCTCTTCTTGAAGTTCTGCTTTCTCGATTTGAATACCAGCTTCTTTTGCTGCTTCAGCAATGATTTTTTCAGATGCGATCGCTTCCACAACCACAGGAATTTGGCAAGAAAGTTTGATGTTATGAATGATGTCTGAAGAAGTCACAGTGAGATTTTTAGCCATGATGCCATCCCTCTGAGTAAAGCTTATTTTTTGGAAAGACCAACCAACCAATCACTAAAGCTTCAAACCTTCTTTTTGCAGGCGTTGGAATGGATCTAAGACAAAGTCAATTACCCGTCGCTGACGAATAACGACTTCTGCGGTTGCTGTCTGACCAGGATTCAACGGAATACGTTGGTTGCCATTTTGCAGATACTGCTGATCCAAAGCGATGTCTAAATCAAAGCTTTCTTGTTTCCCTTGAGGTGTTTGAATAACTTTCGAGTCAGGAGATACCCAAGTAACTTTGCCCTGAGCAATGCCATACTGTTGAAAAGGATAAGCATCTAACTTGATTTTGACTGGCATTCCTACCTTCAAAAAGCCACTTTGTTGAATAGGCATCTGGGCTTTCAGGATGAAAGGCGTATTTTGGGGTGCAATTTGGGCTACTCTTTGACCAAGTTGTACTACTGCTCCTGGCTTTGTGACTGGAAACTCAAAAACTACACCATTAACAGGCGATCGCACTATTCGTTGCTGTAACTGAAGCTTTAAAGATGCCATTTGGCTTTTGATTTGAGCAATTTGAGATTCCAAGCCGGTGATTTGTGTTTGCATGTCTTTGAATTGTTGCTGATTTTTGAGAATCGCCAATTTACCAGCTTGTAATAAGCCCTGATAATTGCTTTGCTCCGCTTGGAATTGCAATTTTGCTTTCTCAATATCAGACTCTAACTGATTGACTGTTGCTTGATAACGACTCTGTTCTTCTGCTAAACGCAATTGAGCTTGTTTCACATCAGATTGAGCCTTTTCATAGATTTGCTTGCTTTGCTGTTGCTCTTTTTTGAGTTGGTCAATTTGAGTTATAGAAACCGCACCATCTTCTAACAATTGACTATAGCGATGAACTATTCTGGTATCTAGCTTCAAAAGCTCTTCAGCCGACTTCAGGTCATTACGACTCGTATTAATTTGTTGCTGTGCTTGGTTGAGTAATGCCTGTTTTTCTAATTTTTGTAGGTTGTAGGTACTCTGTTTGGCATCCAGTTCTTGTTTTGCCTGGTTGACTTGGGATATTTTTTCTAATGCTTGAGATTTGTTTTGTTGCTCCTGAACCCCAAGCGTTAACTGGAGTTGGTTTGTGAGTAGATAATATTGCGATCGCTGATTGAGCAATCCAGTCAGTTTTTCTTGAGCTTGTCGGAGTTCCGTTTGCAAGATATCAGACTCAAGTTCCAGTAGAACTTGCCCAGCTTTGACAGTGTCACCTTCCTTGACTCGGACAGCCTTTACACTCGCGCTTGATAGTGCATCTAGTTTCTGGGTTGAACCTTTAGGTTCTATACGTCCTCTGGCGTTACCAGTCTCATCTACCTTGGTAAGCACTGACCAAGGTAAGGCAAGAACTGTAAAACCTATAAGTGCATACAGAACACTGCGAGTCCAAACTCTTGGTAAAGCATCTAGTAACTCTTCAGTTGCATAATGCCAATCTTTGACCTGCTCCTTAGCCTGAGTAAATTCCTGAGTCTGTGGATAGCTTTGCTTCTCATCTGGTTTGTTGACCAGTACAGATGAAGAGTTCGTATGTGGATGTGGCATGGTTCCTTGCTCATGGATTAAGTAAGTCGGCACAAATAAAGCAAAAAGCGCGAGGGTCGTCATTTGTTATTTGTCATAGGTAAGACAATTGACCCTTGAGCAACCACCAACAATCAACCTGTTTAAGATAACTGTTGTTGATTCAGGTAGTAGTAGTGACCTTTTTTAGCGATGAGTTCGTCATGAGTTCCGCTTTCTATCAATAAGCCACGATCTAAAACCAGAATTAGGTCAGCGTTGCGGACAGTAGAAAGACGATGAGCGATGATCACACTTGTGCGTTCTTTAAGAATGGTTTTGAGATTGTTTTGAATAATGCGTTCTGATTCAGCATCTAGATGACTGGTGGCTTCATCCAAAAGCAACAAGCGGGGATTTCCTAACAAAGCACGAGCGATCGCTAGGCGTTGGCGTTGTCCACCGGAGAGCATTCCACCACCTTCACCAATTTGGGTTTCATAACCTAATGGCAATTGCTGGATAAATTCATCTGCTCCCGCCATGTGTGCTGCTTGGGTAATTTCTTCCAAAGAAGCATCTGGATGAGCTATGGCAATGTTTTCGCGAATAGTACCACCAAAAAGGAAGGAATCTTGGTCTACTACACCAACTTGAGAACGGAGCGATCGCAGAGAAATATTATTGACATCTTGACCATCAATGAATACTTTGCCATCACTCGGTGGATATAAACCCAAAATCAATTTGCTGAGTGTGGTTTTCCCAGAACCACTGCGTCCAACCACAGCGATCATTTGCTCTGGTTGGATTTCAAAGTTGATATTTTCTAAGACGTTGGTATCACTTTCTGGGTGGTAGCGAAAGGTAACATTCTGAAAACGAATATGACCACGAAGACTATCCAAAGGTTTACGGGGTTTATGTTGTAGGTCTTCTTCTGGTTCTGCTTCTAAAACATCATTGATGCGTTCGGTGGAAATGACAATTTCCTGTAATTCATTCCATAGCAGTGACAACCTTTGAAAAGGACTGATCACATTACCCACCAGCATGTTGAAAGCAACCAACTGCCCAATCGTGAGTTCTTGGTTAATAACCAACGATGCTCCATACCAGAGTAAGGAGGTATTCACGAAGGTTTCAATTACACCAGTAATCACAGTGAGACGGTTGCCGATTATCTGAGCATTAAAGGCTTTTTTAATCAATTTATTCAGTAGTTCTTCCCAGCGCCAGCGCACTGTCTGTTCTATAGACAATGAGCGAACAGTGCGAATTCCTGTCAAGGACTCGATGAGATAGCTGTTTTCTTCTGCCCCAGCATTAAAAATCTCTCTAGAGATGCGGCGTAAAATGCTAGTGCTAGCCAGCGCCAAAATAAAAAATGGCGGTACAGTGAACAATACAAATAACGCCATACGCCAGCTATACCAGAACATCATGCCCAGATAGATCACCAATGTCAGCAAATCCAGCAATATAGACAGTGTCTGTCCAGTCAGGAAGCGTTGAATTTTTTCGTTTTCTTGGACGCGGGAGACGATGTCCCCAACATAACGGGACTCAAAATATGAAAGGGGTAAACGGAAAGTATGTTTGATAAACCCTACCAGTAAGGCAACGCTAACGCGGTTGGCAGTGTGATCCAGCAAATATTGCCGTACTCCGTTCATGATCACCCGGAACAAACCAAAAATGATCATCCCCAAAGCAATGGCATTTAAGGTGGTAAAACTGCGTTGTACTAACACCCGGTCTAATAGTAACTGGGTAAAAACTGGTGTTACCAATCCAAATAACTGAATTAAGACTGAGGCAAAGAATATTTCTAGCAGTACCTTATGGTGAGGTTTGACTAAGTCAAAAAACTTCCAAAGGCTAGTAGTGTTGTTTTTGGCATCTTTAAGTAGAGCTGTGGGTTGCAGCAACAATGCATAACCAGTCCAACCCGTTTCAAATTCTTTGGGGGTGAGAGTGCGTTGACCGATCGCAGGATCACCCACAATCACATGCTTTTTCGTTATTTCATAGACAACGATAAAGTGCTTACCTTCCCAGTGAACGATTGCAGGTAAAGGTTGTTCTGCCAATTTATCAAAACTAGCTTTTACAGGCCGGGTAACGAAACCAAGGCTTTCGGCAGTTGTAGCAATAGCGCGTAGAGATGCTCCACTACGGCTGACGTTGGTCATATCCCGCAGACGATTAACACTAAAGTTCTTACCCCAATAGCTACCAATCATTACCAAGCAAGCAGCACCACAGTCAGAAGCACTTTGTTGAGCATAAAAGGGATAACGACGGGTAAGGCGTCCCCACCAATGCCCCATTTGCACTTTTGGACTAGGAAAATAAGGGCGTAGTTTTGTTCGCTCTGGTTTTAGTTGTTGTGGCTGTTTGGTAGATGTTTCTGGTACGGGAAAAGGAATAATTTTTCTGTGAGGTTCGGGTTTGTTTACTGGCGGTGTCTCCCTCTCATCAATAGCAACTTCTGTTGAATCAAAACCATCAATATTCCCTAGTTCTGACCAGTATTGCAATGCTGTTTGCCAATGAGAACGTTTGAGACTGTAGATGATTGTAGGTGCAACTGCCTGCCAGTGAGTTTGGGTCTTTGGAACACAAATATCTCTCTGAGTCAGCCTTTGACCATCAGCATGAAGTAGTTCTCCTCGATAAAGTAGCCATAGTTGCTTGTCTTGGCATAGTTCCATGGGTAGAGAACCAATTTCCAGATTGTGCCGTTCACATAGAGATAAAACTTTGAACATTTCTGGCACAGATATCTGAAGCCGTGATGAGCTTTGGCTACAACCAAGCAACAGATCCCAAATTTCTGCTTTTTGATAAAGGCGATCGCGGATTTGAGCAGAGTTATGCATCAATCTCTGCATTACCTCATCTCTGAGATAGCAAAGTTTTAAGCGATGGGAAGCTCTGGCTGCGTATGGTTGAAATTCTGCTGTGGTAAACAGAGTGATTTCACCAAATGTCCCCCCTTTTGTCAGAGTAGCTATCAAGTTATCACAGCTATCTAGCAGTCTAACTTTGCCTGCAATGACAATATAAATTCCTGCTTGAGTTTCTGTGGCTTGCCAAAACTGCTGTGTCGGTGGTGGTTCTATAATTTCCACCGCCGCCAAGCAATCCTCTAATTCCTTTTTTGAGAGCGTCTCACCAAAAGTCATAGTGAGTAGTTGAGCCACTAGCTCTTGCTCAGAAAACACAGATAACACCCGCTCACCTCCAGGAATCAAATACACGAATCCGTCGTAGCTGTTTTTAAAATTATTTTGGTCAAATCTTCATAGCTACACAAAATAGTTAGCTCAGATTTTGCACCTAGCCTTGGCGTGCGACTTCTAGTTGCTTAGTGCAAGATATCAGCTTACTTTATATGGTAATGCAAAGCTTGAATGATATTTGAAGCAAGCCAAAATTCTGACCTTATCGTTGGATTTGTTAGATCATTTATCATTAGCCATTTGTAAATAAATATTCTATAAACGACAAATGATTTATGACATTAACAAGCAATTTTGGCAAAGATTATTCTGCATAGATTTTTACCCAATTATCATAAGAGTCTACCTCTTTTGTAGAAGTAATGGGTATCTAAGTGCTATCGCTAGGTAGAAAGATTATTTCCTTTACTTTTGGTCAATAAATGGATTATCCAAGTAATAATCAAAAGACTATCGCAATCCCTATTTTTGTGTTTTAATACTTTCTTAGTAATCTATCAAAAGACTGAATTGGATCATAAATAATCATTTTTCGTAAAATCTAACACACAAAGTTTCTAAAAAATTAATATTGACCAAAATTATCAGATCTTCAAGCTATACATTTTTTCTATCTTTATTGACTCATTTGTCATATCACTAAGTCCTCGTAAACTCTATTTAAAGCTAATATTTTGCCCAAACATCGGCAAAATTTGATAAAACAGAGTCTTGTAAAAATCTGGATAAAACCATTCAACCTTGCAATTAGTGATTACACAAATTTGATTCTAATTTTTGGTCTGGGATGCATGTTAAAGGTAAAGATGTCAGGGATAAACATCTCTTTTCCTTTTTCCTTTTCTCTTTCACCCTTAACAAAGAAGCATTAGCTCATACACTATAGTTATTCTGTATATATCTCAAAACTTTTTCAATATATTTTGCTTAAATTTACAAGATTTGTTTACTATCCCATGATTTCTTTATGAACTCTTCAAGAAGAATTATTGTGCATGATTATCAATTTTATCTATTGAAAAATAGACAATAAAAGATTTTATTGATTAAAAATCACTTCTTTTACCAAGTAAAGTTTGTTTTACGAAGACTTTTTAATATTTTCTCCTTTTTTTGTCGGTTTAATCATCGTCAAAAAGTATATTTATGAGATTTTACGTCTTTTTATGTGATGACAACCATTTATTCTCAGTGTTTGTATGGCTATTAATTTTAATTAATGTATCTAAAAAAATAACGGTTGCAAAATGCATTTTTGTATCTAATTTGTATCTTTTTTATATCTTTAATGTATCTGAAGTGTATCTATCTCAATCTCATCCGAATTTAACAAATATTGCACTTCACTATTCAGCCATTGTTGAAACATTTTATTGAGGATTTCTTCATATCGTTGAGGTGTTAATTCTGCTATAATAAATTCTTCAACTATAAGAAGATGGTAACCTTGTTCACTTTTTAATGGACCAATTAATTGTTTAGGAGGAGTACTAAATACAAGCTCACCTATATTGGCTTGGATAGCCCAACGATGAATTGTCCCTTCATAGCCACATTTATATCTACGGTTATCATCAATGTCATAAATGTGAGCCGCATCATAGAAACTAATTTCGTCCTCTTCAATTTGGTAATAAAGTTCTTGAGCAAGTTTTTCGGATGTCACTATTAGTTGATAAAGAATCACTTGGTCAAATTCTTGCCGATTTTGGTTAAAAAACTTTTTAACCTCTTGACCAAAGATTGTCTGTGCTACTTTTTGTGCTAGCAGTTGATTGCGAATTCCAACCTCCCAATCATAGGGACTAACAAATTGCTCTGATAACCATGTCAAGGTATCAACAGCTTTTTCTAAATGCTGTTCACGACGTTGACGATCTGCCTCAATTTCAATTTCTTCTGTGGTAACAATTATGCCCCTTTCTTGGGCTGCATTGTCTATAATTCTTTGGTATAAGATTTTTTGACATACTTGCCTCAAATTCATTTCACTTTTGAGGTAGTTGATAATCTCCTCAGAATTTATACCTATTTGGGAAATGTCTTTCATAGTATTGTATATAAGGCACGAAGTAAATTACCCACACTGACGCGAAACGGTTATAGTGTGGGCTTTTAGTAGTTCTGAAGAATCTATGTTGAGATTAAACACTAAGAATTTTCATATTAATCCCCCTGACTGAAAAAAGAGGTGTAGGGAAACCAGTACGGCGCATTGGCTCCTCCGTTGTAGTACCTGGCGTGTGTAAGAAGAGTCATATTTTTATTCACCCTGGTGTACGCACCTCATGACTGCTACTTACTAGATGGGAGCGTTTTGTATATAGATATAGTTTTTACTCCAAATTTATTTGGAGTAAAAACTATATCTTAAGTTGGGGGAGAATAACAAAAGACAATTGTGCTATTAAAGGAAAGCACAAGCAGCAAGCATATTTTAGTAAGCTAAATTTTCTAAAGTTTCTCGTAAATAGCGTTGTACCTGTTGTTCAAGGCTGAGTTTTTGGAATTGAATATCGCGTTCCAACAACCAGCGCTGGAAACCAGAACTAGCTGCGATCGCACTCTTTAAATGATGCCAAATTTGAGTTTCATCAGCAAAATGGCGATCGCTAGAACTTTGAATTGGTGCCATAAGTTTTTTGTCCTTAGTTTTAGCTTAATTGGTAGACTTATCCACACATCTTTGATTTTGTACACCTATGTTGAAAATAAGGTTTTATGTTAAAGCGTAAGTGGAAAGGAAGATGTATTTTTGTCCTGATCTCTACTAACTTTTACCTTGACCTCGTTATTTTCAACTTTCAAAAAGAATTGGCTATATGTTTTAGTGCAGGTTCTCATGTCCTTTTGGGATAAACAGAACCAATGTTATATCTAAATCGACTGCACCCCCACAATTGTGAAACCTTGCCAAACCTGTTATTAAAGCTAATACTTCTATGGCAGCAAATTCTGTTTCATTTGTGACTAAAAGCGATACTATGCTTACGGTAATTTGCTGAGAAAAATTATTTTGCTTAAAACATCTAAATAACTTTTCATGAGTCTTAACGCTTTACAATATAAGGCTACAGACTTAGAAAAATTTAATACTATGAGAGTAAATAGTAATTACAACAGCATTTAATTTAAATTAATCATAATATTAGCCAACAGTGCCAGCTAAAAATTAAACTTTATAAATCCAATAAAAATAATTTTGTGAGATAACTAATAAGCAAGTCGGTGGGGATAAACATAACGCAAGTTACGAAATATAAGTACACTTCAAACTATTACCAACAGCAAATGACGATTCTCACTAGTTAATTTTTTTGTGCTGATCTACTGAAATTATAATTCTGGCTTGTCGAAAGCTCATCAAGCCAGAGAGAGATTTGCTAGATATGGGTTGACATGGAGAGTTTGCAAAAACTTTCCATGTCCGGTGTTTAGCCTAGATACGAAGTGTCTACTTCCTCTCTTGCCAGCCACAGTTTTATCTCGCCGCAGCTGAGAGGGTACGACGCTTAGTCACCATTTGGTAGGCTTCAATAATGTCGCCATCCGCCCAGTCACTGTATTTATCAACGCCGACACCGCACTCAAACCCTGTGTTGACTTCGCGAGTATCTTCTTTCATGCGCTTGAGCGAATCCAGAATACCTTCGTAGACAACTTTATTACCACGACGTACTCGCAGCTTGCAGTTACGAAGCAATTTGCCAGATTGAACATAACAACCAGCAACGGCTCCACGACCAACAGGGAAGACAGCACGTACTTCTGCTTGACCCAGGGGTTCTTCGACTAACTCTGGCTCTAATAGACCTTCCAAAGCACCTTGGATATCTTCTAGGAGTTTGTAGATGATGTTGTATTCTCGTACATCTACGCCAGCTTCATCAGCAGCTTGTCTAGCACCACTGGCGTAAGTGGTGTTAAAGCCAATGATGACGGCTCCACTAGCAGCAGCTAGGTCAATATCGGTCTGGGTAATTTCTCCCGCAGAGGCTAATAGCAAGCGGATTTGAACTTCGTTTTGTGGAATTTGCTTGAGCGATCCCACAATTGCCTCTACTGAGCCTTGAACGTCTCCCTTGAGGATCAAGTTGAGTTCTTTCAATTCGCCTTCTTGAGCCTGAGCGGAGATCGCAGCCAGGGTGACACGGCCTTGCATGAGACGGGATTGACGCTGTTTCTCTGCGCGATCGCTAGCGAGTGCTCGTGCTTCTTTTTCGATATGGAAGACCTCAAATTCATCTCCTGCTGCTGGCACATCACTTAAACCAAGTACCTCAACAGCAAAAGAAGGAGTCGCGGCTTCAACCTTTCTAGCTCGGTCATCGATCATTGCCCTGACTTTACCAAACACTGAGCCAGCCACGAGGATATCGCCTACCCGTAACGTACCATTTTGTACGAGCAGAGTTGCAACAGCACCTTTGGCTTTATCTAAGTGAGCTTCAATTACGGTTCCCTTCGCAGGACGATCTGGGTTAGCAGACAGTTCTTCTACTTCTGCAACCAACAGGATCATCTCAAGTAAGGTATCGAGATTTTCACCTTTGATTGCACTCACAGGAACCATGATTGTTTCACCGCCCCATTCCTCTGGAGTCAAACCATAATTAGTTAACTCTTGTTTAACTCGGTCTGGTTGAGCGCCTTCTTTGTCGATTTTGTTAATTGCCACAACAATAGGCACTTCTGCGGCTTTGGCGTGGCTAATGGCTTCAATAGTTTGGGGACGGACACCATCATCAGCTGCCACAACTAAAATGGCAATGTCTGTAACTCTTGCTCCTCGCGCCCGCATGGCTGTAAAAGCTTCGTGACCAGGTGTATCTAAAAATACGACTTGCTGGACTTTGCCACCATGTTCTACGTCTACATGGTAAGCACCGATATGCTGTGTAATACCGCCTGCTTCCCCTGATGCCACCTTGGTATTGCGAATTGAATCGAGCAAGGTAGTTTTACCGTGGTCTACGTGACCCATAATTGTCACTACTGGTGGACGTCGGTGCAGGTGTTCCAGATCTGCCACGTCGATCATTTCTGTAACTTTACGGGCTTCGGCTTCTGGTTCGCGAGTTTCGACTTGTGTACCTAATTCGTTGGCAATTAAAGTAATTGTGGGAATATCCAGACTTTGAGTGATACTCACTGCCATGCCTTTAAGGAACAGAATTTTCACAATTTCTGTGTCAGCAACCACCAAGGCATCAGCCAACTCTTGGACAGTCATTGTGCCTGTGACAACTAGTGTTTCAGGACGTTCGCGCTTTTGCTCCTGCGGGCGACGTTGTTGATCACGAACTGCCGCAGTCGCTGGTTTTTTGGTTGGTTTAGGAGCGGCTGCAACCGCAGCAGTCTGTGCTGGTTTGCCCGTCTTCGGTTTGGGCGGACGTACGATCGCATTACTGATCGCAACAGCAGCAGCAGCTAGCTCTGCATCTTCATCATCGAGGAAATCTTCTTCAAAGTCTTCTTCATCAACAATAGGCTTGGCACGTTTACCTTTAGCGCCGACTTTAGCCTTGTTAGCTTCTTTGACTTCGTCAATTTCTTCTTCTTGCCACTTTTTACCAACTTTCGGTTGACGTGGAGGTGTGGGACGCTTGAGTTCAACAATTTCGGGAGTGTCTTCCTCCTCTGTTGTTTCTACCTCTTGTCCTACTTGTGGTTTTACTGGTGCTACCAGCCCAGGTTTTTGTGGCCCTACTGCTGCTGGTGCTGGAATTGGACGTGTTGGAGGCTTGGGTCTTGGAGAATCTCCTACGACAGAGACACCTCTATTACCTTTTTGCTCCGACGAGGCTCGTCCTCCAACTGGACGCGCAGGTCTCGGTGGCTGTTGGGCAGTCTCTTTCGCCTCTGCATTTGTGGCAGGCTGTGGTTTACCCTTACCCTTAACTGGCTCACGAGTTTGGTCGCGATCGCGTTTGAGGATCGGTTTCTCTGCTTGATGACCCTGGGGCGTTGATTCTGATTTGTCCCCAGCAGGTCTTGTGGGTGGGGCAACCAGTTGTGGTTTTTGGGGTCTTTCTGGTTTTGATTTACTTGGTGCAGGGGAATTTGGTTCTGGTTTTTCCGCTGCCATTTTTTCTGTGGGCTGGTTGTTGGGCTTAGGCGTTTTGTCTGCGTTGGTCACAGCAGTTTCTGGCATTGCCTCAGACTGATTTCGGGAAATAGGTCGAATAGGTGCCGTCGGCTTCATGGATGAGACTGGTGTGGCGAAGGGTCTGGGGGGTGAGAGCGGGTCAACTTCAGAAGAAGCAATTTGAGTATTGGTAGCAGCTAACGCCTCAAGGGCGTTGCCAGAGAGATTTTTAGGTGGTTGTGGTTTGCGAATTTCTAACAATTCTTGTTTGTGAGATGCAGCTGGTCGATTGCGAGATGGTATTTGTGTGGTATGGGGCTTATGACTAATTGCACCATGATGCTCTTTTTTTGGCATCTGGTGCGTAGCCGCCAGTTTTTCCGCTTGAGAACGAATGCGTTCTGCTTCGGATTCTGTGATCGTGCTGCTATGACTTTTGACCGCAATATTGAGCTGGTCGCAAATTGCTAATAGCTCTTTGTTATCCAAATTCAATTCCTTTGATAATTCGTAGATTCTAACTTTGCCGTTGTTCATCCACTCTTCCCCTTTAATTTACAGTTTTAGCGGATGGATGCCAGACAAAAGCGACATCTCCATCCTTTGATTACTGTTTTTAGGTTGCCGTTTTGTTGCCGGTGCCTCCAATCAGGAAAGAGAGATGTATCGGTTTAAGGCTGGCATCGCCACCTAAAACGATGGTTGACGCCGGACTGCGCGTGGGCGCTACCAGATTGCAATTTTTTTTGTTTTTGTTTTGCTGATTCTGAGTCTTCCACAACACATTAAGCGTAAGTCTTGTTTGGAGTGTTGTCTCGCCCCTTTTGGATATTGAAGAGCGATTTGCCAGACACCCTACTACTATTTTGGCACTAAATTCGAGCCTAGCTGAAGACGTAGCGATAGCCTTTAGGTACGGTTATCGACATAATTGTTTCAGGTAATTACCGCCAAAGCGATTAAGCTCAATTTAATTTTGGAGATTGCTTTGGGCTAAACGCTGCCACAATGTCTGATACAGTGTTTCTGGCACTGATGCATGTAGCGATCGCCCTAACCTGTTTTTTTTCTGAGCTGCACTTAGGCAACTCATATTAGGGCAAATGTAGGCAGAACGCCCCATGCCCTCATCTAATTGTACCTGTCCAGAAGGAAAGACGCGGACAATCCGCCAAAACTCATTTTTTAGACCCACTTTGCGACAACTAATACAACGTCGGTAGTTTGGTTTCATAATTTAGAATCAGGCAGAAGGCAGGAAGTATTAAGTCAAGACAAAATAATACTGTCATTACTTATTTACCTGTTACCTATTACCCAATACCAAATGTATATGTTTTGTTTGATCGATATTTTGATGCACACCTTAAATATAAGGGCTAGTTAATGTTTTAACTATTCTTCATCGCGATCGTAAAGTTCGTCTTCGAGTTCGTCGTCAATGTCTTCGTCCTCTTCAATTTCTTCTTCAATATCCTCTTCAATTTTATTGTTGAACTCATCTTTTAACTCTGGTTGATTTTCGTCTTCATATTCCTCTTCGTCTAATTCTTCCTCCTCCATTTCTTTTAGTTCTGCGGCATATTTGGCTCTGGCAGCAGCAAATTTAGTATCTTCTGCTGCATGATCATACTTCGCTTTGTCTTTAATATCTATTTTCCAACCAGTCAGACGAGCTGCCAAGCGGACGTTTTGTCCTTCTTTTCCAATTGCTAAACTGAGTTGATCTTCTGCCACCAGAACATGAGTTTGCCTGGTTTCGGGATCCATGAGCCGCACTTCATCTACTCGTGCTGGACTCAAGGCGTTAGCAATATAGGTAGCAGGGTCTGGAGACCAGCGAATGACATCAATTTTTTCACCTCGCAACTCGTTGACTACTACTTGAATCCGTGATCCCCGTGCGCCAATACAAGCACCTACCGGATCTACATCCCGGTCTAGGGTATCTACAGCAATTTTAGTCCGAGGCCCGACATGACGGGATGGGGGGTTAGCTTCCCTGGCCACTGCTACGATGCGTACGACTTCATCTTCAATTTCCGGAACTTCGTTGGCAAATAAGTAAACTACTAAACCAGCATCAGCTCTAGATACTAATAGCTGTGGTCCACGTTGTTGACCTTGGGAAACTTTTTTTAAATAGACTTTAAATGTCGCACCAATCCGATAATTGTCATTAGGCAGTTGTTCACGTTTAGGTAATTCCGCTTCTACTTCAGGCTGACCAAAACCACTGCTCACAGCTAAGATCACTGACTGACGCTCAAACCGCAAAACTCTGGCTTGTAAAACTGTTCCTTCTAAATCTTGGAACTCTTCTTGAATTAATTGCCGTTGTTGATCCCGCAGTTTTTGCGCCAAGACTTGCTTGGTTTGCATTGCTGCCATCCGCCCAAATTCGCCTTGGTCTGGTGTAACATCTAATACTACTTCTTGACCCAATTGTGCTTCTTCACCTCCCATGTCTTGAACCTGTTGCAAGGCAATTTCATGGTCAGTGTTGCTGACTTCTTCAACTATGGTTTTGGTCGCAACGACGCGAAAACCTTCCTCTTCTACGTCTAGTTGGACATCAAAGTTTTCAAAATAATCTTCATCAAATTGTTTCTTGTCTAAATTTTGAGCACGACGATAACGTTCGTAACCTTTTAATAATGCCTCTCGAATGGCTGACTGCACCGCAACTCGGGGTAAATTACGCTCTCTACTTATACTTTCTATTAACTCTTTTAAACCAGGTAAACTAACCATTGACATAAGCAATCTCCTTAAATAATTAGGGATTAGGGACTGGGGACTAGAGATTGGGGATTGGGAGGACAAGTAGAAATAAGGGGAGAGGAAGAATAATTGAAGAAGTGTCTTCCTTGTCTCCCCTCTCCCTTGTCTTTTCCCGATACCCGAACGCGAGTGCGTCTCATGACGGAGAATCACCAATCCCCGTACTCTATGAGAAGCCGCTTGCGCGTCTACGCGAAGCGTCTCCTCTGGAGAATCACCAATTTCTTTCCCTTCTCTTATCGGCGTTCATCCAACTGTACTTTAGTAATCTGAGTGAGGGGAATTGCGATCGCCCGACCTTTTTGATTTAAGTAAACAGATGTTTCATCACGCCGAATTAATTGGCCAGTCCATTCTTGTTGTCCCTCATAGGGTGGGAAAGTGGAAACTATGACGGGAAATCCTTTAAAGGAATTAAATTCTCTATCTGTTGTTAATTGTCGGGAAATACCAGGACTGGATACTTCCAAAACGTAGGCATCTGGAATGACTTCTGCCGCATCTAAAGTCGCTTCTAAAGCGCGGCTCATCCGTTCACAATCATCTAACCCAGTGTCTTGGTGTGGGTTGCGAATGTCCACCCGCAAAACTGGTGGACGTTGGTTTGTGTGAAAAACGACTCCAACAATCTCTAATTCCAGTTCTTCTGCTACTGGTATGGCTAAATCAATAATTTGTGGGACTAAAGGATGAGTCATGCGACAATTCCAACAAAAAAAGTGGGTACTTACCCACTTCCTGCGATAAGGATATCTTCCAAGAAGTATTTGGACGAATCAAATTTGATTCGCCTCTTTCTGAGTGTAGCGTATTTTTTTCAGGGCGAGAAGCAAGGAATATTTATTTAGTCAATTGTTATTTATTGTTCTGTACGCTTTTCAGCCGCGTAGTTTGCTCCAAAATTTTATTAAAATCCTCTTGTGATAAGCGCTCAACATAATTCAGCTTGATTTCCTCTAAAAAATCTACAAGTAAGCTTTGTAATTCTGAGAGTACATGTTTTTGTTGTATTTGCTCTCCTAAAGCTTCACGAAAGCGTTGTAATAATTGACTCGAAAGTTTGGCAGCGAGAGGATCTTCCACGGTACTCACTAGAGCATTGTATAAATTCGTAGTGATTTGAGTTGCTAATTGTTCACTCAACTGTGTTTGTATTTTTGCCACTCCGGGTAAATTTTGCAGGTTGCGGTAGACAGGAGAATTATTTAACGCACTTTCTAGGTTGTGATGCAAAATCGCCACTAGTTCTGGTTGAATTGTGGGCAGAACTTGGTAGACGATAGTTTGTACAAAAATAGCAGCGATCGCTTCCACTTCATTGACATTGTTTATGTCGATATAAGGACGCAACTTCTCTTTTTGCAAAAACCAAGTAAATAATTCGCCTCGGTGAATAGAACCTTGTACCTGATTAATAACTCTAACTACAACTATTTCAGTAAGATCTTCAGCAAAATTTGATACAATTCCTAAATGAATTTGCTGTCTAATCGGCTGCAAATTTAAGATTTCTGCTTGATCAAGACGAATAATCACAGGTATGGTTCGTAACCAGCGCCAAAACGGTATTAGTAAAAATAAGTCATACCAGCGCCACAAAATTGCATTTAACCAACTAAAACGTGGATAGCGGCGTTTAATATAAAAACTACGAATTAGTAATTCGACAGCAAATATGCAGACAAAAGGTAGATCAATTAGCCAAAAATAATCAACATATTCACCATTTTCTCCAATTCTTCGGTAGTAATTAGTAGCAATTAAAGGTCTAATTTGCTGGTTAAAAAACATGATTTCTTTTGTCCAGCCATTTTGCAATAAATACTCCTGGCTCCAAAAAACCTCAAAGGCTGTTTTGGCAGAGTCTTGCTTTAGGTGAGCACGCATTTGATTTTTGATTTTTTCCAATGTGCCACTTTTGTTAGCTGACGCAAAAGGATTATTTACTATCATTTCAACACTCATACTGCGTAAATCGGCCAGCTTATTTTCTACCTCCGGCGACTGTAAACCAGTTTTACTGACCTGATTTTTAAGTGCATCAATTGTGTTGAGATATTTTTCCGTTTCTCTATGAGGTTCAATACCTTTGACTGGATCATAGGCAATCACAATTCTCGGTGCATAATGTAAGTACCTATCACGCCAAGAAATATAACTTAAATTAAATAGGACTAAGCATAAGTTGATAGTGGCAATTATTGCCATTACTCGTTCAAACCAAAGTTTGTAATTCTTGAGAGATTTTGAATCAGACATTATGGCTATGAAGATTTTTAAGTGGTTAATAGTTAGTGGGTGATGGAAAACAATAAATTTACCAATAATCAATCAAGAGATACAAGGAAACAACTCTAAATTTATGTTGTTTTAGGTTTCTTTATCTATCCTTTTCTCTAAGTAGAAATACTCTCAATAAATTAACCTGTAAAATTTTATACAGATTTTCTAATTTTAAACTGAATCTAACTACTTTTAATCAAAAATCATTAATATTTCAGCCAAAGTATTTATATGAACTTAAAATGCATCTGTTAGTTCTGGTAACATCAATATTTTCCCGGCTTCATTGAAAGGAGTTTGAATTATGTGGTGTGAATTTGGAAAATCAAGCTTTAGTGTAGCTACCATTTGTATAGTAACTGCGGCAACAAGTGTTGCGATCGCACAAACACCAACAACTGTAAGGCAGCAAATCTATACTCCACAGCAATTTCGTAGCGTACTGCAAGGATTAGGTTATAAAGTTACGGTATCAAACGCACCGCTAACAGATGCAGAAACGAAAAAAGCAATTCAAGAATTTCAAAAGGGTTATAGATTACAACCAGTGGATGGCATTGCTGGACCAAAAACTCAAGCTTATGCAGCAAATATTGTCAAGATTTTACAGGCAAATCTGAATCTGGTAACTAAGCCAAATCCTCCTCTACCTAAAAACTCATTTTACGGGCCTCAAACCCAATCCGCAGTCAAAGTTTATCAGAAAAAACTACAACTTCCCCAAACAGGAATTGCTGATTTAGCATTGCGGCAGAGACTTGACAAAGATGCGAAGAAAATACTTCAAAATCCATCAGTAGCACCATCATCTACACCACCATCGCCAACACCTACGACAACACCAACAACAACCCCATCACCTACACCAACATCAACAGCAACACCTACGACAACGCCAACAACAACACCAACACCTACACCAACACCTACGACAACACCAACAACAACCCCATCACCTACACCAACATCAACAGCAACACCTACGACAACGCCAACAACAACCCCATCACCTACACCAACATCGACAGCAACACCTACGACAACGCCAACAGCAACCCCATCACCCACACCTTAGACTAGAACGGGTATTGGGGATTAGGAATCGGGAATCGGAAGGGAAGGGAGACAAGGAGGACAAGGGAAACAAGGCAGACAACTTATCAGTTATCAGTTATCAGTTATCAAATTAAACTGTCAACAGTTAACTGTTAACTGATTTATGCCTAATGCCCAATGATCAATGATCAATGATCAATGACAATTGTAGAGACGCGTAGACGCTCGTAAGAGCGGCTTCAAAGTAAGAGTATAATCGCGTCTCTACTAATAACGCATTTGATTCGGTTCTTCTAAGGGTCTACCCTTGGGAACCGGTAGGATAGGACGACGGTCATCATAAGGCATGGGGATGTACTGTACCGTTGGGCGTCCGCCTTGAGGTTGCGGATACAACTCCATCAGGTCGTAAACTATACGGGGCAGTCCGACTGTTACGGGCAGCCCCATCTCTGTTGCTTCTTCAACGGTAATCGGATAGTCATGGGTAACGCGCCCTGTAGTTAGAGCTTCAACAATGTTTTCAATATTTTCTGGCTTAACTTTTTGCTTAGGTACATTGTCTTTTAGTAGAGTCCGCACAAAGCGCTGAACTTGCTGCATCGCTTTACGCGATAAGTCAGCCATAATCAGTGTTTGATCATCAATTTCACTGATGGGTTTATCTTCTACAAGTTTTAAAATACTTGCCGCGGGGAAATTACCAAGTTGGGGATCAACAGGCCCTAAAACAGCATTGGCGTCCATAACAATTTCGTCAGCAGCTAGGGCAAGCATAGTACCGCCACTCATGGCATAGTGGGGCACAAAAACTGTAACTTTAGAGGGATGACGAATTAATGCTCTAGCAATCTGTTCAGTCGCTAAAACCAAACCACCAGGAGTATGTAAAATTAAGTCAATTGGCACATCTGGTGGCGTGAGACGAATTGCCCGCAAAATCTGTTCTGAGTCTTCGATAGTTATGTAGCGTGATAGCGGAATTCCCAGTAAACTAATAGACTCTTGGCGGTGAATCAGAAAAATTACTCTGCTTTTGCGTTGCTGCTCAAATTCTTGAAGGGCGCGGAAGCGTCGATACTCAATCTGACGTTTTTGCCAAATCGGTTGAAAAGACGAAAAAAGCAGAAATACCAAGAATAAATCACCGATACCAAAACTCATAGGATTTAAAAATTAAAAAAATAACAATTTGCCGTCATTATTGTCCCAATTTTTGAGAATCGGTAGTTCTATCTGAAGAAACAAAAGCATATTGGTCATTGGTCATTGGTTTTCCCCTTCCCTTGTCACTGATCCCCAATCCCCAATTCCCTTTACCTGCACCGCCAAATTTTGATGGTGTCGTCATCACTACCACTCACCAAAGTTTGTCCACTTGGGCTATAGGTGACAGACCGGATATAGTTCAAATGACCAGTTAGGGTGCAAATTTCTTTACCTGTACTGACCTGCCAAATCTTGATGGTTTTGTCCCAACTACCGCTTGCTAACCACTGTCCATCAGGACTAAAGGCAAGTGACCATACCGAGTTAGAATGCCCTGCAAGGGTGCAAATTTCTTGACCTGTACTTACTAGCCATAGTTTAATAGTAGAGTCTGCGCTGCCACTGGCGATCATTTCGCCATCTGGACTGAAAGCGATCGCATTCACAAAAAATGAATGTCCCCTCAAAGTGCGAATTTCTTGACCTGTATTGATGTACCATAATTTGACTGTGTAATCAGCACTGCCACTAGCAATCACTTCTCGATTTGGACTCCAAGCAACAGACCAAACAGTATCAGTGTGACCAATAAAAGTCCGAATTTCTCTACCTGTACTCACTTGCCATAGTTTTACCTTACAATCAGCACTGCCACTAACCAGCATTTGTCCATTCGGACTAAAGCTGACAGAATTTACGCCATTGCTGTGACTCCTAAGAGTACGGATTGCTTTGCCAGAACTAATTAACCACAATTTAATCGTTTCATCCCAACCCGCACTGGCAAGAATTTCTCCATCTGGGCTGAAGGTAACACTACTAACCATACTGGAATGGCCAGAAAACCAACGACCGAGGCTACGCAATAACTTACCATTTTCCAATTGCCACAGTTTGATCGTGGTATCACTACTACCACTTGCTAAAAGCTGGCCGTCACCACTAACTGCTACAGTTTGCACCATGCTGGCATGGCCTTTCAAAGTATTTACACATTCCCATTCTTGATGATTCAATAAAGTGGTAGTTTGAGTGTGGGTATTTGGAGTAATAATTTGTGTAGGAGGTACAGAAGAATCTTCCTCAAACTCACTATCTAGGAGATTTAACCAGTCTTGTACACTTTGAGGACGCTGCTTGGATTGCAATTCCATACCACGCAGAATTGCTAAATTTATCTTGTGGCTGAGATTGGGATTGTAGTACTGTGGTGGTCTGAGAGGAATGTTGCGCCGTCTCTCCTCCGCACTGGTTGGTATGATTCCAGTCACCAAACTATATAAGGTAGCTGCTAAACCGTAAACATCGATGTATTCTCCCCGTGGTGCTTCTAATTCGTATTGTTCGGGGGGGGCAAAACCAGGAGTACGATAGACTGTATGCTTTTGTACAACATTGGGAATAAATTCTCTAGCAATACCAAAGTCAATCAAAACAGCTTCTAATTTATCGTTGCGAAGCATAATATTACGCGGCTTTATGTCCCGGTGTAGTAAGCCTTTGCGGTGAATCATGGCTACAGCAGCGCCCACTTGCCGCATGTAAAGCAGTGCTTCTGCTTCTGGTAGCATTCCCAGTCGCTGTAAGCGCTTACCCATATCTTCGCCTTCGATGTACTCCATCACCATACAAGGCATATTTGCTTCATCGAAGATATTTTCTATTTGGACTATGTGTGGATGACGACACACAGCCAATCTCACAGCTTCATCTCTAAAATCAAGCTTTAACTTGTCTCGGTGGGGTTTCCAGGCAGGGTTATTGAATATTTCTTCTTTTAAGGTTTTAATAACCCGTAGTTCTCCATGTTCAGTTGTGGCGAGGTAAGTGATACCGATTCCTCCCTCACCTAGTTTGCTTTGGATGATATATCGTCCCCCAAATAACCGTTGTCCTGGATTCCAAACCATTATTAATAATTGCTAAATCTGCTATTTATTTTGACCGATCATTCCTTTATAGTACAAGCCCTCAGATTCCATAGGGAAGTCATCCAAAATCCAAAATCAGATGACATGACAGCTAGCTAATCTGGTTGCAGATACTGCTACTCTCCTGACTTGCCTCTTGGTTAATTAATTTCTATTTAACGTAAAGCTATTACAACTAATCAAAACATATCACAAAGGTTTGGCACTTTAGCACAGGCTAAACGTAAAGAAACTCATAGCAAATCTTGAGTTAAGAAGTAAATAGTTAATTCAGTAATTAGTTTTATAAACTCATATTAAAATTACTAATGTTTATTTTGCGTAATTTTTTTGTTTTGGAGTGTAGAACCTCATGTTTATTTTTAGGTTGCTTTTTTGTCCATAAAAAATATATTTTATATCTGGAATGCTGGAAGCTAATTTTGTAGTTTCTATTATTCTTGCTGAAACCGAGATCTGACCACAATGCTGAAAAATCTGAAATTGAGACAAAAGTTTACGATCCTATTACTCCTTATTCTCGTGTTTGGTTTGGGTTTAAGCGGGTTTAGTCTATCTTCGTTACTCAAGCAAAATGCTAAACAAGAAATTGCTAATAATGCTTTGTCACTGATTGAAACGATTAGTTCTTTGCGTGAGTATACAGTTTCTCAAGTCACACCGGAACTAGTTGATAAATTGGAAACAAAATTCTTGCCACAAACTGTATCTGCTTATTCAGCTAGAGAAGTATTTGAAATTTTGCGAAAAAGACCAGAGTATAAAGACTTTTTTTATAAAGAAGCAGCACTCAATCCTACTAGTTTAAGGGATAAAGCTGATACTTTTGAATCGGATATTATCAAGCGTTTTACTGATGAAAAAAATCTAAAAGAATTAAGTGGATTTCGCTCACTACCCAGTGGAGATATTTTCTATATCGCTCGTCCACTGAAGCTAACTCAACAAGCCTGCTTGAGGTGTCACAGTACTCCTGACGTTGCACCGAAAACAATGATTGAGCGTTATGGTGCAGAAAATGGATTTGGATGGCAGTTGAATAGTATTATTGGCGCGCAGATCATTTCTTTGCCAGCTAGCAAAGTGATTGAAAAAGCACATAAATCTTCTTTTGTAATTATTCTAATCGTCTCTGCTGTTTTTATTTGTGTTGTTCTTTTGGTCAATATCTTTCTAGAACGTCAAGTGATTCGCCCTTTAAAGCGTCTAACTCGTGTAGCTGAGGAAGTTAGCACAGGACATATGGATGTTGAATTTAAACAAATAACTAATGATGAGATTGGTAATCTTGCTAAGGCTTTTAAACGTATGAAGTTAAGTTTAGAAATGGCGATGAAAAGACTGAAAAAAAATACTGGAACTACAGAAATTTAATATTTATAAATAAAAACTAAAAATTATGTTAGATATCTCAAGTGATCAGAGATTGACTAATATAATTAACTTCCTAACACCTACTTGTTGGACATCATGTACTGTAATAAATGCAAAATCGAACTAACATGATATTAAATAGTTAAAAATATGTTAAAAAATTTACGACTGAAACAAAAAGTTACAATTTTATTACTTGTAATCCTGACATTTGGTTTAAGCTTGAGCGGTTTAGCTTTATCTTCTGTCTTAAGGCAAAATGCCAAACAAGAAATTACCTCTACAGCTTTGATGTTGATGGAAACTATGATTGCTGTTCGTCAGTATACTAGCAATCAAGTTAATCCAGAACTTGTTGATAAATTGGAAACTGAGTTTTTACCGCAATCAATACCTAGTTACTCAGCAAGGGAAGTCTTTGAGAATTTGCGACAAAAACAAGATTATCGAGATTTCTTTTATAAAGAACCAACCTTGAATCCAACTAATCTGCGGGATAAGGCTGATAGTTTTGAGACGCAAGTTGTTAATAGTTTCCGGGCTAACAAAAATTTAAAAGAAACAAGTGGATTTCGATCGCTTCCTGGTGGAGATATTTTTTACATTGCTCGTCCACTTGCTATTTCTGATCCGAAATGCCTAAAATGCCACAGTACGCCAGACCAAGCACCAAAAAGTATGCTCGATCGCTATGGTACAGCTAACGGTTTTAACTGGCAATTGGGTGAAATTGTGGGCGCGCAAATAATTTCTGTACCAGCTAGCAGAGTAATTCAAAAAGCAAACCAATCTTCTCTGCTAATTGTTGGACTTGTATCTGTTGTTTTTGTCATCGTAATTGTCTTAGTCAATATCTTTTTGAATCGACAAGTAGTGCTTCCTCTCAAACGCATCACTCGTGTAGCGGAAGAAGTCAGCACAGGACATATGGATGTTGAGTTTGAGCAGTTATCTAATGATGAAATTGGTAATCTCGCCAAAGCTTTTAAACGCATGAAGTTAAGTTTAGAAATGGCTATGAAACGACTCAAACGTCCTCCTGGAAATACACATGGTACAGGAGGTATGGGGAGTACTGGAACTAGTGACTATCCTCAACGGTGAATGTGAAAAAATAAGAGCGAATATAATTCGTGGCTACACAAACATAGACGCCTGTAGGGCGGTTGGCTTCCCGTTCGCCATCAGGCGTTCTCGTAGGGTAGCCTGCCTACGCAGGCTATTTATTTATATAAAATACTTTTATTCTACGAAAATAAGCGTCTAGTAAATTCCAATGCGGCTTCTGACTCTGGTATTTCTCTTGCTAAAAGTTCTACAAACTGGTAAGGCGTCGTTTGCGGATTTTCAGCTAAGGTATCTTCTACAATCAGGCTAGCGATCGGACCGATATAGAAGGCTAAAGCATCTTGACAACGCCGTATAAATGCAGCGTTGAGGGAAGTTATTTGTTGCTGATTTTGATTTGTTTGTTGATTTGGGAAATTTGGTTGATTTTGATTGGTTTGTTGATTTGGGAAATTTGGTTGATTTTGATAAGTTTGTCGGTTTGAGAAATTTGGTTGATTTTGATAAGTTTGTTGATTTGGGAAATTTGGTTGATTTTGATAAGTTTGTTGATTTGGGAAATTTGATTGATTTTGATTGGTTTGTGGATGGCGAGAAGTTTGTTGATTTGATGGTTTACTCAGCACCGTTTCATCTAAATCTGGATTAGGAGACTGAGGTTGATTTATTGTTACAGTTGCTTGAGCGTCTGGAGTAAGTATAGTAGGAGGAACATCAAACATTGTTGATGGTGATGCTGTTTGAGTTCTTCCTAAAAGCTCAAGATCCCTTAAAACTTCTTGAGATGTTTGATATCTATACCTGGGTGTATCTGATAGCATTTTATCTAGGATTTGAGCAAATCCATCGCTGACATAAGTGTAAAAACGCCATTTCCACTCCAAGCTATACTGATCCATCAGCAAGGATGGATCTTTACCTGTTAGCAGTACAACTGCTGTGACTCCCAAAGCATAGAGGTCACTACTAGGAGAACACAACCCTAAGCTGATTTGTTCGCGAGGGGCGTATCCGACTTTCCCCACCAAAGACATTTTACCTACAAAGGTCGCTTGATTGACATTAGTAACTTCATTGAGATCAGCTATTTGTTTTCCAACTCCGAAGTCAATTAAAACAGGCAAAATATTACCTTCGGGTAACATGATATTGTCAGGTGAAATATCCCTATGAATAATATGATGCTGATGGATGTATTCTAAAATAGGCAATAAGTTTCTCAGCCACTTAATAACTTCTTCTTCAGTAAAAGTTTGTCCTTGAAGTTGGCGATCGCGTAATAAGGCTGAGTAGGTTTTACCATTCACATATTCTTGTACCAAGAATAGGCGACCATCTCCTTCAAAACAAGCCAAAAAACGAGGTATTTGTGGATGTTCTAGCTGATGAAGAATCTTTGCTTCTCTTTTGAACAGATTGCGACATTTTTCTAATCCCCCTCCTCCTGTGCCTATTGGCGCAAATTCCTTAAGGACACAAGCTTCATTAAAGCGGCGAGTATCAAAAGCTAAGTAAGTCCGCCCCAAACCCCCCTGTCCTAGCAGTTGTTGGATGATGTAACGATTATCAATTAATGTTCCTGAAGCTATTTCTGGTTTGACTAAGGAGGGCTGAGACATATCATGATACTCCTAATGATTTCCTATACGTAATTTGGTTATATATAACTTCAACTCCTAGCCTATTAGTTTTCGTACAAGATATCCAGAATATCTATGAATCTAAACTTTTCCAGTAAAGTTATCTAAACATCAATTTTTGATGATTTTCAAGTTTGGATTACCAGCCTTACTCTGGGAGAAAACACGTTGAAGTTTTGAGATTAAATGACTATTGTAAAAGCCAATTAGTTTCTGTTTCAGAAGTTTACTAAATCTCAGAAATTGCTATCACCTTAACTATTTATTAGGTATAACCTCAAAAAATATGCAAATAATTTATTACATTTTATTAAGTATTATGCAACTATTGAGTTAATTGCTTGCTAATTTACTTTTTTGGGTTAGAGGTCTCTGGAATCAGAACAGCAGGTGTTTGCTTCACTCTTGACTCTATAGGCTGAACTTTTTCAACTAACTTTATAAACTCCTGGTAACTAGGTATTTTAGCAGCAGGAATATAACCTGCATCGGCAGCAATATCGGCAGGTGCATCATTCATAGCTTTTTGGATTTGCTGTTGAAGATTGCGATCTACTGTTGGCGAAAGTAGCATTACTCCGGAGGGAATCCAGCGACTAGTATGTAAAGTTCTAAACTTGGTTGTACTAAAACTACGACGATGAAGCTCAAAATCTTGCTCTGACATAGCACCAGCATCAACTGTTCCGTTATCAATCCATTCCAGTACAGTTTTAGGAGTGGGAGCAAAACGAATTTGAGCCAAAGTTAAACCGTAGAGATCGTACAAAGGGACATAGTAGCCAGCAGCAGAACCAATTTCTCCTAAAGCAATAGTTTTGTTAGACAAGTCTGATATTTTATTGATTGGTTTATCATCTCGGACAATTAATAAAGAACGTTGTCTACTACTAACTCCTTCCATGGAAAATAAAGGAATGTAAAGTTCTTTGCCGATCGCGATCGCAGCTAAACCTGGAGGTGCAAATACTAATTCCCATTTTTTGTTGTGAATCTGGTCTATAGCTTGCAATTCGTTGTAAGCTGGTTCCAAATCTACAATTGACTTAGTTTGTGATGCGATGTAATTTTTAAAACGCTCGTACTTATCGAGCGATATTTTTCCTTCACCGTAACTAATCACGCCAACTGTCAGTCTGTCAGGACTCTCGTTTGTTTTTGGTTGTGAGTCACATCCGAATCCAAATATCCCTATTAATGCCACTATTTGAAATAGTAAAAAACGTGACTGAATAAAAATAGTAATTTTCATAACTTAGTTACAACAATAGAAGATGATCAGGCGTAAGTGATTTTGATTATCTCTACTTCATCTGCTTGCAAAAGGCGATCACACAAAAAAGTTAACCTTTCTTACGACAAATGTTGCTATTTGAAAATATATCTTGACTAATATGGTTTGGGTTTGCTCATGATGGAATAAAGAAATTCTGTTGTTTGGAACAACCAACAAACAACAACAATCTAAATAACTACCTTCACATATATGCTTATTCCGTTAAATTACCAATAAATTCTCAAAAAAAATTCGGAAAATAACCCACAATTCCTGTAGGATACGGTTGTGGCTTTAACCAGAGAATAGGTACAATAAATCTCATGACAGGGAGCTTTGAACAAGCGACGCTTGTTAGTCCTCAACCTTTTTTGGAACTGAATAATAAAGGTCAAATCCTCCGGCTTTATCTCCAAAAAGATGAGCATCGCTTGGGGCGTGGTCGCGAATGGGCAGATTTAGAAGTACCAATCGGCTGGGAAGTCTTCTCCAGAAAACAAGCTACTTTACGTAAAGAAGGAGGAGATTATCGAATCTACGATGGTGATGCTGTCAATCCTAGTCGTAATGGTATATTTTTGAACAAAGTACCCATTGATGCTAGTGGCTATTTATTAAGAAATGGCGTGCAGTTAGAAATCGGACAATCTCCTCACAACCGAATTCAGCTAACTTACTATAACCCTGTTGATGCTCCAGTAGCGATCCCTACAAACCGCCGCTTGATATTAAAAGGCTTGAAGGACTGGCCCGTGCAACTGGGGCGATCGCCTAAACCGGATCGCTATTCTTCAATGCAGTTGGATGCGCCTACAGTTTCCCGCCTCCACGCGACAATTTATCCTGATGGTC
>NZ_AJLJ01000495.1 GCF_000317245.1 Fischerella muscicola SAG 1427-1 = PCC 73103
AAGGGGGACATTTTCTCCAAGATTTAAGTACAAATGGTACTTTTGTCAATGGTCAACGAGTTTCCAAACGCTTTCAGTTAGTAGATCAAAGCAGAATTCAAATCGGGCCTTTTAGCCTGCTTTATCGCCCAGATTGCTTAGAATTATTAGACAGTGGTAGTCAAATCCGTCTTGATGTCAACCGCTTGCAACGCAAAGTCAAAGACAAAGAGGGACGAGAAAGAATCATTCTGAACGATGTGTCTTTGGTAATTGAACCAGGACAGCTAGTAGCGTTAGTTGGTGGTAGCGGTGCTGGTAAGTCTACCTTGATGAAATCTTTGTTGGGAATTGAACCAGTCTCCTCTGGTACAGTCTACTTAAATGGCGACAACTTGCGGCAAAATTGGCCGATGTATCGTTCACAACTAGGTTACGTTCCCCAAGATGATATTGTACATCCTGATCTCCGGGTAGAGGAAGTACTCGCCTATGCTTGCAAACTGAGGCTTCCACCCGACACAAATGTCCAGCAAGTAGTAGATACTACCTTAGAACAAATTAAACTAACTCACGTACGGACAAATTTTATACGTAATCTTAGTGGTGGACAACGTAAACGCGTCAGTATTGGCGTGGAACTATTAGCCGACCCGAAACTATTCTTTTTAGACGAACCGACTTCTGGTCTTGACCCTGGTCTAGATAAAGAAATGATGCATCTGTTACGAGAATTAGCAGACCAAGGGCGGACGGTAGTCTTAGTTACCCATGCTACAGCCAATATAGAAGTGTGCGATCGCATTGTCTTCATGGGTAGAGGTGGTAAACTCTGTTACTTTGGTCCTCCCAAGGAAGCACTGGGCTTTTTTGAAATGCCTTCAGAAGACTTAAAATACTTTTCAGATATATATATCAAACTCGATCAAGGCAGCAATGGCAAAGACGTTGCATCAACGGTTGATCATTGGTCACAGAAATATGAAAGATCACCAGAATGCCAAAAATACGTAAAATCACACTTAAAGCCTGGTAAAGATAGTACATCAAAAGCAGATGACCGCATTCACACAGGTATATCTCCCATTAAACAACTGGTGTTGTTGAGTCAGCGATATCTGCAATTAGTGATGCGCGATCGCACAAGTATAATTTTATCGTCGGTATCAGGGCCAATTGCGATCGCTCTAACAGCTTGGATATTACGAGATGAAACACCCCTCAAAAAACTCAACCCCGCAGAAATCACCCAAGGGCCTTTAGCACTCAAAGTACTATTCATCTTTAGTTGTATAGGAATTTGGGTAGGGCTTTCTAGTTCCGTAAGAGAAATTGTCAAAGAAGCAGCGATTTATGCGCGAGAACGACTGATTAACTTAGGTTTAATTCCTTATTTGGGTTCTAAAGTCGCAATTCGTTCTAGTTTAGTACTGCTACAAACTCTCTTAATTACTGCGGCTGTATTAATCGGTTTTAAATCCCCAGAATATAACCTCATACCTTGGTTTTTGGGTTTAGGAATTACTACCTTTTTAACCCTTCTAGCAAGTGTTAGCCTCAGTTTAATGATTTCTGCTTTAGTCAAAACAGAAAATGAAGCAAATAGCATTCTTCCCTTGATTATGATTCCTCAAATCATTCTCTCAGGAGTGCTATTTAAAATGACAGGTTTAGCAGCTAAACTAGGTTGGCTAACAATTAGTAGATGGTCAATTGGTGCTTACGGAACATTAGTCAATGTAAATGCAATGGTTCCAGAAAATACCCCAGGTTTACCTTCTCTTACAGATATTTTTGAAAAGTCTGATGTGTACAATGCAAATTGGGATAATTTGGGATTAAATTGGGGAATTTTGGGTGTGCATATCTTAGTTTATTTAATTGTGGCGCTGTTGTTACAGAAACGGAAAGATATTGTTTGAACTGGAAGTTTTTTGTTTTATACCCACTAAGAAGTGTACCGACGCACAGTTAGCTACACGTCCGTACTACTCGATTCAATTAAAAATGTTACTCCTCATCTGGTTCTAAATCTTCATCCTCCAACGAAGCTTGTGGTATTGCTGCAATAATTGCATCTATTACTTTAGAAACTGGCAAAATTTCAATGTCCAAACTGGGAAACTTTTGTCCTTTAGGGACAATCGCCCGCTTAAATCCTAACTTCGCGGCTTCTTTTAACCGCAGTTCCATTTGTGACACAGGGCGCACTTGTCCACCCAAACCGACTTCACCAATTAATACAGTCCCAGGATCGACAACGCGATCGCGGAAACTAGCGACGATCGCAATTGCTACACCCAAATCTACTGCTGGTTCTTCGACGTTCAACCCACCCGCAGAAGCGACGTAGGAATCCAGTTTAGACATGGGAACCCCTACCCGCTTTTCCAATACTGCCAAAATCTGCACCAAGCGGTTGTAGTCTACACCTGTGGTAGAACGACGAGGTGAGGCGTAACTAGTGGGGCTTACCAAAGCTTGCAACTCCACAACAATCGGGCGTGTGCCTTCGCAAGCAACTACAATCGCAGTCCCAGGCCCCGGATCATCACGGTTGCCTAAAAATAACTCACTAGGGTTGGAAACTTCCCGCAAACCGTGTTCCACCATTTCAAAGATACCGATTTCATGGGTAGCACCAAAGCGGTTTTTTACTGTCCGTAATAACCGATGGGAAGCAAAGCGATCGCCTTCAAAATACAACACCGTATCTACGAGGTGTTCTAAAACTTTCGGCCCGGCGATCGCTCCTTCTTTGGTTACGTGTCCGACAATCAACATGGTAATATCTTCATGCTTTGCCACCTTCATCAAAGCTGCGGTACATTCCCGTACCTGGGCTACAGAACCGGGTGCAGAGGTCAGAGCAGGGAAAAAGACTGTTTGAATACTGTCAATTACCGTCAAATTGGGTTTAAGAGATTCTACTTCCTTGAGTATCTCTTCTAAATCTGTTTCCGGTAATACATATAAATCGGCAGTTGTTCCTTCTATGTGTGTGATGTCTGAGGGATTTGGCGTTTCTTCTTTTATTTCCGTTATTTGTGTGACTTCAATTACTTCAGTTACTTCAGTATTGTTAGTGTCATCATGATCATGTCCGTTGCCATTGCTATTGCCATTACTATTACCATTACTCACTACATTGAGTGGTTTGGTAACACCCAATCGGGAAGCTCTTAATTTAACTTGTTGTCCCGATTCTTCACCGGAGACGTAGAGGATACGGTATCTCTGTGCCAGTTCATTTGATACTTGCAGAAGCAACGTAGATTTACCTATGCCTGGATCACCACCGATTAATACCATCGAACCTGGAACAACACCGCCGCCGAGGACTCGATCTAGTTCACCATAACCAGAAGGCCAGCGTGTGACTTGGCGATCGCTAATTTGGTCAAATCTCAAAGAAGCCCGTGGCTTTGCTGGTTTATTCGCAGATTTAGTGTTTCCTTGCTGAGAATGCCAACTACTCACCCCCCGACTTGGAATATCAGTTGAGGACTGAATAGCGATTTCTTCTTCTAAGGAATTATATGTGCCGCAAGATGGACACTTACCAAACCATTGTGGAGATTCTGCGCCACATTGGTTACAAACGTAATAAGTTTTCGGCTTTGGCATTCTTAAATATTATTAAATAATCTTAATTTTTTCTTAATTCTTCAGAAAAACAAAAATCCAATAATAGAAGTAGTTACAGCTTTTTCCAACGGAATAATTGGAATGATATCTTAATATTATGGTATGAAAATTTAATCATGAAAATTTTTAGTTAAGGAGCGTTGATTAGCTTGGAAAGTCATAAAGAAAAAATTCTGGTAGTAGATGACGAAGCCAGCATTCGCCGAATTTTGGAAACTCGACTGTCGATGATTGGTTATGATGTTGTAACTGCTGGCGACGGCGAAGAAGCTTTGGATACTTTCCGCAAGACTGACCCTGATTTGGTGGTTTTGGACGTGATGATGCCTAAGCTCGATGGCTACGGCGTCTGTCAAGAATTGCGTAAGGAATCAGATGTCCCGATTATTATGTTAACAGCCTTGGGGGACGTTGCTGACCGAATTACTGGTCTTGAACTAGGTGCTGATGATTACGTAGTTAAACCTTTTTCACCCAAAGAACTCGAAGCTCGAATTCGTTCAGTATTGCGGCGGGTAGATAAAAACAGTGCTTCTGGTATTCCCAGTTCTGGAGTGATTCATGTTGGAAATATCAAAATTGATACCAACAAGCGACAAGTCTACAAAGGTGATGAGCGTATTCGCTTGACAGGAATGGAATTTAGCTTGCTAGAACTGCTAGTGAGCCGTTCTGGAGAGGCCTTCTCTCGTTCAGAAATTTTGCAAGAGGTTTGGGGGTATACACCAGAACGCCATGTAGATACCCGCGTAGTAGATGTACATATTTCTCGTCTACGGGCAAAATTAGAGGATGATCCTAGTAACCCAGAATTGATTTTGACAGCCAGAGGTACTGGTTATCTTTTTCAACGGATTATAGAACCGGGAGAAGAGTAAGCTTCTAGGGAAGGGAAGGAGGACAAGGGAGACAGGGGGGACAAGGGAGCAAGAAACACAAAGGGAAATGACTCTTGACTGTTGACTTTTCAGCATTGATCAAGCATGGCTAAATCCGATCCGAACCGTATTTTGCGGCGTCTACCTATTGTTGTGGGGGGGTTAGGCGCTGTGCTTTTGTTAACTAACCGTTTGCTGACACCAGAAATCACAGAGTCTCAAGCTCGTGCAGATGTCTTGGGTGTTATTTTGAGTGGAATATTGATTTTGACGGGTTTACTTTGGCAGCAAGTACAACCACGATCGCCTGATGCAGTAGAACTAATTGGAGAAGAAGGTTTTGTACTTGCTCCTGATTTACCCCAGACAATCAAAACAGAACTTGCCTGGGCATCGCATTTATTGTTGACTAATACAGTCACGCGATCGCTTGTAGTTTTTTATCAAGGTAAAGTTTTATTGCGAAGAGGAATTTTAGGTACAAAATCAGAGGTGACACCAGGGCCAATTTTAAAAAGAGTGCAAGAAAAACAACAGCCTGTTTATTTAGTTGCCTTAAAAGTCTATCCAGGAAAAATAGAATTTGATTATTTGCCAGAAAATACTCAAGGAGTAATTTGTCAACCAATTGGGAAAGAAGGCGTTTTGATTTTAGGAGCAAATGCTCCTCGCAGCTATACTAAACAAGATGAAAACTGGATCGCTGGAATTGCTGATAAGTTAGCTGTCACCCTAAGTGAGACAATGGGGAGTAAACAATGAAAAATTAAAAATTTAGGAAAAGGGCGTGAGTGTTGGGTATTAGATATGGTTAATCAACAACCAACAACTAACAACTAATAATATATA
>NZ_AJLJ01000496.1 GCF_000317245.1 Fischerella muscicola SAG 1427-1 = PCC 73103
CCTATATTATTTATGCAAATAGTTTATTTATTACTAATTGCCTTAATGGTTGTGGGTATTATTGGCTCTGTAGTTCCAGCTTTGCCAGGTGCCAGTTTAATATTAATAGCTATTATTATTTGGGGATTTATCAAAGGTTCTTTTGCTGCTATTAGTGCGCCATTGATTGTCACAGCTATAGTTTTAATTCTGAGTATTGGCGTAGATTTATTAGCTGGTTATTTAGGTGCAAAACAAGCAGGCGCTAGTAAATGGGGACAAATAGGTGCAATTATTGGTTTAATAGCTGGTTTTTTAGGATTATTACCAGCTTTGCCTGTAGGAGGGCCACTCTTAGGAATACTGTTTGGCCCTCTAGTAGGAGCAATCATCGGTGAATTAATCTACCGAAGAGATTTTGCGATCGCAGTAAAAGCTGGTATAGGAATTGTAGTTGGTACAGTCGTCGGAAATTTAATTCAGGGGTTATTAGCGATCGCAGCAGTTGTGTTTTTCCTAATCAATACTTGGCCACAAGTATTTGGTTAATAAAAGCTGCTGATGTATTCAGCAGCTAAAACAGTATTAGAGACGATTTATAAAGTAAACCTTAAATTGTAGGGTGCGTTATAGCAACGCTTAACGCACCGAGAAAGATGGTGCGTTACGGCTAATCTTAACTCTCTCAAACTCCAAAATCCTTGCATAGCCGTAACACACCCTACTTAATATTTACTTTATAAATAAGCTCTTACTTTTAGCCTACTGGTAAAATCTTTTTACGTTGCCGTAAGCCAAACATACCTGCGATCGCCAAAGCACCCAAGCCAAAAGTTGTTCCCGCTTCCGGTACAGCTTTTGGTGTTCCCTTGATTCCAGATAAGTTCACACCATCACCATACTTGGGAAACTTCTGAGAATAACCATTACCCAACTGTACTTCAAAAGATTTGACGTCGTAAAAAGTCAAAGCTTGAATATTGTTATTCTTTCCAGCTTGCAACATCATATTGTTAACTGACTTGCCATTGATTAACAAAACGCCAGTACCGATATCTTCCACATCAAAAAAATCTAGAGTTATTTCCGACATTACATTTATGAATTCAAACAAGAAGCGACCAACTTCTAATTGACCATTTTCAGGTAACTTACCATTTTCTTTAATGGCTACAGGACGTAACCAGTATTCATTGATTTTTGTATTTGTACCTGCATCTTTTGTTCCGAAACTAACTTTTAAACCTTGCCCTTGATAGGTGTTAGAAGTGGCTCTATCATCCACAAATAATCGGCTAGCAGCATATCCACCAGCCCCATCAAAATCTAAACTTGTAACTGTGTAACCTAGTGAAGTTGTACTAAGACATTTAGTTGGATCAAGACAAGCAAGATTAGTATTGATTTCACCTTCTTGTGTGGGAATGAGAGAACCAGCATGAGCAGCAGGCGCACCAGCAATTACGCCCAAGCCCAAAGCTGTTCCCATCATTGCTGCTAAAAAATGAAATTTATGCATGATTCCCCTTCTGCAATCCTTAAATAAAATTCGTAAAAAAAATTAAAATGATGATGTATCGGTATTGCATCACTAAGCTAATAGATAACTTGCTGAAATGGGTAGTAGGAAAAATATATTTTACATTCTCTTGATTTGCAGATGAATACCTTAAATAACTCCGTAAATCTACAAGGTATGTACGTATTAATAACTAGGAAATAAAAATAATCATGTAGACGCAACAGCAACTACAGCAGTCTACTACAAAGGATACGCAAGTATCTTTTCGTAGAGTAATAATTAGTGAACAACAATAACTCCGACTTCTTTAAAAAGTTGGGGTTATGAAAACTCAATTTTCACAACTTTCTCATAAAAAAAGAGTAGTTTAAAGTAAATAAGTGCTGGGCTTATTTACTCTACCTACTCAATCAGATTAAACAGAAGGAGAAATCAAAAAAAATAAATGTCTAAATTATGAATTTTTTATTTACTATCAATCATTTTCTGAGTCTAATGAGCTAATAGGAGAACTTTAATTGATTGTGGACATCCGGTTTCGGAAAGTTAAGAAACCGGGTTTCTAGAGAAATCACGCGGTGAGTAAATAGTAAATGTTTGTGCAGTAGTTCACTGATTATATAATCTCATAATCAATATCTAAGCTACTGTTGCAGTTTTTTTGCGTTGTTGCAAACTAAATATACCTACTACTAACAAAGCACCTAAACCTAGAATGTTTCCTGGTTCTGGTACTGGTTTGGGAACCACTGTACCTCTAAGATCAACACCATCACCTGTTTTGAATTTGCCAGAATAGGCGTTACCCAACTGCACTTCAAAAGACTTGACATTAGAAAGAGTCAATGACTGGATTTTGTTATTTTTTCCAGCAGGTACGTTCAAATTACTAACTGATTGACCATTTATTCGCAAGATAGCAGTACCTAAATCTTCCACATCAAAAAAATCTAAACTTACTTCCGACATTTCTTCTGTAAAATTAAATAAGAAGCGACCGACTTCTAATTGACCACCTTCAGGTAACTTACCACTTTCTGTAATTGCTACAGGACGGAACCAATATTCGCTTAATGCTGGGTTTGTACCTGCATCTTTTGTCCCAAAACTAACTTTTAGACCTTGTCCTTGATAGGTATTGGAAGTAGTCCTGCTATCTACAAATAATCGGCTAAGACCATAACCTCCAGCCCCATCGTAATCTAAACTTGTAACTGTGTAACCTATTGAATTTGTGCTGATACATTTAGTTGGATCAAGACATCCAAGGTTAGTTTGTACTTCTCCTTCTTGCTGAGGAACTAAGGAAGCAGCTTTAGCTGAAGGTGTAGCAGCAGCAATACCTAAACCAACAGATAATGCTATAAGTGTTTTTGTTAAAGCAGAGATTTTTTGCATGATTTCTTGGAAATAACTAAGGATGATTTCGGATATTAGAAACAAACTTATGTGTTTGTTCTGAAACATAACCGTATGTTATTTCCGTATCCGAGTAATTGTCATCTAAAAATCAGAACATTTACTTATTCTTGATTTTGAGAAAAATTTTAGGAAAAATACTGAATTTTAATGTTTTTTAGAATACTTAAAACTGAATAAATAATACCCAATTACAAAAACAAGAGATTTTGAATGGTATTAACCCCTTGATTTAAAAAATTTTATAGATTAATTTATGAAGAATATACGTATGAAACAAATCTTTTATAAAAAAATTGGTTCACGAATACGTGAACCGTTATGTTGTCACTTCCCTTACACATCTAGACTGATTTTTAAGACAAGTCTGAACTTAGAAACTTTCTAAAGATTTTCGTGCTTCTGTTGCAACAATTTCTACTTCATCATTTGTCAATGTTTCTAATATATTTTTGGCGTCTGTTCCTTTGAGACGACCTAAAGCTTGTGCAACTCTATAGCGAATTTGCCAATCTAGATTTGTCGCGTAGGGAGCTAAAAGTGGAATTGCTTGTGTATTTCCCAAATCACCAAGAGAACTAATCGCAGCAGTTTGCACTAACTCATTGTCTGAGGAAAGCGCCTGTTGGAGTAAGTCAAACGATCGCGGCTCACCCAATTCTCCTAAAGTAGCGATAATGCTAAACTTGACGATCCATTCGTTGCTTGTTTCGTAAAGCTGCTGCAAATCTTCAAAAGCTGCTTTGAGCTTCAAAGCACCCAAACAGTCTGCTGCTGCTGCTTGGACATCTGGTTCTGGATCATTGAGCAAGCGATCGCGTAATAAACTCAAAGATAAATCTAAATCTTGCCCGCCCAACGTATCAAACTGACTAACCGCTGAGTAGCGAACACGGGAATTGCTGTCATTGATAGCATTTTGAATTAACTCAAAACCAATTGTTGGTTCTAGTTCGCGAATTTGATTCACTGCTCGTAAGCGATCGCCCAAATCCTCAGAAATCAGTAATTGTTTTACAGATTCAGGATTAACACTCATTTATTTATCTCACTTTTTTAAAATTTGTCATTTGTCAAAGAACTAATGACCAATGACAAAAGACTAATGACTAATCTTGACCTGCGGCCATTGCTCGAATGACATCGCCACGGGTAAGAATACCAATTACTTGACCCTCGCTGTCAAGAACTGGTAAACGATGAACGCTGCGATCGCTCATCGTTTTGGCTGCTTCTTTTAAGCTTTTGTCAGGAGAGACAGTGATGGGGTGTTTACTCATCACTTCCCCAACGGTTTGTCCCAAAGCTTTGTGCAAATCGCGATCATATGTAGCTGGGTTTTTTAAATAGATCACGCTATCAAGAAACATAATATACGCCGGAGGCGTGACTCCTGTTTCTTGCCACATTAAATCAGTTTCCGAGATAATACCGACCAATTTCCCGGCGTCATCTACAACAGGTAGACCACTGATGCGTCGTTCTGCCAGAATTTGGATAGCTTCCTTCAAAGGAGTTTCGGGTCGGACTAAAATGGGGTCACGACTCATTACATCGGCGACGGTCTTAGGCATTTGTTTGCTGACACCTTTTATCAAGCACTCTGGGATTATTGTAGAGAATTTTGGTCATTGGTCATTAGAGACGCGATTCTACTCTTACGAGCGTCTACGCGTCTGTACAATAGTCATTGGTCAATTGTCAATTGATTGGGTTTCACAAAAGACTTGTAACAAATCAATACAGTTGGTGATCGCTCCTAAGTGAGCAATTTCGTATCCGTGGGTATTTTGTGTGGGGAAGGCTAAACATGCTGCGCGGGCGACATGACCAAATTTCATCGCAATAGAAGCATCGCTACCAAAACCATTTAAGATTGCAAGTTGCACTGGTATATTTAATTGTTTGGCAGATTGGTGTAATTGTCCATTGAGAGTTTCATCATACATCCCATAGGCATCTTGAGACAAAATCACAGGACTCTTGCCGTCTTCAATGGGGTATTCTGATGATAAAGGACAAATCTCTAAAGCAATTAAGGCATCCAAACACTGGTTTTGAGTAAAGTAAAGCGCCCCAATTGCTCCTACTTCTTCTTTTGCTGATGCAACCAAATATACATCAACTGCTGGTTGTGTAATCTTTTCTGCCAGAGCTAACAAAATTGCTACAGAGGCTTTATTGTCTAATGTATAACTGGCAATATGGTCTTTTAGCCGAATTGGATGCTTGCGATGCTTACCAATCACCATTCTAGTTCCCGCTCGAATACCAGCTGCTTCTAATTCGGCAGTAGTACATTTTGTTTCAATCCAAGCATCTTCCCATTTTACAGCAGTATCTTCTTGCTGGGTTTTTTGTGGTGATTCGTGGGAAACATGACGCGAACCAAAACTGAGAATACCACTGATAGTTGCATGATCTCCCAGTAAATCCACAACACCTTCACCATAAACCCACGGGAATGCACCACCGAGTTTGCGGACTTCGACTTTACCTTGTTCGCCAATGGTTTTCACGATTCCACCAATTTCATCTTTGTGAGCAGTGATGGCGATCGCTCGGTCAGGATTTTTACCGGGTATTTTGGCAATAATGTTATCAGCGCGATCGCACCAAGCTTTGACTCCCAAGTCTGTAAATCTCTGCATCAAATATTGGTTAATTTCTGTTTCAACACCACTAGGAGAGTGGTGCATTACCAATTCTGCAATTATTTTGAATAAGTGGTCGTAATCCCACATAAGTATACTCAGAGTATATAAGCTTTTGAATTCAAACAATCATAATATTAGGTGGGCAAAATGCAAGCTATCTCTGTCGAGCAACCTAATCTTCCCCAACCCCCAGTTTTTTCTACACTTGAAGAAGAACGTCTACATCGCAAGCAACGGTTAGCGGCGGCGTTTCGCTTATTTTCTCGTTTTGGGTTTGATGAAGGTATTGCAGGTCATATTACTGCTCGTGATCCAGAACAATTGGATTGCTTTTGGGTTAACCCTTTTGGTATGCACTTTGGTTTAATTCGAGTCAGTGACCTGATTTTAGTTAACCATCGAGGTGATGTAATTGTAGGCGATCGCCCCGTCAATCAAGCAGCTTTTACAATTCATTCCCAAGTACATGTAGCCCGTCCTGATGTGGTTGCAGCAGCTCATGCTCACTCACTCTATGGCAAAAGCTGGTCTAGCCTGGGTCGCCTGCTTGACCCCCTTACCCAAGATGCTTGCATGTTCTACCAAGATCACAGCTTATTTGATGATTATACTGGTGTGGTTCTGGAACTGGAAGAGGGTAAACGCATTGCTCATACTCTAGGTAATAATAAAGCCGTCATTCTCAAAAATCACGGCTTGCTCACAGTCGGTCATTCAGTTGATGAGGCTGCATGGTGGTTCATCACAATGGAACGTACCTGTCAAGCCCAATTATTAGCAGAAGCAGCTGGTAAACCAGAGCCAATTAAACATGAGTACGCCGACATAGCACAAAGCCAGGTAGGTTCTCATTACATGGGCTGGTTTAGTTTTCAACCTTTGTATGAAATGATTGTCCGGCAAGAACCCGATTTTTTGGAATAAGCTGCTGTTCTACAAGCTGCAAATTCCCAGATTCCTGATACCAATATGTAGATAGAGGCTGTTCATTCAACGCTTCGAGTGCTGTTTGTGCTACGAAGTTGTGGACACGTGTTGTAGGATGTATACTGTCCCAAAATAAATACTCATCGGAATTTCCACTTTGACTACCGCATATATTCACATTTCCTTGAAGAATATCCTCAAAGTTACACAATAAATAAGCATCAGTCACATTGGTTAAACCAAATTGGCTAGGGGAAGTTTGCAGCTTTATAAATAGGGAATTGATGTCAACAGGAATAATATTAACGCCAGGAATTGAACTCAAAGTATTTAAACTTGCTGCCAATGCCGTATTATGCTTTTGAGTCAAAGTAGTTAATTGAGCAGAATTCGGCTTATTTGATGTTAAAGGAAGTTTGCCTAAATCCGCTAAGTTAATCACCATGATATTTTTAGCACCTGCTAGGGCAAGCAGTGCCACTGATCTTGATAAATTTGTAATTGTTTGGGTGACATCAGTAGCGCCACCAAAAACATAATCATTGCCACCGCCCCAAACGATATAAAGTGCATCTGGATCAGCTTGTTGATTGCTTTCTCGTAAATAGCGTGTAAATAAGCCAACTTGCCCAAGCACTCCTGGTAATAGAGATTTCGGAACTGTAGCATTACCCAAACCAGAACTACTTCCTGCAAAGGCATAATTAATACCTTCGCTGGGAGTACTATTTTTTAAGTCAGTAAATAAAGTTGGGGACAATCCTAGTTCATCTCCAAGATATTCTACCCATACTTTGCCATTAGAAAGACGTCCTTTATAGTAGGGTGGACTTGGTGGAATATAGGATTTTGAGACATTGTAAAAGTTGCCAGCGTCAGAAAGACTATCACCAAATACATAAATTTTACTAATCTTTGCTGCAGCCAAAGATTTAAGCGGTGACATAAAAGATAGGATCAAAAATCCTGCTGTTATGATTTCTTTTTTGATGCTAATTTTGTGCTTAAATTTATAAACGATCACACCAATTAATTGCATATTATCAAGGGTGGAGAATTTCCAGTCACAGAGTAATATGCCAGCAAAAGGCTTTTTCAGTCAAGCACAAAAGCAATTATTACAAATAATCTTGAGAGAAAATGAACGTTAAGAGATTAAAAAGCAAGTTTTAATACTATTTATAAACAACTCAAGTAATTATAAGGATTTGCTTTACAAGAAAAAACAGATAGCTGCTGGAAACTGTGCAAAATATTTTCAGCAGTTTGGTCTCAATAGAATTATTATTACTTTGAGTAATGCCAATACCATATTGGTTTGACGGACTACTGGGGCGATCGCGTTAATTTCAGGGCATCGGTTGCTGACATACCTTCACCTTGAGTACCAAAATACCACAATGCTGCTGCCGCTTCGGCACGAGTTACTGGTTTTTTCGGTTGGAAAAGTGTGGTGTAGCCATACACTCGACGGATGTTAGACTGTTCTCCATTTTGGAAATCAGCCAATATCGCCCGTAATGCTTTGGGGTCAATTTTTGCTGCATCCTGAAAGCCCCAAGTCTGACTGACTGAACTCACACTAGCAGTAGGTAAAGCTTGACGGATATCTAAAGGAACTTTTGATGTAAGTAATTGTTCGCGTGTCAAAGGTGCATCTGGACGAAATAAAACTTGTGTAGAATCACCAGATAAAAGACTAGGAAATAAACCACTTTCCGCTAATCCTTGAATAGCTGCAAAATCTGGATCTGTTTTTGGTACATCACTAAAAGCTGGTTGCACGTTTTCTGATGCCAAGCGAATCTGTTTAGATGGAATATTGGCATACATAGCATTATTAGCAGCCACTAACCAACGAGCATATTCTCGACGGGTGATATTTTTGTTAGGTTCAAATAGATTGGTTGTAGTAGTAGAATTATTTTTCGTACCTTGAGACTCTACAGACAAAATACCCAAACGAGCAACATCTTGAATGTACTTTTGCAATTCTTGGGGTGCTTTGTTTAAGTCACTAAATTCTTGAGTACCAGATATTGCTGTTGATGTAGAGTTACTAGTGTTAGAACTATCATTTGCTTGGCTGACTGAGCCTTCTGATTGTACCGGGCCGATAAACTGCGGCTCACCTGGTTGAGGAGCAGTATCACTACTAGTAATTTGATTGCTAGGAGTTGGGGTAGCTTGAGCTGTTGTTTTGGAGTTTGGCTGGTATTCAATGAGTAATTCGGTGGCTGTTTGCGGTTGATTGGGTGCAGCGTTAGTGACTGATTGAGGTTTAATAGAAATCGTCAATTGTAAATCATCGCGTGTTGCGGTAAAAGTACCGCTTTGATCATCAGTTGACTGTTGGGAAATCTGCCAATTATTATTTTGCAACTGACTACGATAAAAGCTAGCGATGAAATTGCTAGGATCAGAACTTAACCAGCGAGTTGATATTTTGTTCTCTGAGTCAGTCCCAGCAGACACTTCCTGTATTTGGGCGTTTGGATAAATGGGGATATCTTTGGGAAAATCAGCTGGTAACTGGACTGTTGGTTGGATAGATTGGTTGGAGTTCTGGCGATCGCCATTAGGCGTTTGATTAGCACCAAAAATTACTGGGTTATCTTTCAGCCGAGAATCTGCTGCCAAAGATTGCTCAAGGCTTTTACCAATATTACTATTGGCACAGGCCGTGAGTGAAGTGAGTAAAACTGCCAAACTGAGAAGGACAGCTGAACGTTGAAAGTACAGCACAGGAAATTAAAAATTGAGTGTCAATTTCTACCCTAGCGTATTTGATGAAGAAAGGGGATTGAAGATCGGGAATCAGGGACAAGGGGAGAAGGGGAGCCACTGCGTTGCGCGGGTTAAGAGCGTTGTAGCACGTGGCGTGGACAAGGAAGACAAGGGAGAAGGGTGCAGGTTGCATAACCAATCCCCAATCCCCAATCCCCCATGCCCAATCCCTGACTCGAAAGTGTTAAGCTGGAATTAAAGCCGCGTTTGCTTTACCCAATTTATAGAAAAGTAAAGCGATCGCTTGTAGTTTGAGGCCAGTGATCGCTAAAACTATTGGCTGAAGGTGGTAAGCTAGATAAACCAAAATCAAGAAATTAGCAGTTCTAGCCATGCCAAAAAAAGTTGATAGTACTGTGTGGCTAGAGTAGTTTGTCGATTTTGTCGTCGGCGTTAAAGCGCAACTAAAAACCCATCAGTAACTGTTTTGGTATTTTACCGACAAAGCAGTTAAACTTGGTAATTTTTTCCTAAGAATCTTGAAATGATGTATTGGGAAAATGCGGTTTTAGTTTGTGCTTAATCTAGCTGTGTAATTCACAGTTAGACTGATGTTTTTAGTGGTGCGATCGCCTTATCTTAGTTTATATTCCTGAAGTTGTCTGTTCTAATCACAGTCAATAACTTACTGTATAAAAAAATACATGTAATCTTGGCGAGATATATTGGATTCAGCGAAAATCGCGACTCAGACTTATTTCACAAGTCTTGTCAAGAAAAAAACTAGGCTAAAGCAAGGGTAACGCCAATGATTGAAAAAGACATATTTCATCTCAAAAACCTATAGAGAATTGGAGTATGAAAAATCTAAAAAAGATATTAAATTAAAAACAAACAAAGATCATTATCATCGACACACGCCAATCGATTTTACTTTCTCTATCAGCGTCGTCGGTCTGCTACCAGTGCTAAAACACGATTACATGCAAGCTTCCCAGGATCAGCCCATTTATTCTGAAGCTCCACTACAGTTGTTACTTTTTGTCGATGGACGACCAAAGTCTCGACAGCAAGTCCAGCGAATTCGTGCGTATTTGAAAGAATTACAGACCGACTACAAGTTTGAACTGCAAATTGTGGATGTCGGACAACAACCCTATTTGGCTGAACATTTTAAACTGGTAGCGACACCAGCTTTGATTAAAATTCACCCAGAACCTCGACATATTCTGGCTGGTAGTAATATAGTTACACAGCTTAAAAATTGGTGGTCTCGCTGGCAAGTTGCAGTAGATGCTTATATAAAGTTACAGAGTGACCTGCAAGAAAATACCGAGGATAATGGTCGCACCACCTCAGCATCTAAATCCTCTATTCGTTCAATTGCTCTATCTGCGGAACTTCTGCACCTGTCAGATGAAGTTTTTCGCTTAAAACAAGAGAAGGAGCAACTCGAAGAGCAATTGCAATTTAAAGACAGGGTAATTGCTATGTTAGCCCATGACCTCCGCAATCCTCTAACAGCCAATGCTCTCGCTATAGAGACTCTCCAAGCCAACTATAATCCAGAGAAAGCTGGTTTTGAGCGGCTAACGCCGACAATGACAAATAACTTATTCAAACAAGCCCGTAACCAAGCTCGTATTATAGATCGTATGATTACTGACCTTTTGCAAGTAGGTCGTAAAAACAACGAAAGAGAATTTCCGGTTAAGCCACAAAAAACGAATTTGGGACAACTTTGCTTGGATGTCTTGGAAGAATTGAGCGATCGCTATACAGCCAAATCCCTGAAAATTGAAAAGGATATTCCCAAGGATTTACCCCTAGTTTACGCCGATCCAGAACGTATCCGTCAGGTATTGATAAATCTCCTGGATAATGCTATTAAATATACGCCAGAAGGTGGTATAATTACAGTTGCTGGACTGCACCGTACAACCCAAAAAGTTCAATTTAGTATTGGTGATACAGGGCCTGGCATACCTGAAGAAAATCGCGATCGCATTTTTGAAAACCATTTTCGTCTCGAACGAGATGAAAGTAAAGAAGGCTACGGTATTGGTCTGTGTTTGTGCCAACGCATTATCCGCGCCCACTATGGTCAAATATGGGTAGATTCTTCACCCAGTAACGGCGCATGGTTTCACTTTACTTTACCAGTGTATATAAAGTAGTTAGTGGTTAGGAATCAGTTAACAGTTAACGGTTAACAGTGAGTAATAGAATTTGATAACTGATAACTGAATTACACTTCCCTATTTTCCCACTTTCGCAATGCAGAAATAATTTGGATATTTGCTTCTGGAAAAGCAAAAGCCTCTAATTCATCAACACTCACCCAACGTACTTCATCGCATTCTATTGGCTGGGGAACTCCTTGTATGAGGCGGCAATGATGTACTGTGAGAGTAACGCGGATTTGGGTGTAGGTATGATCAATAGTGATGAGGTGTTCACCAACTTCAACCACTATTCCTAATTCTTCTTTAATTTCGCGTTGAATGCACTCTTCGATAGTCTCATCAAGCTCGATTTTACCTCCCGGAAATTCCCATAATCCACCCATCGCGCCTTCTTGACGGCGGCGATCAATGAGAATTTGTCCCTGGTCATTCCAAATTACGGCAACACCTATAATTTTATGAGGTGGAATCCAATTAGTTTCGTTCATAGCATAGTAGTTGGTGGTGGGTTGTTTGGTACTAACGACAAATACCAAAAACAAAACTCGACAAATAAATAAATTTTTGCCGAGTCTGTATTTTAAGACAATTTGTATATTAACTTTTCAGTAGTCTTATTTCAGAGGCTGATTACACCCAGCTATCTTATTATTTAGTTCATTAGCTGATTGTGGCTAGGACAAAGCCTGAAATCAACTTATTTGCTCTATTTACTTTTTGTAATAGCTAATTTTGAATGCTATTCAACTTCATGGTTGTTGACTTCTGTACTTTGGAGCGCCAATTCAAAGTTCATTCTCTGTTCAGCATTACGCAAGAAGTAACCGCTCATCATCGCAGATGCTAGCAGACGACCGAGACTTTCACGGCTAGTGGTAATAGTAATGCCAAAGTGTTCAGGTGGTAAATTACCCAAAAGCCCGATGATATTCCGTTCCATAACCTGAAATACTTCAGGAGAACTAGGTTTAGATAGCTGGGTAACGGTATCTGGAGTCAATGATTTAACATACTGCCAGAGAAAGTTCTCAGTTTCTGACTCACCGTTAAAAAATTCTGAGACTTTATTAGATGGGTTGTTCACGTCTTTCCTCCTGTGTTACCACAACAGCAGGCAAACTGATTTTTTATAAACCTTAATCACAGATAATGAATCATCTGTTTAACTTTAGTATTGCTGTTGTGTGCTTCTGCAAACTAATGTAACAGGCTGAATTTGTGTTGACAGTGGGTGTAACCGTACCAAATTAAGCGGAAAGTATCACCATAGTATCTAGTAGAGGCTTAGACTCACTACGCTTGAAGGTAGAGACGCAAAGCGACTATTTTACTCCACTTCCCATAGAGTAAGTAGTCGCTTGCGTCTATGACAGTTTCAAAGCAAAGTACTGCTGCTCTCCCTACTAACTTGCTAAATATTCATTGATACTAAGTTTAGATTTGCGGAGTTTAGTTAGGGCTTCCCGTTCGATTTGTCGTACTCGTTCGCGGCTGATGTTGAGTATTTCGCCGATCTTAGCTAGAGTCAGGGCGTGTCCGTCATTTAAACCAAAGCGTAAGGATATTACTTCCCGTTGTTGTGGTGTGAGATCTGCCATGAGAACTTCTAAGTCACCAGATAAGGAAGACTGGGTGACGAAATCTTCTGGGGATGCTCCTGGATCTTCTAGCATTTCTCCTAGTTCGGTATCATAATTATCTCCCAAGCGTATATCGAGAGACAGAGGTACACGTGCTTTTTCTAGATACTCTCGTACTTGTTTGGGGGTTAATTCTAATTCTTGTGCTAATTCTGAAACCGAAGGAGCGCGTCCTAATTTTTGGGATAATTGACGCTGTGCTTTTTTGATTTTATTTAGTTTTTCGGTAATGTGAATGGGCAAGCGAATAGTCCGGCCTTTTTCGGCGATCGCACGAGTTATGGCTTGACGTATCCACCAATAAGCATAGGTAGAAAATCTATAACCTTTGGTAGGGTCAAATTTCTCGACACCGCGCTGCATCCCAATACTACCTTCTTGGATTAAGTCCAGCAAATCAACGTTGCGCTTGATATACTTTTTCGCCACAGAAACCACCAGTCGCAGATTAGCTTCAACCATCCTGCGTTTAGCAATTTCAGCATCAGCGATCGCTTTATCTAATTCTGTGACTTCTAAATGCGTCGCTGTCGCCCATTCTTCTAGTGTTGGTTCACGACCTAACTGGTGCTCTAGTAACTCTCTAACTTCGCGTAAGGCTACTGCTCGCTGCACCTGTTTGCCATAGAAAATCTCTTCCTCGTGTGTTAACAATGGCACGCGACCAATTTCACGTAGGTAAGTCCGCACTAGGTCTGTAGCTGTCTGAGCGGTCTTCATGGCACTACTCTTTTGTAATTCTTGGTTTGGAAGTGGGGTATTTGATAGATGTTTGTGGCTGAGTATCTACCCAGTCAATTGATTTTGGATTTACGCTGCTATTTACACGCACGGTAAGATGAGGACGACTGATAGTTCTGATTTGTTCTCAGTTGTTAAAGACTACAATTACTTTTTTTTATGCACAAGTATCCACAGTCATAAAGATGGTATTTTGTAAAATATTTTGCGACTGTTATGTTATTAAGCATTGTAACATTTATGATAATTTTTTGACTATCGTACAGACTGGAATCGTGTGTTATTTTTATTAACTTCAGCTAAGTGATTTTTTTGAAACCGTATCTACAAGCTTATTCCATAACTCTAGCAAGGGCAAGAATTTTTTCTAATTTTTCTTAATCAAACTCAATAATAACTATAATCATCTGCCTATATAATTGTTAAATTTTTATTAAAAGCGCTGATCATGGCTAAGGGATAGGGGATTGGGGATGAAGCATTGGTGTTTATTCTTCCCTTGTCCACGCCACGTGCTACAACGCGGGGAACCCGCGCAACGCAGTGGCTCCCCTTGTCTCCCTTGTCTCCCTTCCAATCTCCGATCCCCTATCCCCTATCCCCTATGAAACCATGCAATAATCTTGGATACCTTTAACATCTAAGGTTGTGTTTTGCAGAGAATGGATCGCAGCAACGGTGGCTTTGGCGCCAGCAATAGTAGTGATAATGGGGATTTTATAAGCTAAGGCTGTACGGCGAATCAGCCTAGCGTCGCTTTGGGCTTCTTCTCCAGAAGGTGTGTTAATAATTAGTTGAATTTTGTGATTTTTAATTGCATCCAACACATGGGGGCGTCCTTCGTGGAGTTTTAATACCAACTCTACTTCTAGACCATGTTCATGGAGAACACGCCGTGTACCGTCAGTAGCCATGACGGTAAAGCCTAAATCGATAAATTCTTTGACTACTGGTACTGCTGCTGCTTTGTCGCGATCGTTCATTGAGACAAACACAGTACCACTTAAGGGTAAGCGTTCGCCAGCAGCTAATTCTGCCTTGGCAAAGGCGCGTCCAAAGTCACTGTCTATACCCATAACTTCACCAGTAGAACGCATTTCTGGGCCAAGTATGGTATCAGTACCGGGGAATTTGTTGAATGGTAATACAGCCTCCTTCACGGCAATATGGGATGGTATGATTTCTTGTGTAAAGCCAAGTTCCTCCAAAGTCCTACCTGACATAATTAAGGATGCCAGTTTTGCCAAAGGTACACCTGTAGCTTTAGAAACAAATGGCACAGTCCGAGAAGCACGGGGATTAGCTTCTAAAATGTATACTTGGGGCGATTCAGTTTGAGCAGCAGCCACAGCAAATTGAATATTCATCAGCCCTACGACATTTAATGCTTGTGCTAATTGCACTGTCCACTGACGAATCTGATCAAGAACTGCTCCTGGTAGGGAAATAGTAGGTAAAGAACACGCCGAGTCTCCGGAGTGGATACCTGCTTGCTCAATGTGTTCCATTATTCCGCCAATAACGACTCTACCTGTGTGATCTGCGATCGCATCTACGTCTACTTCGATCGCATTTTCCAGAAACTTATCGATTAAAATTGGGTGTTCTGGTTCTACTTGCACCGCAAAGGTCATGTAGCGCTCTAACTCTGTATCGGAGTAGACTATTTCCATGGCTCTACCTCCCAACACATAGCTAGGACGCACTACCACAGGATAGCCAATGCGTTTGGCGACAATCAACGCATCTTCATAAGTACGAGCAATACCATTTGCTGGTTGGGCAATATTTAATTCTTTAAGAATTTTCTCAAACCGTTCCCTGTCTTCGGCCATATCAATTGAATCTGGAGAAGTACCCCAAATTTTGGTTATTTGTTCTTGGTTATTAGTGACAAAGGACGACTTCAAATATTTCTGCAATGGTACAGCCAACTTCAATGGTGTTTGTCCACCAAACTGCACAATTACACCCACAGGATTTTCTGCCTCAATGATGTTTAGTACATCTTCTTTTGTGAGCGGTTCAAAATAAAGGCGATCGCTTGTGTCATAATCTGTTGATACAGTTTCTGGATTAGAGTTGACCATAATTGTTTCATAGCCTGCGTTCTTGAGTGCAAAGGCTGCATGACAACAACAATAGTCAAATTCAATTCCCTGACCAATCCGGTTTGGCCCGCCACCCAAAATCATGACTTTGGGTTTATCAGTAGGCAAAATCTCTGTTTCTTCTTCGTAGGCTGAGTAATAGTAAGGAGTGAACGCTTCAAACTCAGCCGCGCAGGTATCCACTGTTTTATACACCGGGATGACACCTAATTGTTTGCGGTATGCCCTGACTTCATCTTCTGTGGTTTTGGTGGCATAGGCAATCTGGCGATCGCTAAATCCTTGACGTTTCACTGCATACATCTGATCTTTTGTCAAGGTTGATAATGGCGTCCGCTTCAGGAATTTCTCGATTTCCAATAGTTCCTGCATTTTGTCGAGGAACCAAGGATCAATCCCGGTTAATTCGTAGATTTCTTCAATACTTAATCCTAATTGCATCGCATGGCGTACAGCAAAAATGCGCTCAGGGTTTGGTGTTCGTAGTTGGGCGCGAATTTGTTCACCACTGGGGAGTTTTTCTTTGATGTCGCATCCCCAACCGGCGCGTCCTGTTTCCAGAGAACGCAAGGCTTTTTGGAAAGATTCGTTAAATGTCCGTCCCATAGCCATTGCTTCCCCTACGGACTTCATTTGTGTGGTTAGTACTGGTTCAGAACCGGGGAACTTTTCAAAAGCGAACCGGGGTATTTTGGTGACTACGTAATCTATCGTTGGTTCAAAGGAAGCAGGAGTTTTCTTTGTAATGTCATTTTTAATTTCATCCAAAGTGTAACCGACAGCTAACTTGGCTGCCATTTTGGCGATGGGGAAACCAGTTGCTTTACTCGCCAAAGCCGAACTACGAGAAACACGAGGGTTCATTTCAATTACAACTACTTCCCCATCCACAGGATTGACGGCAAACTGAATATTAGAACCACCAGTTTCTACGCCAATCTCGCGGATAATTTTAATTGCCATATCCCGCAGCCGTTGATATTCTTTATCGGTGAGGGTTTGGGCTGGGGCGACGGTAATCGAGTCTCCAGTATGGATACCCATTGGATCTAGGTTTTCAATTGAGCAGATAATCACCACGTTATCTGCTAAATCACGCATAACTTCTAGTTCGTATTCTTTCCAACCCAGCAGAGATTGGTCAATCAGAATTTGCGATACAGGCGAAGCATCAATTCCTGTTTGGGCCATTTCCGCAAATTCTTCTTCGTTGTAAGCAATTCCACCACCAGTACCACCCAAGGTAAAAGCAGGACGAATAATTAAAGGATAAGTACCGATGCGGTGGGCGATCGCTTTTGCTTCTTCTAGTGATGAAGCTGTTCCACTCGGACACACCTTGACGCCGATCTTAGCCATGGCGTCGTTAAACAGTTTTCTGTCTTCGGCTTTTTCAATTGCTGGTAACTTTGCACCGATTAACTCAACATTATACTGTTCCAACACTCCACTTTTTGCCAAAGTTACAGCAATGTTAAGAGCGGTTTGTCCTCCCATTGTTGGTAACAAGGCGTTGGGGCGTTCTTTGGCGATTACTTTTGCGACTAATTCGGGTGTGAGTGGTTCAATGTAGGTGCGATCGGCTGTTTCCGGATCGGTCATAATAGTGGCAGGGTTGGAGTTCACCAACACTACTTCATAACCTTCTTCTCGTAACGCTTTACAAGCCTGGGTTCCAGAGTAGTCAAATTCACAAGCTTGTCCAATCACTATTGGGCCTGACCCTAATAGTAGAATTTTTTTAATGTCATCACGACGGGGCATAGTTCTTGTTTTGGAGTAAGAGAATACAAATCTTGATTATTTTAAGGGTCTTTGCTACCCACTACTAATGCTGTCTATTATCAACTTTTCTAGATTTAATCACAGCTACCAAGTAAGGAAAAGCTGCTCTTATTGATTTTTCCAGTATTCTCAGGATTGTATGTGATTACTTTATGTTGATCACAGCAAGAAGACAAAGTTATGGAAGTTTCACAAAAAAACACAGTTCAATTAGATTGTCAATTTATTTTTTAGATTTTTGAACTGATTTTTACGATTTTTCGATACTTGAATTACATGTAGTAATGATGCAATATTTTTCAATTGTTTTGATAAATGTAATTTTTGTTAGCTATTTTTCTCAATACAAGAATGATGTAATTTTAACTATACATAAAGTAAATTTGAAAAGGTTAGGATTTTTGAAACAGAAATGCTTGGGATAGCATTTCTAAATTATTCGTGAACAACAAGATTCCCGACTTCTACAAGAAGTCGGGAATCTGACTCTGAAATTCTACATGAATTGCTATATAAAGACCTAAGAATTATTTGCAATAATCATATTGTGTATTTTTATATACCATAATAAAAAAGCAGAGACTAAAGCTTTTAATCTCTGCTTTTTTTATATTTTTTTTACAACTAACACTTGGAAATTCTTTACATTTTAACAAGAATGTTTGAAACTGATTGGAGTGTTAGTTTTGAACACGTTGAACAAAGCCTAAAGTTAAACTATCTTTGGCAAGGAAATGAGCTAAGTGGTAAGCTCTTTCCTCTGTCTCCAAAAGAATTTTTTCGTAGAGATAACGTGTAGCGCGATCGCCTAAACTCTCTGCTTGAGAAGCTTGACTACGGAGGACTCTAATAATAGCCTGCTCTGCTTTGAGGTCATTTTCTACCATATCACGGCTAGAAAATACGCCATCTATTTCTTGTTCAAAGCAAGTTAATTCTGCCAATTTGGCAAAAGTAGCAACTGGTACTCCTCCCAGTCCATTTAAGCGCTCACCAATATCATGGATATGTTCTTGGATTTCTTTATAGCTATCGTTAAAAAACTCGTGCAGAGAGTAGTATTCTGCACCTTCAACTACGAAATGATGCTTTTGGTATTGTAAAGCTAGGGCTTGAAAACTAGCTAGGACAACGTTAAATCCTTCACAAACTGGAGTGGTAACACTGCGATCCAGCAAGACAGGATTGTCGTAAACTTGACCAAAATTTTGTAATAAAGTTTGCGTTTCAGACATTGTTCTCCTCGCTTTTGAGCAGTTATGCTTTCTAACCGCTTAGGTTTTTACATATTAGCATTTTAAAAATGAAAACCAGGTAGATCAATATGATTAAATTCTAATTTTTAACTGCATAAAATTTCTGTTTTTATTTACTATTGAAAATTCGTATCATCAAATAACTTGATACTCACTTGCGAGCAAAGTCAGACTATTACAATGTGATCAGCAAGGGTGTGTTTCATTTGTTAGCAGTAAACAGAGTTTGTGAAAAAAGTAAATATTTGCATTAAGAAGAAGGAGAGAAAAAACATATTTTCTTCCTTCTTTACTTTTTTGAGGATAAATAGGAATTATTTTTGATTTTTGGGCTTTAATTGGCTAATTTCATGCTTATTGTGCTTATTACTCGTTTTTTATATCTATAGTTCGTTATTGCTCTAGCTTATAGTTCTGATTGAAAAACTTTTTCAAAAACTAATGAGAAAAGTTTGCACTTAGGTTATGCTGGTTTAAGGAGTTCAACTCCAAAAACACCTATGTCAAGGGAGTCAAAACGCAGTCTTTACTGCGAGGTTATAGCACTTTGAGGGCGGCAATCTTGAAGTCTTTTAGTTCAGAAATAGAAGCAAAACACGTTGTAGAGGTGAATTGGTCAGATCGTTGGCAAGTCTATCAACGCTTACAGGAACTAGATATTCCCTGTTGGTGCGAGACTAACCAACCGTTGACAATTCAAATTGAAAATGCTTACACAGCTATTCAAGTTTGGAGTGTCATACGGCAATTTACCGCGTCTCGGCAAGTATTGATTTGGGCTTTAGAAGGGTGTTGGTAGCTTGGTCTCCAAGCTGTCGCAAGTAATATCTCACTTGATTAGTTGTATTAGTCAAAAATTAGGTAACTACCATGAGTAATTCCCACAATACTGAAACAACAGCATTTTGTATGGAGGCTAGATTCCTTGATTTTGTGATCAAAGATGGCTATAAACTTAAAGGACTAATGCTAGCAACGTCTGAAGGCGAATGTTATGTAAAACTAGCTAAACATTTACGAGTAGCATTTGACTGGCGTTTACCACGCGGTACTTGGTTACAAGTTGTGGGTGAAAAAAAATATGATGGCAAAACTGGTGAAGTCAAACTCAAAGCTGAACGAATTTTGGCAGCCAGAATAGATACAGTAACGCGAACACAAGAAGACGCGGAGAACTTCCCCGTATCTTCTGCTAATCACACCAAGCCAAAAGTCGCAAAAACTACTATCTTGGTATGTCAAAAATCTGATTGTATAAAACGTGGTGGGAAAGAAGTGTGTCAAGCTATACAAGCAGCTATGAGCGATCGCGGTTTAGAAGACCAGGTAACGATCAAGGCAACTGGCTGTATGAAGAATTGTAAAGCAGGGCCTAATCTAGTCATGCCCGATAAAACCCGCTATAGTCGCATCAAAGCAACACAAGTACCAGCACTTATAGACAAGCACTTTAGTGAAACCACATTGGCGATCGCCAGTAACAATACTATTTAAATAAAAAATTTTTAATACAAATATTTTATTTTACATTTAATACTGAGTCCTAATTTTTGCAAGAAACTGGCAAAAATTAGGATTTATTCGGCTTCCTTGAAAAGCGTCTTCCAATCAATTACAGAAGGTCGCGATCCACTATTAACTATCTCAAAAGCTTTTCTTTCACAATCGGGATTTGTGAGACATTCCACGCACGCTGCTGCAACATCAATGCGGCTAGTTTGACCAGTGAGTTTATCGCCTGTTCCTATTACTACACCAAGCTTACCTCCTGTTTTGGCTTTCAACAAAGTGTTGAGGTCGTATGAAGTATAGGGGCCGTCAATCAGGCGACCTGGGCGGATAATAGTATAAAGCAGGCCGGAATTAATAATTGCTTCCTCGCCTTTTTGTTTCGCATCTAGTACACCAAAGGCATTAAGAATACTATAAGGAAAATTGTCTTTGCGTAGAACTCCACAGGAAGAGACATAAACAAACCGCTTCAAACCAGAGGGTGCTGCTTGTACTAAATGGCTGACACCCTGAAAATCAACTTTTTCAGGACTATTTTTTGCTTTGGCTTTAGCATCTGAAGGATTCAAAAACAGCTTGATCCATGTAATTAAGTTAGGTGTTTGCTCAAAATCCCATTTCGCAGAAGGGAAAGCACTAGTTCCAGTACAACATATGATGTAGCTAACACCCTCCATTGCTGCTGGAAGTGTAGCCTCTTCGCGTAGATCACCGACAGCAATTTCTACCTTGTCCTCAAACATTTTTTGGGCTTTAGCAATATTGCGTGTCAGAATGCGAACTTTAAAATCTTTTTCTAACAGCTTACCTACTACCAGCTGTCCGACTCCGCCAGTGGCGCCAGTAACAAGTACTCTTTCTTCAGTAAATAGTCCCGCAGAAGTCATAACTATCACCAATGATTAAAATTGATAAATAATAAATGTACAGACGTGTAGACGCTCGTAAGAGCGGCTTCAAGGTAAGAGTAGAATCACGTCTCTAGCTTAAATATCAACCACCACTAATTTTGGCTTTGTATCCCAGCTTGAGCAAAATTTCCAGGATTTTCTGCTTGTGTTCGCCTTGAATTTCTATTTCGTTATCTTTAACTGTCCCACCTGTACCGCACTGAGTTTTCAACTGTTTGACTAATGCTTGCAAAGTTTCTGCTTTGGTTTGAAAACCGCTAATGACAGTGACAGTTTTCCCTTTGCGTCCAGCGCGAGTCGCTTGTACCCGTACATTTTGTTTTTCTGGTGGTAGTTCTTGAGTTGGTCTTTCTAATGCTGGCGAGTAGTTGTCACCAAATTCACGGTATGCAAAGCGATCGCTTGATGATTTATCCTTGGGGGAAGCCATAAACTTAATAATCAGTGAACAGTTATCAGTTAGAGACGCGATTCTACTCTTACGAGAAGCCGCTCTTACGAGCGTCTACGCGTCTGTACAGTTATCAAAGATAAACAACTGTTTAGTAGTCTTAACTAGTCTGTTTTTATCGTAATGCGCTTCAGACTTTTTTATAATTAAGTTCGCTTGTAGTTCAAACTTCAGCCTTTAACCGATAATTCCTCGCAGGCTACAAAACTTCTAGTTCCATAAGTGGGATAGCGCTAAATACAGTAACTTTTTTTACTTCATCCGTATCTCATCAATCCAAAATCTAAAATCCAAAATCACATGACTACTACTCCCATTTTCCCCGATTCTCAAACTAATCAACATCCCGACCCCCAAGGACGCTTTGGTCGCTTTGGTGGTAAATATGTTCCAGAAACACTGATGCCAGCACTGGCAGAATTAGAAATAGCATACGAGCAATATCGCAATGAAGCTGCTTTTATTGCAGAATTAGAACAATTACTTCGTGATTACGTCGGACGTGCCACTCCTTTATATTTTGCCGAACGCCTCACCGCCCATTATGCCAGACCAGATGGCACAGGGGCGCAAATTTACTTAAAACGTGAAGATTTAAATCATACAGGCGCTCATAAAATAAATAATGCGATCGGTCAGGTGTTGTTAGCAAAGCGCATGGGTAAAAAGCGGATTATTGCCGAAACTGGTGCTGGTCAACACGGTGTAGCAACAGCGACAGTGTGCGCTCGGTTTGGTTTAGAATGTGTGATTTATATGGGCGTTCATGACATGGAACGTCAAGCTTTAAATGTATTTAGAATGAAGCTGATGGGGGCAGAAGTTCGACCAGTAGCGGCGGGAACAGGTACACTTAAGGATGCCACTTCAGAAGCAATTCGAGATTGGGTGACAAATGTCGAAACGACTCACTATATCTTGGGTTCAGTGGCTGGGCCTCATCCTTATCCGATGATGGTACGGGATTTTCATGCAGTGATTGGACAGGAAACCCGCGCTCAAGCAATGGAAAAATGGGGAGGCTTACCTGATATTCTTATGGCTTGTGTCGGTGGTGGTTCTAATGCAATGGGACTTTTTCACGAGTTTGTGAATGAGCCATCTGTACGGTTAATTGGTGTAGAAGCTGCTGGCGAAGGTGTGGATACAGAAAAACATGCAGCCACATTGACAAAAGGACGAGTTGGTGTATTGCATGGAGCCATGAGTTACCTGCTACAAGACAATGATGGACAGGTGATAGAAGCCCATTCAATTAGTGCTGGTTTAGACTATCCAGGTGTCGGGCCAGAACATAGTTATTTAAAAGATGTTGGACGTGCTGAATATTATAGTGTGACTGATGCTGAAGCTTTAGCAGCATTCCAAAGGCTTTCGCGCCTAGAAGGAATTATACCTGCACTCGAAACCTCCCATGCGATCGCCTACCTCGAAACCCTGTGTCCCCAACTTAGCGGTAGTCCCCGGATTGTGATTAACTGTTCTGGACGTGGCGATAAAGATGTGCAGACAGTGGCTAAATTCCTCAATCAGTAAACTAATAACTGTCTCACTAGTGTCTATCTTGAGACTCTGGTTGCACTCAAGATTATAGTGTTACATTCAAAAAGTCCGGCTAATGTAGGAAAACTCGTTTATAGTAAGCGCTTTAGCGCTTGCTATGAACTTCAAAATCACCAACTTTCCGATCAGGAAATCTTGGTTATGGTTCAACTTACTACCGAAAGATTATATTTACTCGTTTTAGTACTTATTTTTGGATTTTTATTAACACCATATTTTGTCTATTTTAAAGAGAATTTTTAAAGAACAATGACTGAAGAACGTGAGCCTGATTTTACATCAGCAAATATTCAAAACTCAAATGAACCGACTGATGATGTCAATAAAGAGTCGGTAGATCATTCCAATACAAATCCGATTGCAAGTGTTTGGAATCAAACAACAGGACGATTGATCCAAGCTCTACCCGTAGAAAAAATATCACAGTCGTTTGTGAAGTGGTTTAGTGTGAGTGAAGCTCAAGTTGCAGAGATTTTAGAGCAAGTACGAGCAGAATTACCAACCACAGAAGCCTTATTGATTGGTAAGCCTCAAGCTGGGAAAAGTTCCATTATCAGGGGATTGACGGGTGTTTCTGCTGAAATTGTTGGTCAAGGATTTCGTCCCCATACTCAAAACACCAAGCGCTACGCCTATCCTTCCAATGATCTACCCTTGCTGGTTTTTACTGATACAGTTGGGCTAGGTGATGTTAATCAAGATACTGAGGTAGTCATTCAAGAATTAATTGGCGATTTACAAAAAGAGAGTCGTGGCGCCAAAGTCATGATTCTCACTGTCAAAATTAACGACTTCGCCACCGATACACTGCGACAAATTGCTCAGGAGTTACGTCAAAAATATCCAGATATTCCCTGTGTACTGGCAGTTACCTGTTTACATGAGGTTTATCCTCCTGATGTTGCCGATCATCCAGAGTATCCACCAGTATATGAAGAACTCAACCGCGCTTTTGCTGCCATACAGGAAACCTTTACTGGACTGTACGATCGCTCTGTACTCATCGACTTTACCCTCGAAGAAGATGGTTATACACCAGTGTTTTACGGCTTAGAAGTCATGAGAGATACTCTAGCAGATTTACTGCCAGAAGCCGAAGCGCGAGCAATTCACCAGTTATTAGATCAGGAAACTGGTGAGAAGATTGGTAATCTCTACCGAGATGTAGGACGGCGTTACATTTTGGCATTTGCTGTGATTGCAGCAACGATCGCCGCCACACCTTTACCTTTAGCTACAATGCCTGTGTTAATTGCATTGCAAGTATCAATGGTCGGCTTATTAGGTAAATTATATGGACAAACACTTACACCTTCTCAAGCTGGTGGTGTCGTGAGTGCGATCGCAGGTGGTTTTTTTGCAAGGGCTATAGCACGAGAGTTAGTTAAATTTATACCTGGTCTTGGCAGTGTTATTGCTGCTTCTTGGTCTGCTGCTTATACCTGGGCATTAGGTGAAGGTGCTTGTGTATACTTTGGTGATTTAATGGGAGGCAAAAAACCCGATCCTCAAAAAATTCAATCTGTGATGCAAGATGCATTTGAGCAAGCAAAAGCACGTTTTCGAGGTATGAAGTGAAATTCTAAATACCCCAAAACAGTTAACCATTATTTTCCTCTTTTTTCTTTCTACTTAATAGCGATTTATTAAAATTATGTTTCTTACTCAAACAGTTCCCCGTCAACGAGAAATCGTTGAAGTTCTTTTCCGTAATGGCTGGGACTATATGCGAAGATTGATCACAGGTGGTAAAGCTGATGAGCCTCAGTTACCCACACCAGCAGTTTTGAAAAATATCTTGGTTGATTTAGGCCCTGTGTACGTCAAATTGGGTCAACTACTTTCTACCCGTCCAGACTTGCTAAGTGGTTCTTATATTGAAGAACTATCAACACTACAAGATGAAGTCCCACCAGTTTCTTGGTCAGAAATAGAAGTTCTGATTCGTCAACAACTCAAACAACCTTTAGAAGAAACCTTTACAACTATTAATCCTATAGCAGTAGCAGCTGGTTCCATTGCTCAAACACATCGGGCTACCCTCAAAGATGGGCGAGAAGTTGCTTTGAAAGTGCAACGTCCAGGGATTGATGTTACTGTTGCTAGAGATATTGCTCTGATTCAAGGTATTGCTGATTTGGTAGCACGTACTGAATTTGGTCAAAGCTACGAAATCAAATCTATCGCCGAAGAGTTTGTCAAAGCTTTGGAAGCAGAGTTAGATTTCACACTAGAAGCTAGTTATACTGACGATTTGCGGCGCAATTTATCTCAGAGTCGCTGGTTTGATCCAAATCAGATCAAAGTCGCCCAAATTTATTGGGATTTGACAACACAAAAATTACTAGTAATGGAATGGTTGGATGGTGTACCGTTATTGTCAGCAAATTTAAGTAGCCAAAACGGTAAAAGCCCGATTGTAGAAAGACAAGAAATTACTACCTTGTTATTTCGTGCTTTTTTCCAACAATTATATATAGATGGATTTTTTCACGCCGATCCTCATCCAGGCAATATTTTTTATCTTAAAGATGGGCGAATTGCTTTAATTGACTGCGGGATGATGGGACGACTCGATCCGCGGACACAGCAAATTTTAACAGAAATGTTATTAGCAATTGTTGATTTAGATGCTCAACGGTGCGCCCAATTAACTTTGCAATTAGCGGATTCAAATCAACCTGTCATTTTGTCTCGTCTGGAAAATGATTATGACCGGATGTTGCGGAAGTACTATAACTTGAACTTGTCGCAAATGAATTTCAGTCAGATCATTTATGAACTGTTACAAGTCGCTCGTAATAATAAAATTCGTTTACCTAGTAATATGGGTTTGTATGCCAAAACCCTAGCTAACTTAGAGGGAGTAGCACGATCATTTAATCCTGATCTGAATTTTATAGATGAAATTCAACCATTGATTACAGATTTATTCCGTCGTCAGTTGTTCGGAGAATCACCAGTGCGATCGCTCCTCAGAACAGCTCTAGATCTGAAAAGTCTCTCTTTACAATCTCCCCGACAAATCGAATTACTGCTAGATCGAGTCACATCAGAGACATTACAATGGAATTTAAATGTACGTGGTCTAGATAGCTTACGCCGTACCACCGATGATGCTGCCAATCGGCTTTCTTTTAGTATCCTAGTAGGTTCACTGATTATGGGAGCAGCAATCATTTCTAGCAATGCGAGAACACCACAATTTTCTCTTCTGAGTAACGTATTATTTGCTACAGCAACCTTCTTAGGTTTGTGGCTGGTTATTAGTATTTTGCGATCAGGACGTTTACGATAATTTTGTTGCTTGTTTGCTAATAGCAATAAACAACCATCAACTACTGTACAGGCGCACAGCTAGCTGTGTATCTTTACTAACACCAACTATCTACCATTTTATGCCAATCATTGAAGCTCAAAATCTGAGCAAAGTTTATCCTGTCGCTGTGAAAGAACCAGGTATTGCTGGAACAATTACTCACTTTTTTCGCCGCACCTATCGCCAAATTAAAGCAGTTCAAGATGTTTCTTTTGAAATAGCACCTGGTGAAGTAGTTGGGTTTTTAGGGCCGAATGGTGCTGGAAAAACCACCACACTCAAAATGCTGACAGGATTGATTCATCCCTCTAGTGGTATAGTTAAAGTCGCTGGTTATGTTCCCTTTCGTCGTCAAGAGGTATTTTTGCAAAAAATAACCTTAGTAATGGGACAAAAGCAACAATTAATTTGGGACTTGCCAGCACTAGATTCTTTGAAAATTAACGCTGCTGTTTACAATATTAGCGATCGCGAATTTCGCAAGCGAGTCGGTGAACTCACCGAAATGCTGTCTCTCGAAGGAAAACTTAACCAACCAGTACGCAAACTATCTTTAGGTGAGCGTATGAAAGCAGAAATTCTAGCAGCACTTTTACATCGTCCTTCCGTGCTGTTTTTAGATGAACCAACTTTAGGACTAGACGTTAATGCTCAGGTGGGAGTACGCGACTTTTTACGAGAGTATAATCAGCGTTATCAAGCCACAGTACTGTTGACGAGTCATTACATGGCAGATATCACCGCTCTGTGTCAACGGGTATTATTAATTCACCAAGGTAAGTTGATGTATGACGGTAGTCTAGATGGACTATTAGAAAAGTTTGCACCTTATCGAGAGGTACATGTGGAATTAACACAACCTCTGTCAAAACACAGACTCATGTTCTATGGTGATGTCCAAAAATTAGATGGACGGATGGTGTGTTTTATGGTGCAGCAAGAAGATTTGACACGCACCGTTTCGCGGATTTTAGCAGAGTTAGATGTGATTGATTTAACTGTGAATGAACCACCAGTGGAAGAAGTTATTGGAAGAGTATTTCAAGCAGGGGTAGTTAGTAGCTAAAAATAGTTGTTTGTACGTTGTTGCTGGTTAATAACTAATGACTATTGTACAGACGCGATTAATACTATTTGTACAGACGCAATTAATCGCGTCTACTAATGACAAATTATGCAAAGACTAATCAAAACAACATTAACTTTTCTGTCTGTATACTACGCTTACATGATGGAGTATCGTGCAGAACTAATTTTATGGGTTTTAGCTGGCTCTTTACCAATTATCCTGATGGGAGTTTGGATACAAGCTGCTCAAGGTGGACAATTCGGTTTAACACCCGTAGATTTTGCTCGTTACTTTCTGGCTGTTTTTTTGGTGAGACAGTTCACAGTTGTATGGGTAATTTGGGAAGTGGAAAGGGAAGTAGTAGAAGGTAAACTTTCCAACAGATTGCTACAACCAATTGATCCAGTATGGCATCATGTTGCTGCCCATGTTAGTGAAAGAGTTGCTCGTATACCGTTCGCAATTCTTTTAGTAGGATTGTTTTTTCTACTATATCCCCAAGCTTTTTGGATACCTAGCTTAGGAACTTTTTTATTGTTTAGTTTAGTGGTGATATTAGCTTTTATTTTACGCTTCGCAATTCAGTACACTTTTGCTATATTTTCTTTTTGGACAGAAAGAGCAAGTGCTTTAGAAGATTTCTGGTTTTTGTTCTTTTTATTTTTATCTGGTATGATTGCTCCTCTTGAGGTTTTCCCAGAATCAGTCAGGACTGTAGTACTTTTTACTCCTTTTCCCTATTTAATTAATTTTCCTGCCAGTATTTTGGTAGGGATACCCGTAAATTTGACACAGGGATTGGTGTCAATGTTGGGTTGGATTTTATTTTTTTTGGGTTTGAATCGTTGGTTATGGCGAAAAGGATTAAAGCGGTATTCGGGAATGGGAGCATGAATTAATGTCTCGTAACAAGCTGCTACGTATCTATACATAATTTTCATACCTATGTCATTAATTATTCATAAATATTCTGGTAGAATTGCTGGTAGCAAACATTAAATTTGCTCCTCACACCACACCGCTGCTCTCTTGTGTGCTAAAGGCAAGAGAGCTTTTTTTATTGGTTATGACGTCTGTAATCGTGACAATCAGCTAACCGTCTACCAAAAATTCATACTCAAGGCTGTGATTCTTGCTTTTTGCCAATGAGTATCTTAGGACATGAAGCTAACTGTCCAAATCAAATTACCACTAAGGCAAGCTTTAGCTATAGATTAATAACAGAATGCCATTTCACATTTTTTGTTGAAGACTCACCAGATTGGAAATTTGTAGGTTAGCACATCTATGTGTCCCTAGAATCACCTCCCAAAACCCTAGTTATGGGGTTAAATATCAAGAATTGCTAATAAAATTCATGTCCAACAGTCCGTTGATTCCTCAGCCAAATTCAAATGATGCACAAGAAGCAGTTTTGACACCGCTAACAGAAGCAATGATTCAACGTGCAAAAGAAGGTGTTGCTTATGCACGCGATCGCCATGCTAATGAAATTATCCACCAAGCGCTACAGGAGGCGGAAGCAATTGCTGAAGGTGGTTCGGAACACAAAGTTAGTGGTGAGGTGCGACGAAAGGTAATACGGACTCTTATCCATAGTTTATTTCGGGTGAAAGTTGAGTTTTCAGAACGGATTCCTACTCAACCAGTGTTAGTTGCAGCTAACCATCTCAATCATATTGATCCGTTTTTATTACTATCAGAATTACCTGCACATCCCTACAGCTATATTTTTGGCGATGCTCGTACTCTTTATAATCAGTGGTGGAAACGGCAATTTCTACATTTGGCTAAGGGAGTCATACCTATAGAACGGATTTGGAAAGAAGAATTAGCAGTAATACAAGCTGCAAAAACTGGAGATGAAGATCTAGTTGAATTAGCAGATGCTATAGAAAAATATGTCCCCACAGGTAACTCTATAGAATTTATGCGACGCTTAGATCGTATTGTTCAAGGCATTTTTGCTCGTGGGGAAAATATCATTCTATTTCCAGAAGGAAGACTGGGCAATGCCGAAGCTCAGTTATTTGTTCCTCTCAAACGTGGCGTTGCTATTTATGCTTTGCGTTCTGGAGTACCAATTTTACCTGTAGCTTTAATTGGCACACAAGATCTCTACCTCTGCAAACAATTAACTGTTCGATTTGGCGAACCGATTATTTCTCTGCAATCCAGCCGTCCCAAAGCACAACAAATACAAGCAATAGTAGATCAGTTAGAAGCAGCATTGACAGATTTATTACCGAAAGACTATCAAGAACCGAAAGAACCAAAGTTATTACATCACTTTCTTAATCATATGTTTTGGTAATCTTTAATTCTTGTTCTGTAGAGTCATAAATAAACGTCTTTTATCATGTTTTTTAAATTAATTGTTGGATTTGGTTAAGTGCGAGTATTCAACTTTTATCAATTTACTTGTAGTATAAAATATACAAACATGATTATTTTTGTATAACCTAGTTATTTATCTCATTTTTACCTAATTTAGATTTTTTAATTTCCAAATCATTCGTGAGAGACAAGATCCCCGACTTCTGCTGAGAAGTCGGGGATCTTGGCTTTGCGATTCTTACACATCATACAAAATTGCTATAGTAAAATTATAAACTTACTAAAATATTTAACTTCAATTTTAATATGAAAATTAGAGCTATTACAACAGGTATTTCCTTAACTTCTCCCAAGGAAAAAGATAAGATTAAGCAAGCTGCGGAGTTCAATCAACAAGCAAAAACTTTGTTTGAACAATTTGGTCATGAAGTTCAAACAACCAGAATAGCTACAAATTCATGGGAAGAATATCTACAAGATTTATCTCCCACAGAAATTGTAAGCATTATTCAAAATCTAGAACTATTTTGTGATGAACTGAATATCAATTTTTTTAATATTGGATATGCCAGTCGCCCTGAAAATATTGCTATCATTCCAGAAATCAAGAAAAGCACATCTTTAATTTTTTCTTCCTCTAAAATTGGTGACAAAGAAACTGGGATTAACTATGAGAGTACTTTAGAATCTGCAAAAGCAATTAAACGTATTTCTCAAGAAACTGAAAATGGCTATGGGAACTTTCGATTTTGTGCTTGGGCAAATTGTAACTCAAGTATACCATTTTTTCCTGCTGCCTACCATGAAGGTGATACATCTTTTGCTCTTGCTATAGAGTGCAGCGATTTAGTAATGAAAGCTTTTGATACAGCAAACAATAATATTCAATTAGCAGAAAAAAAACTGCAATTATTTTTAACAGAGGAATTAAATAAATTAGCAGATATAGGTGAAAAAATTTCTGCGAAATTTGGTATTAATTATAACGGTATTGATACATCCTTAGCACCACCTTTAGAGCGACAAGAAAGCATTGCTTTTGCTTATGAAAAACTGATGAATAGCAAATTTGGATCTCAAGGAACACTAACAGTTTCTGGGATGTTGACTCGTGTTTTAAAAAGTGTACCTGTGAAAATCTGTGGTTATTCTGGTTTGATGCTTCCTGTGTGTGAAGATGTCGGTTTAGCAGCCAGAGCAAATGAACAAACTTATGATATCACTAATTTATTATTATACTCGGCAGTCTGTGGGTGTGGACTTGATACAGTTCCCATACCTGGTAATGTTTCTACAGAAAAGATTACAGCAATATTAATGGATCTAGCGACTTTAGCCATTAAGCTAAATAAGCCTTTATCAGCAAGATTATTTCCAATTCCAGGAAAAGAAGCTGGGGAAATGACTGCTTTCAATTCCCCATATCTTGTTGATTGCAAAATATTTGGTGTTGATTAAAGTTGTGATTATTTATTGGTTAGTCAGATAAACAATCAACAACTAATCGGAAAGCAAACTTGGCGAAGTTAGTACAAAAACATCTCTTGTTCCTACGCCCTCTGCTATAGGTTTAATAGGAGTGGTAAAGTGAAAGAATTGATGATCATTGATCAGTAATAATTCTCCTGGATAGAGAATTTTGTTGAAAACGGGCTTTTCTTTCTTTGCAGTATATAAATGGGTTTCTCCACCTTGAATATTTTTTCTATCAGCAGAAAAGATGCCGATAAAATCAGTCCCATCTCTATGAATACCTTCAGGCGCAGGATTACCAAAATTATCTGGTGAACAACTAGTTCTGATTTGATGCACTCCGATTTCTGCTTCTGGATGCAGTTTACAAGAATCACTAAATGCGAAAACTAGGTTTTTAAATATATCTAGTTCTATGAGTGCATCATCTAATTCTGCAAACTCTCTTTTGATATCACCTACTAAGGGATTATAATCTTTGCTTTGAAACAGATAACCATGAGGTAATTTGATTAACTTATCTTTAGAAACGATGAAACGCGATAGCCTTCTGGTACGATAGTTACCTTTAATATAAGGGTCAACAGGTAAGTTATTAAAAAATGTTTGGAAACCTTCTGTAGTTATTGAGTTTACCTTTCGTAGGGTAAATAAAAAGGCATATTCCAATTCTGTTGATCCCAGGACTTTTTGCATACGGTTTTTCTCCTGGTATATTGGTTTTCTTCGTATCCTTCCGTGTTTTATATCTTGGGGAAGGCTTATATTTTCTAGTGTATGCTATTTTTTATAAAATTGTCGTTAAGTAGACTACAGAAAATGCCATTTTATGATATAGGAACTGAAAACTATTGATATAGGGAGCAAAGAGAATTAAGAATTTTGCCCGTATGGCTGATATGAAGTGAAGCGATGATAAATATCATGTTTTTAGATATCGAACACTGATACACATAATTGGACATACTCTAGAAGCGATCGCTTGGAGTGCGATCGCCTTTGATTTAAATCGGTATACAACAAGGAATTACAATACATCCACTTTCTGCGCGTTGACTTTGCAGAGTTTGAGCAGCTATTTTACACGCTTTGAATCTTTGAGGAGCCATTTGTATAGTCGTGAGCAAATTCTGGTTAATCAGTTGGCGCTTGATGTAGTCAGAGCAAGACTCACCTCCATGAAGCAATCGATGGGGACAGGAAAAACCTTTGTGAGGAGAAAGGCGCTTTTGATAGGTATTTAGTGATACGATCGCAACCTGGGTTGCAAAAGTCTCAATAGTACTGACTGACATAAGAAAAATAGTGATCTAAACAACCACTCAATCTTCTATCCAACCTCAGTCTCTATTACTCTATCAACAGGTTTAATTTGCATACTGGTTCTAATCGGCTGGTATGAATAAAATTTGACTAAAATCAAATATTGCTGAACTCCATTCCCAATCAAGATTATGAGTTTTTCCAGCCGCAACTCACTCTTCAAAAACATCGGCACGTACATTATATTAAGTGCGATCGCAGTAGCCACGCTTTTTCCTTTATTTTGGCTCTTAAGTACTGCACTCAAATCTCAAAGTGAAAATATCTTCCAGTCACCACCGCAGTTACTACCAAGCCAACCAACTTTGGAAAACTTTGTTAACGTTTGGCAATCTAATCCTTTTGGACAGTATCTATTCAATAGTACTTTTGTTGCTGTACTAACTGTCGGATTAAATTTACTGTTTTGCGCTTTAGCTGCTTATCCCTTAGCTAGACTTTCATTTGCGGGAAGAGACTGGATTTTTATCGCGATTATTTCCACAATTATGATTCCGTTTCAAATCGTGATGATACCCCTGTATATTTTGACAGTTCAATTAGGGTTAAGAAATACCTACTTAGGAATGATTTTTCCTAGCCTAGCTTCTGCTTTTGGGATTTTTCTATTGCGACAAGCTTTTATAAGTGTCCCCAAAGAGATGGAAGAAGCAGCACGCATGGATGGCTGTTCAGAATTAGGTATATGGTGGTACGTGATGTTACCAGCAGTTCGTCCTGCATTAGTTACTCTAGCAATTTTCGTTTTTATCGGTTCTTGGAGTGATTTTTTGTGGCCTTTAATTGTTATTCAAGATGAAAGCTTATATACCCTACCTTTAGGTGTAGCAAAATTAGCGGGTACTTTTTCTCTTGATTGGCGATTAGTAGCTGCTGGCTCAGTAATTTCTATTGTTCCAGTTATGCTGTTATTTTTATTTTTACAACGCTACATAGTACCTACAGAAACTGGTAGCGGGGTGAAAGGATGAAGGATAAGAATAAAAATCAAAAACCTAACAGGCTCCATGTTTTTTGACAACCACCCATATCGTCTTCACAATCAGACTCAAGTCGTAGATTACTGACCATTTACGTTGGTAGTCTATGTCCATGCTGACTATCTTCTCAAAATCAGTGATGCTAGAACGACCATTTGCTTGCCATTCTCCTGTCATACCTGGTTTAACTCGTAATCTTTGCCAGTGATGTGTTTGGTAGTGTAGGACTTCATCAGGAGTAGGTGGACGAGTACCGACTAAACTCATTTCCCCTCGTAAAACATTCCAAAATTGAGGAAATTCATCTAGACTAGTTCTACGCAAAAATTTACCTACACGGGTGATGCGTGGATCTTCAGTGGATTTAAAGATGTAACCCGTGGTTTCATTTTTTACTAAATGCTTGAGTTTTTCTGCACCAACAATCATAGAGCGGAACTTCCACATCCGAAAGGTCCGCCCGTTCAAACCACAGCGAATTTGGCTATAAAATAAGGGACCAGGAGCGTCAAAAAAAGTGGCAATTGCAATAGGAATGGCCAATATCGCTGTGATTGCTAGACCAACAATAGCTCCTAATATATCAAGGATTCTTTTTGTAATACTTTTAACAGAAGAGTGTAATGGTTGTGAGAGAAATTGAGTTGAGTTTGAATATCTCAGAAAGAACGAATTATCAGTTTTAGGACATTCTTCATTAGAACTAAAATCAAACACAGCTTTGTTTCGGTTTTTACTTACTCAGTCGTTTATAAGGTAAATATAAACAACAACCATTTCCACTGAGAAGCTAAAAATAAAAAATTTATACAATCTTTGTAATTAAGTATGTAAAATTTAAATCAATCTTTTTCTACTTTTACCAATCAATCTTTTTCTACTTTTACCAAAGCATCTTCAGCAGCAGCCTTCTCAGCATCTTTTTTACTGCGTCCGCTACCTATTCCATAAATTTTTTCACCCACAAGCACCTTCGCAACAAATTCAGGTGCGTGAGAATAACCTCCCACCTGTTCTGTTACATATTTGGGTGGAGTGGGGGTAATATTCTTTTGCACCCACTCTTGAAAGCGATTTTTTGAGTCTACATTCGCCCGATTCTCAACAATATTTTCTGGTACAGCATCAAACAGTGGTTCTACAATAGCCCGAATCGCTTCTATGTCAGAATTATTATCTAAATAATAAGCACCAACCACAGCTTCAAAGGTACTACTAAGTAAATTCGGATTTTGAAAGCCGCCATCGAGAATAGCACCTCTACCCAATCGCATTCGTAAGTCTAAACCTACCTCAATAGCGAACTTGGCTAGTTGCTTCTCATCTACCAGCGCCGAACGCCGCCTGGTTAATTCATCTTCTCCTTTGTGAGGATAACGGCAATAGAGATAATGACCACTAAGGAAATTAAGCAAAGCATCACCCAAAAATTCCAGGCGTTCGTTGTGTTCACCTTCTGTTGGGTTTTCATGGACATAAGAACGATGGGTTAACGCTCGACGTAGGAGTTTATCATTATTAAATATGAGTAGTTTGTGCATTTTTATGTGGTTGTCTGATTGCGAAAATTGATTGTTGAAAAATTTTATTGGATTAAGTGCTTTATAGTCTATGTTGTTATAGCATTCCTAAATTATTCATGATAGACAAGATCCCCGACTTCTAAACAGAAGTCGGGGATCTAAGCTCTGTAATTCATACAAATCATATAGGATTGCTGTAGCAAAAGATTGCAATTTTCTAGAAAAACTTATCAAACGATTGAATTGTAGACGTTGCAGAATATAAAGTATGAATTAGTGCGATCGCTCAATTCATATTTTGATTCTGCAACGCCCATTTTCTTCAAGTCAAAAAACCAGCGTCAAAAATTTATTTACTCCAACTCAAATATGGTAATTTCGCCGCTGTCGCCCGAATTTGATCCGCATGGGCTACTAATTGACCGCAAGCATCCCAAGTACCGGAAACAAACATATTTTTCGCACCTTCTCCAATAGATATGGGGGCAGAAAAATCACCGCATTGCACCTGCATAGTTTCTAAATTTATTGTCACAGATGCTTGGGGATTGGCAGTAATGAGTTTTTGTAGTTGTTTGACGGTAGTCGAATCAGCAGTAACGCAGGGAATACCCATTGCTACACAGTTGCCAAAAAAGATTTCAGCAAAGCTTTCACCTACTAATGCTTGAATACCCCATTTCGCGATCGCTTGGGGTGCATGTTCCCGTGAAGAACCACAACCAAAGTTACGGTTAACTACTAAAACTTTTGCGCCTTGATACTGCGGTTGGTCGAAAGCATGTTCTCCTTTGAGTGCAGCGCGATCGTCAGCAAATACATGTTCGCCCAAACCATCAAAGGTAACACAACGCAAAAAACGGGCAGGAATGATGCGGTCAGTATCAATGTCGTCACCTACCAAAGAAATACCACGTCCGGAAACAGCTTTTACTTCACTTACCATAAAATTCTCAATTAAGGGATAGGGGATTGGGGAAGGTGGGGCCCCCTTTGGGGATAAGGGGCAACGGGGAAAAGGGAGTGTGGGGAGTGTGGGGAGTAATGTAGAGACGCGTAGACGCTCGTAAGAGCGGCTTCTCGTAAGAGTATCATCGCGCCTGGGAGTGTGGGGAGAGAATAAACACCAATTCCCGCTCCCCGATCCCCAATCCCCGATCATTACAACAACTCGCGCACATCGAAGACTTCGCCTTTCACCGCCGCAGCTGCTACCATCGCTGGACTCATCAACAAGGTACGACCAGAGGCGGAACCCTGGCGACCTTTGAAGTTACGGTTAGAAGAAGAGGCGCTAAGTTGCTGTCCTTGCAGTTTGTCGGGATTCATAGCTAAACACATCGAACATCCTGCTTCGCGCCATTCAAAACCTGCTGCTTGGAAGATTTTATCTAGCCCTTCCGCTTCAGCTCGTTGTTTTACTCGTTCGGAACCAGGGACAACAAAAGCTTTGACTCCCTCAGCAACCTGACGCCCTTTAGCAACTTTGGCTGCTTCTCGCAAATCGCTAATTCTGCCGTTGGTACAGCTACCAATAAAGCAGACATCAACTTTTGTGCCGAGTATGGGTTGACCAGGAGCTAGATCCATGTATATGTAAGCTTCTTGGGCAATTTGGCGGTCTTCTTCTGCTAATTGTTCGGCGGAGGGTACAAACTGGTTAACGCCGATACCTTGACCGGGTGTAATACCCCAAGTCACAGTGGGAGGAATTTCGGCGGCGTCAAATACTACAACGTCATCATAATCAGCATCAGCATCACTCTTGATTGACTCCCACCAAGCAACTGCTTTCTCCCAGTCTGCGCCTTTGGGAGCAAAGTCTTTACCCTTAATATATTCGTAAGTGACTTGATCTGGATTAATGTAACCGCAACGCGCCCCACCTTCAATAGACATGTTACAAACGGTCATTCGTTCTTCCATGTTCATTTGCTCAAAGGTAGTACCTGCGTATTCATAGGCGTATCCCACACCACCTTTTACACCAAGGGTACGAATAATATGGAGGATGACATCTTTGGCGTATACACCTGGTTTGAGAGTGCCGTTAACTTCGATTTTGCGGACTTTGAGTTTAGATAAAGCCAGGGTTTGGGAGGCGAGAACGTCGCGGACTTGACTAGTACCAATACCAAAAGCGATCGCACCAAATGCACCATGAGTTGAAGTGTGGCTATCTCCACAGGCGATCGTCATTCCTGGCTGGGTAAGTCCTTGTTCTGGTGCAATTACATGCACAATACCCTGATTGCCAGAACCAATATTATGGAAGGTAATGCCATTTTCTTTACAGTTCTGCTCTAGCGCCTGCATCATTTCTTCTGCTAGCGTATCAGCAAAAGGACGTGCCTGATTGGTTGTTGGTACAATATGGTCTACTGTAGCGATCGTCCGTTCTGGAAACAACACCTTTAAACCTCGCTCTCTCAACATAGCAAAGGCTTGGGGACTAGTAACTTCATGAATCAGGTGTAGTCCTATTAATAGTTGTGTCTGTCCTGAAGGAAGTGTACCAACAGTGTGTAAGTCCCAAACTTTGTCAAAAAGTGTACCTTTGCTCATACTTGAACCTGTTTTAAGCCGTCGCATTTTTTAGATGGTATCAAAAATAATGAATCACCCACCGATAAGCGAAATGCTTATGGCGGAAGCTTTTTATTACCTTTCTGAATTTTAAAGGTTACAGTTTGATTACGCGTATTACCTTGATCACCACAATAAAGAAGTTAGTTAATAATGTCCAATATATTTTAGTCCTATAACTAATACGTAAAAAATATATAGAACTCCTATTTGATTTTTGTTGGTGTAGCCTGCGTTCTGCGCTTACAAAATTTAGTACACTTGCTGTTCTCAGTTCTTTGGCTCAACAAATTGGTTCATAAATTCAACCGGATTCCCATATATAGTAAAGACTCCTGATAACTACTAGTGAAATTTCAGTAGTTGTCAGGAGCTATGACTGTACCCTATTCTGGAGAAAATTTTTGACAAAGTTTACTGTTGTAAAATCCAGGTAATTTACGGCGATCGCATCTACTATTTTCCACAAACTTTGTTGTTGAGAATTTGAAATGATGCAACAAAAGGTAGCAATATCAACAAAGTTGTCAGTCTGGTGGAGCTAGAAAATTGCCTTGCAATTTACCATAATGCTCTGATATTACGATTATTTTGCCCACCTCCAGTTCCAGGTGTTGTGGTAGTACCTTCATTTATAGTTCCAGGTGTTGTGGTAGTACCTTCATTTATAGTTCCAGGTGTTGTGGTAGTACCTTCATTTGTAGTTCCAGGTGTTGTGGTAGTACCTTCATTTGTAGTTCCGGGTGTTGTGGTAGTACCTTCATTTGTAGTTCCGGGTGTTGTGGTAGTACCGTTATTTTGAGAGTATAACCTGCTATTTGATGGAGAAGCTTCACTAATTTCTATGCTACGAGAACTGGAATTGGGCATTGCTAATGTTGGAAGGCTTAGTAAGACGCTAGTACTAGCAATTCCTACAAAACTAACAAACATTGCGAACAAATTTTTGTTGTTTCCGCTCATTTTCATCTCCTGAAATTCAACCTGAACAACTTCTCAACTACCGAGCGATTTGCTAGATTTTAAACCAATTATTAGAATACTTATGATACGGAATTAAGTATTTTCTGTATTCAGAAGTTTCTAACTTGATTTGCAATTTGACAAATTTATTACTAAAAATTAACGTTGTTAGTTTACTCGCTCGTCTGTCTTTAGGTAAATTTAGAATTTGTCAAAGCAAGTATTTTAGTTAATTTTAAATGTGATAGTAAACACAAATATATTGCAAAAATCGCTTCGTAAAATATTCGTAAACAAAAAACACCGATTTATTAAATAAGTCGGTGATCTGGACTTTCAATTTCACAAATTAGATGGAATTCCTTTTGAATGTTTAAATTTTGATGAGAAATGCCTCTTCATTATCGCACATTTGGGTAGCTCTCTGGGTAGATATATTATAGAGAACAAGACCTACCCAATCTATGGAATTACAGTGACTGGTGTTCCTATACTTACCTGATCAAATAATTCTTGAACATCCTTGTTATACATACGAATGCAACCATGGGAAGCTGCTTTGCCAACAGATTCAGGATCAGGAGTACCATGAAAACCAATCCAATTGGTACCATTTGTCCAAAATCCAATCCAGTAGCGACCAAGAGGATTTTTAGGGCTTCCACTTGGAATAGATTCGCCTGTAAAAGGATGCATCCAAGCTGGATTTTTTGTCATCTTGAGTACTTGAAAATTACCAGTTGGAGTTTCCCAGCCAGGACGACCAACTGCAATACGATAAGATTTGATTTGAGTTTTTCCTCGATAGAGAATTACTTGACGTCGGCTAATGACAATCTTTAAGTTAACAGGCTGAACTATAGAATTTGCTGAAGATTTTGCTTCAATTTGAGAGTATGGTGTGCTAATAGACGGAACTTCTGTGAAAATATTTAGCAGAACACTGGTACTAGCAATCACAACAACACTAGCAAGCTTTGAACACAAACTTTTATTGTTGTTTACGCTCATTTGTTTATCCAAGCTAAGAGATATTAATTGCGAAGAAAATTGCAGAATTTTGAACAAATAATTACAACACTTAGGGAAATCCAAAAAACAAATTATTCAACTCACTGCACCTAATACAATGTCTTTTCCTTGTCTCTCTTGTCTCTCTTGTCCCTTGTAATTAGATATTTATTATTTGGAAATTCCTTATATGGAAGTAACTATGTCAGCCAGAAGAATTTACTTGATGTGGAAGTTTATTATTAATCTATATCTCTATTTATTTGTTGAGCGTCTGCCTCAAGGTTAGTGTCAGATTAAATTATGCTGTGATCAAAAAAACAGATTTAATGTTGTATATATCAAAAAAATCAAAACTTGTATCCTCTGATTCAAGCTAAAGTTGCTGAGTATGGGGAATATGGGAAGGTGCAAGTCGCAGCTATGTCTTTTGTTCTTTCCTAGAAATATTTTTAAAATTCATTTCCACAGATAGTGACATAGTGTATTGATCTTGGCGTCAAATAAGATCAGAGTTAAAGTAGATGCTTATGGTGACTACAACTTTTCACGCACTCAAAGAATGGGCAATTACCGTCAATGCTTTAGAAGCAGGAAAAACAATCATGCTGCTTCGCAAAGGCGGTATTCACGAACGTAATGGACGCTTTCAAATAGTCCATGACGAGATTTTGCTTTACCCAACTTATGAACATCAACAACCTTTTCTACTGAAGCCTGAGTATGCGAACCTTGTTTATCCCGTGACACCTGGTTGGCATCCAGAGACAATACGCATCGGTAGCTGGGCAAAAATTACTGATATTTTTCCAGTTTGTGACGAATCAATAGTCAATGCTTTGCTTCCCTTTCATATTTGGAACGAGCATTTTATTAGCGATCGCCTGAAGTGGAAAGCGCGTCAGCCATTATATATTCTGCTACTGCGAACATACAATTTATCCCAAGTTCGGGAAATCCCTTATCTACCCGAATATGGTGGTTGTAAGTCATGGATTGATTTAGATGAAACAATTAATATACAAGACGCAAAACCAGCTTTGTCAGATTCTACTTACTATCAGTTAGTAGCGGAAATTCGTGATATTGTTGGTGACAAGTTTTATATCCCTTGCATTTGAATGGGCTAAGTACAGCATTTCATTCATTCCTAGGAAATGAAATTGAGCAATATTCTGTGTCCCTACCCTGCGGGAAAGCAAAGCGCCTAATGCATTGACTCGGCTACCTGGTGCGCTTGCAAAAGTACGAACTTACGTAAAGCATGACTAAATTGAAATCATCTTCAAGCAAAAGCACAGATTCCTAATTACTGCAAATTAAATTGGTGAATCTGGTTCAAAAATAATATGTCATCTAAGTAATTAAACTTAAAAAACTTTGACAAACAAAAAATCGTATTTGTCGATACACCAGTTTTGTTTTACAGCACTTAACATTAGTGGAACACAAGTGTTGTTTATTGCTGTTTGATATTTATGAAGGTGCGTAATTTGGACTCAGACTCAAGAAAGAATTATATGAGTATACGCATCTGAAAAACTAGCCAAAAAAGTACCCCAATGGGGTGATGTTATACTTGACAAAAGTCTGTCATTATGCATCTAAATATAAAAATACAAAGGAGTTTACTATGCAGCAAAGAATGTGCTGGCTATCTACCTCTGGTGAGAATGAGACTAAGATTTTGCATTTGCAAACTGCACCTCATCAACCATGGCGTCCTTACACGGCTTTCCCTCAATATGCAGTACCAGATTACAAAATCCCTGGCGGTTCTAGAGGTTGGGCAACTTATCAGAAACTTTTAAAAGCAGGTTGGACTTTAGTGCCTACTGCGTTGGCTAACGAGTTTTCTGTATCCAAGGCTCCCGTTGAGCTTTAATTTGTAGTTTATAAATATATAATTCTTTTGTATAGGCTTTGACCAAATAATCAATCCCCGTGATTACAGTGCCAACGACTATAGCGTATGTTTCTAAATTAATGGCCTGACACGCCACTTCAGGATAAAAGATACCGCCTTCACAAATCACGGGAACCATTAAATTTTTTACCATCTGCGTGAGGAGTTCCCAAATCGGGGGGAGAAAGATGGTTTGTATTAGAAGTGTAGCCAAACAGAGTCCTACCATGTCTGCACCAAAAGCAGATTTAAAACATTTGGCATACTTCCACTGCAAAATCCAAAATCTCAAATCTCAAATCTATAATTGAATGACAGGCTCTGGTTGAACTGGTATCCAAACTGTAAAAATTGAACCAACACCAACAGTAGATTCTACTTCAATTCGACCTCGATGCAGTTCTACAAGTTGTTTGGTTAATGCCAAACCAAGTCCCGTACCTTCGTAACGGCGGCGGTAGGGGGTATCTAGTTGATGAAATTTTTCAAACAGCAGTGGTAATTGTTCTTGAGGAATACCGATACCAGTATCTTCGACTTGAAACACAGCCGTGTCATCTTCCATCCACAGGCGTAAAGTCACATTTCCAGCTTCAGGTGTAAATTTGATTGCATTACTTAAAAGATTCCACAAAATTTGTTCTACTCTTCTGACATCAGCAGTAAAGCGATCGCCTTTTTGATCGACAAGTAACTCTAGTCTCAAGGTGACTTGCTGGCTGGTGGCTTTTTCCAATAACGATGCAACTATATTTTCGGCTATCTTTACCAAAGAAAATTCTGTAATATTTAAAACAGCCTTACCTGCTTCAATCTGGGATAAATCCAGAATATCATTAATCATTTCTAATAAATGTTCGCCGCTATCGTGGATAGTTTGCAGGTATTCTCGTTGGCGTTGATTTAAATCTCCAAAAGACCAACGTAGTAAAGTTGCAGACATACCAATTACGTAGGTTAAAGGAGTCAGCAGTTCATGGCTAATGGTAGCAAGAAATTCACTGCGGAGGCGGCTAGCAGCTTCAGCGGCGACTAAAGCGTCATGTAGAGCTACAGTGCGTTCAATAACTCTTTGTTCTAAAGTGTGTTTTTCTTGAGTTAGCGATCGCATCAACTCGGCTTGATGAATTGCGATCGCTAATTGTTCAGCAACAGAAGTTAAAAGACTTTTTTCATGTTCATTCCAATTGTGTGGTGTGTTGCACTGATGAGCAATTAATAGCCCCCAAAGTTGATCTTCAAATACAATTGGAGCGATGAACTTTGAGCGGACTTTAATAGTTCTTAAAGCATTTAACAAACACTCTTCTAAAGCATAAGTTTTTTCGACATCATCAACAGCGACAGTAAATCCCTGGCGATACTTTTCCCACCAAGGAGAGTTAGGTACAAAACAATATTCTTCCCTATAGTTCAACACAGAAGGAATAGTCTCATCAATTCGGGATTCATAAATTACACAACTCGATGATTGCTCTAGATCCAGTGAAGAGGAAAAATCCGAAGCGTGGTTTTTTTCTTCACCAAAATTTGGCATCCCGAAACTAAAATTTCCACCGTTCAATGATGGATAATTTGCTTGTCTCGACTTTGACTTGCCTAGATCGCTGAAGAAATTTTCTGAAGAAAACAGCCCAGAAGCTAAATTATTGGCAGCGTTCAAATTTTGAGGACTGTTGGAAAGCTGTGCGATCTGTGGATAAACTAACTTGCAAATTACTAACCTATCTAATTCCAAAAACTTTCGCACCTGCTCAATTGCTGTCACCATAATTACCGACAAGTCTAGACTTTGGCGAGTGCGAGTTGTAATCTGATTCAATAGCCGCTCTTGAGCAAGTTGTTTGTTGAGAGCATTCTCGACTGGCTGGCAAACAGAAGCAACAGGAGTTGTTGAGGCTTGTGATTGTGTCACTTCCTGATTGGACTGTGGCAGGAAAAAATTTAATAATAAGAGCGTAAACTGACTTTGGAGTTTGACATCATTAGGAGCAAGCAGTTGACAAACAGAATCAATTTTCTGGTGTTGGGGAGAATTATGTGCAAATAAATCTTTGATCTTTGTCAGGAAAGAGGCGATCGCTTCACAACTAAATGTTAACTTGACATCTAACTGTTCCCAAAAATCTCCCTTTTGCTCTGGAAAACCCACCATCAAAGCACTAAAACCCCTAGAAATGACAACTGTAAATCTTTGCGTCTGCCATTCTTCAGGTATACTAATCCGCTCCAGCACTGCTTCTGTTAGAATCACAAACTCACCTTCTACTGCTTGAGCCATTTGCTCTAACAATTCGCCAAGCTGATTAAATACATCTACAGGCAAGGTGCGAGAAAAGCTCAAATCAGGGGAGATCAGCATGTTCCAAAATTCGTAAAAATGAAGCTAGATGCAGTTATTTAATTATTTTTAGATCACGTTCTAACAAACAGTTTAAGATCCTCAGACAGGAATATGCATCGAATTAATGCCACTCCGGGAGGTTGGAACCCCCAATCAGAAGGTGTAAGCTTCCTAGAACAAACTCCAGCCCCACTTGTCTTGCTGACGGCTGCTGACACCGACATTCAAACTTTGGCAGCTGCAATCCCCAAGTTACCTACAAAATTTCCTGAATTTAGAGTTGCTAACCTATTGAACTTGCAGCATCAAATTAGTATTGACACTTACGCCGAGCAAGTTTTGCAACCAGCCCAGGTAATTATTCTGCGCTTACTAGGAGGACGTTCCTATTGGGCTTACGGGTTAGAGGTAGTCCAGGAAATAGCACAAAGCAATGGTATAACCCTAATTGTAATCCCAGGCGATGATGCTCTTGATCCTGATCTTATGTCTCACTCTACCTTGCCTTTGGGGAATGTGAATCAAATTTGGCGTTATTTTAATGAAGGCGGCACAGAAAATATTGCTAATGCCCTAAAATATGTAGCCGATTATTGCCTTTCCACTTCCTTTAACCCACCGCCACCTCAAATTGTGCCGCGTGTCGGACTTTATGAAGGGCATGGGGCATTGGGCATTGGTCATGGAGCATTGGGAAGAGACCTGTTAAATAATTCCCCCATGTCCCCCATGTCCCCCTTATCCCCCTTATCCCCGATCCCCAATCCCCGATCTCCGATCCCCAAAGTCGGCATCCTCTTCTACCGCGCCCATTATCTGGCTGGAAATACCAAAGTCATTGATGCTTTGTGCGAAGCTTTAGCAAAACGGAATTTAGAACCTGTGCCAGTGTTTGTTTCTTCGCTGCGTGAACTTGATGTACTAGAAGAATTAAGCGAATTTTTTCAACCCAAAGATTCACAGCCAATATCTGTAATACTAAATACTACGAGTTTTTCTCTGGCACGGCTGGAAACAGAAGCACCCCAACTAGAACTATGGCAAAAATTGGATGTGCCTGTATTACAAGTAATTTTAAGCGGTGGTGGTGTGGAACAGTGGCGATCGCAGTATCAAGGACTTTCCCCCCGTGATGTTGCGATGAATGTGGCACTACCAGAAGTAGATGGACGCATCATTAGTCGGGCTGTATCTTTTAAAACAGTGCAAACCCGCCATCCGCAACTAGAAACCGATGTGATGGTATATGAACCAGTGAGCGATCGCATTGAGTTTGTTGCTGAATTAGCAGCTAACTGGGTGCGTCTACGTTCTAAACCACCCCAAGAACGGCGTATTGCTCTGATTTTGGCAAATTATCCCACCCGTGATGGTCGCATTGCTAATGGTGTAGGATTAGATACACCAGCTAGTTGTGTGAAAATTCTGCAAGCTTTACAGTTGGCAGGATACGAAGTAGAAAATATTCCTGCTACTGGTGATGAATTAATCCAACTTCTAACTGATGGGATAACAAATGATCCAGAAGGTAGGGAGTTGCGCCGGGTACAACAAAGTGTTTCTGAACAAGAGTATCAACAGTATTTTGCTAGTTTGCCCCAAGAAGTGCAGCAGGGTATCGACGAACGGTGGGGACAAGGAGGACAAGGGGGACAAAAAGGACAAGGGGGACAAAAAGGACAAGAGGGACAAAGGGGAATTTCTCTTTCCTATTTCCCGATCCCCGATCCCTTTTCCCCGATCCCTTTTCCCCGATCCCCGATCCCCGGTATTCAACTTGGTAATATTTTTATAGGTATTCAGCCAGCGCGGGGCTATGATCTTGACCCTAATTTGAATTATCATGCGCCAGATTTGGAACCAACTCATGCTTATTTGGCTTTTTATTACTGGGTGAGGGAGTGTTTTGGCGCGGATGCTGTGGTGCATGTAGGCAAACATGGGAATTTGGAATGGCTACCGGGTAAGAGTGTGGCTTTATCGAATACTTGTTACCCAGAAGTGGCTTTGGGAGCGCTTCCCCATTTGTATCCTTTTATTGTCAATGATCCTGGTGAAGGTTCCCAGGCGAAACGTCGCGCCCAAGCGGTGATTGTGGATCACTTGACGCCGCCTTTGACTCGTGCAGAATTATATGGTGGTTTGCAGCAATTGGAAAATTTAATTGATGAGTATTACGAAGCGGAGAGTTTAGATCCAGGACGTTTAAGTATAGTTTGCGATCGCATCCAAGAATTAATTCTCAAAGAAAATCTTCACCTTGATTTTAAATTCGCTAATAGCCAAGAACAATTACCAATTGGCAAAATCGACGGTTATCTGTGTGAATTGAAAGAAGCCCAAATTCGCGATGGTTTACACATTTTTGGGCAGTGTCCAACCGGAAGACAATTACGAGATTTAATTGTAGCGATCGCTCGTCACCCTCATCGTCATCATAATGGCTTTACTCGCGCCATAGCTGAAGATTTAGGTTTAGATTTTGACCCCTTAACAGCAGATTTCGCTACTCAACTATCACCTCACAGCCATCAAATTCTCAAAGAAAAATTTCAGCATTCCTGTCGCACCGTTGGAGACGCAGTCGAAATTCTAGAAACCTACGCCGCCACCCTCGTAGAAAACTTAATCTCTTCTCCCACTCCCCCATCTTCCCACCACAGCGTCCTCACCTGGATACACTCTCGTCTTTTTCCTGCTTTACAAAAAACTCACCAAGAAATTACTCACTTACTGCGGGGACTTGATGGTAGATATGTCCCTAGCGCTCCTGCTGGCGCACCGACGCGGGGACGTCCAGAGGTTTTGCCAACAGGAAATAATTTTTATACTTTTGATATTCGGGCTTTACCTACAGAAATAGCCTGGGATATAGGTAGAAAGGCAGCTGAGACTTTAATTGAATGCTACACCCAGGAACATGGCGAGTATCCTAAAACACTAGGCTTATCCTTGTGGGGAACAGCAACGATGCGAACTGGCGGTGATGATATTGCTGAAGCTTTGGCTTTGTTGGGTGTGCAACCTGTTTGGGATGGTGCAGCAAGACGGGTTGTAGATTTTGAAATCTTGCCATTGTCAGTGTTGGGACGTCCGCGTGTGGATGTAACATTAAGAATTTCTGGATTTTTCCGAGATGCTTTTCCCAATCTGATAGATTTATTCGACCAAGCAGTATCAGCAATAGCAATGTTGGATGAACCTCCATCATTAAACCCCCTGGCTGCACAAGTTCGCCAAGAAACAGATTTTTGGATGCAAGCAGGCTTGAGTTTAGCAGAAGCGCAGGTGCGATCGCGTTATCGGGTTTTTGGTTCTAAACCAGGTGCTTATGGTGCTGGACTACAAGGTTTAATAGAATCACAAAATTGGACAGATGATCAAGATTTAGCGCGTGCATACATTAACTGGAGTTGCTACGCCTATACTGGTTCGCCTCCTTCTCAAGAAGGATTAGGGGGTTTAGGTGGCGTTTCGGCACCCGAAGCATTTGAACAACGTCTATCACAAATGCAGATTGTCTTACATAATCAAGACAATCGTGAACACGACATACTTGATTCTGATGATTATTACCAATTTCAAGGAGGTTTAACCGCAGCAGTACGTTCCATGCAAGGGACAAATCCCCAAACTTATTTTGGCGATCATTCGATTGCAGCTAAACCACGAATCCGCACTCTCAAAGAAGAGATTGCGAGAGTATATCGTTCTCGTGTAGTTAATCCGAAATGGATCGCAGGAGTCATGCGCCATGGTTATAAAGGTGCATTTGAAATGGCTGCGACGGTAGATTATTTATTTGCCTATGATGCTACAGCCCAATGTGTAGAAGATCATATGTATGAGGGAATTGCACAGGCGTATCTATTCGATCCTAGTGTCAGTGAATTTATTCAGAGTAAAAACCCGTATGCTTTGCGTGATATGGCTGAGAGACTTTTGGAAGCACACAAACGTGGTTTTTGGCAGGATGCAAATTTACAGATACTCGAAAATTTGAGAGACTTAATTCATCAAGCAGAAGCTGTTATAGAACAAAAATTAATTTGAAATAAAAAGTAGTGTAGGGAAATCTATGGACAATCTTGCGTACTTGCACGTAGCTTTTGCCTACGAGGAATCGCCAACTAGTGAGCTAATTTCCTTGAGTTCTTGGTTGGAGAACGCAGCAGCACCAGATTGGAAACGTCTTTCTGGCAAGGCTTGGAAGCATATGCTACCCCTGGTTCTCACTTTGTCTATTCTCAGTAGTGTTGGCAGTGCCTTGGCATTGGAAAGAGGTGATCAAGGGCCTTCTGTTCGTTCCTTGCAACAAAGGTTAAGAAATATAGGTCTTTATCAAGCGACGATTACACAGGTATACGACTTTGATACCGAGGCTGCCGTTCGGCGTTTTCAAAAAGCAGCTGGTATTCAAGTTAACGGTGTTGCAGGGCCGACAACCTTACAAGCATTACAAAAATGGCCAAAAGCTACTACGAAAGCTACTAACAATAGCCAAATATCAAAACTCCGGAATTTGAATTATCAAACTCCCCAAATCAGTACTGTGAGTTATCAAACTCAACAAGCCAGTACTGTGAATCTTACTACAGCCAACAAGCGCCGTAATCCCAATCTATTACAGAAAGGTGACGAAGGAAAACAAGTCAAAATCTTGCAAGAGCGCTTACGAGTAGCAGGCTATTATTACGGGAAATCTACGGGTATATTTGGCCCGATTACCGAAGAATCTGTGAAGCGATTCCAAAAAGCTTATAACTTAAAAGTTGATGGCATCGTAGGAGCAGCAACAACGCGGAAATTGCCGCCAGTTGGTGTTGGTTATGGCAATGAAACACCCAAAACAGCGAAAAATACAGATAATCTTACCCAAGGCGATCGCGGTGAAGTTGTCAGAGTCCTACAAGCACAACTAATAAAAGCTGGATATTTACAGGGAGAACCAAATGGCTACTATGGTCCTTATACGGCTGATGCTGTGCGGCGCTTCCAGGCTGACAATTACCTAAAAGCAAGCGGAGTTGCAGGCCCAACAACTCGAGCCAAGTTGTACAGTGTGCTAAACCCTGCTTCTAAATCCAAGAGTGAATTTAATGTTTTGGAAATACAAAGACGACTTCAAGAGCGTGGTTTCTACAAGGGGCCTCTTAATGGTGTGATGGGGGATGAAACAAAACGAGCTATCAAACAAGCTCAAGAATTTTATGGCATTAGTCTCAGTGACGTGAGAAGCGGAACTTATTAGCTCCGCTCAGTTGTTAGTATTAATACTTACAGCCTGCCTATCCCCACTCACAGTCAGTTGAAAACTGTTCAAATGATTTCTCGTTTTTGATGTCAGCACCTTACCCAATAAACTACTCAAGTGTTATACAGGCATTAATGCCCGTTGACACTTGGGACAAATAGCATGGATTGTCAACTGGCAATCAAGCAGTTGATAACCTTCTTTTTGAGCAGTTTTCGCACCTATTTTTAAAATAGAGTCATTTTTGAACTCTATAGTTGTGTTGCATCTGACACAGATGAGATGGTGGTGATGGTGAGGATAAGGCTGGTTCAATTCATAATGTTTATGACCTTCTCCTAACTCCAACTCCCGTAAAATTCCCATTCGTGCCATCAACTTGAGCGTCCGGTAAATAGTTGACAGGCTGATTCCTTCACCATCAGTTTCTAGCCGATGATACAAATCCTCAGCACTAAGATGTTCACCTTGCGGAAGATCCTGAAAAATGTGTAGAATTGTTTCTCGCTGGGGTGTTAAACGCCAGCCTCGATCATTTAGTTCTGCCTTGAGTGAAGAAGCTGTATAGACCGTCATACTAATTTTTCTCAACAAACCCTTTCAGCTGAGAATATAGCAAAACTTGAGGGGAATTTGCAACAATGATATGTTATTGAGAATATTTACTAAATGTTATGCAGTTGACAATTAGAAATTAATAGGTAACACACTCTGTCGTGATCCCCGTCTTGAAAATCTCTTGACGAAATAAACCTTTTAGCTGCGGTACTATTACTGCAAATTGTTTGCCATAACTTAGTGAGAGTTTATGGGAATGGGGATCAAAATGGTCATTGGTCATTGGTCAATCGTCCATTGTCCATTGTCAAAATCAATAACAATTGACCATTAACTCTTAACTAACTAAGAGACTCCATATAGTCGCGAATCAGGTTGCGTCGCTTGGGTTGGCGCAGCTTTTGTAATGCTTTGGATTCAATTTGACGTACTCGTTCACGTGATAGGTCGAGAGCACGTCCAATTTCTGCTAGGGAGTAAGGATGACCATCTGCTAGCCCAAAACGCATTAAAATTACGTCCCGTTCGCGGGTGGTTAAATCTGCCAAGAGGTGGTGTAAGTCTCTTTGTAAAGATTCTCGCATCAACATATCTTCTGGCGTCACGCTGTCGGTTTCTAGTAATTCACCTAGTTCTGTGTCCTTATCTTTACCGACTTTCGTTTCTAGAGAGACGGATCGAGGCACTCTTAATAACACTTCCCGGACTTGGGCTGGTGTCATTTCTAACTCTTGCGCTAAGTCTTCTAGAGTTGGAGTACGACCTTTTTCCTGAGCAATTTTACGTTGAGCTTTTTTGATTTTGTTCAGCTTTTCTGTAATGTGAACTGGGAGGCGAATTGTTCGACTAGAAGTAGCGATCGCCCGTGTGATCCCTTGACGAATCCACCAGTAAGCGTAGGTGCTGAAACGATAACCTTTGGTGGGGTCAAATTTTTCAACAGCTCGCTCTAAACCCAAAGTTCCTTCTTGGACTAAATCTAACAATTCCAGACCACGATTTTGATATTTTTTAGCAACAGATACAACTAGGCGGAGGTTTGCCTTGATCATGTGTTCTTTGGATTGGAGTCCATCACTTTGGATTTTCTCTAATTCTTCCACAGTCAATTTGGCAATTTCAGCCCAGCGCCGTTTCCCCTGTCCTAAAATTTGTTTGAGTTCAAAAACATCTACACCAGCAGCGCGCGCCCATCTTTCTATAGAAGGACGATGTCCTAATTCCGATGCTAAACGCTCCTGAACTTCAATCACCCGAAGATAAGGTACAAGTATTTCATCTCCTTGCTTGGCAGCATTAGACAAAACTATCCGCATCCGCAAGTAGCGCTGCACTTTCTGAGCTTCTGCAACCTCTTCATCCCGACCTAAAAGTCTAACTCTACCAATTTCCTGAAGATACAGACGTACTAAGTCTGTGCTGCGACGATTAGGATTAACAGCAGAACTAGCGGGATCTTGAGAAGCCATCTCCAACTCTTCGAGATCGTCAACCTCTAATTCTGTTTCATCAATAGTTAGATCTGGATCAAACATCTGAGGAGGTTGTTGGGTTTTGTAGGCGGCATCTGCGTAAAAGGATGTTGCTGGCATAAGGATCGTCTCAATGGCTCCAGGTAACAATAGATTACGGTCAGCTAAATCTAATCAACTGTTGCTATTGTTCCCGTGATTTACGAAGAACTAACACGGTTTTGAGTAATATTTGGGTTTTTTTCCAAAAAAACCATACTGGTTTTTATTCTTACATCTCCGTAATTCAGCTGTTTGGCTGGCTTTACCTATGAACCAATAGCTATCCAAAGGCAAAGCCAGACTATAAATCACCAATCTTCTAGTTACAATTTCAACTGTAGTCGAGCTTGACGGGGACTTTGATAACGAGGTATAAACATCTATCAGTGAAAAACTTATTTTTTTACAGGCATAGTCATATCTACATAGCTATGCAGATACTTTCCTGAAGATTTGATATTTTTTCGTCAGGGAATTTTGGTAATTCGTGTTTGGTGTTTTTTGTTGGGATTCCAAGCAACTACTAATGTACAGACGCGATGTTCCTCGCGTCTGTACCAACCACCAACAAATCAATAGTTATATTCCGGCTTGATATCGCGTAACATCAGTTCTTCAAGCGCCTGTCGGGGAGTCACTTCGGCTTGGAGTAGGCGATACACTTGTTCAGTAATAGGTATGGAAATATTTTGCTGGTGCGATCGCAGCATCAAAACTTTGGTGGTATTAATCCCTTCAGCAGTTCCTTGTAAGTGGGTGAGGATTTCTGTAAGAGTTTTACCACAAGCTAGTTGATAACCGACTTGGTAATTGCGACTTAAAGGACTGTTACCAGTCGCCAGCAAGTCACCTAAACCAGATAACCCATAAAAAGTTTCCTGCTTTGCACCCCAGTGAACACCGATGCGAACCATTTCTGTTAAACCACGGGTGAGTAAAGCAGCTTTAGCATTAGTTCCTAATTGCAAACCGTCACACACGCCAGCAGCGATCGCCATGACGTTCTTGAGTGTTCCTCCTAATTCCACTCCCAAAGGGTCAGCATTTGTATAAACTCGGAAACGGTTTGAAGAAAATACCAACTGTACAACCTCAGCAGCACCGATAACACTGCTAGCAACTACCGTTGCAGCTGGTAATTCCTGTTGAATTTCCTGAGATAAATTTGGCCCAGAAAGAACAACTACAGGATTGTTAGGGAAAGCTTCTTGCCAAATTTGTGATGGTGTACAAGTAGTTTGTATATCTAAGCCTTTCGTAGCTGTGACAAATATTATCTCTGGAGAAAGGGGTAAAGACTGAAGTTGAGAAATCACATCTCTGACACCTTTCATAGAAACAGCAGAAACAATAATATCCGTATCCTCTACAAGTTTCTCCAATCTTTGCGAACTACGACGCGACCAAACATGTACTTTGTGGTCATTGGCTTTAACTAAAACTGCCAAAGCACTTCCCCAAGCACCCGCACCTAGAATTACTACTGATTTTGTCATTGGTCAATTGTCAAATGTCATTTGTCATTGGGAAAAGGGGAACGGGCATGGGGCAGGCATTGGGAATTGGGCATTGGGAATTGGGCATTGGGAATTGGGCATTGGGAATTGGGCATTGGGAATTGGGCAACAAGTTCTTGAATTTTGACTTTTGACTTTTGATTTTTGACTTTTGACTTGTTTTGTCCCCCTTGTCCTCTATGTCTGTGTTATCTTCCCACACTCCCCACTCTCCCCACTCTCCCAGACGCGATGAATCGCGTCTCTACATTACTCTCCACACTCCCCACTCTCCCATGTCTTTTCGTCACCCACGTGGATATCTTTCCATCAATTCTCTTACTTGTTCAGCATGATAAGAGCTTCTTGTCAAGGGTGATGAAACTACTTGTAAAAACCCTATTTCTTCTCCGAATGCTTGCCAAGCAGCAAATTGATCTGGATGAATAAATGTGTTTACCTGCAAGTGTTTTTGAGTAGGTTGGAGGTATTGCCCGATTGTCAAGATATCACAATCGACTGCACGTAAGTCTTCCATGACCTGGCGAATTTCTGTATCCGTTTCACCGAGTCCGACCATAATTCCAGATTTGGTGTAGATAGTAGGAGCAAGTTGACGCGTTAGCGAAGCTCTTCTGTAGGAAGCTCGCTTGAGTAATTCCAGGGTGCGATCGTAATTACCTTGGGGACGAACACGGCGATATAAACGCGGAACTGTTTCTGTATTATGGTTGAGGACTTCCGGTTTAGCTTGGAGAATTAACTCTAATGCTTCCCAATTACCGCACAAATCAGGAATTAATACTTCAATAGTGGTGTGAGACGAGATCGCGCGAATTGCTTCAATACAATGGATAAACTGTGATGCACCTCCATCTGGCAAATCATCTCGATTGACAGAAGTAATAACCACATGGTTGAGCTTCATCCGCCGGACTGCTTCTGCTAGTCGTGCGGGTTCTGTGGGGTCTAGAGGTTTGGGTTTCTTCTCAAAATCAATATCACAGTAAGGACAAGCACGTGTACAAGCAGGCCCCATGATTAAAAACGTCGCCGTTCCAGCATTAAAACACTCACCAATATTCGGACAAGACGCTTCCTCACAAACCGTATTCAGGGCTAAATCACGTAAAATTTCTTTAACATTACCGACGCGCTCCCACTGAGGCGCTTTCACCCGCAACCAGTCTGGTTTAACAGCCACAATCCACTTTTACCACTTAAATATAGTTATCAAAGTTAATGTTAGCAAGCTTCTGCTGAATGATGTAAATGTCCTTTGAGCAGCTTCAAGAGAGAGTAGGTTAGTGTGAACGGATGTCTTGGCTTTTTTCTTTAATTGTCATTTAACCAAGCTTGTGATAGTATTTTATCTATATTGGCATTATAGTGCCGGGATGTAGCGCAGCTTGGTAGCGCACTTCGTTCGGGACGAAGGGGCCGCTGGTTCGAATCCAGTCATCCCGATTTTAGTTTAATCTATCTCAACAGATCCTAAGGCTCTAAGATTGGCTCTTTGTTCTTCCGTCAAGCCAACAACAGCAGTGATGTTCATTCCCTCATAAGGTTTGGAAACCTTGAATGATAAAGGTAATTCTGATTCACCTTTATACATATTTCTCAGCCGAATCATTCCATCATGAATACCACTGGCTATTAACTGCCTATCTGGACTGAAGGCAATTGATAAGACCTCATCAGCATCTTCTTCAAAAGACTTGATGAGCTTATGTTCATGAATATTCCATAGGAGTATGATTCCATCTTGAGATCCACTGATCAGCGTATGTCCATCTAGACTAAAAATAACTGAATGTACCCAATTTTTATGTTCCGTTATAGTTTGGATGCACTCACCTGTTTGCATTTCCCAAATCTTCACAGTGCAATCGTGACTACCACTGGCGATAATCTGGCCATCCGGACTAAAGGCGATCGAGCGGACTAAATTATTATGACCTTGCAATATCTTAATTTCGTTGCCTGTTTGAACATCCCAGATTCTAATAGTATGGTCATCACTACCACTAGCAAGTAGCTGACTATCTGGACTAAAGAGAACCGTTCGTACCCAATTTCCATGACCGCATAAGATTTTTGGAGGTGTATCCTTATGAACATCCCAGATTCTAACGGTGTTGTCATCGCTACCACTCGCAAGTAGCTGACCATCTGGACTAAATGCAACTGATCTCACCCAGTGATTGTGATCTTTAAGAACTCGGAGGCATTGTTTACTCTTACTGTGCCTGAGATCCCAAATTCTGATTGTATGATCGTCACTGCCGCTAGCAAGCAATCGACCATCTGGGCTGTATGCTACTGACCAAATGCGACTAGTATGTCCTCTAAGAGTAATGGCAATCTTGCCAGTACGGATATCCCATATCCTGACAATCTTGTCTTCACTACCACTAGCAAGGTACTTATTATTGGGACTAAAAGCAACTGACAAAATCCAATTAGAGTACCCTCTAACTGTATTCAAACATAGACCTGTGTTAGCATCCCAAGTTTTCACGGTTTGGTCGTCACTTCCACTAGCAATTCGTTGCCCATCTAAACTAAAAGCAACTGACCAAACTCGATTATCGTGTCCATACAAAATGTTGCGGCATTGATTAGTTTGAATATCCCAGATTCTAACGGTGTTGTCATCGCTACCACTAACAATTCGTTGTCCATCAGGGCTAAAAGCTACTGACCTTACCCAGTTCTCATGTCCTAGCAAGTTTGTGCAACATTTTGTTGTGCGAATATCCCAAATTCTGACGGTGTTGTCATCACCACCACTAACAAGTCTTTGTCCATTGGGGCAAAAAGCTGCTGACCTCACCCAATTCTCATGCCCGGTTAGGGTTTTGAGGCAATTACCTGTGTTACTATCCCAAAGTTTGATGGTTTTATCCTCACCACCACTTGCTAGCATCTGACCTACAGGACTAAATGCTACTGACCAAATCTTACCAATATGTCCTGTCAAGGTATTTAAGTTTTCACCTGTATTAACATTCCATATTTTTATGGTTCCATCTTCACTACCACTAGCAAGCAGCTTGCCATCATGACTAAAGGTGACGGAACGTACACAACTAATATGTCCTTCTAATGTGCAGAATAATTTCCCAGTTTTAGTATCCCATATCTTGACACTTTGGTCGTCGCTGCCACTAGCAAATCTTTGACCATCGGGGCTAAAGGCGATCGAGCGAACCCAGTGATTATGTCCTTTACATATAGAACGTCTTTGTCCTTGAAACAGGCAAATTTCGCCATTAGAAGAACCGATCGCCAGAAATTCTCCACTAAATGCAACTGACAAAATGCTACCAAAGGGTTCTTTAAAAAGAGAATCATCTAAGTAAGCACCTGTAAAGTTAGTATTTTGTAGGTTGGCATGGGTTAAATCAGCTCCTTGAATGACAGTATGGCTCAAATCTTCCCCTGCTAGAGCCTCTGAATCAATTTGCAAAAGAAGTGTTACAGCATATCCAGCCACATAACCTACTTCTTTTTCTGTTTTACCGCGTGTAGCTTTAATTATCTTCAGCAAGCGATCGCCAGCAGTTTTTGAGCGATCAAGCATGTGTTCGAGCAAGTTGAGAACTGCTTTTGTTAAGTCTCTTTGTCTGTTTGTCAGTTCTCCGAATTTAAAAGCATCAAATAAACGGTTCAGCGATAAAGTCGAAAATTCTTTCAGTGGTGCAATGGGTATGACTTTACCCTGTTCATCCACTTGACGTTGAAAATAAGACAACCAAGTATATGCTTGAGGAAGAGCTTTCTTATCTATATGTAACGATTCTGTTGCTAAATTGACAAAATCAGGAGCTAATACTCCCAGTTGTGCAGCCAGTTTGTAGGCGATAAAGAATTCTATAAAGGAGCGATGAGCGAGTTCGTAGTCACCGTCAGCATTTCGAGTTAGCATAGACTGACCCATCATGTCATAGCTCCAGTGGTCAATCTCTTCTGGCTGTTGGACAACAGCACCAAATAATCGCCGAATCCGATCTGGGAACTTGCGATAGTTCAGCTGCATTTGATCAGTAATGAACATTTCCCAAGATAGTTCACACAGAAAGTACAGCTTATCAGCAGCAGAAGTAAAGGTGCGCTCTGCTTTGATATCCCGGGCCATTTTCTCTCGAACAGCTAACAGATAGATGTGAGACAAGTCTACTGGCTGACCTACCTCTATTTTAGGCAGTGCATCGAGTATCAAGTCAATCATCACAGGTCGTCTCGCCAAATCCAAGAGTTTATTATTTCTCGTTACCTGTTCTACGATTGCATCTCTTTCTGCTAGAGTTTTATGTTGCAACCGGGAGCAAAGCATTTGACAAATTTGGTTGTCGCTGAGTGTCTGTAATTCCAATACTTCAAATTGAGGACCCAATTTTCGAGTCGAGGTTGGCTGCTCTGTTTCAATAGAATTTAATAAAGCTGCATTCAACAGAGAGCGACCTTTTTCCAATTTGGGAAGATGCTCCGCGCGACAAGTGAGAATTACCTTGGCTCCTGTTTCGACAACTTTAGCGAGTTCCCAAAAATTATCAATCACCTTGCGGCGATCTACTTTACCCGCCATTTCATCAAAACCATCGAAAATGAGCAAGAGCTTGCCCATGCTATTAAGTTGTTTGAAGACTAAATTAGTGAGGGGAATATTATGTACGGAGAAGAAGAACCAAGCTAGAACATTCTCCACATTCAGTGCTTTAGTATAATCTCGTAGAGGAATTAGTAGAGGTAATCGAGGTCTAGTTTTACCCTGGCGCTTGGCTTCCTGATACCGTTTTAAAGCAGTCCAAGCGTAGTGAAATGCAAACCAGGTTTTACCTGTACCAAACTCTCCCAGAATAGATATATGTTTCTTGTCTGGATCATCTTGCCAGCGATCTATGTAGCCATCAATCCAGCCATCTGACTCAGTGTAACAACTAACGATTGGTTCCCCTGTGATTGGGTTGACTCCTTCTTGTTTTACACAGGCTAGAGGAACATAGGTTTTGTCATTAATACCTCGCTTCTTAAGTTGTTCCTCTAACCATTTAAAATACTGGCTAAAATTGACACCTTCATCAATGAGTTCATCGAAAGTATAACAAAATAGTTCTAGTTCTCTATATTTTCTATATTCTGCGATCGCTTTACTGGCAGCATAACTAAATTTCAGTTCCTTTTTTTCCTTATACTCTTGAATAGTTTCACGTGCAGCACGGCTAATCCGCAGGTCAGCAACCAACCATGCTTCATTGGGCTTGTGTTCTAAGGCTGCTTGACATAAACTTTCTAGGTGGTTCAGGTTAACTTCTCCTTCGACACCTCGTGCCAGAATGCGATCGTATCCTCCCCGCTTGGGAATATGGATGATTATGTCAAAGAAGTCATCTTGTCTTGTTCCACCAGGTATGAACTCATAGCCCAAAGCTTCAAACCAACTTCTCATTTTCTTCTCAAGAAGGGAAGGTTGTTTGGAGTCAGTTCTTTGAGAAAAGAGGTTTTGTTCCCCTTGATTGGGGAAATTTGAATATGAAATTTGAGACGACCAACCAGCTTTGCTATCACTATTAAAGCTATCTGATTCTATCTTTGACTCGGATAAGTTTGATTCACTTGATGCTTGAGGTACAAGGTTGAGATCATCCATAATGTGCGCTTGTGAGGCTGCATTATGACTTAACCATGCTCTTTGTAGAGCAGCGCGAAAATTTCTCTTGCTGACTTCCTCACCTAGAGCCTCTGAAAGCAACTTCCAGAACTTATGACTGACATCTCCCTTCAGATAGTTGGGTTTATAGGGTGAGCCTTCTGCCATCTTTTCATAAGTCAAACCCTCCCAAGAACCGCGCAGTACAGCTAGCTCTGGGTCAGTCAGCTTCCTACCTTTAGCTTTATATACTGCTGACTCTACAATCTCGATTACATCTTGAAAATTCATGAGACTGTGGAATGATTAGGATTTTTTATCATGATAAAGCATGAATGGCTCAGATGATAAAAAATAAGTGATTATACTTAAAACATACAATTTATTTTTTAACAATTCTTTATAGTATTTTCATGGATCATTTGGGTTTTTTAGGAATATTATGGTTTGCTGTAAGACAAATATTTGACTTAGTCCCCCATTGTAATACCTACTTGTAATATATTCATGGAAATTCATGGTTTGTATCCTGATAGCAGGCATTTCACCTCCATTGCTCGTCGTGATGGGATACTAGCGGACTTGTCAACAACACAACACCCAACACGCTTGTATGGGTGGGGATACACTGGGGAAATTCTAAATTTAAGTGGTAAAGGAACTTATTTTGGGTTTGTCGTTGATGGTCAAACTGATGTGATTTCCTATCATGCAGGATTTGAACTAGCTTTTACCCTCACCAAAGGAATGTACTTTAGTGTTCCTGGTGCTGTGTCTGTTCGGGGTGGATGTGGAATTGCGATCGCCAGTCTAAGCTATCGTGGGATGTTCATGATTGGGGGGCCGATTGAGGAAATGGGTAGGTTGCGTTACATGGATGGTTGCTCTGATTCTCTGTTGATCCCACCAACGATAAAAGGGGATCCCTGTCTTAACCATTTGCATTTTCCATGCGGTATTAGTCAGACACGACACACTCATCCTTCGGTCAGAATTGGGGTAGTTACGAGCGGTGAGGGACATTGCGAAATTCCAGAAAATGAAGATGGAAGTGGAGCAGCTATCAAGATACCTTTGACTCAAGGTCAAATCTTTATTATTCCACCTGAAGGCCATCACAGCTTTTTTACCAAGAGCAGCACACTAGATATCGTTGCTTACCATCCTGATAGTGATATCGGACCAACTCATGATGACCATCCGATGGTGAACCGAACCTATGTCAATGGCATATCAGCTAGGGATATTGAGGAAATCAGAACTAAGAGTATTGTCTAATAAATCTAACTCTCGTTGAGAAACTATACTAGTTGTCAATACTCTTAAAAAACGCTCAAACTTTTCCATATTTTTAAGAATAACTGACTTTAACATACTTTTGCAACAAAATTTAAACATGAAAAAACTTGTTATTTCATGTTGATTTTTCATGAAATTGAGTGTAAGCTAAATATCAAGTCAGGTTAAAAGCCTGATTTGACCAATAGAAACAAAGTAGCCCCATGTTAGAAGGACTTTTCGGGACTCTTGAAGCATATCTACCGAATGAATATCAAGGTTCAATACCGCGCAAATTGATTGTAGAGTGCAACATGATGAGGAGTGGCAAAGTCCCGGAGTTCCTAGTTACCATCGTAGGGCATCCGAATGAAGATTTTCGATTTCAGAAAGCAGACTTAGACACCTATATTTTGAGACGTCAGCTGCTGTTAAAACCTTGTGGTGTGGTGTTAATGGAGAATAGAACCACTGCGATCGATTGTTTAGAAGCAGGTTTACTAAACATTCTTCAAACTACTGGTTTTGGAGATGTAACCCTCACATTTCATAAGGGCTTTTTTCTTTGTAAAGTAGCGTTCTCTTATCGAAGAAGTCTTGGAGACTACCTTAACAATTAAGAATTTTGTCCTTTGAAATACCAAGCAGTTACAAAACTGATGGTGGGGATTGAAAAAATAAATAAGTTTTGACTATCCAAAGAGAGTTGAATACCAACCCAGGGACTAGTTTACGTGGGATACCACGCAACTAGTCCCTTGTTTTTTTCAAAGGAAAACTTATAGGAGATTATTTCTCATGGAATGTAAATATAAAGACCATCCTTTTCCTCCTTGTCGATTTGAGCAACATCCTCGTAATCCTAATATCTATTTTTGTCCCCACTGTCGAGAATCTTATGATGTGCGGGAAGTAGGAAATAAATTCCCTACCTGGTTGCTGTTGATGATTGCAATAGTCATTTTAATGATTGTTGCTGGTAATCCTAAATCTCTTGAGGAGACTGAAGACAACATTCCTGTTTCTAACCCTATTCAACTTGAGTAAGATTCTTGTATTTGCTTAGTCTCCCTTACCGTAGTTGAGGGTGCATTTGATGACTAAATTTGACTTTTAAGTAAAGTTAAGTAAGGGCAAAAACCATGAAAACTAATCTACAAGACGGCTATAATTTGCTGTTTAAGTTCGCCGTTAAGGGACTCAAGTATTTTGTATTAGCATTAGTTGGCTTTGCGATCGCTTATGTTATATCTACAGTGCTTAACGTTGTCCCTCTTGCCCAGATGCTGCTATCGCCAAGTTTATGGCAATGGATGATGCGTATAGCTGTTTTCATCTTTTGTATGTTCGCGATCGCTATCATTTTAGATTCTTGGCGATAGCATTTTGTTGAGATTTTGCCTTTCACATTTGGCTAATTAGAATTAAAAAACATAGTTTTTTTCAATTCTACTTACTATCTAAAGCCAATTGTGAAGATTTAAATATTTATCTTGGCTGAGTATAATTCAGCCAAGAGCAAACTTTTCACAGGCTAAGAAAAACTTGTTTTATTTCGCAGGATATTTCGCTAAAAATTCATCACCAGGAATCACAGTGGTATGAAATAAATAATCTTTGTTTTTCTGATAACGTATATCTTGTTTAATAATTGCCATGAATTCTCTATGACCATCGCGAGTCCGTCCAACTAAACACCCTGCACTAGCACCTTTAATATTAGTACGAGGATAATCAAATCCCCAGTGTTGGTTAATATCAAATACACCTGTGTCGAGAAAATCGCCAGTTCGCATCATGTCTTTATTTTTGTCGCGATATACAGAAATAGGTGTCTTTTGAACTAGAGCTTCATGTGGATCTGAACCACCTCCGTAATGAATGCCTACTGCCCAAGCTTTATACTGTCCAAAGGCTATTCTGGCAGCTCCATATTTTTCTGCTCTACCTCCCATAGGATTATAGGTGAAACTAGAACCGGGTTCTGTTGTTCCTTCCCAGTTACCTTTAATAATTGGTTTACTATCTGCATTTGGTATTTCAATAACTATACGGCGATCATTAAATTCGTTGGGAGTATCACTATTTTGAGTTCCATCTGCATTCATTCCCTCAACATAGATAATATTGTATTTTTTGTCCCCCACAGATACGCGGTAGTTCATCTCTACCATATATTTAATCAGTCGAGCCGCTAAGTTATTGAGAGAATAATCGATTTTAGGTGCAGGAATATCACTTGGTTTGCTTTCAATTAAAGCTTTAGCTGTTGCTAAACCCAAAAATCCTTTCTCTTCAGCAACTTCTGGACGAATTGCAGAAATAGCCACTTGAAATTCAACAAGTGCGTCACTAGAAATACGTCCAAATTGCCCATCCGCAGGAGGATCAAGAAAATTTAACCAAATCAGTACCTGTTGAATATGGGTTGCTAGTTCTTTATCAGCAGCGATCGCTTCAATGCCATAATCTAAAGAACCTTGATTATCTTTAGCTTGTTTACTGGCTTGATAGAAATTTTCCAAACGCATAATATTTTATCCCCTGGTCAAAAACTAAAATTAAGTTCTAGTTACTTAATAAAACAACGCTCATTTTATAAATTACGCATTCGCATAAATTTAAATTGTTTGCAGAACAAAATAGCGGATCAGTCAATGAAGAACTTATCCTGAGCAGCTTGGCTGAGTTATGGAACAACCTAATTTAGGCTAATTAATTAGCAAACTCAATAAAACTAATCTTGTTCTATAACCTTTCCATATGCGTCGAAAATGAAATGCTCATCTCGATTTGCTTTACTTTTATCAACCCACTTTACCCAATAATGTTTTTCTTCATATCTGAAATCTAAAATTGGATATTCTCCAGGCTCAATATCGACTAGAGTTTCTTTTGGTATTTCAGATGATTGTTCTGTTGAAGGTTTCAAGACTGTTTTTTGACTGATTTTTAGAAGATATTTTTTCCCTTCAGCAGGTTTTGGTTCATCTGCGTCTGATTCTCCAATTAATCCATCTTTGATAGCTTCAGCCATTTTTTCAGCATTGAAGCGATCCATGTCTACTTTGGAATCACAAAAACAACACTCTACTAAAATAGCTGGCATGGAGGTATTTTTAATCACAAAAAAGGGGGTACTTTTGACTCCCTTATTTTTAAATCCAAGTTTGACAATTTCGTTCAGAACAGACTGAGCAATAGCTTTGGATATTTTACTAATAGCAAAAACCTCTGTACCGTTCGCTTGCCCATTAAAGGCATTAAAATGTATTGACACAAAGACATCTACATTATTGCTATTAGCTTTATCAACTCGTTTTCTCAGTGATTCTCCCACAGTTGCGGCTGTTGTTGGAGTGCAATTAATCACACTATGGCCTGCGGCTGCTAACTTTTGCACCAAAAATGTACCAACCGCTTTGGTTAAATTATCTTCTTTTTGAATTCCGACTGCACCTGTATCTGGAGGACAGTTATGTCCCATGTCAATCCCAAATTTCATTTTTAAATTCCCAGCCTTTTGCTTATCTAAAGTATTTCTTACTTAACAAGCACTATACCAGGATTGTATCATATTTAACCTAAAATTAATCTAAAGTTCGTATGAGAGAGATGAAGCGCAGCGCCAGAGCGATCGCTTTTTTGCAATCAAGGCTAATCTAAAAGAATGCTATCCACTCAAACTCAATTGTTGCGACTTTCCCAAGGACAACTTAACTTGCTAGAACGTTGTCCACGTCAGTTTCAACACACCTACTTAGAACAACTCTATTCTCCCACCGAGCCACAACGGGAAGAACACCAGACTTTAGGGAGTCGTTTTCACTTGCTGATGCAACAGCGAGAGATAGGATTACCAATTGATGGTTTTTTGCAGACAGATGCACAACTGCAAAGTTGGATGACAGATTTTGCAAACGTGGCACCAGAAATTTTAACACCTATTAGTAATAGTCAAACTTTTCGCGAAAGCGAACATTACCGCACCTTACAAGTTCAAAATTATTTACTAACTGTTGTCTACGATTTACTCATTGCAGATAATCAGCAAGCACAAATTTTCGACTGGAAAACTTATCCCAAACTTCCTAAGAAACGCAAACTTGAACAAAATTGGCAGACACGCCTTTATTTATATGTATTAGCAGAAACTAGCGATTATCTACCAGAAAATATTTCTATGACATACTGGTTTGTTCAATCTGAAGGGAAACCACAAAGTATTAAATTTAGCTACAATTGTATCCAACACGAAAAGACTGCCAAAAAACTCAAACAACTATTAACTAAATTAAGCCGTTGGCTGGAAGATTATCAGCAAAAAAAAGCTTTCCCGCAAGTTTCAGAAGGTAGTAAAACATGTGAATATTGTCAATTTGCCAAGAGATGCGATCGCATTTATGCTCAGGGTTCACAAATATCAGAGGAAAACTCTCAGATCCAAGATTTGGATACTAACCTTATGAACATCGCTAGTATCCAAGAAGTATCTCTATAACAGACTTATAAATAAACATCTAAATAGTTCTTAGAAAAAGGAGAAAAGCGAAGGATAACAAGAAAAATAAGGGAGAGGGAAAGATTAGGAGAATGATTAATGACTATTGACCAACAATTAACAATATGATTTTATGCATCCATCAGAATTTGATGCGGTTTACGTCCGCGAATTAGAAATAGATGATATAGCCCCTGTTTATCATTTAGGAGAAGAACTATTTACCAGTGATTTGTATCCCTATTTATATCGATGTTGGGATGAATGGGAAGTGATTGGACTTTATAACACTGATCCAGAATATTGCTTAGTTGCAGAAATTGACGACCAAATCGCAGGATTTGTTTTAGGAACTATCATCACCAAAGCATCCTGGACTTACGGATATATTCTTTGGTTAGGAGTCAGCCCAAAGTTTCAGCGACGTGGTGTAGGTGACAAACTGGTTGATAGCGTCATTGCCCGTATGATTGAAGATGGGGCGCGATTTATGTTGGTAGACACAGATCCAGAGAATGTACCAGCAATAAAATTTTTCAGTCGTAAAGGTTTTGGTAATATCCGCCAGCATGTTTTTTTGTCGATGAATTTAAGCAAGCACGAACATTATGGCAGGCTAATAGATTATGAACGACAAAAAGCGGAAAGAGCAGGTTACAAGCGATCGCGTCCTATTCGCACTCGTAAAACTGAAGGTATTACTAATGAAGTAGTCTTGAATGGCCTCATTAGTGAATCTCCAATCATCGATGAACAAACACCTGTTTAACAGTTATTAATTACCAGTTTTCTCACCTGGGTAATGGTCATTTAGATATGCCCGAACAACAGTGGATTTTAGCATCAACTGAACAATTTCCAGAGTGGTTTCTACAAGCTGTCAAGCAGTATACACCCGCATCTAGCGGACAGTTTGCAGCACAGTTATTATGGCAACGTGGTATACGAGGAACACCACAAATAGCCACTTTTGTTAATCCTAAAAATTACTTACCTGCAAGTCCCTTTGAGTTTGGGCAAGAAATGCATCTAGCAGTGGAACGCCTGCAACAGGCATGGGAAACTGGTGAGACAGTCGCCATTTGGGGTGACTTTGATGCTGACGGTATTACCTCCACAGCTGTATTATGGGATGGTTTGGGGCAGTTTTTTATTCAAAATTCGCAGTTAGTTTACTATATTCCAAATCGGTTAATAGAATCCCACGGACTCAACTATCAGGGCATAGATAAGTTAGCAAATCAGGGATGTAAATTAATCGTAACTTGCGATACTGGTAGTACAAATATTGATGAAATTACTTATGCAACACAGCTAGGTATTGATGTGATTGTTACAGATCATCACACTCTACCAGCAGAACGTCCACCAGTAACAGCCATAATTAACCCTCGATATTTGCCTAGTGATCATCAATTGTTTCATCTTTCAGGAGTGGCTGTTGCTTACAAGTTAGTGGAAGCTTTGTTTCAAAAATTGCCAAATATTCCGCAACAACCACTAGAAGATTTATTGGATTTAGTCGCAGTAGGATTAATTGCTGACTTAGTACAGTTAAGCGGAGATTGTCGCTACTTGGCTCAGTTGGGAATTGGGCGACTACAAGCAGATTTTAAACTACCACCTGCACAACGGCGACGTCCAGGGGTGGGACGATTGTTAGAATTGTGTCAGAAAAGTGGCGATCGCCCCACAGATATTTCTTTTGGACTTGGCCCCCGGATTAATGCTGTGAGTCGGATTCAAGGTGACGCTAGTTTCTGCGTAGAATTACTGACTAGTCGCGACCAAGCGCGTGTTCACCAGTTAGCAGAAGTAACAGAATTAGCTAACTCACGTCGCAAATCTCTACAAAAAGAGGTTGCTCAACAAGTCAACCAAAAGATCAATCAAATGGACTTATCTACCACCAGCGTTATTGTTTTAGACGATCCTCAATGGGCCGTTGGCGTCCTGGGATTAGTAGCAGGGCAAGTAGCACAGGAGACAGGACGGCCGACTATTTTGTTAAGTACAGAAGGAATAGGTGGAGAGGGAGGACAAGGGAGACACGGGGACAAGGAAGAAATTGTTAATAATATCTCCGCGTCACCGCGTCTTGATGTCTCCGTGTCTTCTCTCAATCCTCAATCCCTAGCTCGTGGTTCTGCGCGTTCAGTTAATTCTGTCGATTTATACCAACTGGTCAAAAATCAAGCCCATCTCTTACATCGTTTTGGTGGACATCCTTATGCAGCGGGGTTGAGTTTACCAGTAGAAAATATTCCTTTATTTACACAAGCAATTAACCAACAATTACGGCAAAGTTTGGGTGGTGCAACTTTAACACCAATGTTACAGGCAGACTTAGTGGTGACAGTAGGAGATTTGGGGAAAGAATTATTTTTAGAATTAAAACTTTTGGAACCCTGTGGAATGGGTAATCCTGTGCCAAAGTTGCTGATTCAAGATTGCTGGTTTGAAAATGGTTGGCATCGCAATCAGCAAGATTCCCAGGGTAAAAAGATACAGTATATTAAAACCGAGTTTGATATTCGGGATGATTCTACCAAAAATCCTTTCCCTGGTGTGTGGTGGGGACACTATAAAGATGAATTGCCGCCAGGACGCTGTGATTGCATCGCAGAGCTAGATTACAATACTTTCAAAAAACGTTACGAAATTCGTTTAATTGCCGTCCGTCCTAGTGAACAATCTGCAAGAGTAACTCCGCACTCTATACAAATATTAGACTGGCGCAATCTCACCACACTAAGCACATCAACTACATCAAGTACATCCCCACTCTTGATTAAAGAATGCCCTACTAGCTGGGATGATTTACGAGCATGGTTGAGGCGATCGCTTCACAATCAGCAACCATTGGCGATCGCCTGGTCTAAAGCAGAATCTCAACCTCCAGAACGCATTTGGCTGACGTTGGTAGGAGTTGCCAAATACCTCAGTCGCACCAATCAATTAGTTACCCGTGTTCAACTTTTACAAAAACTCGGCATTGGTGATCAAAGTTTACACATGGGTTTTAGGGCATTAAGACATTTAGGTTTTACCATCCAAACACAAAATCGTTATTTGCAAATCAGCCAACATTCTGATATTAAATCAGTACTTGCAGAGGCTACAATTGTCAAGTTTTTGGATGCTGTTCGCGAAGAGCAATTTCAGCGCCAATATTTCACCGAAGTTCCCGTTTCAACCATTCAAGCGATCATAATACAAACAATTTAGTTTGTCATTAGTTATTCTCCCTTGTCTCCCATTTCCTCCGTGTCTCTCTTGTCCTCCGTATTCCTTCCCCACGATAAATTCCCCTGGCGTTCACATTTAAAACTGTGATTCTGCCAAAATTTCATATCTATATTTGTTAATTTAGTCACCTGTGAACATTCTGGCTGAATAATCTGGCTTAATCCTGTCCAAAATAAGCTACGGGTAACATCTAGCCCGGTTTTCGGCCAAGATTCACGATTACCAGGAATCCCTTGTTCTTGTACAGCTTCTGTCTCTACCCAAATGCCATGCGCCCCTAACATGATCTGTGCTAGCCACTTAGCTCGTGGTAAGTGTGTAGGAGAGGTAATCAACATGACTTTATGCACATGCCAACGGCGTAGAATCGGAATACCATAGTAAAAATTACTGAAAGTCGAATGAGCGCACTTTTCTAACCAGACATTGCCCATTGGAGCAAATTCCCTTTTAAAAATTAGCCAAACACAAGGGTCAGGAGAACCGCGAGAAATTAAAACTTTGATTTGCGGATGTTGTTTGATCAACTCGGCAACAAAAATTTCTCGACGGATACTACCGCCAAGTACAAAAAAAGTATCTACTGGCTTGGAAGATGCGGAGACTAAAGTTATAGTAGTAAACACCAGCCAAATGCTAAGGAAAACAACCAAGCCAATTTTAATTTTTCGTAAAACTTCCCACCTTTTCAGTAAGGTATTTATACGAGGAATGTTATTAAGCGTTGTAAATTTACGGTTCATAGCAACTTTATATAAAATTTAAATTACCTATATTTTTTAATCATTAAAATTAATGCATTCAGCAATAATCGATTTTAGGTAATAATGAGTGCAATTATTACACTGATGAAAGCGTCATATGAATGCAGTAAGCTGACTGAGCAAGTTGACTAGTGCGAGATAAAGTCCTTGATAAGTATTACGGTTTTTTTCTAGACAATTTAAAGGAAAACAGAATGAAGGGAGTATAGCCGGGCAGACAATTTATAACTTTCTACATAGCTTCTGATTGCTAAACTGTCAACCACACAATTATTCCAGCTTAATATACATGAAACAATCTGCAAAACGTTACTCGCCACTGCAAGTAGCTTTAATTGGAGGAGCGATCGCCACCACAGCTACAGTATCTGCATTTGGGCCAGGTTGGAGTCGTTCTGTTCGTGCAGCACTGCAAGATAGCCCTAAACAGGTAGTTGACCAAGTATGGCAACTGGTAAATCGCGAATATGTGGATGGTTCTTTTAATCGCCAAAACTGGCAAACAATCAGACAAAGCCTATTGAGCAGAAACTATTCTTCTCATGAAGAAGCTTACACCGCAATCCGCGAAGCGCTTCAAAAGCTGGGAGATCCATATACGCGCTTTATGGACCCTAAACAATTTGAATCCCTGACCAACCAGACATCTGGAGAAGTCTCCGGAATCGGTATTCGGATGGAGGTGAATGAAAACAGCAAGCGACTAATTGTTGTAGAAGCCTTAGAAAATTCGCCAGCAATCAAAGCCGGAATCAAGGCTGGAGATCAGATTGTGGCAATTGATGGTAAACTTACCAGCCAGATGAAAATCGAAGATGCCTCCAAGCTGATTCGTGGAAAAGCTGGTACAATGGTCACCTTGCGATTAGAAAGAGATGGGCGTAGTGCTTTTGACCTCAAACTGACACGAGCTACGATTGAAGTTCCAACAGTACGTTATGCCCTCAAACAAGAAGGCCGTCGCCGAGTTGGCTATATTCGTTTACGAGAATTCAGCGCCCACGCCGCAGATCAGATGCAACGGGCCATCCGTGATTTGAATGCCAAACAAGTCGATGGCTTTGTACTAGATTTACGGGGTAATCCTGGTGGCTTGTTACAGGCAAGTATTGAAATTGCCCGAATGTGGATGGACGATGGTGCAATTGTCCGCACTGTAGACCGTAGAGGTGGCAGCGAAGAAAACAAAGCCAATCACACAGCCCTCACAAATCGTCCTTTAGTGGTACTAGTTGATAATAACTCAGCCAGCGCGAGTGAAATTCTCACAGGCGCACTTAAGGATAATAGACGAGCAATAGTCGTTGGTAGTCAAACCTTTGGCAAAGCCTTAGTCCAATCAGTACATGAACTCGCAGATGGTTCTGGTGTAGCAATTACCATTGCCCATTACTACACTCCCAAAGGTACAGATATTAACCATAAGGGAATAACGCCAGATATTAAACTGGAATTAACGCAGGAACAACAGCGTCAGTTCGCATCTAACCCTGATTTGTTGGGAACTAACAAAGATCCTCAGTATAACCGTGCTTTGGCAATTCTCTCTAACAATCAGTTTGCCCAACCTTTGCAAAATCAAACCTCTCAAAAACCAACCAAATTTGGTGCTAATAATTTGCGACTTTAGTACTCAGGTTTAGGATTTGGGAATACTAAGAATCAGGTAGTTGGTTGTTGTTTGTTGCTTGCAGAGAGCATCAACAAGTAACCATCAACAAATAACTACCAGAAGTTTTTAATCCCAAATCTGAGATCAAATATATGAATTACCAACCAATCAACACAATAACCACTGATGCTTTCTTACCCAATGTATCGGTGGTTATTCCTATTTATAACTGTGAAACAGATTTACCAGAGTTGATTAATTGTCTATTGGCTCAGACCTACCCAAAACAATTAGTAGAATATTTGCTAGTAGATAATAATAGTAGCGATCGCACTTTTGAATTATTACAACAAACAGCTAAAACTTCTCCTATATTGATTCGTGTTTTAAGTGAAAATAAAATTCAAAGTTCCTATGCAGCCCGTAACACAGGAATTCGTGCAGCTAATGGTCAAATTATTGCCTTTACCGATGCTGATTGTCGTCCTCAAGCACAGTGGCTAAAGTTATTAGTTGCACCTTTTGTTAACAATGATGTGGCAATTGTCGCTGGTGAAATAACTGCACTAACTGGCAATAGTTTATTAGAAAAATTTGCTGAAAATCAACAGACTTTATCGCAAAAGCACACTCTCCATCATAAATTTTGTCCCTACGGTCAAACTGCAAATTTGGCGATTAGACGACAAGTATTAGAGAAAGTAGGTTTGTTTCGTCCATATCTGACAACTGGTGGTGATGCTGATATTTGTTGGCGAATTCAACAAGAAAATATCGGACGTTTAGAATTTGCAAACCAAGCCATCGTCAAACACCGTCACCGCACAACACTTAAAGAATTACAAAATCAATGGCGGCGTTATGGACGTTCAAATCGCTATTTGCACGAGTTGTATGGTGTGGAGTTAATGCGAGATATAACACTCAAAGAATGTAGCTATCGACTAGCGCGTTGGTTATTCAAAGAACTACCAAAGGAAAGTATCAAGTCTTTAACTGGTAAAACTCACGTTGTAAATTTATTAAATACTCCCATTGGGCTATTGACAGCTAGGGCGCGTACTAGTGGTCAAAGAGAAGCTAAACTATCGCAACAAGCCAAAATAATTGAGAAGCTATAAAAATTTGTAATTTGCGATTTGGAATTTGAAATTGTGAATCATGAGTAGTAGGTAATGCTCAATTAGCAATTACCAATCTCAAAGTTTATATTCTCACAATTTCATTGAAACTTTATATTTTTAAGAATTTAATCACCATACCAGAAATTTATAAAAACGTTATAATCTTTAGCAATATTACTGTAATTTCCAAGTTTTGTATTTAATGGAGTTTGATAATGTTATATTGGGAAAATCAATCTGGTTTACCGAATTTCTATAAAGGTTGGAATGTCTTTATAGGTGAAGAGCAGAACGACACAGCTACTCAGTTTGATACATCGCTCCAAAAACTACTTGAGTGGCTGAAAAAATATATGTCTGTAGATACTGTTACTATCTTATTACCAGTTAAAGATCAGCAGAATCTAGATGTATATGCCAGTATTGGACTTGAGGAAGAGATAGCACAAAATATCCGCATTCCCATTGGGCATGGTATAGCTGGTCGCATTGCCGCAAGTATGAAGCCAATGATATTGGATAATATGTCGGAAGTAGATATCTTTAGTCCAATCTTACGCCAAAAGGATCTGAAATCACTTGTTGGTATACCAATACTGCTCAAACAAGGTATGGTAGGAGTACTACATGTTGGCACTGTTAAGTCTCATCAGTTTACCGAAAGGGATGTGGAACAGCTGCAACTAGTTGCACATCGCATCAGTACAATGATTCATGCAGAGGTTTTAAATTTCGAGCAGAGCAAATACAATCAGGGATTTAGTTTACACAACTCCTACTTACATGCCCATTTTCATAGTGTTTACCAAGTATTGATATTGAGTATTTCTACTTTGAAAGAGGGAATATTGAGATTAGCTGGTGCTGTATTAGCCTGGATCAGTTCAGCTAAACAGGAAGACAAGAAGCACAATTTTTCTATATTTCAGATAGGTTAACATCCCCCACACTCTACCGATAATTCTGAACAGCGTAGAAGAAAGCGGATAAATCCTGGAACTCAATCCGCAATCTAAAATCCACGCATCCTGAAGCCTTCGGATAAATCTTGGGGGTCAATCCAAAATCCATAGACGCGGAGCGGCTTCTCAAAGAGTAATCTAAAATCCGAAATTGTTTGACCAACAGCCTGCTAAATTGGAGATAAAGTCGAGGAAAGGAAACTGTAAATGTCTGCACAATTGTTACTGGTAGATGATGAACCGGGACTGCGTGAAGCAGTAAAAGACTATTTACAGGAAAGCGGTTTCAGCGTTCAAGTTGCCAGTAACGCTCGTGAGGGCTGGGAGTTGATGCAACAAAATACTCCTGACTTGGTAATCTCTGATATTATGATGCCTCAAGTAGATGGATATCAATTCCTGAAACAACTACGTGAAGACCCCCGTTTTCAAGCATTGCCAGTGGTATTTTTAACCGCAAAAGGCATGACAACTGATCGCATCCAGGGTTATCAAGCTGGTGTTGATGCTTATCTGCCAAAGCCCTTCGATCCTGATGAGTTAGTGGCAATAGTCGAAAACCTGCTTAAGCGTCGTGCTAGCAAAATTCCAACTACAACTGAAGAAGGCGAAACACCTGATATTGCCGATCTGGCTAACCAAATTGCCCAAATAAAGGCTTTATTGACCCAAAGAAATGCGATCGCTCAGTCTCCACCACCATTCACAATCGATTTAACTCCGCGAGAACAGAGTGTTTTAAATTTGGTAGCGGAAGGTTTAATGAACAAAGAAATTGCTCGTCGTTTAGAAACCAGCGTCCGCAATGTTGAAAAATATGTCAGCCGTCTATTTAGCAAAACTGGCACCAATAGCCGAACCGAGTTAGTTCGTTTTGCTCTTGAACATGGTTTGGCAAAATAACGATAAAAAGATAAGAAAAAACAGGAAACTCGAAGTTCCTCAATCAGCATAATCCAGAAGCAGAATTCAGAATTTTGAACCCTGAGTTCTGAATTTTGCAATTTGTAACGAATTCGATGCCTCCAGATATTCAGTAAGAGCAAGTAGCTTTCTAGGAATACCCTAGAAAATAACTGCAAAACATAACATTTCCCAAAAAACAGGGTAAAAATCCACTTAGCAGAACCCACTCAGTATCTGTAGTGCAAAGGATGAAGGCTACTGTAAAAATAATAGTGTCTCTCCCTAGACGCCTAGAAAAAAAGCTTCTCGTAGAGTAGGGTTAAACTTAATTTGATAACTACAGGATTGGGTTAAACAAGCAGGTTATAGAAAGAGTAAATTATCTAACAAGTAAACTTAAACAAGTTCACTATTCCCTGCTCAATACAAGACACAAAACAAAACATTACTGGTAATTACAGAACTCAAATAGGCCTCAAGGTTAAGTGTTTTCAGTAGAGTTACGTAAACGCATTAATTGGCGTCGCATTTGTGGTGATGCTTTCAGTTCTGAAATTTCCTGCGCCTTGACAGAAGCTTGCAGAGTCTCTAGAAATTCATCAGATCCTTCAGTTAATAAAGCATCTAGCAACACCTGTAAAAGTTGATCACGATCACCTAATAAACTTTTTTCCTCAATCAACCGAAATTTGAGATGTATTTCACATTCATAAACACCTACTTCAATATTATTTATTTGGCGTGGTAATACTTTGGAGTTCATAGTTTTTAGGATTCCTTTACTTTTTGGTGATAGAGGTGAGGGGCTATATCTAAGAGCAAAATTTCTTTATATTTTTTTGAAATCCAAACTGTTTGAATCAATCTTTTTCTTTCCTTGAACGAAATTTGCATTTCATTTTGCTTCTCCTGCTATTGTTTCTATCTAGACTCTTAATGTCAAGACTTAGATTTCGCAGCAAATGCTCTAGTTGAACAGCCATAACTATTATTCAGTTTTTGAGATTGTATACAATAAAGTTTCTGTAAGAACTTGTTCTGGCTTTTTAAAGGTTTTTACATCAACTTTATCTTTACGTCAATAACAGTTTGAGATTTTACTTATAAATTCGTGCTTATACGTAAGTATAAACCCGGATTTTCTTTTAAATAATAAAAGCTTGTCATTGTCATGGGAAAATTCACGTAAAATCACTGGATGTAGGATTTTTCTAGTTGATAAAGATGTATAACTTATTAATAGGGAAACTCTTTATCGGTAACAAATTTTCTTTTAGCAGAAAATATAGACTTAGTTACAATTATTCCAGCCAAGTATACCGCTTTAAAATTCCTTTGGCTGGACATGTACGAAAAACTTGACAGTTATGCATCCAAAGGGGTTCCTTATCAACTAAAGTTTTTCTTCTTTCGCGCAAAAATAACAACAAAATCTCCAAATCAATATAATCAGGATGGGCTTTAGCTGTCCTCATTCATAAACTTGGACATCAATACTTATGACACCTCCCGTTATCTTCTCCAAGCAGATGAGCTTTTTACCTATGACAGCCATAGTTTTTTCTATTAAAGGGTTGTGGCGGCCATCTTAGCTAAAGATTCATGGGGATTCAACAGGGAATTAGGTATTGGGCATGGGGCATGGGGCATGGGGCATGGGGCATGGGGCATGGGGCATGGGGCATGGGGGATTGGTTATTCTCCTTTGTCTCCCTCGTCTCCCCACACTTCCCACACTTCCCACACAGCCTTGTCCCTCTTGCTCCCAGATCAAGATTAAGATAGAACTATAGCCTATCCCAGAAAGTTAATATCCTGATAGATATTACGCTAAACGTGGCATCTTCGATAGATTGCTTGTATTCTAGTCAAACGAGAACTGCTATAACCTGAATCACCAAACTGTTATGGACGACAACCCAATGCTGCTTAAGTCCACAACCCGGCATATCCGTATTTTTGCGGCAGAAATTGACCGGGATGGCGAACTAGTTCCCAGCAATCAGGTCTTGACGTTGGATGTTGACCCAGACAACGAATTCAACTGGAATGAAGATGCTCTGCGAAAGGTTTATCACAAGTTTGATGAACAAGTAGAAGCATATAGTGGCGCAGACCTAACAGATTATAACTTGCGCCGTATTGGGTCTGTCTTAGAGCATTTTCTGCGATCGCTTCTCCAAAAAGGCGAAATCAGTTACAATCTCTCTGCTCGTGTCACTAACTACAGCATGGGACTTCCCCAAGTAGCACCTGGCAACCAATAGAGTTAGGAGTTGAGTTATTAGTTATAAAAATTATTAACTTCTAACTCCTGTAAGGGCAGGTTTAGCTGGGTCTGACTTCTACTGATAGCTATTGGCCAGCTAAACCCACCCCTACTGTTAACTCCAAAATAATAACGAGTTTCAATGCTCAATATCCTCAAAATGCTGGCTGCTTGGCTATTGCCGCAGCCTGCTGTCATTTTACTGTTACTCTTCTACTCCCATGCCAAAGCAGCAGAACTTGTTGGACGTTCTGTGTTAAGCGCAGATACATTTGCCTTCGGTTCAACAACAGCTCAATTTAAAAAGACAAATCGCACAACTCCTTTTCTTCGTGCTCAACCTGTACAAGGTTTTTCTGCGGTTGTCAAAGGGCCAAAAGCAGGCACTTATTTAGTCATTTCAGATAACGGTTTTGGTAGCAAGGCTAATTCGCCTGATTACAGATTGCGTATTTATGCGGTCGAACCTGATTTTACTACAGGTAAAGTTTTTCCTGTGAATCTGCAAACCGGAGAAAGACTATCTTGGTTTGATCGTCAAAGCTTTTTAGAACTAAATGATAAAAATCGTAAAGTTAATTTTCCTATTATTGCAGACCAATTATTTTATCCAGGTAGCACTATCTCCGTTAATCCAGCAATCAGAACAAATCGTTTATTGACAGGAGGAGATTTTGATATAGAGTCTTTCCAGCGTCTTAGTGACGGTAGCTACTGGTTGGGAGACGAATTTGGCCCTTTCTTACTACATGTAGGACAGAATGGCGAACTGCTAGATCCTCCTATTTCTCTACCCAACTTCTTAGGTGTGGGTAAATTAGATTTTGTGAAATCACCTGATCACCCAGAATTGATTAATTTACCTGATGAGCCAGCAAGATTGACAGCCGCAAACCTGGGCGGTTCTAAAGGTTTTGAAGGTATGGCGATCAACACTAGTGGTACAAAACTTTATGTATTGTTAGAAGGATCTTTAAAAGGTGACTCTCTCAAGCAGCGCCTATTAATTCATGAATTTGACTTAGCCAGCAAGCAATACACAGGGCAAATTTTCTCTTATCAGCTAGAGCATCAAAGCCATGCGATCGGTGAACTAACTGCCATTAATAATTATGAATATATTGTGATTGAACGTGATAACCATCAAGGAGATCCTAATAACTCTGCCTTTAAATCTCCTGCTCAATTTAAGCGTCTTTATAAAATTAATATTAAACAAATTGATGCTCAAGGGTTCGTTGACAAACAATTATTAGTAGATTTACTAAATATATCTGACCCTCGGAGGATTGGAGGAAACATCACGAAAGCAGGCATCTTCACAATTCCTTTTGTGACTATAGAGAGCGTATTACCTGTGGATAGCAGAACCCTACTTGTAATCAATGATAATAACTATGCCGATAGTTATGGTCGTATTCCCAGGCAAGCTGACAATACCGAATTTATTCTCCTTCGCTTAAAAAAATCTTTAAATTTATTCAATCGTCATTAGCTATGAAGTATTAATTCACCCATTCCAATTAAAGATTTTAAAGATTCATCATAAGATGTATAATCCCCTTTATATTAATTAGTCGATCAATTATTTTCACACTAAAATAAAAAAATAAATAATTATTGATTCATAACCGATGACTAACACCAGAACAGGTTCCCTACTTGATCAGTTATCGTTTGACCTGAATTTTCCTGAACATCTTTAAATCTGGTGTAAAGCCTTTTGAACCTTTGGATCGATCTACAACAAAGTCTATCGCCACTTGATCCGAGTATTAGTAATATCATAAGCATCTATGACAAGTTGTTTAGATTTCCCCTTCATGGTTTGTGATTCTTCAGAAATTAGATCACCAGGGTTAGCAGGGCAGTGAACTTTTTTTTCATTATGCTCTTTAGTTACACTTTAAGTGAGTAAATATGTTAAATTTGCAGTTAACGTAGTAGGCAAAGTAATAAACTTAATATCATCTTGGCTATGGCAAATTGCTAATAGCGAGTGAAGACTAGCTAGTAGCTGTCTTCTTTAAGTTTGTTTATAAATGCCTCTCTACCTATAAAGTAAAAGTAAAGATTCGTCTACTCTCCTCTTTACTTATGGGGTAATAAGTCTAAACAATGTAGTTGTAGTTGTGAAGGCGTTATAGTTAGATGACAAGTTGTAAATTCATGAAGCTTTGGCGACAGAGCAACCTACAGAGTAACTGTGGGGTAGAGTTATAACATTGTTGTTTGGGCGCACCTTTGCACTTGGCTTTATTGAGCCATCGCCGTCCATGCGATGGGTTTCCACAGATAGCACGACATTTTATTTATGATTGTTCCAAAGTTTGGATATCTCAGTTAAAAAAATATGAGTGGTCTAGATATCGTCGCCAATACTAATAAAGAAATTGCCAATCGCTGATCGGTGGGAAAACTATGGAAAATGACGCGGCTAACCTGTATTGCCCAAATGAAGTTTGTCAATCTCCCAACCCTCTAACCCACAACTTCTGCCAGCGATGCTCTACACCTTTACCTAAACGCTTCCTCTGGGCTGTGGCAGATGGTATAAATTTGGGTAATCCTGGAGAAATATTGGCGACTCGCTATCTAGTTATTGATAAATATATTCTTTTAGATACTAAGCCTGGTTATTTACCCCAAACGCCAGATCCAGAAAAATTACAATCAATCAGAGCTTATTTAAGATTAATTCCCTACCGCCTACATGTACCGCAGGTATACGGTGTAATTTCTTTATCTGATAGTAGTCAAGGGCAAGACATATTACTTTTAGAAAAACCCCCACTCAAGATTATAGATAGTGCAGTTTCGTTGGATGTACAACTATGTACTGAGTTAACCATTGCATGGCGTGATTCTACATCAATGCGTCAACTGAATTGGTTGTGGCAGATAGCACAGTTATGGCAACCTCTGGCTAGTGAAGGTGTTGCCTCTAGCTTACTTAGTCCCGAATTATTAAGAGTGGAAGGCTCGTTAATACGCCTATTGGAATTGCGTTATCAAGAAGATTATGTACCGAGTTTGTCACAGTTAGGGGAATTTTGGCAGCAGTTGATAAGTACGGCAAAACCAGCGATCGCCGAATTTCTCAAAGATATTTGTCATTCACTCATCACAGAAAAAATTTATGCTGCCGAACAACTAGTGAGAGTTGTAGATAAAGGACTCTCAACATTAGGAAGTTTTCAATCTCCCGCCATTACAATTGCAACAGTCAGCGATACAGGGCCAAGTCGTCAACGCAACGAAGATGCCTGTTATCCGCCTAGTGGTAGCATTATCAGCCAACCACCCAACTCTAGTGCCTTGGCGATCGTTTGTGATGGGATTGGTGGACACGAAGGTGGTAATGTTGCCTCTAATTTGGCAATTGAAACTATTCAACAGCAGGTACAGGAACTCACTAAAGTTCCTTATGACCACCTTGATCCAAATTTGCTCTTAGAAGATTTACAGCAAGCTGCGGCTGCGGCTAATGACAAAATCAGCCAGCGTAACGACAGCGAGAGTCGCCAAGGACGCCAGCGTATGGGAACAACCTTGGTAATGGCTTTACCTGTTGCTCATGAAATGTACATTGCCCATGTTGGTGATAGTCGTGCCTACTGGATTACACGCCATGGTTGTTATCAAGTGACACTTGATGATGATGTTGCTTCGCGTGAGGTGCGTCTTGGCTACGCCATTTACCGAGATGCTATACAACAAGGTGCTTCTGGTTCCTTGGTGCAAGCGTTAGGAATGAGTCCTAGTACATCATTGCATCCCTCTGCTGAACGCTTTATTCTCGACGAAGATTGTATTTTCTTACTATGTTCCGATGGATTGAGTGACTTTGACCGTGTAGAACAGTATTGGGAAACAGAAATTTTACCGTTAATTCAGGGTAAGACTGATGTTGCAAACGTTGTCGAAAGATTACTAGAAATTGCTAACACTCAAAATGGACACGATAATGTCACCATTGCCCTCGTACACTATCAATTTAAGTACTCAGAACCACAGACAAAACCACAATTAGTGTTGCCCGACATCTCCGATGTTTCTCGTACCAGCAATACTCAAATACCTCAAACCCTACAATCAAAAACAGAAGGTGGTTATTCTCGGAAAACTCAAGTCATTCCAGATACACAGCCAAGCAAGCTACCGAGAACTGTCCCATTACAGTTTGTCATTCTTATAGGATTAATTCTAGGCGCTGGTTTATTTGGGACGTTATGGATGCTCAATGGAGGCATCTTCGGTAAGGAAGAAAACGAGCCACTGACTCCCACAATTAATAATACTCCCTCGGTGAAATTTGAGCCATCTGTTGTACCATCTACACCAAGCGATCGCCCTGATGTAATCCAGACCACAACTGATATCCAGTTGACAAATACATCATCTCCACAACAAGCGATCGCACCTGCTGGTAGTGTTTTGAAAATTATTAAGAGCAAAGTAACCACAACAGAACAGCAAAATCCAGATGATTCACTCTTTTTGCGGGTATGCTCTGTCGGAGGTGGTATTATTTCACCCACAAACCCATCCGATCCATTAACTCCCATAAATAGAAAACCTGTGGTGAAAAAGGGTAAAATCTACACCATACAATTATCCGAATATCAAAAATTATTGGATGATATCTCTATACCATTACCGGAAGTTGTTGCTCAATGTGTGGAGGAGCCTCAGCGTACACCTGCATCTTCAAATCAAGGAGGCTCAAATCCATAACAGCCTAATCTGTGTGGTTAACACTCAATAGTCAAAAACTCGATAAACTAGTAGAAACCTGAAATAATACAGGTAAAAGCTAAAAGAAAAAATCAACAGAAGGCAATTATTTCTGTCTTTTGTTGTTGTATTATTGGAAATTTTTGATTTTGATGTTTGTATGTAATGAATCCATCTCTGAACTTGGCGGTTAAGCGTCTGGTCAATGCTGGTCCCGATCACTTCGCTATTTGTGTGTTTGAAGCTCCCTATCCTGGCGCTCGTGATATCCACGATTGTGTCTGGTCAGCGGAGTTAACACAAGCTTGGCGAAAATGGCAGGAGATGTTTGCTCCGGACAGTTGTATAGATATTTCCCCCACAGCCATACCCCCAGCATCAAACCCACTTCCCAATGAGCTACTTTCACCAACTTCTGGTAAGATGACAAGCTACACTAGTCGTCTGATGCAATATTTGGGAATTAGCTTATGGCGTTGGTTATTCGATGGGCCAATCTTGGGCAGTCTGGAATACAGTAGCGGTATCGCCATTGGCCAGAATACACGTTTGCGCTTTCGACTAGAAATTCGTGACCCAAATTTAACTGCTTTGCCGTGGGAAATTATGCAGCGTGAAGTTGGTCAGTCGGCAATGTCACTGTCTCCAAATATACTATTTAGTCGTACTACTAATGAAGTTGAACCCCTACTACTGCGGTTGCGAACTGATCAAACATTAAATATTCTGCTAGTTCTGGGAGAAGATGAAAATAATCTCCAGTTAGATAAAGAAGCTGATATTTTAGAGCAAACCCTTTCTAACGGCTCTATAGTGGGAAGTCATTCCCAGGGATATGCTCCTTGCATTGTGAAGAGACTAGTGCAACCGACCCCACAGCAGTTGATTCAAGAACTCGAAACCAGAAATTACAATATCTTTTTTTATGGAGGTCATGGTTCCCGAGGCCCTGATGGCGGGTATTTACATTTGCGTCCTGATATGCGTCTCAACGGCATGGAGTTGGCGCAAGTACTCAGCCATACGGGAGTGAAATTAGCGGTTTTAAATGCCTGTTGGGGGGCGCAACCTGCTGCGGTTAATGGTCAGGCAATACCTTGTAGCAGTTTAGCAGAGGTGCTAATTCGCAATGGCGTACCTGCGGTTTTAGGAATGCGCGATCAAATTGCTGACGAAGAAAGCCTGACTTTTATTCATACTTTTGTCCAAGCTTTGCGAAAGCGACAACCAATCGATTATGCTGTAGCAGAGGCTAGACAACATTTATTAGCTGTTTATAGATTTAATCAACTAGCATGGACATTACCAGTTCTCTATTTACACCCACAATTTGATGGCGAACTAATTAGGAGTTACGAAGAGGGTAATACAGAACTACCAGAAACTTCCATCCCTGGCATGGCTTCACTACTACCTATGGCTTCCTTGAGGTCATCTGGCATAACTTACAAACTGAAAACCGGAGTTACCCGCATCGGTCGTACAACAGATAATGACATTGTTATTCCACAACCATCTGTTTCCAGGAGTCAAGCAGAAATATTGTGTCGGAATACTTTCACAGGCGCTACTCCAGTACGAACGTATTACCTCAGAGAAAACTCTACCTATGGTACAACCTGGATTTCTAAACCTACTAAAAACGACTGGCAACAAATCCACCACCAGGAAGTTTTGCTTGAACCAGGAATGTTGTTAAAGTTCGGTAGTAGAAACAGTCACCCTTGGGAGTTTATGATTGAGAATTCCTAATTTAAAAGCACAAGGATAAAATACAAAAGCTAATTAAGCTGATTTGATGAGTTTTTGATTGCTCTTCCAGTCAGTTTATTTGTTATGTACTTTACCATTTTTTGTCAATGGAATTTTGGAGGTAATTACCTATAAACAGGTGAGTAAAATCCCTAAATCCTCATTTTTCTTGCTTCTTGTTTAGTTTCTAAACTCCAGTCCTCGCTTTCTATTTCCAAGTTCAGCAAAAAGCTTATAGAAAAACTCAGGATAATTAGACTTGATGTGCGGAAATTAGTTCCAAGCAGGTGTAGCTGTAAATACCATAAAATAATTAATCGGGAGACGACAAATGAACAAACAAATCAACGGTTTTGAAAATCTTCAAATCATCCCCTCTCAAATCGAACTTGAATTTTTAGAAGCACTGCTGCAACCAGAGGATGGTACTTATCCTTGGAATCCGGGTGATGAGCAAACAGAAGAATATTTTCATAACTTGGAAGAGCATTTTGTGCTGCAAGATGTATTGGAAGAAGAACTCACAACACGCTCTGAAGATTTTTACAATCAATTAGAAGCGCTATGGACTTCTCATGTACCATCATACAATCATAATACAGAAAGTAGTATAACAGTTCAGCTTCAGGAAAGTTTACAAAGCCGTCTGTCTACAGATGTACCAAAACAATGGTTAAAAGCGATCGCTCAAAAAGCAGCGGATATTTTTACTACCCAACAATCAATGGCAGATCAACTGGTGGAATGTGTTCAGGCTGTATTACCCTGTTGGGGATCTGATGATTTATTGGTCTTGGCTCGTCCTTACGCTTATGCCATGCGGAGCAGCGAATCACAAAAAACCGCAGAAACTGTTTTCAATCAAGTTAGCGAACACGAATGGACAAACCTGTCGGAAATTGAACAAGCTAGAGTTAGTTTGGCGATCGCTTACTATGCTTTGCAACAACTCAACAGCTTTCAAGGTGAAGCCTGAAAAAAACCCAACTTCTGATCTTTGTAGTCTGCTGCAATTCTTTTGCCTGCTACTAGCTTCATATTTGAATGGCGCTCGTCTTGCAAAGCTTGTGGAATGCTTTGTTTCTCTCTCTAAAAATTTAGGCTTCCACTGTATCCAGAAGTTATCAAATTGCAAGACAAGCGTCATCTACCTAAAGAAATAAAAAATTATGGTTGTTTTTAATCCTCCGGAAACTAGCACAGGAGAGTGTCAAACAATTTTAGATTTTAGATTACTCTTTGAGAAGCCGCTCCGCATCTATAAATTTTGGATTGACCCCACAAATAAATCCAAAGGCTTGAGGATGGGTGGATTTTAGATTACGGATTGATTCCACGAATAAAATTTATGGTTACACCATCAATGAATTATTAGTCAAAATAAATTAATTATTATTTAATTAAATATTTTCTCTAGACACATAGTGTGAGAAATAAAGATGTCATTGCTCAAATCCCCTAAATTTAATAATTCTGGGGATTTCCCTATTCCCTATTCCTATTTCCTGTTTCCCGTTCCCTTGTAATTACTTAGGTCCAAGAAAGCGGGTAGCGAAATTTTGCTCTCGATTTGGTGATAGCGCTCTTGCTTTGAGAATAGCAGCCATCAAAAAAGCATAAGATAATACACCGACAACCACTAACAATAAGCCGTTAATAGTTCCTGTAGCATTCCATAAAGCATGGAGTCCTGCGGCAGTTAAATAGCCGACTAGCAAAATCTGCCAACTTCTTCTGGGTTTGAGAACAGCTAAACCGATAAAGTAGCCGAGATAGCCACTATAAGCCATATGTCCGGCCACAGAACCCAAGATACGGGGAATCAGCAGTTGTAATCCTGCTAGTTGACCAGCACCATCTCCAGACTGGAAAGTCACGCTTTGAATGATTTGCGGTACATACTGACCGAGTGTCTCTAACAGAGTAAAGCCTACAGCAGAAGCGGTTCCCAGAAGAATACCATCAAGAGGTTCCCAGACTCCGACACGTTCGCGCCAAGGTGATGATAAACCTCTGGCGATCGCATAAATTCCAAGTACTGGTAGGGCTTTGAGTAATTCCTCCATTAACCCAGCGCCAAAAAAGTATCGGATCAGCAATTCTGTAAAGGTAACAGATTCCTGGGGATTTGTAGGCAGATTACCAGGGAGAAATTCGCGAAAGAAGAAGATCATAAAATCTGTCAGAGGACTCAGCAAGATTAACATTGTTGTCAATCCTGAAGCCATCAACACCCACCAAGGCTTACGTTTGCCACACAACTGGTAAATAAAATAATAAGCAGCAAAAGCAATGTAAGTACCAACCACTACTTGATTAGCTTGGGGATCACCAACCGTAGCGAACATCAACACTACAAAAACGACCGTGAGAACACCAGGTATGAGATAAGCTTTACGAGTTAAGTCTTTGCCAGTAGAAATAATGGGAAACAGTTGTGTAAAGCTAACCGAAGAATCTGGTATATTTTGTGTTTGGTAGCCAGCTGGCGGCAGCGATGTGACTTCTGCCATGGAAGATATTACCGTCGATTGGTGGTTAAATTCGTACTCAAACAATAATTCCGGTCCATCATAGCCAAGAGTAATGCGATCGCCATTCATCAATTGCTGACAACCCTGCAAGCGTTGTCCATTGAGATAAGTACCATTAGCACTGTTCAAATCACAAATTACCCAACCTAATTCGTTATCTGGTGAGGGAGGAAGAGGACGAACCACCGCATGACGACGAGATACCATCCGGTACATCATGGCATCTAAAACAACTTGACAGCTAGGGTCGCGTCCAATGACTAACTCTTTTGTGGGAAACAGCGAATAGCGAAAATCAGACCCATAAGCTGCCCCATTACCAGACACTAGCCGCAGAAATGCATTTCGTCTTGCGTTTTTGCCTGTCATCGAGTTGCAGGGTATAAACTATTTCACAAAATAACTGGTACTAGGACTTAATCCTAACTATACCAATTAGCAGAATTGCTAAATCCACTATAGCTTTACTCTTTCCTTACGAATTAGAAATTATAAAAATCAAAATATAATGATATTTTTTGGTGCTGATATTCAAAAATATAATATCAGCTTTATGCATTGGATGAGCTTAACTCTTTATTCAGTTATCAGTTAGCTAGAGACGCGATTATACTCTTACCTTGAAGCCGCTCTTACGAGCGTCTACGCGTCTGTACAGTTATGAGTTTTGTCACTTAGGAACTTCCTTAAGTATAGTCTTTTAGGAGTTTTTACTGCTCACTGATAACTGTTCACTGAATTTAACCAACTTGAGCAATTTCAGTATGTTCAATCTTTGTACCAAGTACCTTCAGAAATTCTGCCAGCCAACGAGGATGAGCTGGCCAAGCAGGTGCAGTTACTAAGTTACCATCAACTATTGCTTCATCCACTGGAATATCGACATAAATCCCGCCTGCACGACTTACATCCGGTCCACAAGCAGGATAAGCAGTACAACTCCTTCCTTCTAATACATCTGCTGCTGCTAGTATTTGTAAACCGTGACAAATAGCAGCAATGGGTTTGTTGCTTTGGGCAAAGTATCGAGTAATTTCTAATACTTTCTGGTTTAAACGAATATATTCGGGTGCGCGTCCTCCAGGGATAACTAGAGCATCATAAGTATCAGCTTTTACTTCATCAAAAGTGGCATTTAAAGTAAAATTGTGACCTAGTTTTTCACTATAAGTTTGGTCTCCCTCAAAGTCGTGAACAGCTGTTCTTACATTTTCACCTGCTTTTTTCTCAGGACAGACTGCATGAACAGTATGTCCAACCATTTGTAGCGCTTGAAAGGGAACCATAACTTCATAGTCTTCTACATAGTCCCCAACAATCATTAAAATTTTCTTGGCAGGCATATTTTTATACCCTCGCTTGCATGGTAAAAGAGAATTTGGCAACACCTAATATTATCTTTATGCTTTCGAGCTTTAGTATGATCAAACACTTTTGATGAACAACTGAACTTCAGTAATATTAACTTGACTTACTAACTACGTATGCTCACAATTATAAAAACTTTATAACAAGTTAAATTCCCTCAAAGCTGGTAAAAAATTTTGATTTTCATGACCAGAACGACTCAGTTTCATGAGAGCAAAACGCTGTAAAGGATTGAGATTTGACCAGTGTGTAACAGTGATATTCACACCTATTTCTTGAGCTTTCTCATACACACTTGTTGGCACAGTATTAGCATCCATCCATTCTGGATGAGATTCAATCGGTAATTCAGCTACAGGCGTACCGTTACGTTTTAAAATCAATTCTTGGATATAACTGCGATAAGCTCTAATCTCCGACTCTGTAGTGCAAGGTAGTTCGACAAGATTTTGACGCTCTAATTGAGTCATGTGATTCCAATCTGATAATTTTAGTTTGATCCCACTAGTGTCGAGCTTGTAACGCACATACATAGGTATGCAACGTAGAGAATCAACAAAATCCGCCTCAAATTGAAAAAAATCTGCTGCCATAAACTTCAGCAAAAAATAACTAATAACTACTAATTATTTACTAACCAATATACAAACTTACCATGGCGTGTCTCCACAACCAACTACCAAACTCACCTAAGTTTTTGCATTAGTTCGACGGATAATCCAATAACTAATTGAAAGAGAAAGCAGAGCGATTCCTAATCCGATAATATCAATACCAGAAACTTTTTCTAAATCCAAAATAATAATTTTACGTGCTATAGCAATTAAAGAAGTAACAATCACTAATTCTACTTGTAAAACATGTTTTTTGAGATATCCGGTGATATTTTCAAGAATTTCTAAAGCAATTAAAATATTTAAAAATAAGCCAAAAATTTTGAATAAAGTTGTATTAAATTTACCATAGGGTGTGTCAAATAGTTCTCTCAAAAGAAAAATACCTAAATCAAACACAGCTACAAAAATTACCACCAGCATCATCACAGAGAGAATTTTTGATACAAGCACCTCTATATTTTCAATTAGGTGCATAAAGCCTTCATCTTTTCCTGTTTCCCGAATTCGCTTAAATAATTTCCTCATCTGCTACACCTTCTAGTAAATTATCGGTGATAGCAATTACATAACTTGGTTATGATTCCAGGGTCAAGCCCTTGGGAGAAGTAAAATTTCATCAAAATGTATTTTACCCTCAATCAGTAGGCAGTGATCTGCATTGTGGCTTTTTGATTTAGTGAGTGTAGATTAGTTTGAGCGATCGCACAACCTAAATAATCATGATGTTAGGCATTGAAAAATCGAATATCTCTGGAAAATATATAGCAATAAAGTTATTATTAATAATAGATGAAATATTATAGGTTCTATTAGATATAATTATAAATATTACACAGGTGGCAAAAACTTGGTCTCGAAATACTTTGAGATTTACTATGTAGAGGGGAAAAACTTTAAAATCCAGCAAACCATTCATCACCTTGGTCTTCTCAATAACCTTTTAATGGAAATAAACTACTAACCACAGTAATTCTGGTTATCCATTTACTTTGCTTGTAACCAAGTTTAATTGGTGAAGCCAAACGCAAAGGCGCACCATTATCTCTTGGTAGAGGCTCACCATTTTTTATGCTGATCAATTAATGGCGATGGTAGGGGGACATCCTTACTTAGTGTGGGTGTTGCTAGCATGACTCCTGAAGAGGAAAGCAAATCTGAATTTTTAGTCAACACAGCAGAAAAAGCTCTTAACCAAGCTAAAAGAAAAGGACGCGATCGCGTAGTTCTGGGTTAGTTAATTACCTGAAACTCATTGCGCGCTAACGACACCACAATATTTTCATCATCTACTTCGATCAGCCAGCGATCACTTAACCTACCATCAGCCAGTTGTTCGGGACAACGAACAACTCCGGTTTTACCAGCAACATAAGCCGGTTCTAGAATCAGTACTTTGGCTCCTACTTGAACATTCTCTGAGTTATGCAATAGCTGTGTTAGTTATTTAAGTAAAATCCGAAGTTAATGATAACCTAAAATTAACTTTTTCTTAATCAAGAGATATACTTTCTCCATTTTTCCTAAATCACGACTTTTTTCGACAATATACCAACGGCGCACTGATGAGGAATTAATCACGCCACAAAGCAATTCCACCTAATAAACCAGTAATATTGGGAATAATTTTTACATTTGTTGGTAACTGGATTTTGATCCTTATGGCTTCACCACCACCAATGTAAAGATAATCGTAATTAAATAAATGTTGCAAAAATGCGATCGCTTTGAGTAAACGCCTGTTCCATTTGTCATCTCCGACTTTTTCTAGTGCTGCTCTTCCTAGCTGTTGTTCGTAAGTTTCACCTTTTCTAAAAGGATGATGTCCCATTTCTAAATTTGGCACTAATTTCCCATCGACAAATAAAGCGGAGCCAAATCCAGTACCCAGAGTAATCACCATCTCTACACCCTTACTTTGGATTGCTCCCAATCCTTGCATATCGGCGTCGTTAATCACTCGTACAGGTTTACCCAAGCGTTGTGATAACACACTTGCTAAATCAAACCCAATCCAATCTGGATCTAAATTTACAGCTGTTTGCGTAACACCATGGCGTACCACACCAGGAAAACCCACCGAAACTCGATCAAATTCACCTTGAGTAGAAGCTAAAGTTGCGATCGCATGAATTACAGATAGTGGTTTCGCAGGTTGGGGTGTTTCTAAACGTGACCTTTTAGTTAAAGGATTACCTGTAATATCTAAAATAAGTACTTTCACCCCACTACCACCAATATCAACCGAGAGAGTGCGGGTGTGTTGAACATTTTCCATGATGTTTGATTCCTATATTAATCTAGTGATAATTGTCACTAATACAGGTAAATTTTTTGTTAAGACAGTTGTTTATGAGTGCAGAATATTACTTAAATTTTAAACTCGAACAGAATTAGTCATTTTCGGTTTGGACATAAGCGATCGCTTTCAACTAAAACTTCGATTCTATTGTGAAAAAAAATTGGCTCAGAAGGACAGCTAGGTGTACCTCTAAGCCTTAGCTTAATGTCGATAAAAATCCAACAGCTTTGTTTAACTTTGGAAGAGGTTGTTTTTGTTTTTCTCCTTTTGTCCTTTTCTCAAAGCACCTAGAGCAAATAATCCCAATGCTGTAGCCAAAGCAGGTTCAGGTACTTTTTGAGGTGTTGGTGCAGGTGGAGTAGGCTGGTAGTAAGTTGTCGGAGTAGGTACGGGCGCGGGTGCGGGCGTTGGTGCTGGTGTTGGTGTTGGTGATGGTGTTGGTGCGGGCGTTGGCGTTAAACTAGCTTCGTTTAACGATGTACCGTACTGAAAGCGGATGTTACCAATCTTGGTTACATCAAAGTCAGAGGTCAGCCCTGATAAAAGGAAGGTAGCGGAGCCTTTAACAAAAGTTCCATCTTTGACAGCTTTGTTTGCATCATCAGAGTAACCACTGATAATGCCGTAATTGAATTGTTGCCCACCACCACCTTGGAAAATACCCAAGCCAGCAGTACCGATACCATAATCTTGAGTGATACCAGGTAGTCCATTGGTATTGCTAGTGTTTGGTAATTTCCATTCATTTAGAGAGCCAAGAAGATTAACATTGTTTCCAACACTAGAAGAACCACTAACTACAGTTGAGGCTGTAGCTGACAACAACGATAAGTTTAGGGGAGAGCCGTCATAGTCCCAGAAAACTGCTGTCAAAACATCAGAAGGGTTGGATATACCCACGGAAGATGTATTAGACAGAGTCAGTGACAATAGGCCATTTTCTAAAAAATCAAAGACAGCTGATGCTGCTAGAGGGTCATTAGATTTGTCGTAAGTATTCGTTCCTGTTGCTGAAAAACTAATACTACCCTTGCTAGCGGGTGCTGGGGTTGGTGCGGGTGTTGGCGCTGGTGTTGGTGCTGGGGTTGGTGCTGGGGTTGGTGCTGGGGTTGGTGCGGGCGCTGGTGCAGGTGTTGGCGCTGGTGCAGGTGTTGGCGCTGGTGTTGGTGCTGGGGTTGGTGCGGGTGTTGGTGTAGCTTGCTTTTGACTGTTGCCATTACCATTACCGTTACCGTTACCAGCATAAGCAGTGCTGACTAGACCATTCCCAATGACCGCAAATGTCACTAAACCTACGACTATATGTGTAAGAGTTGACTTTGAAGATGTTGACATTATTCCTCTTTTTTTGGTTTTACAAAAGCGTTTGGGTTGCTCTTCTATAACTTGTTCTTTTTACTTATATAAATTCTTACAGAATAATTTTGATTATCTATATTTTTTATTTAAAAAGAAAGCAAAAAATATTGAAGATTCCTTTGATTTTTTATTAATTTTGACTAGTGATTACACTGAATATCTATTGAATAGATAACTCTTTACTGTTTAAATAAAAATAAAGAAGGGAAGGCACTCACCTTCCCTGAAACACAAAGACGATATCATAGTATTTAAACTTAACTTAAGTTGTTGCTTTACGTACCCAGCCATTAATAGTAAAACGACTATCGGCAAAAGATCTGGATTTACAAATGACAGGAAGAACTTCATGCATACAGCGGCTCAGAAAGAAAACAATACTGTTGTTACGTGGTTCTATTTTTGTAAATGACTCTGCATTTACATATAAGTTATTTTCTATTTTGCTGTCATATAATAGCAATTCGCCGCCTGAAAATGCTTTTGGCTCTCGATAAAAGTAATAAACAAAAGTGAATTCTCGGTTCGCAGTATCAGAGCTACCGTTATCATTGTGAATTTTGTAATAATTACCATCATTATGTGCTGTTAATTGAGCTTCGATTTGAGAGATTGAAAATGATGGTATATCTAATTTGCTAATTATATCTGGAATCATCGCTCTCACACGTCTGACAATCATATCTGAAAAATCAGGAAATGAATAAAGAACCATTGAGCGACGATAATTTACATCATTTGTAGAAGTACTTGTAGGTAGAAATTCAGATTCTTTTGTGAGAACATACTTAAGTAATTTTTTATGCTCTTCTGAACTAAGAAAATTATCTATTTGTACATAATCAGAAGTGAATATATCTGTCGATTGATATTGATAATTTTCTATTTGCTGTAAAAAAATTGGTGGTTCTATCACAAGCCCAGTAAGATGTTCGCTAGGAAAATATAAAACAGAACGCCCTTCATCTATGGGAATTTGCAATAAACTCTGACAAGCAGATTCTTGCTTATATGCACGAGCTACAACAGCTTTTAAAAGATTATGCAATACAGGCGCATCTGATCTCAAATAAACCGTGTACTCATGTCCTCCAGTGAGAAGAAGCTTTACTTTGACGTCTCTCGGCTCAAGTTGCTCTGAAGCTAACTGCATAAATAATTGCCTAATTTTAATTATGCGAAATATTTTTAACAATAGTTTTGAAATACTTATATCAAAGCTAAACTTTAAAACTATTCTTATCTACCGCACAAACACTGGTTTTCGGATTTTTTTAATAAATTAGGGGTGAACAGTTGTTCACCCCCTACAATAAATTTTTATCACTTAATAAATTGTTTTTAAGTATTTACCCAGAGGTTGTGGCGTATTGCACGAGTTGACCGAGACGCTGACGTAGAGTTTCTAATCCCAAGCGATTGCTTGCAGAAATAAACACCGCTAGGGGAAATTCTTCCCGTGCTTGAGCTAAAGTCTCACTACTAACTTGGTCAATTTTGTTAAAAACAACCAGTGCTGGACCGGGTGTGACTGGCATTTGAGCCAAAATTTCTCTGACTGAGCGAATATGACTTAACCAAGCAGGATGAGACAAATCTACTAAATGTAGCAAAGCATCAGCTTCTGTGACTTCTTCCAAGGTAGCGCGGAAGGCATCCATTAACGATGCTGGTAATTCATGAATAAAACCTACCGTGTCTGTAATCAAAATTTCTTGGGGTTCACTAGTTGCTGCGTGGGGAACAACTAAGCGACGTGTGGTAGGGTCAAGGGTAGCAAATAGCTGGTCGGCGGTGTAAACTGCGGCATTTGTTAAAGCATTCAACAAAGTGGACTTACCTGCGTTTGTATAACCAACCAAAGCTACGGAAGGAATTTCTCGATTTTGTCGCCGTTGTCGCAACCGTTCTCGATGGGCCTGTAGCTGGTTAACTTCTTGTTGTAGACGAGAAATACGCCGACCAATAGCACGGCGTTCAGTTTCCAATTTAGTTTCACCAGGACCACGAGTACCGATACCACCACCGAGTCGGGACATCGCTTGTCCTCTGCCGGTTAGTCGTGGCAGCATATATTCTAATTGCGCCAGTTCTACTTGTAATTTACCAGCACGAGATTGGGCGCGTTGGGCAAAAATATCCAAAATTACTTCCGTACGGTCAACCACTCGCAATCCAATTTGAGTCTCTAGATTACGGATTTGGGAGGGTGAAAGATCGCGATCAAAAACTACAAGATTAGCTCCTAAAGTTTGGGCTGTGAGGGCTATTTCTTGTACTTTACCTTCACCAACTACCGTTTGGGGATGAATACGCGATCGCTTCTGCCATAAAGTCTGTAATACCTCTCCACCAGCAGTATCTACCAATCGTCCCAATTCTGCCACAATGTCTTGGAATTGCTGGGATGACAGATCATCGGTCAGAACTCCAACTATGACCACGCGATCATGATCAGTGTCTACCTCTTGGGCAACGAATTCCCGCCGGAAACCCTCTTCTAGTTCTTCAACTAAATCAACCAAGTCCTGTTTGGTCAATGCATCCAGACTCATTGGTGGTGATACGTTCCAACTTGGGGATAGAACATTACCATTTTCTGGCTTGAAAGAGGGACTGGTAATTAGGGTGCGGGACTCATGTGATATCAGGTGCGCTAAATATGCTTCTTTAACGTATCCTGTAGCCCCACCACCCCGTTTTTGGAATCCTGTGCCGGTAATATTTATGACCGCTAATGCATCAAGGCGTTGTAGTGCCATAGATGTCAGTGCCGCTTCATTAGGCGGTTCTGACTTTAGATGTGTGGCGATACAACGGATACCGCTAAGTCGTTCCGCACCATAACGGGGCAATTCCAACGGTGGAATTTGCGTTTGACGCGGAGTACCAACTCCAACGCGGATCACTTGTCCACGACGATTGAGATAGGTACATACAGGTTGATTGATTTCTGTACTAATAGCAGCCAAACGCTGGGCAAACTCCGGTGTAGTGATGCGATCGCCCGGAATGCGTTGGTGATACAGCCGCTGTAGTTGCTTTAGCTGGCTGGATTTTAAACCTTGAAGATTACCGAAAATAGTCTCGATAAGCGTATTTGACCAGTGAACTGGTCCTCCGAATCCTACTTTTCCTATTTTACAATACTGTTTTTATGTCAAAACTCTTACTGATTGTGATGTTACCGGATGCGGAATGCGGTTTTCAAACCTAACAGAGCAGCAAATGCGATCGCTCCACTGACAACGTTAAAATAAACCCATAAATACCTGATGCCCAAGCCATGTCCCTCGCCAAAGAATTAGACTCTCCCCAAGGCATCCCAGAAGATGTTATCCTTCCCCCAAGTGATTTATACAGCGATGAGCCTCCTTTGGAAACTGAACTACATCTAGAGCAAATCATGCTCTTACTGAAATGTCTAAAATGGTTGTGGCGAGACAGAACTGATTTCTATGCTGCTGGCAATCTAACTATTTACTACAGCTTCAATAAAAGTAAATCAGAAGACTTCCGGGGGCCAGATTTTTTTGTTGTGCTAGACACGGAACGCAAAACTCGTAAAAGTTGGGTAGTTTGGGAAGAAGATGGCAAATATCCAAATGTAATTCTGGAAATTCTCTCTGAATCCACAGCTAATATTGATAAAGAATTTAAGAAAAAACTTTACCAAAATACCTTCCGCACACCCGATTATTTTTGGTTCGATCCATACACATTAGAATTCGCTGGTTTTCATTTAGTAGACGGCAATTATCAACCCCTAGAAGCAAACAATCAAGGGCATTTATGGAGTCAGCAACTAGGTTTATATTTAGGTATTTATCAAGGTTTATTACGTTTTTTTACCCCTGAAGGACAGTTAGTTCCAACACCTGAAGAAGAGGCTGAGTCTGAACGTCAACAGAAAGAATTAGCCCTAAGTAGAGCAGAAAGATTGGCTGCTAAATTACGAGAGTTAAATATCGATCCAGATACAATTTAAGTGCGAAACCCAACTTAAAATCATCTTTAACATTTTATCGAGCAATGGTAAGTACACGCACTCCCTCAGCACAAATGGTTGTATTAAAAAACATTAGCTGGCAGACTTTTGAAACCATACTAGCTGATATGGGAGAGGATAGAACCTCTAGACTGACTTACGACCAAGGAATACTGGAAATAATGACTCCACTATTGCCCCATGAGTATTGGAATAGACTAATTGAACGTCTGATTTTTGTACTTGGGGAAGAGTTGAATTTAGAAATTTTTCCTGCTGGTTCCACTACCCTGAAACGTCAAGATTTGCTGCGGGGTGCAGAACCCGATAGTAGCTACTATATCCAGAACGAAGCACGAGTGAGGAATAAATCAGAAATTGACTTGAATAGCGATCCACCTCCAGATTTAGTAGTGGAAATTGATTTAACTAGTTCGTCTTTGGATAAATTGCAAATTTATGCTTCTTTGGGTATTCCAGAACTTTGGCGTTATGAAGAAGGTGTGCTGAGAATTTATCAATTGCAACAAGGGCAATATGTGGAGTGTAGTGATTCGCCAACTTTTGTCCAGTTGCCTTTAATTGAAATTGCGCGATTTTTGGATGAAAGTCAAAGAATTGGGGTGATGGGGATGACTAAAAATTTTCGGAATTGGGTGAAAAAACAAATTTAATTTATCGGTTTATGATTGGGGATTGGAGAGTTTGAGAAAGTCAAAACTGGTCGTAATACATTGTGTGTTCAAGTATCACGTTACGCACGTTATAATTTATTAAATATGAGGTTTTCGGTGAAAACATTAGCAACTATAAATCAAAGTTGGCTATCATCCTAACGATAATATAATTTAGCTATTTTATACCAGCGACTATCTGAACTATTGAAGATTTGAAGTAGTGTATAAAACACAAGATTATGGTGTTAGTGTTGTAGTAACAGATGCAGCAGAATTAGTAGTACAAGGGGGTGGTGAACTTAGCCAAACGTTAAACATTTCCTGAAGAGCTACTAAGAGTTGTTTGTCAAAAAATTCAGCTTCCTGAACAGTTATCTTTTTCGCATGTGATTTGGTTTTTCTATCTATGGGATGGTCTACACGATTTCGCATAAATCCTAGTTCTTCCCAAACAGCGATGCCCTTTGGAAGCATATTCTTAAAAGCTTTTCTATGATATAAATCTGCATAACCTGCTTCATACAAACCTGTTTCTAAAGGTAGGACGAACTCGTAAAAAGCAATAATAGTTATGTGAATATATTGATGAAAACTGCTGACATAAGAACTAGGTGATTTTTGATAGTTTATCACAGACTCGCGTAGTAGTTCAACTGCTTTGTCATAGTGTTTGCCATAAAATTGACGCAAATCAAATCCTGATAAGGACACTCTATACATAGTTGATAGCGTCTGAAATATAAAACAAGGTTTTGGTGCATCTGCTGACAAGCCTAACTTTTGAATTAATTCTGAAATTCTGCTCATCTGCTGGTGGTATGGCTTTAAATTATCCCAATTAACTTTACATTGAGGTTGTTGGAGAAGATAAACTGCCAGATATTGAAGTAGCAGGCTTTTGTCCTTACAAATCAGCTTAAACAAAGCTAATTGCTTGTTCAGTGATTTAATTCTTTGAAAAGCACCATAGGCTAATTCTTGTCTTAGAATTGCTTTTTCTTCTGGGTTACAATTTAGTATATTTTGCTCGCGTTGCAAGCATTCCATAAAGTAAGCATGTTGTCCGGGAACTTCTGCTAATATTCTGGCTGCTATTACTCTTGCATACCAGTCAAATTGAGTATCTGCTAGCCAAGCTCGACATATTGACGCAACACTTTTAGCTCCACTAACTTGATATAATGCCCATAGTGAATTAGCACGATGCCAGGAATATACCTCATGTTTAATGATAAAATCTTGTAATCTTTCAATCACAAATAAATCATTTTTGAAGCGTCCTAAACATATCGATATTGCTTCAGAACGCCAAGGTAATCTAGAAAGTAAGTTCAGTACTTCCTCACGTATTGATGCATGATGATCAAGTCTGTACAAGCAGAATGTAACGTTTGACTCAGCTTCTTTTCCTTTATCTGGGTCATCTAAAAGTGCAAAAGCTTCTAAAAATTTATCTCGTAGTTGTTGCTGTAGATTTTGATTTATATCCTGTTCCAAATAACACTCTTCTTTAGAAGATAAATCTTCTGTATATGCATCTTCTTCTAAATTATCATCCTCATTTTCTTCTAAGTTACTATTCTCTGAGATTTCTATTTGATTTTCTACATGAGAGCTAGGTGTATTTTTGATATACTCTACAGTTGCCGACTCAGCTTGTTCACTTTTTGGTAAAGATGGAAGAGTAACGAGTAAGCAGTTTCCATTTCCTGTTGGATCGGTAATAATAAAACGTAAGCGGGAAATTTCTGTTTCAATATCTTCAATTTCATGAACACTTGTTTTAGTTACTTGCGCTACTAAACCAGCACGTTTCAATTCTAAATCAAATAGAATTAATCCTCGTTGCACAGTAGATTTATCTGAAGCAAGAATTCTGACATCATCTACATACCTAATATAATGATAGCCATTAACTATCATTTCTTTGTCTATTTCATATAAAAATAGGTTTGCAAGAAAATCAGAAGCATTACTACCTTGAGGAATTCCACGACCCATCGTAATATTTGAATTGTGAACTGCCCATTTTGCCAAACATTCTTGTAAAAGTTCTTGAAATTGTTGATCATCTCCGCAATATTTACGTATAAGACTTAATAAACGTGCATGATCAATTGTGTCATAGAAGGCGACAATATCTGTCGATGCAATCCAAGGGTTTCCAGCATAATATAAGTTTTCAATGCAGTTCACAAAACGTGTGTACTGTTTCTTCCAAGGTCGCAACATCCAACGTTTACCTGGTCCAGAATATATATTTCCTAGAACACATTGATTCTCATGAGTTACAAGATAAGAGTAAGCTTTATCAGCAATAATATTAACCAGTGCTTGATATATAATCACGTCTGATACTGCCATCAGTGACATTGTTCTCAATGTAGTTGAAGGTTTTGGTACATAAACTTTGTGATCGGCTAGAGGTTTATAAGGAAAATCTTTGGTTTTGACCTGCTGTACTAAATATTCAAGATTAGTTTGAAGATTATATGCAAATATTTTCATCCCTAACTCGTCGCGAATCACACGACTACTAGTATTCACTGTTCGTTGCCAAGCAAGCAAAAAATTATCATAGGTGGCAAATATATCCCAAAGAGACTGATTTGATGTCATAATTAAATCATTTTTAAATTGATAAACTCGTATACAAGTATAGTAATAATTACTTTATATAACCGTATTCTTTAAGCAAAAATATATACTAAAAAATTGTAACTGCCTAGCTAGTAGTAGTTGAGGAAAGAAAAACAGAGATATTACCTTGTAAAGCCTCAGTAATAAGGTCGAGGAGATTAAGACTATGCTTAGAAGCAGTGGAAAGAAAAGAACGGATATTGGCGAATGAAACTGCAAAATCGAATGAACGAAAGCCACCAGAAATTTTTTGCTTACATTTCATCATCCGCAAATCACGTTCTGCTTGATTATTGGTAAAAGGAACATCAGGTGCTGTGAGAAACCGTAAAACATCACCCCTAAAATTTTGGAGACGCAACAGCAGGTTATGACCAACTCGTCGTTTCACCCGTCCTCGATGACCTTGACGGATTAACGGTGGTTGGCTGTGATGAAAACTCAGTCCTCGTTGTAGAATTTGCTCATATAGTTGCTGAAGACGAGCAACAATACTTTTAGGAATACCTTTGGGATAACGATGTTTATAATTGCAAGCTAAGAGCAAAAACTTTTTCATTGACTTAGCCCAAGGTTCTTGTTCAATTTCTTCCAAGGCTTTGAGTTCCCTCAAGTGATGGGCATTACACAAAGCGTGATTGACATCTTGAATTTGATAATAAGGATTCCAGTGATCATGGACAACTACGCCTTTGATATTGGCCAATACTTCAATGTCTTTGCGTTGAGCCGCAACTCGATACCAAGTGTGTGTTTCAGTAGCAACCACGTGTAACCAATTGGTTTTACCACCAATTCTCAATCCTGTCTCGTCGAGATGTTTAACTGCTGATGTTTTGACTGCTTCAACAACGACAGCCACTGCTGGTTCTATGATTTGTGCCAGAGTCTTGCTTGTATTTGCAATTGTACCTGCTGTCATTCGGCAACCAAATAAATCCATCAGCACTTCACTCAATCTGTCTTCGGGAATAAAATGTTGATGATTTAGATAAGCTGCAACTGCTCTAATTCTCGCTCCATACTGTGCTGGTGCTGTTATGTATTCTGGAAAACTCCCTTGTATTTGAGCTTTACATTCGGGACATTCTTTAACTGCGACTTGATGTTGTGTGACAACTATTTGTGGGGCTGGTATATCAAATACCTGTCGCTTGATTATTTTTTTTACAACTACAACCGAGATATCATATCCGCATCCAGGACATGAGCATGGCGTTGGGTGTTCTACTATTTTATCTGGTCTGATTACTTGTTCTAACGTCTGCCCTGGATGACCTAATTGCCCTCCAGAGCGCCGCTTTCCTGTTTCTCTTAAACTTTTTGTCCGAATTTTACTTAACTTTTTGAGTCCATCACTTGATGGTGGTTTTGAGCTGGTTTGGCTATCTACCCCTAAACGTCTCTCTAGCTCTGCTATCCGTTCCCGCAGAGCTTGATTTTCCTGTTCTAGCCTCTCAATTTTTCGATCTTTTTCTTCTGGACTCATCCCAGAACACTACCATAATTCTTCCTTGACTGGAATCATCCTCACCATCCTACCTGGGCAGTTACTAAAAATTTGAAATAAAGTAAAATAATTAACACGATAAAGGACACAGCAATACTGTGTCCCTACGTTTACTCTCAACTTGCCAAACCCTACTCTTGCTCATCCGATTCTTGCGGACGCTCAATAGCAGCAGGATTTACCGTCGCTTCATCCGCTCTACTGGAAGAGTCAGTACGATTTCCTACAACTTCTTGCGGATTTTCCGTAGCATCGTCAGCAGCATTAGTGAGTCCACTGGCGTTGACGTTGGGTTTAGCAGAAGTGCCTTTATGGCTAGCGTGTCCACCTGGCATAATAAATTCCTCGGTTTGCATCACTGAATACATCTCAGCTTAGACTCGCAAACACGAGGAATACCCTATCCACAGACTTAAATTCGTACTAATGTACTAAACTCCTGCTGCCATCACTGCTTTCTCCAATAAACCAGCAAACAACTTCAACCCATCGGTACCACCTAGTGTAGGATCTGCGGCTCTCTCTGGGTGTGGCATCATCCCTAAGATATTACCTGTAGTATTGCAAATACCGGCAATATTTTTGAGCGAGCCGTTAGGATTATCACCTTGGTAGCGGAAGACTATTTGACCGTTATCTTCAAGTTTTGCTAGGGTCTTCTTATCTGCATAAAATCGTCCTTCCCCGTGGGCAATGGGTAAAGTTATTACTTCACCACTGGAATAAGCTTGTGTCCAAGCTAAATCATTGCGTACGACTTTTAAGGGAGCGCGATCGCAAATAAAATGCAAATCCCGATTTTTCGTCAATACTCCTGGTAATAGCCCTGCTTCAGTTAATACCTGAAAACCATTGCAGATACCCAAGACAAATTTACCTTTTTGTGCGTGTTCGATGACTTGCTGCATTACGGGTGAGAAACGAGCGATCGCACCACAACGCAAATAATCACCATAACTAAATCCACCAGGGATAATAATCACGTCTAAATCAGCGATATCCGTATCTTGATGCCAAACCATGCGAGTTGGTTGTCCTAAGATGTCCCTGGTAACGTAAGCAACATCGCGATCGCAATTAGAACCTGGAAAAACAACAACACCAAATTTCATAATTAGTCATTTGTCATTGGGGATTGGGCATTGGGCATTGGGCATTGGGCATGGGCATTGGGCATTGGGCATTGGGCATTGGGCATGGGGATTGGGCATTGGGCATAGGCATTGGGCATTGGCATTGGTAATTATCACCTCTCCCTATTCCCTGCTCCCTGCTTCCTGCTTCCTTGTCCCCGATCCCCGTTCGCGTAGCGTCTCCGCTAGGAGAATCCCCGATCCCCTATTCCCTATATCACTCCCGTCTGTGATTCCACTTCAATCAAATCAAACCGATAATTTTCAATGACTGGATTTGCTAACATCTGATCACAGATCTGATCCAGATTTCGACGCGCAGAACTTTCATCTGGTGAGATCAAGGTGACCTCTATGTACTTGCCAATCCGCACTTGTTCTACGTTATTGTATCCCATTTGCTTCAGTCCAGATTGCACTGCTACACCAGCAGGGTCTAAAACTGAAGGACGGAGTGTGACAAAAATTTTGGCTCGATACTTCCTTTGCACTGACTTTTGCTGAATGCTGCTACGCTCATACTATATCTTTATGTTGCAGTTCAGCGACAATGAAGATGACAAATCATCGGCGTTAAGCTATAAGTCAGCCAAGATATAGCTTGACCCTTGCCCCTATTTTCAAGATAGTGTCTATGAAAGCCGTACGCACCCGTAGCCAAGAGCGGATTTTGAATCTTCTCAAAACCGTCAAACAAGGCATTTCCGCCCAAGATATTTATGTTGAATTGCGTAATCGCGACCAAAGTATGGGTCTGGCAACAGTTTACCGCTCTTTAGAAACCTTAAAACTCGAAGGTATGGTGCAAATGCGGACATTGGCTAACGGTGAAGCCCTTTACAGCTTAGTACAGCAAGATAAGCATCATCTCACTTGTTTGCAATGTGGTACTTCAATTCCAATTAATCAGTGTCCAGCCCACGAACTAGAAGCACAGTTGCAAGTCACCCATAATTTTAAAATTTTTTACCATACCTTAGAGTTTTTTGGGCTGTGTAATCAATGTCACATAAATCAAGCTGCAATGGATTGAGTTTTCCCATTACCAATTACCCATTACCGATCTTAACGAATCATACAAGTATTCAAGCGGACATGATATCAGTTGCTAACCAAGCCCGTAGAACTTCCGCTACAGTCCAAGCTTGAGCAATGCAACCCCTTGGTATCATAGGAGGATCGCCATCAAAGATTTCACTCAGACTACCAAGTCCGTGGGCGTGCAGGTGATTTGCCATTGGCTCAAGAAATAGCCGTGCTTGGGCAGGATCTTTGTAAACTCGCAGATGTGCCTGTACAAAGGGGCCAATTAACCATCCCCACACTGTTCCCTGATGATAAACACTATCCCGTTGCTGTTGATCGCCGCCATAATGTCCTTGATATTGAGAATCTTCGCACGAGAGCGATCGCAATCCGTGGGAAGTCAGCAACATTCTTGCACAAGCGTCAACCACACCTTTTTGTTGAGTCGGATTAAGAGGACTTTCAGGTAAAGAAACTGCAAAAATTTGGTTAGGGCGCAACGAAGAATCATCACCATCAGGGCCATCAAGAACATCGTAGCAGTAACCTGTTTCTTGATTCCAAAAGCGCGAGAATCTGACCAAAGCTCGCTCGGCGATCGCGTCATATTCCTGGTGAGGTTTACGAATATGGCGAGCAAAGTGAGCCATTGTGCGTAATGCATTATACCAGAGGGCATTGACTTCAATCGGTTTGCCAATCCGGGGCGTCACAACCCAATCGCCGATTTTGGCATCCATCCAAGTCAGCTGCACTCCCGCTTCCCCAGCGTAAAGCAGCCCGTCTGCTGCATCTAAATGGATATTGTAGCGAGTGCCGCGACAATGCCAATCGATGATATCTGCCAGGATGGGAAACATCTCTTCTAAGAAGTCATCATCTTCTGTGGCGTTGTAGTAAGCGCGTAGAGCTTCAAAATACCAGAGAGTTGCATCAACGGTGTTATATTCTGGTGTTTCACCTGCATCTGGAAAGCGATTGGGAAGCATTCCCTGGTTGACATAGTTAGCAAAAGTGTGGAGAATATAACGGGCTATTTCGGGGCGGCCTGTAGAGATGGTTAGCCCTGGTAAGCTAATCATTGTATCTCGTCCCCAATCACTAAACCAGTGATAGCCTGCGATGATCGTTTTGCCATGCATTTCATCGGGCAAGGAACGATCTACAATAAACTGATCAGCAGCTAAAACTAGATGGTTTACCCAAGCAGGAGTTTCTTTGGCGTGGGAAGGGCGGTTAATTTTCCAAAGATTGATTAACTTTTGTTCTTGAGCATGGCGAAGTCTGAGGGTTGTTTCACCATGCAAATCTGGTTGCTTGTCTGTACTAGCAACAAAAGTCAAAGCTTCACCAGGATTGAGAGTCATTTGGAAAGTTGCAGCGTGTAAATGATCTTCTAAGTCGCTCAATCCTCGATAGCGTTCTACTGCCAAGTTAAATCCGTAATACCAATTATGTGCAGGAATAGCGCTAGCATGATCACACAGCAAATAAAGCGGAACAGCAGTTGGATAGGCTGTGACACAAATTCCTTGGGAAACAGGTTCGACACTCATTTGCCAATTGTTGCTTTGGGTACTGCCATGATAATCGCGGTAGTTGACTAATGCTTTGAGTGTTAGCTGTAATGGCGCAGAAGCACGATGTAATACATAGCGTACATAGGTAGTGTTAGCGCCCTGTTGCATCCAAATTCGTTTTTCTAATAGCGCATCAGCACAAGCAAAGTGCCATATGGGAATAGTACCTTCCAAAGAAAAACGTTCTATGTGCTGGTAGCCTTGAGGACTAACAATTTCATCAGCCCAACGATTTGTGTGCAAAGGGTAAATGCGATCGCCATACAAAGCCGTTTCATCCAGTTTGGCTAACATGAGAGTACGAGCCAAAGGCGGCTTGAGGGCTGCTATTAGCAACCCATGGTAGCGACGACTAAGCAAACCTGCTATTGTACCAGAGGCGTATCCACCGATACCATTAGTAACTAACCATTCTCGTGACTCTGCTAAATCGAGAGTGCCGCATATCTCTCTGCCAAAATCAATGCACATATCATTGCATACCTGTTTGGAATCGCTATTTTGATTATCCGTTGCGATTTTTACATCAGAATGAGAAGTTAATTAAGAGTTGCTAAGAAAATTGAAAGTAAAAGGATGATGAATTGTATAGAAAATTTAGCCAAGATTATTTGACGGGCAAAATTACAGTAAATATACTTCCTTCACCTAAGCGCGATCGCACTGACACTTTCCCACCCATACCTTCTACTATTGTCTTTACGATTGATAATCCCAAACCTGTACCACCAGTAGCTTGATTTCGAGATTCATCTACGCGATAAAACCTCTCAAAAATTCGAGATTGATGTTGTAAAGGAATGCCATAACCTTGATCACACACTTGGATAATTACCTCTTGTTCTTGTTGATTTGCATTCAAGGATATGGGTGTATTCGGCTCAGAATATTTAACAGCATTATCAATTAAATTGAGCAAAACTTGTTTGAGGCGATTATAGTCTGCTTTCACTTCCAATGCTTCAGAATTGACCAAATATTTTATTTCTCTACCACTATAATTTTCTGACATTTCTACGAGTTCTATTAGCAATTCATTTAACAAAAAAGACTCAACATGAAAATGTAAATGGCCGCTATCTGCTCGTGCTAAATCTAGTAAATCTTCTAATAGATGAATTGTCCGTTCTGCTTCGGAAGCGGCAGTTTCTAATGCTTCTTGTTGAACTTCTGTTAAATTATCTTGTCGTCGTAAAACACTTTGTAAGTAACCATATACTATTGTTAAAGGTGTACGTAACTCATGAGAAACATTACTCACAAATTGTCGCTCTTGTTCCCAAGATTGAGACAGACGTGATAACATCATGTTGAAAGTTTGAGCTAATTCTCTCACTTCACTTGGTGCATGATCTACAGATAATTGTGCTTTTGATAAATCTACAACAGAAATCACTGCTGTCATTTGACTCAAATCACACAAGGGTTGTAAAGAACGCCGCACGTAAAATGCGCTCACCACAGATATGACTACAACGATCAAAAAACTTGCGATCGCCAAACTGTGTGCCATTGCCAAAAACATTGTTTGATCGCGAGTAATATCTTGCACCACAAATAACTTTCCCAGTACTTTTCCGCGTACACGTAAAGCTTCACTACATAACACAAAGTAACGTTGGTTAATTTGATGAACTTGTGGTGTGATTGGCATTTCAGCTATAGACATTAACTCAGATAATCTAGCACTAGATAAATTATCTGAAGTTCTAGATTGTGCTAAAAATTTTTCTTCAGGACTTTTAACCCATAAAAATATATTCTTAGTTGTCAAATTGTTAATAGCTTTTTGTAAACCCACTTCTGGTGGCATCATTTCACTATACAATTCCACATCATGTGGAAAACGTACAGTCAGATTTTCTATATTTTGCTTATGACTATTAATTAAAAGTTGCTGCATTTTCCAGGTTGTCCAAACAGTAATACTACTAATACCTAAAGCAGCAAGTACAGCAATGCCAATTGTAAGGCGTAACCTTAATGAAAAAGTATCAATTTTTCTAGCAATCGCATTGATTATATTCACTATTATCTAAGGTCTTTTATGGGAAAAAGTTAAAGGGAAAAGGGAAAAAGGAAATTGCCTTCTTTTCCCCCTTTCCCATTTCCCGACTTATTTCATGAATTCTAATAAATTCAAATACCTAAAGGCGCATACCCAAAAGTTGCATTGAACTGACGACACCAAATTGCTACAGATTTATAATCTACTAACTTGACATTATTAGGAAGGGTATAGCGTTGATTACCGCTTGTTTTTTGTAAAGCAGCAATTTTTAGATAATCTTTTTCTTGAATTCCAGATATCGGTACTGTTTCGTTTCGGTACAAAATTACAAATAAGTCAGGGCCTTTGCTGGTTTTAAAACTTTCATCTAATTCTAGATAACGTTTACCATTCTCTGTGACAACTTTAACGTTTCCTTGAGTAGGATGTTCACCAGCAACAAAGTTTCCTGGTTGGGATACCTCAGCGCTAGCTACAGGCTGGGTTTCATTAACTGGTTGCTTAGAGTCTACATTCTTTGTACAACTAACAGTCAAGAGAGTAAAAATACTTAGAATTGCGAAGATTTTGACTTTCATGATTATAGTACCCTCTAAGTTTATTAATAATTCCAATCTAATGCCTGGGATTACGGAAAAAATTAATTTAAGCTGAGAGTTTGTTAAAAATATTGATAATGATTTTTTCAGTTTATTTTAATTTGATTTTTTCTTAAATTTATTTAAGATATTTCATATGTTAATATAAATTAAAATTTCTGAAATTATTTCTAAGAGACAATATCCCTTAATTATCCAATAATTTTGGGATCTAGGTTTTGCGAATTTCATAAATTATATACATACATATAATCTATGCAAGAATTAAAAAAATGGAATTTATTACAATCCAAATTGGTATTAAACCACCCTTGGTGTCAAGTTAGGCAAGATGAGATTCTCTTACCAAGTGGCAAAATTATAGATGATTATTTTGTCCATATTAAACCAGAAGTAGCAATCATTTTAGCTATCACTACTAACCAAGAAATTGTCTTTGTCCGTCAATATAGACACGCAGTAGAAGATTTTTTTATAGAATTACCAGCAGGTAGTTTTGATCCCAATCAAGAAAGTGCTGAAGTAGCAGCTAAAAGAGAGCTACAAGAAGAAACTGGTTATACAGCAAAAGAAATAAAAAAAGTAGTCACTTTATATGATCGACCTAGTAAAGATACCAATCAATTACATTTATTTTTAGCAGAAGATGTCACTAAAACAAGTGAACAAGAATTGGATATCACAGAAGAAATAGAAGTTATTTTAATACCTGTTGAATCGGTTTTAGAAAAAATACTTCAAGGAGAAATTTGTGTAGCAGGTAGTGTTGCGGCTCTCTTTTTAGGGTTAAATTTGAGTAGATAGAGAACGGCGATCGCATATCACATTTGTTCTTCTCTACCTCAAAAAACCAGTTATCAGTTATCAATGATCAAATTCTATTACTTACTGTAAACTCATTCCTAACTACTAGTACGGGCGCAAGATTTTGCGCCCATACTCACAACTTAAACCAATATTATATTTGTTCACATCAATTTACATATCTATCTAAAATTTGGGTTGAGGAATATATAATTGCATCAGTCCCAGCAACAACAATACAAAGCCAATTTGGACTAGTGAAGGAGCCAATATTAGCCCCATCGTGAAAAGCATTCCTCCACTAAACACAATTGCAATGCGATAGACTTCCTCGCGTATTCTTACTCCCAGAACAATAGCACTTAAACCAATCATTAATAAGAATATATAGCTTGCCAGCATATTTATCTCCTTTTATAGAGCGTTGGCGATCCATCGCACTTACACAATAGCAGTATTTTGAATCTTAGAGATATCGAACAATCTCGATATAATAAAATAAAAACAAATTACGGCTAAGTATAGCTTTTTATTTATATATCAGTTGCAACATGACTCACAAACACAGAAAAAGCTTCTTCATTGCGACGATAGTAAGTACACTGTCCTACTCTGGTTGAGACAACTAATCCCGTATCTTCTAGCATGGACAAGTAATGGGAAATTGTAGACTGAGCCAAACCAGTTTTCTTCTGGATACTACCTACACAGACTCCAACAGTGCGAGGATCTACGTCTTGACAAGGAAAATTTATCTCCGGTTCCTTTAACCAGTGCAGAATCTGTAACCTAGTCTCATTAGCCAGGACTTTAAAAATATCAGTATCTTTGCTATCCATAGTTCAATTATATCGAGTTTTTTCGATATATCAATTTCATTTGATAGTTATTAAGTCAATAGTTAATGTTAAACTACCTGGACTCTTGACAATTGAACAATTTCTAATTCACTACTTGACTACCATGACTGCGAGGGTCATCTTGACTACCCGATGATGGTACTGATTTAACAACTTTGGAAACTTGTCCACTAGCTTGAGCATACGGCAGGGATGAACCAACCACCAAGGCTTCTAAATTACTGGCCATAATAGTGCGAGGTTGATCGCCGATTGCTTGTGCAACGGGTTCTCCATTTTCACTTAAATACACAAAGTGGGGAATACCATCAACGCGATACTTTAACATTTCTGGTAGCCACTTGCTATTATCTACATTCAGCATCACAAAATTAACTTTTTCTGTATACTGCTTTTCCAATGTGGCGATCGCTGGCGCCATTTTCTGGCATACAGTACACCAGTCAGCATAAAATTCCACTAGTGATGGCTTGCCGTTTGTCAAAGCTACTTCTAAAGGAGTAGATTCTTCACCTAATTGAGTCAGAGAAACTGTGTTAGTCTGAGATTTCAACCCCAAAACTAGGGTGACGCTAAGAGCGATCGCCACTATTGCGACAAGAAAGTTTCTGATCCGTGTCCCGGTGTTTAATTCTGACTTAGCTGGAGATTTACCAGAAGTATTTATACTCATAACAAATTATTAAAACTTATTAAGTAGTGTTATTTTCAGTTTACCGCTTTATTTTAAAAGGCAAAGTCCAATTCGGAATTCAAAATTATTCCCCAATCCTCAATCTCTATATCCATAACCGTGAAAAAACGAGTTACCCTCACCTTTCCTAAACGTGCCATCCAAATGCCAGTTACTTACCGACTAGCAAAAGAATTTAATGTGGCTGCGAATATTATCCGCGCTCAAGTAGCGCCAAATCAAATTGGCAAATTGGTAGTAGAACTTTCTGGAGATATAGATCAATTAGATGCTGCGATAGAGTGGATGCGATCGCAAAACATCAATGTATCTCATACCTTGGGAGAAATAGTCATAGACGAAGAGGTGTGTGTTCATTGTGGGTTATGTACAGGAGTTTGTCCTACCGAAGCCTTAACTCTGAACCCGGAAACCAGCAAACTCACATTTACGCGATCGCGCTGCATCGTCTGTGAACAGTGTATACCCACCTGTCCAGTACAAGCAATTTCCACAAATATTTAGTTAGTGGTCAATTGTCATTGGGTATTGGGTACTATTCTCCTCCTTGTTTCTCCACGCTCCCCACACTCCCCATTCTCCCTTGTTCCAACCTAAACACATCTGCAATCACACCACTATCACCCACGAGTCTATTTTTGGCTGGAGAATCGTAAACTACCAGTAGCGAAGGTGTTCCGCTTATATCTTCAAACAAAGTTATTCCTTCTGCATGATCATCTTGCTTACCAAAGGGAATATCTTGTACATATTCAGGGTAGTGTAGGATATCATCTGGCAAATTAACACCAGCTTGCAAACGATAAACTTGCACCGGGCCATCTAAATCCATCGTCGGCCCCGCTAGAATCAGTAAATCTTCGCCAGCTAAATGTAGATCTCTTATTCCCAAACCATTTAAAAATACAAAATGCTTCTTATAGCATTGATCTTCTTGTGCTATTGGCTTGAGAGTTAATTCCCCTGCTTGAGAAAGTTCTACCTGTATTTCCAAGATTACAGCCCAACCCCGTAATACTGGGCCGCGTAAACCCAGAAAAATTCGATTTTGATAAACTGCAATACCTTCTATATCAAAGCCATTATCTTTACCAGGAATTTTAGCAGTGACAAAAAAACCTAGATGAGGATCATTTTTCAAAACTTCCATCAAGACATTTTCAGACTCAGTTAATTGCAACTTAGCAGCAGTTAACTGTACTTTTGGATCTTTTGGATGGGGGCAAGATTTTTGTAATTCTCCTTTGACTAGGGGAATGCGTGCTAAAATGTACCGATTCGGTTCCGATTCAATTTTCGCTAATCTCTGAATATTTTTAATATGTGATTTATCTGGTTTGGGTTTTTTGCGTTTCCAGCTATGGGAACCAACAATCCAGAGATAATCGTCACTATACTCAATACCCTCAATATCAATTTCTTCGTCTTCTGGTGCAGGTAAATCAATAAACTCTGCTACACGAAACTGTTTATGCTCACCAAAATTATTAGCATCAATATAAGACAGACGTTCAATAGTTGAAGTCTCATCTGAACCAAGCCATAAATGCTTTTCAGGTGTTAGCATTACAGCCGATACGTCTTCTCGGTGTTCTTTAAAGCTATCGGTAAATGTGAGTAAAACCTTATTTAACAAAATAAATTTTTCCTGTGATTTGTTTACGTGTTGTCTATTTTATCACTGCCCAAATTAAAGTATAATATTATACTATTTTTCTTTTTGATTTTTATATAAGTATTAAATAATTCATTAGTTGCTTAATTAAAATGCTTAAAAAAATCAGCAAAATGATAGATTGAGGCATCAGACAATATTTTCAAATAACGATCATTTTTGAAAAATTATTATATTTTGTCATAACAATATGATATTTAATTACAAATAACCTACATGATTTTTTAACTAATGCTATGATTCAATAAGTACATGTAACATGGCGCTCCTAAATAAGTTGTGTATTTCCTTATAGGTGGCATAGGTGGCAGATTTTGCCTAATGTGATTAGTTCCCTAAATAATTTTCACCAACCAAATAGGACTGCGATCAAAATAGCTAGAGAAGGTGTATAAATTACTATGACGTTGGCTGCAAAACCGACAGTTGAAAATCTTGGACACTACGCTTACTCCGCAATCAAAAAACACTTTAAAAAAACTTTAAAATGGGAAACAGAAGTTAAAAAAGATAAAGATCCAGAAGCATTACATCAAATGCGAGTAGGAATGCGTCGCTTACGTACAGTTATTAGTAGGTTTGCGATCGCCATCAATCTCCCAAAGGTTGTAAGTGATAAAAATGTCGGTAAGATAGCACGTCGTCTTGGTAATCTTCGAGACTTAGATGTATTAAAAGAAACTCTAGAAAATCTTTCTGAACCACAATTACCTAAAAAAGAACGGCAATCTCTACAAACAGCTTTAGATGCTTTAGAGAAACAACGGGAAAATGCACTTGTAGATGTGCAAACAATGTTGAAAGATGAACGTTATAAATCAATCAAACAAGCCTTAAAAAACTGGTTAGATGAACCAAATTATCAACCACTAGCATGTTTACCTATGCAGGAAGTTTTACCAGATTTACTTTTGCCAGAGGTGAGTAATTTCTTATTGCATCCAGGTTGGTTAGTCGGAACTCAAATTGAAGGATCTCAACTGGTAGTATTACACGATTGGGAAACCGAAAAAATAGAAAAAGAATTAGCAACAAACGGCAAGACTCTTCACAGTTTACGGAAACAAGCCAAGCGCATACGTTACCAAATGGAATTATTTACCGACTTCTACGGCGAAACTTACACAGCTTATGTTGCTGAACTTAAAAGCATCCAAGATATTTTGGGTTCTATGCAGGATAGTGTAATCATGGCTGAGTGGCTAGAGAATATCTTTAAATCAGAAATTGATACTCAGATTCCCACAGTTGCTAGCATTTTAGCAGAAAATCGTTACCAAATGTGGCAGCAATGGCAACCATTACAAGAACGGTATTTACAAGGGAAAACTAAACAGGATTTACATTTAACAGTACTTTATCCTGCTTAGATTAATTCATTTAGGACTTACGCAGGTGTAACACACAATTCTCATTTGTTGTTTGTAGTAAGGACTTTAGTCCTCACTACAGTCAGAAAAACAGATTTATAAATCGCAAAATATAGATTTGCGGCTCGAAAATGTATTTTTGCGAGTTGCAAAAGTTAGTTTACGAGTCGCAAAAGTTAGTTTGCGAGTTGCAAAAGTTAGTTTGCGAGTCGCAGAAGTTGATTTATGAAGCGATCGCTCTGACTGTTGAAATATTAGCTTTTGCCCACAAACAGAGAATACTGCTAGAGCATATCCGCGATGTACTGGGCAAAAACGTATTGTAGAATCACAATTAGAGTAATGTAGAGTAACAAAAATGTACTCTTTTAACAGAGTCTTAAAATGGTACAAACTCCTGCTAAACCCCTGACACTAGAAGAGTTTCTACAGTTACCAGAGACAGAACCCCCTAGTGAGTACATTGATGGGCTGATCATCCAGAAACCAATGCCACAAGGAGAACACAGTGTCATTCAAACTGAATTAGCGCCTGCAATTAACTTAGTCGTCAAACCCAAACAAATTGCACGAGCTCTCACAGAACTGCGCTGTACTTTTGGTGGACGTTCAACTGTACCTGATATTGCTGTGTTTCTGTGGGGGAGAATTCCACGCAAGGAAAATGGTGGAATCGCTAATGTTTTTTCAATTGCTCCAGATTGGACAATCGAAATTCTCTCACCTGATCAGAGCCAAACTAAAGTTACCAAAAATATTCTGCACTGCCTCAAGCATGGGACTCAGATGGGATGGCTGATTGATCCAGATGAACAATCTGTGTTTGTTTATCTACCGGATCAAGCGACTACTGTCTATGATGAACCGGAGACACGATTGCCAGTGCCAGAATTTGCTAAAGATTTTAACCTCACAGTAGAAGGTCTGTTTAGTTGGTTGATGGAGTGAATTTAGGTCAAATCATAAAGCAAACAAAATATAGAAAAGAAGTTTTCCTTGTTGAAGTGAAATCAATAACGACTGAACTAAATGCCAGCGATCGCCAGTGAAGTTGTGCGGCGATCAACTTTGAGTAATGTTTTGCCACAACTTGGCTGCTACAAACCTCGACAGGTGTCCCACATTAGTTGTAGCAATGACAACATCTGGAATTGCTATAGTCATTGCTTGAGCCACCAGAATCATATCACCGTCAATAGTTTTGTCACTTGCTGTTGGCTGTCCTTGCTGACGAGCTTGCGCCCAAAGCTGCGCTGCTTGACGCATTGCATTCGTTGAAATCGGTAAATACTCAAGAAACTTAGCTAAATCATCTAGACGAGCAATACCCTTCGTCTTATTTGCTCGTAATAACTCACGTCGAACCTCATAGTCTGCAATCTCTGGAATAATAGCGCGGCTCCCTGATTTAATGTGAGCTTGAAGCCATTGAGCACAAGCAACACTCTCAGCAGAAAGCTTTGGATTGGTGACTAGACCAAGCGGCCCTGTATCCAACACGATGACTCGACTCACCAAGTTATACCTTTCATTTCAAGTGGAAATAACTTGCGCTCAGACAACCGATCATCATCTAAAGCATGAATCAAATACTGACCTGTTTGTTTCTGTTCCTCTGCATCCTCATCATCAATCCAAGCCTGAAGTAAGTTAACCGCTTCAGCTTGTTTTTGCTTCAACAAAATAGAATTTGTCAAAAGCTGCAATGCTAATGCTTCTACGGAAAGTCCGTTCTGATTGGCTTGCTGTAAGAGATACTGCTCTAACTCTGGTGACAGGTTAAGGGTTAGTGTCATAAGTCTTCTGAGGATACACCCTATATTGTAACTCTGTGAAGTCACAGATCAGGCTGCTGTCCTCACCAAGAAGTCAAGCCACCAACGGTTTTTTTAACAAAAACCCAGATTTTTCGCTTGTGATGAAAAATCATTCACATAACACCCCTCACACCCTCTCTTTCGCTGGTGGCGTAATACCCCGATCGCTTAATCCTTGTGAAAGTTCATTTAAAAATTCCAAATCTTCTCCCGGTAAACACTGAAGAGGATTTTCTGTTTTCTCCAGAAAACTAAAAGCTTGCCGAAATTGACTTGGGGTTGCGTCAATCGGTGAGTCGAGGTGACAAGGAATAATCCGCAAAAAATCCCAACTCGCCACCTGGTTAGCCCATTTGATAGTTACCTCTGGATCTCGATTCAGAATCAGAGTTTGCAGAATTGGCGCTACAAACAAGCGTCCATCACCGCGTAGAGTATGAAAAGATTGTTCCCAATTGTTCCACTTAAAAGGAAACAAACCAAAATAGGCTTTCTTGGAACGATCTGGCGCCCCCAATGCATGACGCAAAACTTGTCCCGTGCCAACTACTTCTAGCGCACTTGGTCGGAAGTAAAAAGCAAATAATACAATTCTTTGCCATCCCTTACGACGGTTAGCTTCAGTGTCAAAAACTCTGTGGAAAGCGTCGTCTTTGGCATGAAACAATAAAGGACAAGGATCAAGTTGAACTATTGGTGGTGGTTCAGCAGGGATAGACAGGACTATATCTGTAACTAACAATGTCCGCGATCGCTTGTGGAAAAATGCAACTTCCGCAAATCGTCCTGGCCCCAATTCAATTGGGCCAAGAATTGCATAATCAAACTCATTACCAAAGGGTACATCACTACTATTAGCTGGCAGTACATGAGTACGTCCCAAAGGTAAACCTAGCCAACTCAGGGGTAAATTGAGAGGAAAACTCCACTGCTTCGGGGCTACAAACACTTGTGCTTGGGGAAAGCGTCTAGCAAAAGGGCCGACAAAGACTTTATGTTCTAACCCAGAAATAGTCGGCAGGATAATATATTTAACATCCCCGTGTTCTGCAACTAATTCTTCAACTAAGCGTATACATTCTGGAGTTGGTGCGATCGGTGCATAAACGAGAAGTCCACCTGCTTCTAGTTTCACAACAGTCATGCGAATTGGCACAACAACATAGAAAATGCCTTGTATCTGGTCAAAAGTCCAGATCGTATCCTTAACTACTTCTTGGCAGAGTGTGCGTCGTTTGCCAAATGGATATAGTGGTAGAACAGGCCAAAAAGCCCAAGACCAATCTTTTAAAGAAATACCATCCTGTTGTATCTGCATATTTTGCACCTTCATCGTGGTTCTTTCCACGACTCGATCCTCCCAAATCCCCGATATTTAAATGATTTTTATCTGCCTGTAAACAGGGTCATAACTTTAGTTTCTCATACCCTTTCTCTAATCCAAATAGCCAGCCCACCTCCACGTCCACGCGCTGCGATTAAATCTTCTGTGATCAAAGAGAAGCTAAAAAAGGCAAGTTTGGCAATAGTTTGATTGTAGAAATCCTCTGTTTGACTCTTACCACCTCGAATCTGTTGTTTGTAAACAACACGGTCAAACAAGCTGATTTGCATTTGAGTAAAATCAAAGGTCAACAAGTTTTTTTTCCCTAAATATTTGGCTGGGCCTGTGAGTTTTAACAACAACGGGCCAAGTTGTACCTGATTGCCAATTTCGCCTTTACCATCGGCTATATCTGTAGCAGCAAAACAAATGTGTGCTGATGCTAATTTTGGTAGATAAAAACCTCTACCTAATTCAATTCCTCCGCGCTTTTTCAGTTTACGAGTACCTGTGGTGAAATATAGTCGCCATTGACCGAGTAAAGATGCAAAAGAATATTGAATTTTTTGTTGTTTAGCAGCTTTTTCTGCTTGTAATAAGGCATTTACCACTGCTGTAGCGGAAGGGCGATCGCCTGATTCTTTGCGATATGCAGACACAACTTGCTCAAGCACGGTTGCAAAATCTGCTAAATTTGGTGATGTTAAGTCAGGCGATCGCATTCATCCAATCCTCTTTAAATCATGTTTGCTGTTTGGGATCGTAACAACTTGGACAAATCTCGGTTAAACCTCTTTCTTTGTGTCCTACTCTAGGAGAAGTCGCTTACGCGTCTATGTGGTTAGTTACTTTATCCTTTTAAGTTAGGTTGCCAGATCACTAATTTGGCTTAGAACTAATAATAGTGCGATGACGGGGATCGCTGGCAACTGTCACTGGTTTGTTAAAACCCACCTCTTCTAATCCTGCTTCTATATCAAAGGAGTAGTAATCATCGCTCCAAGGTTCGGTACTCTTCATCAAAGTAAATAAAACTGGTGGCAAATTTTGGATCACAGGAGATTTAGGGTTATTGTCCACCAAGGCGATACACCCACCAGGACGCAGTAGTCGCAGCGCCTCAGAAAAAATTGCTTTACTAGCGTAGTGTGGGAGTTCATGGGTAACAAACTGCAAACTCACTAAATCGAAAGAGTTGCTTTGCAGTCTTGTTTCTTCTCCTTTACCATGAATCCATTCAGAGATTTCATTATTGACATCCAAAGATTTAGCCACAGTCAGCATATGAGGCGACAAATCGAGGCCGACTGTGTGAACAGGGTGATTTTGCTTTTTCTGGTAAAAGCGGTGTAGCGTCAAAGTTGAAATACCTACAGAACAACCTATATCTAAGATATCATTAACCTCTTGCGGCCCATAGGTTGCTAAAACTTGGTGAAAACTTCCTCTCAAGCGATCGTGGGCAACTTCCCAAGTTAAATTTTCTTTCGGCCATACCCGCAATGCCATAGAATAAGTAGCACTAGGGGCTTCTAAAGCAGCTTGCCAGCAAAGATTACCTTCGGAGTATGCATGGAAGGGAACTTGGAAGTAGTCAGGGTAGACAATATTAGAGTCTGTAATCTCCTCCAGTCGGTGTGTTACTCCTGATGCTGCCAAAGTTTCATAGTTTTTGCGCCAAGGAACACCGTTTTTTTCGGCAGTTTTAATGATTACTTGCCTTGCCTGATGTTTCATCAGGTTGTAAATTGGTTTGGTCTGGATTAGTAGATTTACAAATTGAGAGAGCAGTCCTTCGCCAGCCCAGTCTGGTTTGATTTTGTCTTTCATCTGAATTATACGGAATTGAGGCAAGATAAATATTTATATTTTAAGTTTTAATGTTAAATTACAGTAAAACTATAATTTAAAACTACAATTTAAAACACAAAAATTTTTCCGAAATTAAATTTTTCTAGTTATGAGTATTTTATTTAATCAAAAATTTCGTCTGCTGGTCGGTTTTGCGACTTTATTATCTGCTAGTTTGGTCGGTGGCTATTTACATACTCAGTCCAACACTCAACAGCAAATCTCTCTAGCCTCTGTTCCAGCAAATTCTATAAGTGCTACTAATTTACAAGAAAATAATCTCGGTCAACAAAATGATTTGGCATCCAGACCAAACTTGATATCATCTTCTGCTCCCTATCAAGTCATTGATGAATTTAAAAAGCATAAATACAGCGTTAACGGCAATCAAATTATTTCTGCTGCCAAACTACCAACTAATAAAGTTAATTTCAATCAAAAAGATTTATTATTTGTTCTTACTAATACTAGAAAATATTACCAAGACCACGCCAATCAAGATCCAGATATTGTCCGACCAGGATTACTAGGAGCTACAGGTGTTAGTGTCCAAGATACACTGAAAACCCTAGATTTTATGATTGCTGTATTAAAAGAAGATATTACTAATAATCGCACCACTCGCTTACAAGATCCTAATTTTATTAATGCTAATTTTAAAGTAATTAAATGGTCTGCTTACAAGCCACAAAACTCTCAACAAAAACGGCTCAGAATTACTAAGTATGCCGTTTTCACTCATACAGGTTCTCATAAAAAAACTTCTACTTATAATATACCCATTTACAGTTTAAAAGATAATTTAAATAGCGATAAATTCTATACTAGATACACTAAACAGGATGTTTTGTCAGGTATCTATGAACCTGGTGGCAGAGAATATGGTAAAGTTCAACCTCTTGCTTATTTAACTCGCAAAGGTTTAGAAGAAGCATTAATGCAAGGAACTATATTAATTAATTTTACAGATGGTACTAGAGAGTTTTTTAATGTCGATAGAAATAATGGAATGTCTTATGTTCGAGGTGTGAAACCAACAGCACAAAAGCGCTATTGGTATTTTAGAAAAGTGAATGCAATTAAAGGTTATGGATATAAAATTGACGCAAAAATTTCTATTAAACCAGGAGTAACTTTTGCAGGTGATGTATTGAATATTGGCTTAGGTAGGGTAATTGTGATTGAGTATGGTCAAGGTAAAAATAAACAATTAAAAATGGGAGTAATAGCCGACACAGGCGGAGCATTTTTACCAAACCTTTATCAACTCGATTTATTGGCAGGTATTTTTAAGACTAATAGAGATTTTACTAAGTACATTAGTCAATTACCTGAATATGCTACGGCATATATTTTAGTTAAGAAGTGAATATTTTTATTCTGGTATAGAGGAATAGATAATTCTGCCAGATTGGTTTAAAATAATTCTTCTTTAATTATCCGACCATCTTCTATGTGGATGATTTTATCTGCTATGTCTAGAACTCGGTTGTCATGAGTAACCATTAAAATAGCACATTGCTGTTCTTTAGCCAGTAGCTGCATTATTTCTACAACCTCTCGCCCTGATTTACTGTCTAAAGCAGCAGTAGGTTCATCAGCTAAGACTAATTTGGGCTGACTCACCAAAGCACGAGCAATAGCCACCCGTTGCTTTTGTCCTCCCGAAAGGTGGGTAGGATAGTAATTAACTCGATGTCCCAATTTAACAGCGTGAAGCATCGCTTCAGATTTCAAACGAGCCTGTCGATAAGAAAGATTTTTTTGTAATTCAAGTGACATTTGGACATTCTGGCGGGCTGTTAAGAAATCCAGTAAGTTGTGAGCTTGAAAAATATAGCCAATCTGTCGCCGTATTTGTACTAACTTCTCATTACTGGCCCCATGTAATTCCCAATCTAGAAATTTGAGGTTTCCTTCTTGGACAGATCGTAAACCGCCAATCAAAGTTAATAAAGTCGTTTTTCCTGAACCAGATGGACCAGACATAATTACAATTTCTCCAGATTTTATTACCAAATTAATGTCAAATAAAATCTGGCTTCGTAATGATTTTTTACCAAAGTAGTGATTGATATTTCTAGTGGAAACAACAATTTCTTGTTTAAACATGAATTTATTATGTTATGTGATTAAATTAAAAAATGTCTGCTGGATCTACAACTCGCAATTTATTTATTGATAAAAATGCCGAAGTTAAACACATTAAAAGTGTAGAAAATAAGATTATTAATGCTTTGTCATAACTCATAATTACTGGTAACTTAGTAGCATTAGTTGCCAAATCATATAGACCCATAGATATAATGATGCCAGGAATATAGCCTACTATCGCTAAAATTACAGCCTGTTGAAAAACTACGCCTAGCAAATATTTATTTTTAAATCCCATTGCTTTTAAAGTTGCATATTCAGCTAAGTGGTTAGATATATTACTATAAAGGATTTGATAAACAACAACTACACCAACAATAAATCCCATGATTACCATTAGATTAAATACAAATCCAATAGGTGTTCTTAGACTCCAATAACTTTTTTCAAAATCAATAAAGCCCTGACGTGTTAATACTTTTACATCTTGGGGTAAGTGATCTGACAAACTTGCTAAAACTTTTTGGTAATCAGCACCAGATTTGAGAGTAAGTAATCCTATATCTATATAATCAGCAGTACGGTCTCTAAATACCTTGATGAAAGTTGAGTAACTAATCATTAAATTTCCATCAACTCCAAAGGAAGGACCAAGCTTAAACAAGCCACCAACTTTAACTTTGTAACCAATTCTTGAATTATATCCAAATATTTCAATGCTAACAGGTTCTTGTTGCTCAAAATTTTCCGCGATTGGTCCAAACTCTGATCGAGAACCACGATCAAATAAAACTACATTAGGACGTTTGAGAAGATTTTTATTATTCTCGACTTCTGGTAATTTAAAAACAGATTCGGCTGGATCAAAACCCAGCACGTATATCGGGAATTTACGACCATTAACTGGGTTTTTGAGTTTAGCAAATTGAACATATACAGGAATGACTGACTTTATATCGTCAAAACCTAATGCTTGATATAAACGAACACGTGGAAAACTTTGATTTGATGTCAAAGATTTATATTGGGAACTAATTATAAATAAATCCCCTTCTAAGTTTTTCTGTACTTGTGTAGCACTGTCATAGAGAGCATTTTGAAAGCCAATTTGCATGAACATCAAAACAGAAACAAACGCAATACCGGCCAAAGCTACTATGAAGCGAAGTTTTTGTCGAACAAGTTGTAGCCAGGCTACAGGTATATTGTTAATCATCTTGTAAACCTCAAAACTGAGATTAAAAATGCAATCTTTGGGAAGACACTCTTCAAATATTTCTTAAGATTTTTATATTCAAAAAAGTATGTATTATTGAGATTTACCAAGGTTAATAAGAACTTCTACTTGTAGATTAGTCAAGGCTGCAACTCGTCGATTATCTTCTGGATTGTTGATACGAATTTTGACATCAACTACTTTGTTATCTGTATCTGCTCCTGGATTATTACTAAAGATGTTTTGTTGGGTAACTTGTAAGCCTATATCTGTTACTGTTCCTTGTAATTTGCCGGAAAAAGCATCGCTAGTAATAATTACTGACTGACCTAGATGCACTTTTTTAATATCAGTTTCATAGACTTCTGCCACCACATACATCTGATCTGTGTAACCGATTTGAGCAATTCCTTGATTACCGATAATTTCTCCAGGCCAAGTATAAATTTTGATGATTTGCCCATCTACAGGCGATCGCACTACGCTTAAATCCAAATCAGCACGAGCTTGTACTATAGCTGTTTTTGCCTTCTCAACCTCAGTTTGAGCAGCTTGAACATCCGTAGGACGGACTTCAGCAATACTTGCTAGCCTAGCTCTAGCTTCGCTTAACTGTTTTTGAAGAGTGTCTAATGTACGCCTCCGGTTAGCCTTTGCCTCATTGAGCTGTTGTTGGACAGTATCTACTCTCAAGCGTTTAGTATCTGCATCGGATGCTGAAATTGCTCCCTCTCTGTATAACATCTGATAGCGTTGATTTTCGCTTTTGGCATTACGTAATTCTGCTTGTAAACGAGCTATAGTTGCTTGTTGTGTAGACATTTCTCCATCTAATTCAGCTTCTAAACGAGCAATAGTCGCCTTTTGAGCAGCTAAATCTCCTGCTTTCGCCCCTGCTTTTACCTGATTGAGACTAGCTTGAGCAACTAATACTTGTTGTTTAGCGTTTTCTAAGGCTGCAAGACGGACATAAAAATAGTCAAGAAGTGCAATTGCTTGCCCTTTACGTACTTTATCCCCTTTGTCTACAAGGAGTTTTGCTACTTGGACACCACTTTGAGAATTAGGAGCAGACAAATTAATCACTTCTCCTTGAGGCTCTAAACGTCCCAGAGCAGCAACAGCAGTAATGGTAGGAGAATTAATTGGGGTAGCTGAAGTATTATTTGCAGACTTTGATCTAAATCTAGAAAGCCCGTAGAGAGAAATTGCACCCATACCTACAGCCATAGCAATTGCCAATATTATAGGCAACTGATTTATAGGTATCGTAATTGGCTGCCTTTGTTTTTGCACCATAATTTATGTTTTCCTAGTTAAGGATACTACTCTCTTGCAATTATTCATGCGATTTAAGAGAGACGAATGGCAATAACTTTGCTCTACAGTCATATAGATAGTAGAAAGTAAACTGATCGGGTTGGTTGATAATTTCGGATTTTATTGTTGCTATCAGAGGATGGATTAGAGAAAAAATATCCATCACTCTGTAGCAGTAACAGCCTATCAGGAATTTATGTCTTCAAATTTGTAGTTATTTATTGTTTAGCACACCTCTTTTTTCCTTTTCATAATGTCTAAGTATTCACTGCGAGTTCCATCTATACGATAGTGATCGCAGATTTGACACAGTTTTAAAAGATCTAATCGACTAAATACTTTCTGATGCTCAATTCCATTATCATTCCTCCACCGCCAAAAAGTTGTTCGATCAATACGGCGATTGTTTTCAGGCCATCGTCGTCTTGATAAAAACTCTATAAGTTCTTGTTCATAAAAACAGTAGCCTTTTGGCAATTTGAGGAGTTCTTCTCTTAAATTAGATAGCGGTATGAGTGGATCTAGCTCAGATAGTCTCATGCCAGCAACTCCGTTTAGTTTCGTGGAATTCTAATCAAGTAAAAGTTGAATGTTACAAGCTGGTAATCATATCTAATGGTAGATGAGAAAATAGAGTTATTAAGGTAGTGAATATGTGCAATGCCATTACCTCCTGTACGGAGTTTTATCTTTATTCAATTTAATCACCTACCATAGTCTTTTTGATACTCAAATGCAACTCCTATGCAACAACTTTAAAAAGAAAAAATAATTGTGTGTAAGTTATTAGCATGAATAGTAACAAGCATCTCTTCGCAAGCAAATATATTAGTAGAATTTAGTGAAATATGTAATTCAATCATCTATCATCAAGCAGAATAATTTGTATCATTTATTTGTGATTGACATAACAATATAAATTTTCTATAAAAAATAGACTCTTACAATATATTTTAAAAATCTCAAATTTTTATGGCAGATGTTTATACCAATAAATTTTATACATTAATATGCGTATAATTATTCCTTTACCATTTCATTGATTAAACGAGATTAGAAAAAGATGCTTAAACAGCATAAAACAATAGTAATAAATAGTACATATAATCTGGATAACAACTCAGAAATTCATGTTCTCAGAAGAGATGATCTAATCTGATTTTATAATTAAGGATGAGAAATAACTTATTTTCTTTTATTTTGTGCCTTATTTACGGATTTTCATCACATTAACATAATCTTAAAAAGAGTGAATATACAATTTATATGCAATTTTGGAAGATAAACTATTCATAGATGAGATAGTGTGATCAAAAGTTGGAAATAGGTGATGTGGCTAAAGTTGTTCGCGTCCTAAAGAGAATGAAACTACAGCGATTCATGCTCTCATTAACCAGGTTTGATCAGCAGCGGCTAATTTTTCATGCAGCCCGCCAGACAGCTCGTAAAGCTGAAATGGCACGTATCGCAGTGCATGAATGGCTCAATCAACATGATTCTGAACTGGAAGAATGGAAAACCAAAACTGCTTCCGAGCTTGGAATTAGTATTAGTGAACTTGAGCGACGGCTATTAAAGGCTGCTGAAGAACAGACAGAATCTAGGAAGAAAAGTCGTGATGTTGATTCAGAATAGAAGTACGTTTAAATTGTGCCATAACTGCTCAATCATGTATCAAATTATCAACAACAAATGAATAACAACTAATGTTGTTATAGGAATCTGATTTGTTTTCTGAAGTTAGTGATTGAACTAGGAAAATCTTAACTCTAATAAAATGTACTTAATTCTGTAAGCATAGAGCGCAGGCTACGCCAACAAAAATTAAATGGGAATACTATATATGAATTAACAACTAGCTGCGAAACAAAACTTTCTTAGAATTTCATATCCCAAGAGTTGGTTTGTTGCATATAAGTTGCTACACAGAACTAAGCAGTCTAAAATAAGCAGCACGAGTCATGGATGATATTCCATCAAAAAAAATAATTGGATTGATTTTTTGATAAAGTAATCCAAAGTAAAGCTATTTCAAGACTTGTGTAGCAGCCTCAAAGATAGGAATTCTAACTTGCTCTGTAAAACATGATTTATATCCTAACTACTAATTCAACATTGTTTTTTATAGAGCATACAAATCTTGGCTATTTCCCTACATTCTTCAAGTAAATAATGAAAATTAGGCCATGGCTGCTTCTAGATTTGAAGTTGACTTTGCACAGTTACAACAAGAAGTTAGCGATTTTGAACAGGCTTTGCATAAATTGATAAAGGTAAAAAAAATGATGTCTGCAAATGCAACTGAAACTCATAAGACCAATATAAAATTGCAACAGAATCCTGTTGCAATTATTGGAATGGCTTCTATTTTCCCGCAGTCTAAAAATTTACAGGAATATTGGGAAAAAATTATTCGCCAAGTTGATTGTATTACCGATGTTCCTCCATCGCGCTGGAATATTGACGATTACTACGATCCTAACCCCAAAGCCCCTGATAAAACTTACTGCAAACGTGGTGGATTCATCCCCGACATCGACTTCAATCCAATGGAATTTGGACTTCCTCCAAATCTTTTGGAAGTCACAGATGTTTCCCAGTTGCTAGGTTTAGTTGTTGCAAAAGCAGCGATCGAAGATGCAGGCTATGGTGAAACAAGACAATTTAATCGAGAGCGTACTGGGGTAATTTTAGGTGTAGCCCTAGCAAGACAATTAGCAATGCCATTGGCTACTAGGTTAGAGTATCCCATATGGGAGAAAGTCTTAAAAAGTAGTGGCTTATCTGACGAAGATACCCAAAAAATAATCGAGAAAATCAAAAGTGCATATGTGCCATGGGAAGAGAACGCTTTTCCCGGTATGTTAGCAAACATAGTTTCTGGGCGAATTGCTAACCGCCTGGATTTGGGAGGGATGAACTGTGTAGTTGATGCTGCCTGTGCCAGTTCATTAGGAGCACTCGCAATGTCAATTAGTGAATTAGTCGAGCATCGAGCTGACATGATGCTCACTGGTGGAGTTGACACTGACAACTCAATTGTTGCGTATATGTGTTTCAGCAAAACACCTGCTGTTTCCCCAAGCCAGAACACCAAACCTTTTGATGCTCAATCGGATGGCATGATGCTGGCTGAAGGTGTTGGCATGTTGGTGTTGAAACGGTTGGAAGATGCCATTAGGGATAATGATCGAATCTATGCAGTGATCAAAGGTATTGGCGCCTCCAGTGATGGTCGCTATAAAAGCATTTATGCACCTCGTCCAGAAGGTCAAGTCAGAGCTTTGCATCGTGCTTATGAAGATGCAGGATTTTTACCTAGTAGTGTTGGTTTGATTGAAGCACACGGCACAGGTACCATGGTTGGAGATCCCGCTGAATTTACAGCCCTTAAAGAAGTTTTTAGCGAAAACAATTCCCGAAAACAACATATTGCACTTGGTACTGTCAAATCACAGATTGGACATGCAAAAGCCGCTGCGGGTGCTGCAAGCCTCATCAAAACAGCATTAGCTTTACACCACAAAGTATTGCCAGCAACCATTAACATCACTCAACCACATCCTAAACTAGGTCTGGAAAACTCACCGTTGTATTTGAATACAGAAACTAGGCCTTGGATTCGCTCTCAAGCAGAACAACCAAGACGTGCAGGGGTGAGTTCATTTGGTTTTGGTGGCACAAATTACCACATTGTTTTAGAAGAATACTCTAGTGAACACGATCGCCCTTATCGTTTACATAACACCCCCCAATCAGTACTGTTATTTGCATCAACACCTGAGCAGTTAAGATCACGCTGTCAAGAAATTTTGGGTCAGTTGCAATCCCCAGAAAAAGAGCGGCATTATGCACAACTAATAGCAACGTGTCAATCATCAGAAATTCCTGCCACAAATGCTAGAGTTGGATTTGTAGCCGAATCTTTGACTGAGGCTTGCAAATTATTGCAGATAAGTATTGACTTGCTCACCAATAAGTCACAAGCAGAATCTTGGGAGCATCCCCAAGGAATTTATTACCGCAAAACTAGTCTGCCTACTGAAGGCAAAGTAGTTGCCTTGTTTTCTGGTCAAGGTTCTCAATACCTGGAAATGGGTCGAGAACTTGTGATCAACTTTCCTTGCTTGCGACAGACTTATAGTGAGATAGATAAGCTTTTCTGCAAAGATGGTCTCAAACCCGTTTCCGAAATAGTTTTCCCTCCACCTGTTTTTGATCAAGCTCAAAAGCAGTCACAGGTTGAAGGATTGCAAAAGACAGAATACGCACAAGCAGCAATTGGAGCTTTCAGCGTTGGTCTGTATAAGGTATTACAACAGGCAGGATTCAAGCCAGATTTTCTCGTCGGACACAGCTTTGGAGAATTGACAGCTCTGTGGGCTGCGGGTGTTCTCAATGAGGAAGATTACTTTTTCCTGGTTAAAGCCAGAGGTCAAGCGATGGCTGCACCAAGCGATCCTGAGTTTGATGCAGGAGCTATGCTGGCAGTTAAAGGTGATGTCAGTCAGGTTGAAGAAATCATCAAGAATTTCCCTTTAGTGAGCATTGCTAACTTGAATTCTCCAACTCAAGTAGTGCTGGCAGGGGCGAAAGATCAGATCACCCAAGTACAGGAGCAACTGAAAGCTAAGGCTTATTCTACCTTCCTGCTACCTGTTTCAGCAGCTTTTCATACACCATTGGTAGCTCATGCTCAGAAACCCTTTGCCCAAGCAATTGAAGCAGTTCATTTCAACGAGCCAACAATTCCTGTGTATACTAATGTGACAGGAGAATGTTACCCGAAAGAAGCACAAGCGATTCAAAAAATCCTGAAACAACACCTGATTAATCAGGTACATTTTAAGCAAGAGATTGAAAATATTTACGCTCAAGGTGGCTATTGTTTTATAGAGTTTGGCCCTAAAAGCATTCTGACCAACTTAGTCAAAGATATCCTCCGGGATCAACCTCATTTAGCTGTGGCTTTGAACGGCAGTTATCAAAAAGATAGCGATCGCTCTTTTCGAGAAGCTGTTATGCAGTTACGTGTTGCTGGCTTATCTTTAAAAAACCCCGATCCTTACCAAATTGAGCAGAAAATACCAGAAGTAAAAAACAATAAGCAGCTGATTGTCCAGCTCAATGGTTCTAACTACGTCTCAGAAAAGACAAAACAAGCTTTTGAAAAAGCTTTGCAAAACGGGCATAAAGTTAGTCTTCCACAGATAAAAGACAAATCATCTGAGGTAAATACCCTATCTACTCCCCCTACTCAAAAGATAGATCAGACGCCTATCTCTCAACCTGTTAATACACACCGCAGCCAGTCCACACCAGTTGCAAACGGTCATAAACCAGAAAAATCTTCTGATCTAAATAAATACCCTCAAGCCACTCCTAAAGCACAAATGCAAACAAGTTCAGAACTTACTCAAAATTATCAACTAGTTTTAGATAGTTTAGAATACAGCCTCATAGAATTCAATCGCAATCAACGTGACGCCTTGCGTGTTCATGAACAATCTTTGCAGCATCAGACAGAATATACCAAAACCTTTTTTCAACTGATGCAGCAACAGAATTCTTTGCTGGTAAATGACCAATTTCCTCATCAAAATGCGGAAACTAAACAAATAGCCCTCTCTTACTCAGAACGCAGCATCATGCGCTTTCACGAACATCATGGTGAGACACTGCGTGTCCACGAGCAATATCTAAACCATCAAACAGAACAAACCAAAAAGTTTTTCCAATTGCTCCAACAACATTACAGTCAGCTACTTGCTACCATAAACACGAAACAGACTACAGTATTGCCATCAGAAACTACATCACTTGTTAGTGATGAATATACTTCTGCTGCTCCAGTCACAGTCAATGATAGAACTACTGCATCTGTTGCTGTACCCACTCACAACTTCATAACTAACTTTGAGCCTATTTTAATTAATGGCAGAAGCAATGGTGCTAGCAATGGTATCAGTAATGGTGTCAGTAATGGTGTTAGTAATGGTACTTACAATAGCACTAGTCACGATACGCAACCAGTTTCCGTAACTACCTCTGATACTCTTGTCATTCCATCTTCAGATCTACCCTCATTACCTATAATCATTGATGAATCCACTTTCATTCAGAATCTATTAAACATAGTCAGTAAAAATACGGGCTATCCGGTAGGAATCCTGGAACTGTCCATGGATATAGAGGTGGACTTAGGAATTGATGCCGTTAAAAGAGTTGAAATTTTGGGAGCATTACTGGAATTATACCCAGATTTGTCCAAACCCAATCTCGAAGAACTGGAAAAACGACGTAGCCTTGGTCAGCTCGTAGAATATTTGCGGACTCTACTTCCAGGAAATACTGATGTTGAATCTGCACCTGTGAAGACAGCACAAGAAATTGCTTTGGATCAGTCCAAGACAAGCAAAGGGAGTGACGCGGTGACGCATACAGTTAGTGAAGAGCTACACATAGCTTCTTCTGCCCCACTTCCCCTGACTTTTGCTACTTCAGAAGAATCTACTTCGCCTGTTCTATCGCTTGATTTAACTGACCTCAGTCAAGTTCTGCTCAACGTAGTCAGTGAAAAGACAGGCTATCCAGTTGAGATGTTGGATCTGTCAATGGATATGGAGGCGGATTTAGGTATTGATTCTATTAAACGAGTTGAGATTTTAGGAGGGCTACTTGAGTTATGCCCAGATTTGCCTAAGCCCAATCCTGAAGAACTGGGAGAATTACGCACCCTTGGTCAAATAGTTGACTATATGAAACAACAGGCTAATGTGCTGGAAAAAAAAACACTTCTAGCCGAGCCTTACAACCAGCAATCTGAAGTCAATCACAATATTCTCCGCAGTGCGGTTCATCTCAAATTCCTTCCGGAGCCAGATATCTTAGATTTTTCCTTACCTGAGAAGCATATCGCTTTGCTGACTGATGATGGCACCCCCGTGACTTCAGAACTAGCTCTAGCTCTTTTGCAGCGTGGCTGGAAAGTAGTTGTGTTGAGTTTTCCTCAAACCTTAATTGCAGATCAATTACCGTTACCAGAAGGAATTCATCGGGTTGTGTTAGCAAATTTAAGCGAGGAGCATTTGCAACATCAATTAGAAGCGATCGCTTCTCACTATGGTCAAATTGCTGCTTTTATTCATCTCAATCCCGGTAGCCATGATGATGTAAGTAATCACGTCCGTTACTTGGAAACAGAGAAAGCACTCCTGCGTCACGTCTTTCTCATCGCCAAACATCTTAAAGCACCACTCAATCAAGCAGCATCTCAAGGACATAGCTGTTTCCTTACTGTTGCTCGTCTTGATGGCCAGTTTGGACTCGGCTGCACAACCAACTTTGGTGCCATTAGTGGCGGATTATTTGGACTAACCAAAAGCCTGAATCAGGAATGGGAAACTGTATTTTGCCGTGCAATTGATCTGAGTCCCGATATAGATACTCAAACATCAGTACGATACATCCTTAACGAACTTTATGATCCCAATCGATTACTTGCTGAAGTTGGATATAGTTCACAAGGACGAACAATGTTAGTCTGCAAAGAGGATATAGGGACACAGGGAGACGGGGAACAAGGGGACACGGGGAATACAGATGAAATACTCTCCGCGTCACCCTTCGGGTTCGGCAGTTCGCAACCGACGGAAACCGCCAGGACTGCGACTGCCTCACTGCATCTTCCAGTTATCGCGTCTTCTCCCCAATCCCAAGTGTTTCTCGTCAGTGGTGGTGCAAAAGGAATCACGGCTCAATGTGTGATCAAGCTGGCGCAGCATTATCAATGCAAATTTATTCTGCTGGGTCGTTCGCCTGTAGATCCTGAACCGGTGTGGGCTGAAGGCTGCTCGACTGAAGGGGAATTGAAAAAGCGGATTATGGACGATTTTATCGCCAGAGGAGAAAAGCCCACACCTGCAATGGTGCAGAAAAAGTACAAGGCTATTTCATCTAGACGAGAAATCCAAGCAACGCTACGAGCAATTGAGGAGGCTGGTGGACAAGCAGAGTATCTGAGTGTAGATATCACCGATGCAACGCAACTCCAAGAGCAAGTTACTACAGCAGTTGAGCGTTTGGGTGCAGTCACGGGAATTATGCATGGGGCTGGTAATCTAGCAGATAAGCGGATAGAAAATAAATCAGAACGGGACTTTGAAATTGTTTATGCTGCCAAAGTTGCAGGTCTGGAAAATCTACTGCATTGCATATCACCTAGCCAACTCAATTATTTAGTGTTATTTTCCTCTGTAGTGGGTTTTTACGGGAATATTGGTCAGTCGGATTATGCGATCGCTAATGAAATTCTCAACAAGTCTGCTCATCTTGTTAAACGCAACTATCCAAATTGTCATGTTGTTGCGATTAATTGGGGACCTTGGGATAGTGGTATGGTAACACCAGAGTTGAAAAAAGCTTTTGCCGAAAGGGGTATAGAGACTATTCCTATAGAAGTTGGAACTCAGATGTTAGTTGATGAACTAGCACCAGTAAATCAACAAACTACGCAAGTAGTAATAGGTAGTCCCTTAGTGTACATACCTCAGTCGTCCAACCCAGATCTGAAAAAATATCGTATCCAGCGCCGATTAATCTTAGCAGCCAATCCATTTTTACAAGATCATGTCATTGCTGGTCGTCCTGTATTACCTGCCACTTGCGCTCTCACATGGATTGCCAATACCTGTGAACAACTGTATCCTGGCTACAAATCATTTAGTTGCTCAAACTTTAAAGTTTTAAAAGGAATTATTTTTGAGGAAAATCAGCCAACTGAATATATTTTAGATTTGCAAGAAATTTCTAAAAACGATGTTGACGGGATTCAGTTTGATGCTAAAATATGGAGTAAGAATCCAGAAGGAAAAACTCGTTATCATTTCAGTAGTCAGTTAAATATTAAGCAGCAAATTCCAGTTTTTCCTAACTATGGTTCGTTTAATTTGAAACAGGAAGAAATAATATTCGGTTCTAGTAAATCACTTTATAACAATGGGCCATCAAGCTTATTTCATGGAGCTTGTTTTCAGGGTGTAAAAACCGTATTAAATGCTAGCCCAGAAAAAATAACTATAGAATGTGCTTTGTCAAATGTTGAAGAAAGAAAACAAGGACTATTTCCTGTAAAAACTTTTAATCCCTACATTGCAGATGTTCAGATTCATGCACTTTGGCTCTGGACGCAATATTTTCATCAACAAGGTTGTTTACCATCAGAAATTCAAACTTTTGAACAGTTCGCACCTATACCATTTGGTCAAGCATTTTACGTTTCTTGCGAAGTAAAATCAAAGACAGGATCATCTGTAACTGCTGATGTGATCGCACACGACAATCAAGGGAAAATATATAATCGCATGATTGGGGCAAAAGGAACTATTTTGCCCAGAAGATTTAAAGATTAGAAGGATAAAAAAAGGTAAATAGACATCTATTATACCTTGTCTATACCCACTCATTATTTCTCTCCAAAAATATACATAACTAGAGATTAAGTAATGGAAAAAGATGAACAAATTCAAAATCCTAAAGTAGCCATTGTTGGAATGGATTGCTTTTTAGGTGGTTGTCAAGGATTAGATGCTTTTGAACGCAGCGTATATGAAGCAACTCAACACTTTACTACTTTTCCTTCTCAACGATGGCAAGAAATTAAAACTCAAGAGTATTTGCTGAAAAACAATGATTTTGGCGGCAATTTAGAACCTTTAGGAGCTTACATCAAAGATTTTGAAATAGATTTTTCGGATTTCCAATTAGCATCTGAGGAAGACAAATTCAAACCTCAAGAACTGTTGATGCTCAAGGTTGCTGACGATGCTATCAAAGATGTAAAACTAAACAAAGGAAGTAGGGTAGCAGTTATTATTGTTGCTGCAACAGAACTTTCTCTTCGTATTATTAAACCAGAAGCGAAAAACACTATTTCCAATCTTTGGAATTTTGCTGGGCCTTTATTCACACTAGTTGCTGAACAACATTCCATATTCAAAGCTTTAGAGGTTGCAAAAAAGCTACTTGCAATTGGAGAAGTAGACGCTGTTGTTGTCGGTGCTGTCGAGCTAGCTGAGAATAGTCTTAGTCTTTTGATGCAAAATCAAACAGCAAAATCCAACACAGGTGTTCATACTTTAAGTTATGACCAAAATGTTAATGGTTGGATGCTAGGCGAAGGTGCTGCTGCCGTAGTACTGAAGCTCCACACAACAGCACAACAAGATAATGATTGCATCTATGCGGTAGTTGATGCTCTCAATATCTTGAAGGATAATTCTTCCTCTCACACGATCCCTGACTCAAAAGCAGTCACGCAAGTATGTCAACTTGCTTTTGATGTGGCAGGTATTAAACCCACGGACATTGGCTATCTAGAAGTTTTTGCCAGTGGAGTTCCTCAGCAAGATGAGTCAGAAATGCTAGGTTTGATTCGAGCTTATCAAACTTCTGAGCCTGATCTCAGTTGTGCGATTGGTAGTGTCAAAGCTAACATTGGTCATACTTATGCTGCATCAGGAATAGTCAGTTTAATTAAAACAGCACTCTGTTTGTATCACCGTTACATTCCAGGTGTTCCCCAGTGGTCTGCCCCAAAAATGCCGCAGTCCTGGCAGAATAGTCCCTTTTATGTTGCTCCTGAATCAAAGCCCTGGTTTTTAGAGAAAGGAGCTACTAAAAGAATTGCTGCTATTAACAGTATGGAGATAGATGGCAGTTACGCACATTTAATTTTGTCGGAGGAAGCAACTCAGATACAGCGTAACAGCAGATATTTAGAGCAAACGCCTTTTTATCTTTTTGCGATCGCAGCTGACGATTGTCCTACTTTACTAGAGCAGATCTATTCTCTACAACAAACAATTGCTAATTCCTCTTCTCTATCTGCTGCTGCAAGCCTTACTTTTAGATCTTTTCAACAACGTCAAAATGCGACTTATGCACTGGCAATTCTCGGACGCAATCAACAAGAATTGACGCGGGAAATTCAGCGTGCTCTTAAGGGAGTCGCCGATGCTTTCAATACAGGTAAAGACTGGCAAACACCTGTCGGTAGTTATTTTTCGCCAAAACCACTGGGTAACAAAGGCAATGTTGCTTTTGTTTATCCTGGTGCTTACAGTTCTTATCTCGGTATCGCCCGCAATCTCTTCCGTTTGTTTCCCAAAATTTATGAAGATCCGATCATCAAAAGCGTTTACACTCGTGTCAACAATATAGAGAAAATTCTCTATCCTAGAAGCCTAAGACAATTATCAACAAAGCAATTAGAAATGCTTGAACAGCAATTTATAGATGATCCAGTTGCAATGCTCGAATCTGAAGTTGGCGTTGCTGGATTATTGAGTGCTGTTCTGAGAAATTATTTCCAACTACAGCCTCAATGTGCCTTTGGGTATAGCCTGGGCGAAACAAGTATGATGCTTTCTCAAGCTATCTGGACAAATTTTCACGAAGGTAGTGAAGGCTTAAACTCATATGCTCTGTTTAAAACCCAGTTATCCGGCCCTAAAAATGCAGTTCGCAAATATTGGCAGTTACCCCAGGAACAGGATAGTGAAGGTGAAGACTTTTGGAGTACCTACGTTCTCATGTGTCCAGTTTCTCGTGTTCGAGAAGTTCTTAAACATGAAGAGTATGTCTACTTATCTATCATCAATACTCCAGAAGAAGTAGCGATCGCTGGTGATACAAAAGCTTGTCAAAGAGTGATTAAAACTCTGAATTGTGACGCTTTTCGCGCTCCTTTCAACCATGTAATTCATTGTGAGCCAATACGTTCTGAATACGATGCACTTGTTAAACTAAATACATTACCTACCCAAAACGTACCAAATACCGTTTTTTATTCTGCCGCAGAATACAAACCTATTACCCCCACCAGTGATTTTATTGGACACAACATTGCTAAAATGCTTGTTCAACAGCTTGATTTTCCTCGGCTAGTTCAACGTGTTTGGGAGGACGGCGCCAGAGTATTTATTGAAGTTGGTGCTGGAAGTAACTGTTCGAGATGGATTAGTAGAAATCTCACGCAAAAAGAACACATGATAGTTTCTCTCAACAAGAGAGGAATAGACGAGCATAGTTGCATTGTTAAAGCATTAGCAAAACTCCTCAGTCATAAGGTAAACATGGACTTGTCATCACTGTATTCTCAAGTCCAAGAAAATACTAGCAAAAGCCAACCCAGAGTTAGAACGATAACTTGGAACGGCAATGATTTGAACTTCGCACCATTAAACAATAAAGACAAAAAAAATTTCCAATATACAGATTCAGATTTTCCAATTAAAGGTGATGAAAAACAACAGTATAAGCTTCTAGATTTCAAGGAATTTGAAAGCTTAGATAATTATTTAAAGCAAAATTCTGTAGGAAGTTTTGAAGTTGTAGAAAACTCAAAAAATTCAATTTTCAAGACAAGAGAATATCCAAATTCTCAATATGCCTCTGTTTATAGTTCAACAACCCATAGTTCTGAGCATCAAGAGCATATGATAAATTTCCGAAATCAGTTATATCAAAATCTAAGTGTAAATACTTCTCGGATCACAAAATATCATAGTAATTTTTTAGATATCAGACAAGAGTCATTGCTTCAAATAAGTGTAATTATTCAGCTTCAAATGGATTGCTTACAGCATATTTTGCAAACAGAATTATCAATTTTCGAGGATGAGTGAAAGATTAATAACTAATTATTTCATTTTTTTAAAGATATAAAGCTAGATATCATCACTTCCTAATGCTACAAACTAGAGGGCTAATAACGTGAGTATTTTAAACACTATAATTCTTAAAAATCAAAATAATCTAAAATTTTCAGAATTTTGTCACAAGCAAAACCAAATTTGGCAAGGTTCTTTAGATTCTGTCTCTTTTGATCAAGAAGGTATAATAACTAAGCTACTGAATTTAGAGAAACCTTGTTACATTATTAGACTAGATGATGAAATTGGTGTAACCAACGAAGGTTACTTGTACCATTCCAATGGACAAACTGGAAAAGTGGAAATGCTCATAGCTGTTCCACCCTTAGCTATTCAACAGTTAGGCGATCGCAATTTCTTAGATTTTTACAATGTTAAATATGCCTATATGACTGGTGCGATGGCTCATGGTATTGCTTCTGAAGAACTAGTCATTGCTCTTGGTAAAGAAAGAATTTTAAGCTCATTTGGTGCAGGAGGACTTGCTCCTTCTCGTGTTGAAGCAGCTATTAAGCGCATTCAACAAGCTTTACCAGAAGGCCCTTACGTTTTTAACTTGCTCCATAGCCCCAGCGAACCTGCAATTGAACGTAGTGCTGTTGATTTGTATCTCAAATATCAAGTGAGAACAATAGAAGCTTCTGCCTTTTTGGATTTAACTGACAACATCGTCTACTATCGAGCTTCTGGACTGAGTTTAAATGCGGCTAATCAAATCGAAATTAAAAATAAAGTCATTGCCAAAATTTCTCGCAGAGAAGTTGCAAGCAAATTTCTTCATCCTGCTCCTATAAAAATTCTCAAGCAATTAGTTGAACAAGGTCTGATTAGCGAATTTCAGGCAAAATTAGCTGAACAAGTTCCAATGGCAGATGATATCACTGTAGAAGCAGATTCTGGTGGTCATACAGATAATCGTTCTTTAGTTTGCCTCTTACCTTCAATTTCAGAATTGAGAGATGAAATTCAAAATAAATACTGTTACGAAAAACCTGTTCGAGTTGGAGCAGCAGGAGGAATTGCAACTCCCCAATCGGCATTAGCTGCTTTTATGATGGGCGCTGCCTATGTTGTCACTGGTTCTATTAATCAGTCTTGTGTTGAAGCTGGAACTTCTCAACATACAAAACAATTATTAGCTCAAGCTGAGATGGCTGATGTAATGATGGCCCCAGCAGCAGATATGTTTGAAATGGGAGTAAAACTTCAAGTTCTAAAAAGAGGAACTTTCTTTCCTCTAAGGGCGCAAAAATTACTGGATTTATACAAAACATATGATTCAATTGAAGACATACCATATGAAGAAAAAGAGAAACTAGAAAAACAAGTTTTTAGAAATAATCTGGAAGTTATTTGGAAGGAAACAGCAGCATATTTATCCCAAAGAAATCCCGATAAATTAATCAAGGCTACCAACAATCCTAAACTGAAGATGGCTCTAATTTTCCGTTGGTATCTTGGATTGTCATCTCGCTGGTCTAACTCTGGAGAAAAAGGTCGAGAAATTGATTATCAAATCTGGTGTGGTCCTGCAATGGGTAGTTTTAATGACTGGGTAAAAGGTACTTATCTCGCTGAACCAAATAATCGGAAAGTGGTTGATGTCGCTAACCATATTATGAGAGGAACTGCATTTTTATTCCGAATGCAAAGTTTGCAAATTCAAGGATTGCAAATGCCAGCTAACTGCATTCAGTATCAGCCGAAATAGGAATTACCAATGATTAATGGTTCTCCTCACTAATTAGCTTTATTTATACCGACCTAATTAACCATTGTTCTAACTACTGTTATGAAACGTGTATTGGTAGTTTATTACTCACAATCAGGTGATGTGACTCGTGCAGCTGAATCATTTACCCAACATCTCAATATACCAGAAATAGAGCTTACCTGGGAGTGTATTAAACCAAGAGATAACTATCCTTCTCCTTGGAATTTATATAAGTTTTTTGATGTTTTTCCAGAATGTGTGAACGAGGAGCCTCCGGAAATATCTCCACCTAAATTTAATCAAGATGAGAAATTCGATTTAGTTATTCTTGCTTATCAGGTTTGGTTTTTGGCACCATCTTTACCTATTCAGGGATTTTTAAAATCTGAGTCTGTAAAAGTTTTGAAGGATACAAAAGTTATCACTTTAGTAGTTTGTCGAAATATGTGGCACTCCGCCTCAGAAATGATGAAGAGAATGATTGCTGAAGTTGGAGGTATTCATATCGACAATGTGGTTTTGACTCACCAAGGGCTACCTTTAGCCACCTTTATTACCACTCCCCGGCTATTGTTAACTGGGAAAAAAAACAAATTTTTGGGAGTATTACCTGCTGCGGGGGTTAGAGATGAAGATATCTATGCACTATCAAGATTTGGCAAGCGTTTAGCCAACAATATCGAGGCGTTAAGTGATTATTCTCATCAGCCAATGCTTAAAGGACTTGGAGCTGTTGAAGTGAATCAACGTTATGTGATTCCGGAATTAATTGGGCGGGTACTATATCGACCATGGGCTAAGATAGCTCGTTTTTTTGGTAAACAGGGAAGTTGGAGCAGAATACCGATTATCTGTATCTTTGCAGTTCAACTCCTATTTGCCATTCCCATTGTTCTTCTCTTTTCTACACTCATACAATTTCTTTTTGCTTCCTTGATTAATCGAAAAATAGCATCTTATGTTGATAATTTGAAATTACCATCTGGCGTAATCTAAGAGTTAGAAATAACTGAATTATTTGCAAGAGACTACTGTTAATAATTTTAGTCTTGTGAGTTTCTTAGGAGGAAATTATGGCTTCAGCATATATTACAGGTTTAGGAGTTTTTCTACCTAATGAACCGGTGAATAATGAGGAGATCGAAAATGTTCTTGGCTTCATTAATGGAAAGCCTTCTCGAGCCAAAAATCGAATTCTCAATAACAACGGTATCAAATCTCGATATTATGCAATAGATCCCAAGACTAACAAGCAAACTCATAACAATGCACAATTAACTGCCGAAGCTGTGCGTACTCTATGCAGAGAATATAATTTTCCCTTAGAAAAAATAGAGTGTTTAGTTTGTGGAACCTCAGGTCCGGATCAGCTTATTCCCAACCATGCTTTGATGGTGCATGGTGAGCTTGGATGTCCTCCTTGTGAAGTGGTAGCTACAAGTGGTGTCTGCTGTTCAGGAGTAACAGCACTCAAATATGGGTATATGAGTGTGTCTTCTGGTTTGACCAAAAATGCTATAACTACAGGGTCAGAAGTAGTATCTAATGCTCTAACTGCGAGATATTTTCAATCAGAAATAGAAGCAAAAATTCAGGATTTGGAAGCTAAACCAATCATAGCTTTTGAGAAAGACTTTTTAAGATGGATGCTTTCCGATGCTTCTGCTGCCATTTTGATAAAGGATACACCTCTTCAAGATGGTATTTCACTCAGAATAGATTGGGTTGATCTAATCTCGTTTGCAAATGAATTAGACGCTTGTATGTATGGGGGATGTATTAAGAAAGCAGACGGTTCTTTACAAGGCTGGCGGGAAGTTAAACATCCAGAAGAATTATGGAAAGAGAGCTATTTTTCTCTCAAACAGGATGCTAAACTTCTCGGAGACAATATTATTCGCTATGGTCAAAAAGGTTTAATTCAGATTCGAGATAAATACAGCTTGAAAGCTGATGATATTACTTGGTTTTTGCCTCACTATTCATCCGAGTTTTTCAGACAGCAACTTTATGAGCAGATGGCGGAAATTGGAGTCAATATTACCTATGATAAATGGTTTACTAACTTAACTTCCAAAGGAAATACAGGCTCTGCTTCTATCTTTGTGATCTTGCAGGAATTAATGTCATCAGGTAAAATCCAAAAAGGTGATAATATATTTTGCTTAATTCCTGAAAGTGCAAGATTTTCATACGCCTATATGCACCTGACAGCTGTTTAATAATTACTTCACAGTAATACAATGAATTCGTTTGTGTATTGATTACTATTTATTCATAATGCCAAGCTCTTAACAATAGATCAATACGGTTCAGTTAAGGATTTTTGTTACAAAACATTGGTTAATAGAAACGCGAACTTGCTTCTATAGAAATGGTTATGCGCTTATCAGCAATCATATTGAACTATAGATTGCAAAAATTGGGATGTTTTTGTAACGATGCATTCATAAATTGAAGTATTGCTTCAGGTTTGAATAAATGGAAAATATATTGGCTACATTAGAACATGATATCAATGCCACCTTTTTGAGAGTTTTAAATGTAGGCACACCTGGCAGTGATTTTATTAACAAGAGCGAAGCTAGTGAATTATTATGGGGCCGATCTGGAAATGATACCTTTGTTGGTTTACAACCTAGTGGTCACAATCCTGATAAACCGCAGATTGATATTATCTTAGGCGATGCGGACTTAATGGCAGCGCTGAAGGGTAGTCAGCTTCACTGGGGCGATAGATTTGTTCTTGGTGATTGGAAACAGCCATATTATGCTGACGGTAATGGAATCGACTTTGGTTTAAAGCAATTTGCTTCAATTTTAGACTTCAAACCCTACCAGGATAAAATTCAGCTACACGGCACTTCCAAGGACTACAAGTTACTTAATTCTCCCGTAGGAACAGCAATATTTTGGCAGCAGGGAATTGTACCTGATCTCATTGCACTTGTACCCGGTATTCATCATTTGAGTCTTGAGGGAGACTACTTTCAGTATGAGGGTTATACTCCACCTCCTGAACCCGCACAAGCAAATATTCAGCAATTGGGGACTGGCGATGTTGACATAACTCTAAGTTCAGCTACGGATACCTTTGGCAATTTATATGTAACAGGACTGAGCAGTGGCTCTTTGGGAGGAACCAATGCTGGGTCTAATGATGCTTGGGTAGCCAAGTATGACAATGATGGCAATCAGAAGTGGATTCAACAGTTTGGTACTTCCAGCGCTGATTTAGCTACTAGCATTACCACCGATAACAAAGGTAACTTCTATCTAGCAGGAATATCGAAAGGCGATTTTGGGGGAGCCAATCAAGGAGAAGGAAATTATGATGTCTGGGTGGGTAAGTATGACAGCAATGGTAATCAGCAGTGGATTCAACAGTTTGGGACTGAACTGATTGATGCCTCCTTTGGTATGAAAGCTGATGACGATGGCAGTGTTTACCTCACAGGATTCACTATTGAGCAACAACAGGAAGGATTATTTTTTCAGCCTGATGTCTTTGCGGATGATGTCTGGGTAACTAAGTATGACAGCAATGGCAACCAGCAGTGGTTTCAAAAGTTTGGGAGTTCCGCTTTTGATGAAGCTTACGCTGTTACTGTCAGTAATGATGGTAGTGTTTATTCTACAGGCTGGACTATGGGCGATTTGGGAGGAAAGAATGCTGGGCTATATGATGTCTGGTTTGCCAAGAACAATAATAATGGTCAGTTGGAATGGATTCAACAGTTTGGCACTAAAGATTATGAATTCCCAAAGGCGATAGATACAGATAGTCAAGGCAATGTCTACATGACAGGATGGACTTTGGGTAATTTGGGGGGAAAAAATGCTGGGTCTGATGATGTTTGGATTAGTAAGTATGACAGCAATGGTAATCGACTGTGGATAAAACAGTTTGGTACTGGCGGTGATGATGCATCTTCGGGCATGAAGATCGATTCAAATGGCAATATTTTTCTAGTGGGATATACCAACAACAACTTGGGGGGAAAAAATGCTGGGTCTAATGATGCCTGGATTGCCAAGTATGATAGTGAAGGCAACCAGTTGTGGATTCAACAGTTTGGAACTTCTAAGCCTGATGCTGCCACCAGTGTTACATTAGACCAATTTGGCCACGTCTACGTTACAGGAACTACTGAGGGTTCTTTTGGGGGTATCAATGCTGGGTCTATAGATAGCTGGATCGCGAAGTTCGACTCCAAGTCAGGAAGTTTGCAAGACTTTAGTGGTACTTCAAAGCTGGTTAGTGAGAATAACACCCTTGTTGATGATCTCCCGGCTTAGATGTTTTTTGAGAACTTCATTGTACATAAAATCTTTGATTTTACAGAACTCATAAACAGAGACATATGATGCATAACACTGAAGAATCAAATACAAAACAACAACCTCAGACTACATCTGCAATACAGGTCAAGAAGCATTTAAAAGTGACCGAAATCAACTATCGGCGTAACAAGGAGTCCAACTATACCGAGAAAATAACAGAATTGGAGCAAAATTTTGATTACGGCAGCCACAAAGATCATTATTGGAGTGATCCTGAACTTTCAATCCTCTATGGAACCCCACTCTACGAAGTAGCTTCTCCCTCGCAAAAGATTGCTCTCAATCATCTTTTTTGGGTTGGAGGTTACAATCTTACAGCTGCTAGTGAAACTAATACAGTTCTTTACAATCAGATTACAGGCAGTGTTTTCTACAGCATAGGTGGCTACGAAACCCTTTGCCACGAACTAGATGTTGAAACTTCCCAGGAACGCTACCACATTCATGCCTTTCGCACGGTTGCTAACATGACGGAGATCGCAGTGCTAGGTGATGTAATAACTGGCAATCCTTTGACTGGGAGTGCATTTAAGGCGATGCAAGGAGGTATGATTGGGCGTTTATCACCAGGAGTTATGCGACATTTATTCAGCTTCAGCTGGGGAAGTACACCTTTCTTGGCATCACAGTACTATGCCTTACGCTTTATTGCCAATATGATTCTCAAGCTAACAGAACACAGCCGTTCGCAGTATTTCAGGGATTTAGAGAAGAAAAACGAGTTTATCCCAGCACCCGCTGCTATCTCTCATTACCATTTCTTGGATGAATCTTTTCATACTACAACTTCTCAGGTGATTGCTCAAGATTTATACAAGGACTTTCCGAGACCAACAGCATACGAGAGATTTATGGCTAATTTAGCAATCTACATGATGCAACTTACCATACTCAATGGGCTGTCTGCTGCCGCAGTTGCAAGCTTTTATCCAGATAAACTCTTTGTTATGCCTTTAGTCTATAAGATGCTACGTTCCCCTCTATTTGGTATGTCTACCCAAGAAGCACTCTCTTGGATAGAGAAGTGCTTCTGCCACGAACACGAAGGTTTACATTTGAATTTGAAGTACCACCAACAGCTTTTCTCAAGTCTCTGCCAATTTTTTGACAAATTAGATTACACGTGGTCTATCAATCGTGAGATGCGTGTTATGGCCGCAGGAACTTCGATTAGCAAGACTATCCAAGATAACACTAAGTTCTTTGATAAATTCTCAAAATCTGTCGCTTGTATATAGAAGTTGAAGAATTTTATGAATCACAGTGACTATGATGTCGTCGTTATTGGAGGAGGCCCTGCTGGCTCTACTTTGTCTACTTTCCTGGTTCGGAAAGGATATCAGGTTTTGGTACTCGAACGCGAGAAATTTCCTCGTTTTCACGTAGGGGAGTCTTTGTTACCTGCAACCCAGCTAATCTGGGAAAAGCTAGGAATTGCTGAACCACTACAGCATCTTGGTCAGACATTTAAATATGGTACAGAAATTCGGATTGGGCTGAATCCACAGCAGTCTGAATACGAGTACAGCAGACAAGAATTTTATAAATTTCCCACGCAAAGGCTTCAACAGCGCCCTTATGCATATCAAGTAGAGCGAAGTGAGTTTGACCTGTTTCTGCTTAATCATGCTCGTCAAGAGGGAGTTACAGTCTTTGAGGAGGCAGTGGTCAAAGAAATCCTTTGGGAAGGTGATGAAGCAACTGGAATCCATTGGAAAAGCAAAGACAATATTGAATACATCACCAAAGCCAAATGTATTGCTGATTGCTCAGGGCGGCACGCTTTTATCAGCAGAAGCCGTAAATTCCTGATTCCGAACAAAACGATCAAAACTTCGGCTGTATTCGGACACTTCAAGCATGTCACCCGTGCTTCTGGTATTCAGCAAGGCTACTTCAACGGCTATGTAATTGAAAATGGTTGGATCTGGTTCATTCCACTTGCATCAGACATCATGAGTATTGGAGTGGTAATGAATGAGCCAGGAACAAGTTGGTGGAAGCAGAAAAGCCCAGAAGAAATTCTACTTACTTATATTAAGCAGTATAAGTTTATCCAAGAGCGGTTTGAGCAGGCCAAACAATTTTCCAAAGTCCGAATGTTGCACAATCTATCCTACGCCTCAAAACACTCTGTGGGGAATGGCTGGATTCTTGTGGGAGATGCCAATTTCTTTGTTGATCCTCTTTTCTCGTCTGGGGTACACCTCGCCTTTCGTTCGGCAGAAAAAGCAGCAGATGCTATTGATGGGTTTTTGAAGAACGATCAAGACAGGAAAGTTTTTCAACACTACCAAAAGTGGAGTCAGAAGGAGCATTTTCATGTTTCCACAACGATGAGCCTCATGTACAAGATGCTCAAATATCGAGTTTCCATGGAGATTCTTGTTAAACTGACTGGCAAGTACAGCAACCACTGGAACAATCTACTATTGCGACGCTTGGTTGCCTGGGGTAGTGGGTATTATGAGGAATTCCACTTGGTACTTTATTGTTCTTGGGTATTCTGCATTCTTCTGATCGGGATTGGCAGGGTATGTGAAAAGCTTTTGGGTATGTCAGCTTGGAATACCCACTCTGAGTTCTACTCAGAATCACCACAGGCGATCGCAAAAACCGTAGAATCCTTGGGAAATGGAAATTTTAGCAATCCAGTTGCATCAACCACTCCATTCAATGACCTCAATCATCCAGAGCAATCGGTGGTTTCGGATGATTAGTCATAAACTTGACTAAATTTCTATCAATCTAGTCTTATATAAATTGGTGTGTAGACACTACTACTTGAATGACCTTACTACACAACTAACACTATTTTCAGTATTGTTCAAATTCCTTTTCCTTTGATTTTACAGGTATAGATATGAGTCAGTCTGTGATGAATTCAAATGCTAAACAGTCTTACACAGCAGAAGAAATACAAGCCTGGCTAGTTTCTAACATTTCTGAGATGCTGGGAGTTGAACCAGATGAAATAGATGTTCGAGAACCTTTAGATAGTTATGGCTTAGATTCAGCACAGGGGATGGTTATTACTAGTAGAGCAGAGAAATTGTTTGGATTTAAGATGTCTCTAATTCTGTTGTGGCATTATCCCACTATTGAAACGTTAAGCAAGCGTTTAGCAGAAGAATTTGTAGGTTCTGAATCATTTGAAATTTGAAAATAACTCACCCCTTGGGAAGTAAATAAATTTTGGATTTTAGATTAATCTCAATCTAAAATCTAAAATTACTATTCAAAATTGAATTTCTATTGGGATATTCCCAATTCTTCAATTACACTTTCATTTTTAGCTAACTGTAGTTATTTAATAGTTAACTTTTTACGAGATTTTTTTCTGAAACTGCGTAAACACAATCATATTGAGAGATAGAGAACTATGAAGGTACATGAACTTTTAGAAACCCTGACTCAAAACGGTATTGACTTGTGGGTTAACAATAATAAACTAAATCTTCGTTCTCCCAAGGGTGTAATGACACCAGAAATACAGGCAGAATTAACTGCTCATAAAACCGAAATTTTGACCTTACTACGCGATAGAGATGTAGCTCTTAAAGCTGCTTCTATTCCATTAAATATAGGACTTAGTCTACAAACAATTGGTCGTTTAATCGGAGGATTTATTGAACAATCAAGTGTGGAATATAAACCACCAGTGATTGATCCTAAAGTTATGGCTCAAAAGCTAACAATTACATTTAGACCGTTACCAAAAGGTTACAAGCAGCGAGAAGTTATTAAATTCCAAGAAGAATTGGCAGTTAAACTCAAAGGGTATGGAGTAAAAATTTTATCTTGGGAAGAAGCAACCAGCGAATTAAGTTACGAAATTAGTTTACCAATAAGCAAATTAAATAAAAGTTTTAAAATCAGGAGTGTAAAATCGGAAATAGATGCAGTAATTGATGTAGAAAAATCTCCTCGCTGTATCCAAAAATTGGGTGTATTGGCAGCAGAGACTTTGTATCAAATGTATTCTCGCTTTATCTTGAAAGAACGAGAAATTTCTGTTTCTAGAATAGCAAAATTGAGTAGTTGGGCTGAAGACCATGTAGCAAAATATATTGAAGACCCTACTAATACTCAAGTAATTACTTTAACACAAATAGATAAAGATTTTACAAATCCCTTAATTTCTTATCAAGAAAAAATTAATATTGGCTTAAACACTCTCATCAGAACATTTTCAGAGATGGTAATTGGAGTATCTAGTGAAAAAATTTCCATTTTAAATATGAATCTCTCTGATTCTGTGTTTACTAAAAATGAGATCGAACACTTTGTTTTAAACTCCTTAGTACCCAAAGTTTTTGTGCCAATATATCCACTTTTACTGAGTCGATTTACTTTAGGGCAGTATAATCCTCATGAATCTAGCTATGCCGCAAAACTGGTGAAATTAGGTAATAATCTGGCATCAACAGGTTTATTTCCACCAGGGTTTAAACTGTGTGAAGTTATTAAAAGAAAATCTCATAGAGATATTGTTAATGTCATCGTGAATGGGAGGACAGGTGTCTCTTATGGTTTTGTTGCTTATGCTGAACCTCCACAATATGTTGGTCAGCCAGAAATAACTGAAAATGAGTGGCAAAATCTATTGTCGGTTGCAGGATTTAGTAGTGATGAATTTCGTCAGAATAACGAAGGTAGATATTACATCAAAACCAAGATCAAAGGAGAATATAGATTTAAACAAATTCCAGATATTTGGCTTGTCAGTTCTCGTTCAGGCTCAAACAAAACAGATTTAAACCTTGAAAGTGATATTATTCGGATTGGTTTAAAAGAAAAGTTATTTTTGCAATTACCAGAAGGTGTTCATCCAGAGTTAGTAGACATCAAACCTTCTTATGATATCTATGTCATGCTTGCTATTAGTTTATCTGCTGCTTTATATACACCAGAACTTATTAAAAATGGTGCGCCAATCGTTCATTTTCACGGCTACCCAGCATCTGACTGGTTTAAAGCAAATGAATATTATGTTGGAGTAAACAATCCTTCAGTTCCTTGTGGAACTTATGAATCAGGAGTACTAAATTTTTTGGGTATTTCTCACTTGGCAAATCAAGAAGTAGAAAATACAGCTTTAGTAAGTTTGATAGAACCAGATCATGGCACAAATTTTATCGCTCATGATTTGGAATATCTAGTGGAAAGACTGAAGACTGGGTGTAGAGAAGGTCAAATTGAACTTGGTGGAAAACATTTTGCTTCTTTAAAGGCAAAAGTCAGCGATCGCTGAAGCTGAATTGAATCGGACTGAGTACAAAGCATGAAATACAATACATACCACTTATGCTCTACGACAGAGAACTTTCTCCTTTGGAGCAAGTTATAGAAATTGTGAATCGTCGTGCTAGCGCTTACAATATAGTCACGATTTGTCGAATCAACGGATTCCTCGACGAAGAAACCATCAGACAAGCTTTGGAACTACTACAGCTACGTCATCCTCGGCTTAACTCTCGAATTGTCGATAAGTTAGATAGTCTGCGCTTTGAAACTGGAGATATCCAGATTCCTTTACGTGTAGTTAAAAAGCTGCACTCACAACAGTCACAGGAAGTTGTTTGGGAAGAACTCAATCAAAAAATTGAGAGTCACAAAAGTTTAATGCGAGTTGTCCTTGTTCATTTTAAAAATGACAGCAACGTCAATTATTTGATTACAACAATACATCATGCGATCGCAGACGGCTTGTCATGTATGCAACTGCATTCAGAGCTTTTGAGATATTGTCAAAAAATTATATCTTTTGAACCAATAGAAGTCGTCAGCTTACCTGCACTACCACCGATTAAAAAACTTTTACCAGAATCAATGCAGGGATGGAAAGGCGCGCTGAATATCTTCTTGACCATATTTAGGCATGTAGTCAGGGATATTAGATACCGACCAAAAACCTTAAAGTTTGAAAAATTCGCACCAATTGAATCACGCCGTACTGGTATTGTCCACAGAAAGCTGAACGAGGAGCAAACCATACAATTAATAAATATTTCTAGAAAAAATGAGACAACTGTACACGCTGCTTTGTGTGCAGCGATGTTGTTTGCAGCAGGTAGAAAAATCAATGCTGGCAAAAAAACAAATACTGGTGTTAGCTGTTGGTCAAGCATCAATCTGCGTAACCGACTCAAACCAAAAGTTAGTGATGAGCATTTAGGTGTGTTAGTTTCCGGTGATATTTCGTGCCATACCTTAAAAATAAATACAGGCTTTTGGGATTTAGCTCGCAACAGAAGACAACAGATGGAAGCAAGTACAGAAGGTGATCGGGTCTTTTGTTCAGCCTTATTAATTGAACCGTTAACCGATTTTCTGATCACATTTCCTCGCCAAATGTTTGCGACAGTGGGTGTCACAAATATAGGAAGAGTCAACATTCCTGCGGATTATGGTGTTTTTAAACTTGAAGAAATTAGCTTTGTTCCTGCATGGGGAGCATTTGGGGGTTTGTGTGTTGCTGTTCTGACTTTTGAAGAAAAAATGGTTTTGAATTTCATGTTTTCTGAGCCTGCAATTAGTCAAGAAACAGCAGAAGTTCTTGCCGATAATGTTCTGGCTTGTATTGTTGAGGCTTGCAACAACGCAAAATTCACTTTTTCCGATCAAATTGTTGCACTTCCTTGGCATCAGCTACCTTCTACCGCTCCTACTGCTTTGAGTATTGCTCGTCGAGGCTCTGGACGCTATCAATAGCCACATCATTATCATTGAGGTGATGCTTTAAGAGATATGGGGAAGTGGGAAACATAGATGTGCAACGCAGATAAATTTCAATGATAAATAATTAGCCGCACTTGAGATGAAAATATTTTCCTCACTTTCTTTACTAAGTGCAAGTTACCTCAGAAATTGATACCAATTATTTTGATTATCCAATTTTCATAAGTTTTTAATGCAAAGGTAATTATGCTCTATGACAGGAAACTTTCTCCTTACGAGCAAGCGATGGAGATTTTGAATCGTCGTGCTACAACATACAATATAATTACAATTTGTCGAATTAACGGACTCCTTAATAAAGAAATTGTTAGACAAGCTCTTGAGTTGTTACAGGCACGTCATCCTCGCCTTAAATCCCGGATTATCGGTAGATTAAATAGTTTACGTTTTGAAACTGGAGACATCCAGATTCCTTTACGTGTTGTGACAAAGCTGTATCCACAACAGTGGCAAGAAGTTGTTCGGGAAGAACTCAATCAAAAAATTGAGAGTGACAAAAGTTTAATGCGAGTTGTCTTTGTTCGTCTGAAAAATGAGAGCAATGTCAATTATGTGATCACAACAATACATCATGCGATCGCAGACGGTTTATCATGTATGCAATTGCATTCAGAACTTTTGAGATATTGCCAAAAACTCATATCTTTAGAACCAATAGAAGTTATCAGCTTGCCTGCATTACCACCGATTAAAAAACTCTTGCCAGACTCAATGCAGGGATGGAAAGGTGCGCTAAACATCTTTTTAGGTATATTTAGACTTTTGTTAAGGGATATCCAATACCGACCAAAAACCTTAAACTTTGAAAAATTCGCACCAATTGAATCACGCCATACTGGTATTGTTCACAGAAAGCTTAACGAGGAGCAAACCACACAGTTAATAAATGTTTGTAGAAAGAACAGGACAACAGTACACGCTGCTTTGTGTGCAGCGATGTTGTTTGCAACAGGTAAAAAAATCAAGGCTGGCAAAAAAACAGATTTAAGTGTTAGCTGTTGGTCTCCCATCAATTTGCGTCACCGACTCAAACCACCAGTCAGTGATGAACATTTGGGTGTGTTGGTTTCCGGTGATATTTCCTGTCATACCTTAAAATCAAATACTCGCTTCTGGAATTTAGCTCGCAACAGAAGACAACAAATGCAAGATACTGTGGAAAGCGATCGCGTCTTCTGTTTACCTTTATTAACCAAACTTTTGATTAAATTTCTTCTCGCTTACCCTCATCAAGTATTTTCAACAGTCGGTGTCACAAATATAGGTAAAGTCAATATTCGTTCAGATTATGGTGTATTTGACCTTGAAGAAATCAGCTTTGTTACTTCTAATGCAGCATTTAGAGGATTGTGTGTTGCTGTTCTGACTTTTGAAGAAAAAATGTATTTGAATTTCATGTTTTCTGAGCCTGCAATTAGTCAGGAAACAGCAGAAATTCTCGCCGATAATGTCCTTGCTTGTATTGTTGAAGCTTGTAACAATAAAAAATTCACTTTTGCTGATCAAATAACTGCGGTTCCCCGATATCCTGCTTTGAGTATTGTTCGTCGCATCCCTAGACGCCGTTAGTAAAAAAATTTTCTGGATAGCAAGCTTGGTCTTTGCAGTCTATACAACTCTAAATAACTAGTTTAAACAGTGAGTAAGTTTTATGAACCTCTCTGGACAAACACTTCTCATCTCAGGAATTGGTGGATTTATTGGCTTGCGAACTACTGAACTAGCCATAGCGCGAGGGATGAAAGTCCGGGGAATAGGACGTTCTCCAGAAAAAGTCAAAAAAGCGCAACAACTAGGTGCTGAGGTCATAATTGGTAGTATCACCGATCCTGCGATTGCTCATAAGGCTTGCCAGGGAGTAGACATCGTTTTGCATACGGCTGGTGTTGTCCAAGAAACTGGACAGATCAAGCATTTTCGTGAGGTCAATGTGGGTGGAACCGTGAATATGGCTAAAGCTGCCAAAGATGCTGGTGTCAAAACCTTCGTTCATCTCTCCAGTGCGATGGTTTACGGTTTCAACTATCCTGATGGCGTTACGGAAGAGGGGCCACTGCGTGGTGAGAATAATCCTTTCTGTCAGACAAAAATAGAAGCCGAAGCAGCACTCTTACAACTGGATACTTCACCAGGGATCATTATTATTAGACCAGGAGATGTTTACGGGCCAGGGAGTATTCCCTGGATCGTCCGACCAATAGTGATGATGCAGCGAAATTTATTCGCATTAATTAACGATGGACAAGGAGTTATCAACCATTTATACATTGATAATCTGATTGATGCCATCTTTCTTGCTATGGAAAAAGAAGCATACGGAGAAATTTTTAATATCACTGATGGGGAAAATACTTCTTGGAAAGAATATTTTACAAATTTAGCTGAAATAGCTGGTTTACCAGTGCCTTTTTCCTTATCAAAAGATGAAGCCAAGTTATTTCTTCGGGTACGCGAACAGGGACAAAAACTTTTTCGGAAAAAACCCGATTTACTACCAGAAACTATGGATTTTCTCTCTCGTCCCTATGCTTATTCTATTACTAAAGCCCAAAAGATGTTAAATTTTGAAGCGAAAATTGACCGAGAAGAGGGAATGCAACGCACCCAGGAATGGCTGCAAATAACAGATATTCATAAATTAATTTAAGAGAGGACAGGGAAATCTTCATAAATAGTGTAAACTACTGCTTACAAATATATGCTCATACAAAAATTTACTCTATTTAATCTGTTTTTAGTCTCTAATTTTGTCATCTTGGGCTTGGCAACAGCAAATCAAAATTCCACTCTCAACCTAACTGTTGTAGTAAATGGAATACGTAATCAAAATGGGCAGGTTTGCATGAGAATTTATAATAATGAACAAGGATTTCCCCTGAGTGATACTAGTGAAGTACAAAGTGGTTGCGTTCAGATTCAGGGAAATTCTATCAAAAAGGAATTCTACGGATTAAAACCTGGAACTTATGCTGTCGCCGCAGTAGATGATCAAAATGGAGATTACGAACTAAACAGAGACTTGTTAGGTATTCCACAAGAGGGTTTTGGTGTTTCCAATAATCCAACAATATCAGTTAAAACTGGTATACCAAATTTTAAAAACTCAAGTTTCCCACTGAGGAAGAATGCAACAATTAGGATTGCTATGAAGTATTCATTAGATCTATAAGATCCATAAAAGATCAATCAAGTTCGACTGCGTTGCGATCGCTATCAGCGCATAGTAGCTTCCACATAAGCTACCGATTGATCCTGTACTGGGTTAACCACCACAGCCAAAAGTGCATCCAAACCATCGTAATAAAGGACAAATAACTATAGATGTTGCATGAAAGTTGCATATACCTTTAAAAAATCATGATTTTCTGGAATTCTTAGTTATAGCTCAGCGAACCTTGTGCTCTTGGATTCATTCCCGCCAGTGATATTTTTCACACTGGCTTTTTTTTTACACTGTTAAACGGGACTTTTTCAACAACCAACTTGCGATCGCGACAGCTGCAACTAATAATAAAAATGTCACCACTACCAGCGCCGCCCCATAACCAAAATCTAAATACCGCATGATTGTCGAGTAGATATATAAAGATACAACTTCCGTAGCACCACCAGGCCCACCGCCAGTCATCACAGCAATTAAATCAAAAATTCCGAAAGCTTGGGCAAAACGAAACAACATCGCGATCAGAATTTGCGGCATCAACAGTGGTAAGGTAATTTGATAGAAACTTTGCCAAGGTTTAGCCCCATCAATTGCATGGGCTTCGTACAAATCTGAGGAAATTGACTGCAAACCAGCCAGCAACAAAATACTAATAAATGGCGTAGTCTTCCACACATCTGCAAACACGACTGCAACCATTGCTAGAGTTGGTTCTCCCAGCCAATTTATCCCAGTTTGAATCACACCCAACCTCAGCAAGATATCATTTACTACCCCAAATTGATCATTAAAAATCCACGCCCACGCCAAACCAATCAAAGCAGTGGGTAAAGCCCAAGGTATGATCGCGATCGTTCGTACCGCACCTCGTCCAAAAAATCTTTGATTGAGAACCAAAGCAATTCCCAACCCTAACAACACCTCAAAAATCACCGATGCAGTTGTAAATACAGATGAAATCCAGAAACTTTGCCAAAAACGCCCATCTCCAGCCATCCGCACATAATTATCTAAACCAGCAAAATTAGCCTCTAGCTGAGTTCCCAAATTCTTAGCAAACAAACTCAACCAAAAAGCCCGCAGAATCGGATAACCAAATACTAACAACAACAACAGCAGCGCAGGCAATAAGAAAAGCCACGCTGTTCTCTGTTCTCGACTACGGATTGTACTTAAATTCGTCATTTGTTATTCGTCATTTGTCATTGGGCATTGGGCATCGGTAG
>NZ_AJLJ01000497.1 GCF_000317245.1 Fischerella muscicola SAG 1427-1 = PCC 73103
GCCTTGAAGCCGCTCTTACCGCATTTGGCTTGGGAAAAAGAGGGGAGGCTTAAAGCCCCCTGATTAATCTGTGGGCCAATTGGATCTCTAATAGAAGCCTCCCCTCTTTTTCTTTTATTCGCCTCGTTACGAGCGTCTACGCGTCTCTACAATAGTCATAATTTTGAATTTTGTAGACGCAAAGCGGCTACTTGCAGAAGTCGCTTGCGCGCCTACCGTAGGTATTTTGAATTGATGTGTTTCTCTTGTCTCCCTTGCCTTCCTTGTCCCTCCTCACGCAATACGGTTCGGTTAAGAATTTTTTCATGATTTTGGGGTTGTACCAGACGCGATAAATCGCGTCTCTACGGGATTTAAACGTTAATCGATTTGTCTTATCCGAACCGTATTGCCCTCCTCACGCATTCCCCAACAACCGCCTTGTCTCCTGTGCTGCTGCTTTCATGGCTGCTTCAGGTGACATGCGATTTGTTAATGCTGCACTCAGATAACGTTGCAAAATATCTGATGTTTGAGCATATTGGGCAATGGGTGGGCGCAAAACGGCTTGTTCTACTACTTCTAGTAATTGGGGATAGTAGGGATAGGTGGCGACGATTTGTGGATCTGTAAATAATGAACGTCTACTGGGTACAAAACCAGCTTGGAGAATAAATCGACGCTGTGCTTCTTCGCTAGTAAAGTATTGAATTGCTTTCCAGGCTTCTTGGGGATGCTTGGTGGTTTTAGAAATTCCCAAACCCCATCCACCTAAGCAAGCGCCTCCACTTTTACCAGAGTTGCTAACCATTGGTTTGATGGCTATTTTACCTTTAATCGGGGAATCCTTGGCATTAGCTAAAGGCCAAACATAAGGCCAGCTGCGTAAAAAAGCCGCTTGTCCACTTTGAAAAATGCGCCTGGTTTCTTCTTCTTGGTATGTTGTGACACCAGGTGGAGAAATACCTGTTTGTATTGTCTCTTTGAGAAAAGCGATCGCTTTCAAGGTTTCCGGTCTATCTAATCCTACTTCTAAGGTGTTAGGATTCACCCAAAATCCGCCAAAACCTTCGAGAACTTCGACAAACATCGCCGCCAAACCTTCATATTGACGCCCTTGCCAAAGATATCCCCAATTTATCTTGTCTTGCTGTTTTAAAGTTTGGGAAATCTTAATTAAATCTGTAAAAGTTTCTGGTGGATTAAACCCCCCTTGCTTGAGTAAATCCTCCCGGTAGTAAAGCATTCCCACATCACTCCGCATGGGAATTCTATACAATCTACCCTTGTAACGTCCTCCTTCTACATCTCTGGGTGAAAATGCTGCCAATTCTGATTTTGTCACCTTATCTGTTAAATCTAACAGCCACCCAGCCGCAGCAAATTTAGGTGTCCAAATCACATCCATATTAATGAGGTCGTATGGAGAATCACCTAAAATAAAAGCTGATGTATACAGGTCTTCAAGTAAATTAGTGGCGTTTGGCCCCTCAATAATGTTGATGCGAATACCAGGATTTTTACTCTCAAAATCTTTGATGATCCCCTCTTTCCAAGGTTGAGCATCAGGGGCTGTCATCAACAAATTGAGGACTACTGGCTGTTGGGTTTGAGCCGAGGGAACAGATATAAACAGAACACCCAACAATACCAAAACAAAAATTACTGTTAACCATTTAAACTTTTTTAGAAGTTTTACCATTAGCTTTGCTGGCTAAACGGTCAGATATCTACTTTACTCTTAAAAAGCACGTAATTTAATTGAATGTTAAGTTGTTAGTAGAGAATTATCAAAAAACGTAATCTTATTTATTATTTAGTTAATATCTTATTCAAGATCCCCGACTTTTTTAAAAAGTCGGGGATCTGGCTCTGTCAATTTATATCAAATGTAACCTCTAATCTGTAAAATTATGATCAGAAACAATATAATTGCCTTTTCCTTTTCCCTTAGCGCGATACATTGCTATATCTGCATCTCGCAATAGATTTGTTGGTTCTTCATAACCATTGCTACTTAAAGCAATCCCGATGCTAACTGTTGTAGATATTTCATGTCCATTGAAGCGAAGAGGTAAACTTAAAGTTTCTTGAATGCGTTTAGCAATATTGATAGCGTCACTAACGTCTTTAATATCCTCTAATAACACTGCAAATTCATCGCCGCCAAATCTAGCCACAGTGTCACCACTACGCAAGCATGACTCCAAACGTCGAGCGATCGCTACTAATAAATCATCACCCATTCCATGCCCAAAGCGATCGTTAATAATTTTGAAGCTATCTAAATCTAAAAACAAAACGGCAAAATGATAATTCAGGCGTCTTTTACAACGTTCTGACGCTTGTTTTAGCCTATCCAAAAATAATACTCGGTTAGGTAATGCTGTCAACCCATCATAGAAAGCATTGCGAACTAGTTGTGCTTCTTTTTGCTTGCGTTCAGTAATATCTTGAAAAACGATCACAGCACCTGTAATCACGCCCATATGATCGCGAATCGGTGAGACAGTATCCCCAATCGGAATTTTTCTTCCATCCCTAGTTATAAGAATACAGTTTTCCGGTAGTTGCAAAACGACACCTGCTTTCATTGCTTGCGTTGCAATATGAACAATTTCTTCTCCGGTGTCTTTGTCAACTAAATTTAAAACATCTCCCAAATCTTTCCCAAACGCTGCTTTTTGCTGCCAACCAGTTAGTATTTCTGCTACCGGATTCATCATTTGGATGCAAGCATTAATATCTGTCATCACTACTGCACAGCCCATACTATTAATCACCGCCAGTAGTCTTTGGTTTTCACTTTGCAACTGTTTTTTAATTTTATCTTTATAAAGAGCCATTGCAACTGCATTATATAAATCTTTCTCAGCAAAAGGTTTCGCAACATAGCTAAAATGCTCTTGCAATTTATTGTTATTGGATATTTGAAAATCTAAACTATCTGTTAGATATAGTACTGGTATATTCAAATTATTTTGAATAATATCTACTACTTGTACACCATCAAATTCTCCTGCTAAACAAATATCAATTAATACTAGTTTTGGTTTAATTTCTGCCAGCTTTTGTATCGCTTTTTCGCCAGAATTAGTGATTTTGTGAACCTCATATCCTAGCTTTGTTAAACTATTTATAATATCTACAGCAATGATTTCTTTGTCCTCAATAACTAGGATTTTTGGAGCGTTCATGCTAAAATTACCAGTTCTATAGGAGCAGATTTATTATCGATGTTAGATAAGCTTGGAAGACCGCAATCCTATCATAATAAATCCCCTATATTACTGTGTCCGAATTAACTAAAATAGTTACTATTATTTTTATTGTTGTATCGAGTTATCACTGTTTTAACTTTTAATTAACCAGAACAAACTAGAACATGTGTTCATTATCAAGTTAATAGAATGTTGGATAATAAAATTACTGAAAAATTAAGATTTACAAGTATTAGCAGTATATAGCAATTCTAATTGAGTTGTGAGAAAACACCCAATCCCAGATCCCCGACTTCTTAGAGAAGTCGGGGATCTCGCCTCTCACGAATGATTTAGGAATCCTATTTAATTTATGAAATTAAAAATATATAAATCCCCAACTTCTCTAAGAAATTGGGGATTTGTATTAAGACGTATTTTAGTATAAATATCATCTTAAGAGTCTCTCACGAGAGAAGTCATATCCCCCTTGTCCCCAATTACCTGCTTCTAGTAACACAAATGCTGATTTTGCCACCAAAGTCTGGGATGGGTGCAGCAGGTTTACTGAGGGTGACCTGAACTTGCGTAAGGCGATCGCACTCTTGCAAAATAGAATCTGCAATTACTGCTACCAATTTTTCAATCAAAGCGAACTTTGAGGTTTTAATGAGATGTTGAACCAAATTAATCACTTGACGGTAGTCTACAGTATCTGCGATCGCATCAGTTTTGGCTGCTGAGGTGAGATCCAACCATAACTTCACATCTACCTCAAACCATTGTCCTAACACCTGTTCTTCTGCTAGATACCCAGTATAGCCATAGGCACGAATTCCCTTAACATCAATACAGTCCATATAAAAATAAAAGAGCGAATTTTGCCTTTAGGATTGTAAAGCAAGTTATATATTTTTGGTCATTGGTCAACTGATATCTTGTACCAACCCCATATCCCGCCTCAGAATTAATTGGTGAGGCTAATAGCATAAGTCCGTTAAAACGGACTCAAACACCCTCCTAGTCAGATTTATCTGACTTTAGCTATTAGCCAATAAATTTATTTATTGGCGGGATATGAGGTTGATGCAAGATATGAATCAATGGATAGGGAACAGGTAACAGGGAACAGGGAGAATAACCGACACCCAATCCCCATTACCCAATCCCCAATCCCCGTTACCCCTTATCCCCAGTCCTCGATCCCCAATCCCATCATGCTAATTGGTTTCAGAAACACAAATGAACTTTGGGCTTCCGTATTGACACAGTCATTGCAGCACTTGGGCTTAACAACTGCTGTCATTTGTCCTGGTTCCCGTTCTACACCATTAGCAGTCGCTTTTGCCCAGCAAGCACCAGAAATTGATGTAATTTCGATTCTCGATGAACGTTCCGCAGCTTTTTTTGCGTTAGGAAGAGCAAAAGCAACAGGTTTAGCTACAGCTATCGTTTGTACCTCCGGAACAGCGGGAGCGAATTTTTATCCAGCAGTCATTGAAGCGAAACAAACTCGTGTACCACTGCTAATTTTAACCGCCGATAGACCACCAGAATTGCGAGATTGTCACTCTGGACAAACTATAGATCAGTTAAAACTATATGGTAATTACCCTAACTGGCAAACAGAATTAGCTGTACCCGTAGCAGAGATGGGGATGCTGGCTTATCTGCGTCAAACAATGGTTTATGCTTGGGAGCGATCGCTTTACCCTGTTCCTGGCCCCGTACACTTAAATATACCGTTTCGCGACCCCCTCGCACCTATTCCTGACGCCATTGACTTACATAATTTACACTCACAATTTCACCCAGAAGAATTTTTTGCTAACGTCACAAAATTCTCTCCATCACCCCATTTCCCTATCACCCCATCTTTTCCCCTTAATGATTGGCAAAACTCTGAGCGAGGCATAATTATAGCCGGAGTTGCCCAACCACAGCAACAACAGAAATATTGTCAAGCGATCGCCCAACTTGCCCAAACCTTACAATTTCCAGTCTTAGCCGAAGGATTATCTCCTGTCAGAAATCATGCTAGTATTAATCCTCACATCATTTCTACTTATGACCTGATATTGCGGAATCAGCAACTAGCAAAACAGCTGACACCAGAAATAGTAATTCAAATTGGCGAAATTCCCACTAGTCCAATACTGCGTAATTGGCTAAAAACTACTGCTGCTAGACATTGGGTGATAGACTCCAGTGACCAAAATCTTGATCCTCTCCACGCTAGGACAGTTCATCTACGCCTGAGTGTAGAACAACTAACTGAAATATTTAACTCATTCCCACTATCAGTGCGTCCCCACGTTGGTGTATCTTCTTATCTCGAGCTATGGACTCAACTCGAAGTAAAAGTTAGAACAACAGTTGATCATACTTTTAAAAATATAGACAATTTATTAGAAAGTAAAATTGCTTGGTTACTTTCCCAAACTTTACCACCAGAAACACCTTTATTTATTGCCAATAGTATGCCTGTGCGAGATGTAGAATATTTCTGGCAACCTAATCACTCTGGTATACGACCATTTTTTAATCGAGGTGCAAATGGCATAGATGGGACATTATCGACTGCTTTAGGAATTGCCCATCGTCATCAAAGCAGCGTTATGTTAACTGGAGATTTGGCATTATTACACGATACAAATGCTTTTTTAATCAGAAATAAATTTGTTGGACATTTAACAATTGTATTAGTCAACAATAACGGTGGTGGCATTTTTGAAATGTTATCTATTGCTAAATTTGAACCACCATTTGAAGAATTTTTTGCCACACCCCAAGATATTAATTTTGCTCAATTATGTGCTACCTATGGCGTGGAACATGAATTGATTACTAACTGGGAACAATTGCAAACAAAATTAAATCCTCTACCTACTAGTGGCATTAGGGTGTTAGAGTTACAAACAAATCGCAAACTTGACGCTCAGTGGCGACAGGAAAATTTAGGTAAATTTGCCAAAGTTTAAAACTTCAAAATCAAAATTAGTAGGGTGCGTTGTCGCAAAGCGCAACGCACCTTATGGTCGGCGGTGCGTTAGGCTGAAGCCATAACGCACCCTACTTTATTACTTTATAAATAGTCTCTCAATTTTTCACAAAAAACGCATAAAAGTGCCTAACGCACTACATTAATCATGGGCATTTTAAAAACAAACTATCCCTTGACGCCCATGCCCAATTATCGCAGACCCCATGTTCCTGGCAGCACTTACTTCATAACTCAAGTTACTTACGAACGACAATCCTGGCTTTGTTCTGATATTGGACGCACTGCTCTGCGGGCTGCTCTTAAACATGTCCGACAGAATTACCCTTTCTCTATTGATGCTTTTGTTCTACTACCCGATCACTTTCACTGCCTATGGACTCTGCCTGCGGGAGATAGTAATCTATCAATACGAATGCTTTTAATCAAACGCTTTGTGACCAAATATTACGGGCAGCATCTAGGGCTTGATGTTGTTATCTCCCGTTCACGAGAAAAGCGAAAAGAAAAAAATCTATGGCAACGCCGTTTCTGGGAGCATCTAATTCGAGATGAGGTTGACTTTGCTAATCATTGCAATTATATCCACTACAATCCTGTGCGGCATAACTTTTGTAAATCACCCCAAGAATGGGCTTTTTCGAGTATTCATCGTTTTATTGAGCAAAATATTTACCCGTTAGATTGGGGTGGCGGTGATGAGGTTGAGCTGGCGTCTGATGTTTGGGATGTTTAAGATTGTGGTGCGTTGTCGCAAAGCGCAACGCACCAATTACTACGGTTCCCCTGTTTACTCAGCTGATACATCCGGAAGATTTACCATTGGATTTACTACCGGACGTGGTCTTCGTCGGTTTGACTTGCGTGTTCCACCAGCTGTTTCATACTCATCACTATTTTTGCCATAGCGAGAGGCAACATTCAACAGCATATGCTCAGAATAATCATTTAACGTACGTTCTGCATTTATTAAGGCATTGTATGCCGTATCTACTACAGTTTGTGCTTTATTATAGGCGGCTAGCTTTTCTCGTACCTCATTAATCATAGTGCTGTAAGTAACGATGGAAAATCCATGACCAAAGTCTAGGTCAGGCTTAATCATCTGTAATCCTTCAATCCGTCGTTCAGCTTTGGTTAGTGCGGTCGAATTTCGCTTGCGTGATACCATAAATTTTTCCTGTTGAGTTTCATTTAATATGGATAACTCTGGTGTTGTTTTACACCAAGTTCGTGATATATCATCAAAATACGCAATTAGCGCATACTTTAGCCTGAGTGAAGTTACAGAACTTTTAGAGCATCAGGATTAGTAAATAAAAGAAATACGAGTATAAATGCTGAAATTTGTTGCCAAAAGCAGATTTACGACTCAGAAACCTGATTTAAAACTCAGAAACCTGATTTAAAACTCAGAAACTTGATTTAAAACTCAGAAACCTGATTTAAAACTCAGAAACTTGATTTAAAACTCAGAAACTTGATTTAAAACTCAGAAACTTGATTTAAAACTCAGAAACTTGATTTACGACTCAGAAATCAAAGTTTGCTGGGTCAAAGGTATACTGATGATGCTTGTCGCAAAATCAGGGTTAGCATTGCGACAAAGGGAATTCGTAGTCAGCACTTCAGTGCGTCAAATTGAGCGATAAATCGCTCACTACAAACTTTGCAACTACTAACTACTAAATATTTTTCCAATGCAAGAACTTTATCCACCCATTGAGCCTTACTACGAAGGTAGATTACAGGTATCAGATATCCATACTATTTATTTTGAAGAATCTGGTAATCCCCAAGGGAAACCGATTGTTTTACTACATGGTGGCCCTGGTGGAGGTTGTCCACCATTTTATCGCCAATATTTTCATCCAGAAAAATGGCGATTGGTTATGTTTGATCAACGCGGTTGTGGAAAAAGTACACCCCATGCTGAACTGCGAGAAAATACCACATGGGATTTAGTTAATGATATTGAAAAACTACGAGAGCATTTAGGTATTGAAAAATGGGTTGTATTTGGTGGTAGTTGGGGAAGTACTCTTTCATTAGCTTACAGTGAAACTCATCCAGAACGCTGTAGTGGGTTAATTTTGCGAGGCATTTTTATGCTGCGGCAAAAAGAGTTGCACTGGTTTTATCAAGAGGGAGCAAGTTATATTTTTCCTGATGCTTGGGAAGAGTATCTTAAACCAGTTCCTATAGCAGAACGGGGTGATTTGTTGACAGCATATTATCAACGCTTGACAAGTCCAGACATGCAAATTAGGCTGGAAGCTGCCCGTGCTTGGTCGATTTGGGAAGCAAGTACTAGCAGATTATTCCCAGATCCAGAGTTAATGCAAAAGTTTGGTAAAAATGAATTTGCCGATGCTTTTGCACGAATTGAGTGTCATTATTTTATCAACAAAGGTTTTTTTGAACCAGAAGATTATTTACTTTTAAATATTGAACGCATTCATCACATCCCAGCAGTCATTGTGCAAGGGCGTTATGATGTAGTTTGCCCGATGATATCAGCCTGGGAATTACATCGCGCCTGGCCAGAAGCAGAATTTATTGTTGTTCCTGATGCAGGACATTCAATGAGTGAAGCAGGAATAACGAGTGCTTTGATTGCTGCAACAAATAAGTTTGCTGATATCTTGCACCAACCCCATATCCCGCCTCAGAATTAATTGGTGAGGCTAATAGCATAAGTCCGTTAAAACGGACTCAAACACCCTCCTAGTTAGATTTATCTGACTTTAGCTATTAGCCAATAAATTTATTTATTGGCGGGATATGGAGTTGATGCAAGATATGAATTTGCTTATTTGTAAACAGAGGGAACAGGAAACAGGAAACGAAGTAGCTCTGCTTAACGCTCTGCGATCCTCTGCGTTTAAAAATAAACTCAAACATTAGGGATACTCCCGATCACAGGAGCGATCGCTCTGGTGCAAAAACGGCATACACTTTTGATGGTGAAGTTGAGATCAAGAGGTTGCAGTGGCTGAATTTTTGTTTGTAACTGATTTGGATCATACTTTGGTAGGCGATGATCAAACGCTGTTGGTATTAAACGATCGCCTGCAAAAACATCGCCAAGAACATGGTACAAAGATTGTTTATGCTACAGGGCGATCGCCTGTTCTCTACCGCGAACTTCAACAAGAAAAAAATCTTCTTGAACCAGATGGCTTGATTTTATCTGTAGGAACAGAAATATACTTGGATGGTAGCGATCGCCCAGATTCAACTTGGGCAACAATACTTTCACAGGGATGGGAAAGAGATTTGGTATTATCTAAAACCTCAGAATTTCCTGAGTTAAAACTACAGCCAGATTCTGAACAGCGTCCTTTTAAAGTCAGCTTTTTCTTAGAACAGGAGGCAGCTGTAACTGTTTTACCAAAACTAGAGTCAGAGTTGCTCAAATCTAATTTAAATGTAAAGTTAATCTACAGCAGTAGTATAGACCTTGACATTGTGCCTCGCAGGAGCGATAAAGGTCAGGCAGTACAGTTTCTTCGCCAAAAATGGAAATTTGTAGCAGAACAAACTGTTGTCTGTGGTGATTCTGGTAATGATATTGCTTTATTCGCAGCAGGCAATGAACGAGGGATTATCGTTGGGAATGCTCGTAGTGAGTTACTCCAGTGGCACAATGAAAATCCCGCTAACCACCGATATTTGGCAAAAAATGCCTGTGCAGGTGGTATTCTAGAAGGTTTAACTTATTTTGGATTGATAGAACAAAATGATTAGTTATCTCAAAGGCATCGTTGCTGGGATTCAAAAACATAGTGGAAATCGCCATATCCTGACTCTCGAAGTCAACGGAATTGGTTACGATTTACAAATCCCGGCGCGGTTAGCACAGCAGCTACCAGAATCGGGCGGTGAAGTCCAAGTATTTACTCATTACCAAATTCGCGAGGAAGTACCGTTTCTGTACGGTTTTGGTTCTCCAGCAGAACGGGATGTATTTCGTCATTTGCTCAGTGTAAGTGGGATTGGTGCGGCTTTGGCGATCGCTTTACTCGACACTCTGGAACTGCCAGAATTAGTCCAGACTATTATCACTGCTAATGTCCAATTGTTGATTCAAGCGCCAGGCGTTGGCAAAAAAACCGCAGAACGTATTTGTTTGGAATTGAAAAGCAAATTAATCGAATGGCGCAAAACAGCAGGCTTTTTCGTCGCTACAGGCGGCCCAGCACCAGGAATTCTCGAAGAAGTGCAAATGACACTTTTAGCTTTGGGTTACACCCCTAACGAAGTCAGCCACGCCTTACACATAGTCAGCGAAGACATTGGACTACCAAAAGACGCACTCTTAGAAGAATGGCTTAGACAAGCGATCGCTCATCTTAGTAGTAGTGAATGTAATTATTAGTCATTTGTCAAGAGTTACTATTATTATTTAGTTGTTATTAGTTATTGGCTATTAGTGTACAACAATAAAAAAGTTATAAAGATGGCTGGCTGAAAACCCTTGAGAAACTTCGTCCATAACGCACCCTACCAAGAGCAATCAGCTTTGCAGCCTGAAATCAATTACTGCTAATATGATCGTTTCTGCCTTGACGAGAAACAGATTTGTGTTGTGAGGGGTAACAAATATTCCCGCAACCTTATATCTGCGTTGATTCGGAGACTTGGGTCTGGAGACAGCAAGCTCACTTTTTTTCGTTTTACCAATTTTCGGTGATTGGGAATCTAGTCAGGGCGATTAGCTCTTTATAAATAAAACCCTAATTTAAAAAAATTTCAACGTTCCAAATATTGGAAATTTTGTATACACCTTTTCTGCAAAGCATTAGGAAGGAATCTTTTGTAAATTTGCAAAATTTTTTCTTGGCTTTGATTCGTAGGCGATAGTTTACCATAATTAATGAAATTATATTTTTCATTAGGGTAAAAATCCACAATGTAATTGTGATTGATAGAGCTATCTCTCGTGTCTAAAGCATTAATTCTGACAGCACCATTATTCATCGCCTGCATGTGAAATTGATAAGTAAAGTCATGAGAATTTTTTTTCAAAAACTCTCCGACTTTGTCAGCAACTCCATCACCAAAACTTTCTCTGTACAACTCCTGCAAAAGAAAGTTGTAAGGTGTCAAATTCCGTGCCTTGGAAAAGACGCATAATAGGCTTTTCTTATCACCAGTATTTGGTACATGCTTCTTCATTAAAGGCCATACCTTATCTTGATAAGCACTTTGGGCAAGAATGTGTACTGTTTTATTGTTATCAACAGTATTTGCTGTGACAACTTGTGAAGCTAAGATTGACGTCGATAAGCTGACTAAAAGCCATTTGAGTAGATTCATATTTTTTAAAGATACCGTGCATCTAGCAAAAGAAGATAGTGCCGCCTAACTATTTATTTTGCGGAAACTTTCTATATAACATTCATATTGGGTACTATAGGGAATTTTTCCGTATAATTACCTTAAGTAAGCTGATTATATAGAATTTTTCCACATAACATCCTCAATTAGAATCTTTTGCGGAAAATTTTTAATAAAATACTTCTAAATTCCGTAAATTTTATAATTGGCTTATCGTTTTGGCTCGTGATTCATGCTGCATTTCATGTATTGTCCCCAATGCCCGATCCCTACGCTTGGATAGAACAATCTCTGGCAACAATCCACCGTGCAGACTGGTATCGTTCGGTACAAACAATCAACGGTTGCGGTGGTGCGACGGTGTTATTAGAAGGACAGGAGGTAATCAATTTTGCCAGTAATGACTACTTGGGATTGGCTAGTGATCAACGTTTGATTGCGGCGGCGACTGCTGCTGTGCAAGAATTTGGCACAGGTAGTACTGGTTCCCGTCTACTCAGTGGACATAGAGAATTACACAGAGAATTAGAAAAAGCGATCGCATCTCTCAAGCAAACAGAAGATGCTGTAGTCTTCAGTTCGGGATATCTAGCAAATTTAGGCGCAATTACAGCTTTAGTAGGGAAGCGAGATTTAATATTAGCTGATCAGTATAATCACTCCAGCCTCAAAAATGGAGCAATTTTGAGTGGTGCAACAATTTTTGAATATCCTCACTGTGATATCGAAGCTGTTAAAAACGAATTAGAGCGATCGCGTCAAGATTATCGACGCTGTTTAATCACAACAGATAGCGTCTTTAGTATGGATGGCGATTTGTGTCCTTTACTTGCACTAGTGAATCTGGCAGAAGAATTTAGCTGTATGCTACTAGTCGATGAGGCTCATGGTACCGGAGTTTTAGGAAAAACAGGTGCAGGATGCGTTGAGTATTTCGGCTGCACGGGTAAGCAATTAGTACAAATGGGAACATTGAGTAAAGCTTTGGGTAGCTTAGGCGGATATATTGCTGGAAGTGCAAGCCTAATTGACTATTTACGAAATCGCGCATCGAGTTGGATCTATACTACTGCTCTTTCACCCGCAGATACAGCCGCAGCTTTAACAGCAATTAATATAGTTAAACAAGAACCACAACGCCGCGCTCAATTATGGAAAAATGTCGATTACTTAAAAAAGTTAATCCAACAACACTTACCTAATCTCAAATTACTCCCTTCAGAATCACCGATTATTTGCTTACAATTTGCTAGCGCCAAAGACGCACTCCAAGCAGCAAAGCAACTCAAATCTGCTGGTGTATTTGCTCCTGCGATTCGTCCTCCTACGGTTCCTACAAGTAGAATACGAATTTCTATCATGGCAACTCATGATGAAAAACATATTGAAAAATTAGTAGAAGTACTACAGCATTCTTAAATTATTCGTGAGAGACAATGATCCCCGACTTCTTGGAGAAGTCGGGGATCTAAGCTCTGCGATTCTCAAGCTGTTCCCTGACAAACATCGATCAACAAGTTTCTCCTTCTGGAAGCAAAACTAACCGTCCTTCCTTATATGCTTGTCGTAAAGCGATCGCTTCTGACACAATTTGTTGAGCAGTTAATCCTTCAGAATCCATCATCTTTTGCAGAGTGACACCTGTGTGTTCATACTCAGAATGAATCGGTGGAATTTGACAGTAGCGTCCACCATTGTTTGTTCGTCGCCAGATACTCGGTTTTTGAGGTTTTGATTGTCTGGGAGTTCGCCGTTGCTTAACTAAGGAACGTACAGACTCTTGGGTAATTGCAGTTATGTCTAACAAAGCATCTATAACTGGTTTGTATTTATTACTATTGTTTGCTAACTGATAGACAGTCAATGGCTCAACTTGTGCTAAATCCTGGGGCGAAAACTTACTAAATACCGCTGCAATTTTCAGATACTTTTTTTCCTCCCCTTTCCAGCCCTGGTCTACTAGTAGTTTTTTATACGCTTTTGCTGAAAGCTTCTGTTTTTGCTCGGCTAACCAAAAAGCATGATGCAAAATCGTTTTGGTGACATCAGCAAGTGAAAGCACTTGAAATTTTTCAGCACCCGCGCTGTTGGAATCATTTGCTTTTTCCTCAACGTATTTCCCAAACTCTGATAAAGCAATTACTTTTTCGTCAACTTGCTCTGCAATTACACTCTGTACTCGTGTCATCATAATGTTGACCTCATAAATCTTAGTACGCACAACAAATCCATCGCCTTTAGTCACCAGAAAATGACACAAGCGATCGCACTCATGAGATGCTACTCTATTGAGTCGTGGCTACGCGTACACGCAGCATTACCCTCAAGCTAGTACTTCGCCACGCAAATTTTGACAGGTTGCGAGGGGTTAGATCCCCGACTTTTTAAAAAAGTCGGGGATCTGGCCAACTTGTCAAAATCAATGTGGTGAACTACTAGTAGTCCGCCAAACAAATTATGAGAGGTCATAGATCCCCGACTTTTTGAAAAAGTCGGGGATCTGAACACCCACGACTCATTAAAATTAATAGGACAGACCACTAGTGAAAGTTTGAAAATAAATTTATTAACTAGAACAATTGTACTATATAAAGATAGAGAAAAAACCCCAGTAATACCCAAATTTTGGTAAAGCTGATTAAAATTTTATACACTAGACATCTTGTAAAAGTCTGTAGTGAGGACTTTAGTCCTTTATGAGCGTAGCGCTTAAGCGCTCACTACAAACCCACTAGGTAGGAAACATTAATAATTGACTATAAATACAGAAGGACTATTCTTAAATGCGATCGCTATATTATTGAATGGCGATCGCAAAGTAAAAAACCTCAGAAAAGGTAAATTTATCGTGAGTTAAATTAACTTAAATTATTGCTCAAATTTAATGTTTTTGCTAAACAAAAGATTTGTTGATATCATAAATATTAAATACGTCAAGAGATATACATCAAAACATATTAATTTGTATCTAATATCACACAATTATTTGACATTAAATCATTAGTATATAAATCTATAGATAGATACAAAGGTTTTGTAATCAAGTTACTATTTGTCTTGGAAGAAGAGAAACATTTAAGTCATACCTCACTCTACCCCTTAAGGATAAAATCGCTCCTTTAGGGGTATTTATTTCCAGAGATAAACAACCTTAATTTTGTGAAGTCTATGGCATTGGATGGAAGAGAAGATCAGGGAAAAAGAAGTTAAACACAGCCCAAGTAGAAAATGCGATTGATACCGCTAGAATAGCAAGAACTGGTGCTAGAGAAAGATAACGAAGGAAATAGCTTCTTTGCTCGCTTGGCTTTTGCATTGTTCATTCTCCAGAACAATTTAGTAAGTTATCAAAATTAACTTCCATAATCTTATTTGTCTCTGTGCTTACCAACAATTCCCACATAATACCTCTTTAATATTGGGAATTTAAATCAAGACAAGATTAATGAAAATCGATTCGTTAACTACTAACTTAATTTATTATTATCACCTAAACTTCTAACTATAGGAATAAGTTAACTGGAGATGTTGTATCTAGTTTTCAAAAAAAATCTATCTAAAAATAGACAATATTTAGTGATATTTATCTTATTTTAATCGTTCTTATTGAAAAAAATATCCCCGACTGAAGGATAACAAACACCCATGACGAATGTTGACGAATATGTCAAGGATCTATTTAAAACTGAATGGTATTGACGTATAACATGGTAATTTAGGCGCTTTAATTCTTTTTTTAACTATAACAAAAGAACAATTTTGTATTGTAAATTACAGTTTAATTTAATATTAAATTAACTATCGACAGAAATAAAACCAATTCTTTAGTAAGAATAAAATAGTAATTTTAGTCGTTATTCTAGTTATTAAATTGTTTTAAAATAAGAATTTTTCAAACAATTAATATAACTTCTGCTTGCGTCATTTGGACTCATATCTTGAGTACAAAAACTCTGCTACCTGGTACGAATACTTCTGGGTTAAAAATATATTATAAGGAGAACACAATAAAATGAATAGTAAAGCGTTAATGCCACCTAAATTTAACAAAAATCAGGTTGTGCATTTTATTGGTGGTGTGGGCATAATTTTAGATTTACAAGCCGATTCTGATACCTGGAAGTATTCCGTTGAAATGGAAAAAGTACCAGAATGTGATATAGGTAGAATTGGCACCGAGACAACAGTTTACTTACATGAAGCAGATATTGCTGGAGTCGTAAATTAATCTAGATTTTTCACAATAATATGTCTTTTATTATCAAAAGTAATTTTTCCTTGGTATTTTAACTTGCACATCAATCGTGTAATAGTGACTCGAGTAGTGCAGCAGGCGTTAGCAAAATCTTCATGAGTTAGGCGAATGGGAATACGAGTTTCATTACCTATCTTTTCACCAATTTCCTGTTTTAAAAGCCGCAAAAGATAATACAAGCGATCTTGTACTCGTCGAAAACCAGACACAGCTAAAAAAGCTTCTGTTTGACGTAAACGTTGATTGAATTTTGGTAAGAGTAAATAGCTTAAATTTGGAGAAGCTGTAATCTCTGATACATAAATTGATACTAACTGAACATCAAACATAGCTGTGGCTTGGTAGTTATTGAGAGAAGTCATGTAAGAACCGAAAATCATTCCTTGATCTGCCAAACCTACTAGCGTTTCTTCACCGCTTTCACAAAGCGTGGTTAATTTAACTACACCTTGACAAACATACCAAATTGTTTGTTGGTCTAGAAGAATAGTTTCTCCTTTGGAATATTTATATATAGGGCGATCGCCAAAATCGCAGTCTTTTTTTATTTGCGTTAATTGTGAACTTTTCCGTTCATTAATAGCCCGTAGTAACCAGCGCAGGCTTTGAGGCTTGCCTTGGTTATCATAGCTCGCTGACACAGTAAATACTACCTCGAAAAATTCACCACTACGTCGTTGTAGACATATTACTAACTCTTGATTTCTGCCCGGTTGACTTAGCTGGCTGAGGAAATTGCGAAAGCACTTACGTTCTTCTAAAGCAACAAAATTAACCAGATTTTTGCCTACAAGATAGTGCTTTTCAATATTGAGCAATCTAGAAAATTTGCGGTTAGCTAGTTGAATCTTGCCATGTGCATCAGTCACGCAATAGCCGTCTGGTGCTTCCTCAAATAATTCTTCGTAACGGTAGAACTCTGCTGCTAGAGTTTCTTGTACTTTCTCTAGTTGCTCATTCTGCTGATACAGTTCCTCTATTGCATAATGTACTGTCTGTGAAGCGCTACCAAGCTCAAACAAAACTTGCGGCACTGAATGGGGTAACACAGGCAGGTTGACAACATTTTCGTACAATTTGGCTATGCGCTTGTCCATAGCCCGTGTTTTCTGAGCAAACTTGTCTATTTTTAATTTATTGATATTATCCACGACAATTTTCTAGTAGCTGTTTACGGAAATTGAATAGAAAACCTGATTGCAATAATCTAAGTTTTCTATAAGGAAAAAATAAAAGTAAACATTTGATTAGATCTTGACTTGACATATGTTATGTAGTACACATCTGATGACGGCTCTTTAGTTGAAAAATACTAAAATTATTGGCTCTAAGTCTAGATTATCAGTATTTAGAATACATTGATTTCCAACATTAATAATTAGCAATATCTTTTAAAAAATTTACTCATGGCTAGCAAAATCCATAAAATTTTATCTAGATAATTTTTAGATGGAGAAAAATAGCTATAGGACTCATATTTGATTTTTGAAATACACGTAGGGTTAGTTATGCCTCTGACTAAGGCACCGTCCCAAGGTTTTGGTGCGTTACGCTACGCGATAACACACCCTACATATACTAGATAAACTGTGATTTTTTCAAAAATAAAATCGGATTGCTATATCTACAGCTAGGTATTCTTTTTATCAGAAGTATGATGAATTGTGCCATAAATTTTATTTGTATTGATATTCAAATATTTATTCTGTAAAAACATAAAATTGGCATCTTTATAAAATTTACTATATGTTTAATTTTTATTATATTTTTGATTGTTATATTAATTTTTTATAGAGAAAAACATAGTTATTCAGTTTTTACTCAACAAAGTAATAACCGATTATGAAATACACAAATCAATTTAAAATGTTTGTAATATTATCACAAAATTAACTTTACAAACACTGTAACTATTAATATTTACCCTTAGCTTCTACCTTAAGAATCAACTAAGACAGATCACCTATACCAAAAGAAATAATCTTTATATGAATTAATTTGTGATTGTGGTTACAAAAACATGATTTACAAAGCTGAAGTTATATCGTTTTACTTTTTTGATGATACAAATATATGGGTAGGGGCATACGCCCCTACAAGTTTAATAGCCGTGGGAGTAGCAAATTAGTTCTGAAGAGAGCTTGAAAAGTCTTATTTAATACTCTCCTTGTTTCTACAGTTTCTTTGTGAAGTCATGCCAGATTCTCTCCATAGATCTACTTTATAAGTCAATACAGTTCAGTTAAGCATTTCTTTCTTCTCTCTGCGTCCTCTGCGCCTCTGCGGTTCTTTATAAAAATTGACTTTGACAAAGAGTTTTAGCCTTAACTAAACCGTATTGCTCTATAAGTAATCTTTTATTGCAAAAGTTCTGGAAGAGGAGGAAATGAGTGTTTGATTTTTAACTCTTTTAGAGCTGCTTGTGCCAATAGCTTATGAGTAGCAGTGGTTGGATGAATAGCATCCCAGAATAAAAAATTGTCTGGATTGTCAAAATTCGCAACATTTTTCAGACAAGCTTCAGTTACATTTGTGAAACCAAATTTGGCTGGGTTGGCGATCGCTTCCCGGTAGAGAAAATGAACATCAAGTTCAATCATCTGAGTATCATGTCCTAATTTATTTTTCAGAAAATCCAGGGATTTAGCCAAGCCAAGATTATGTGCGATCGTTGCAGAACTAAGAATCTTAGAATAGCTCGTATTGCGTGTGACTGGAAGATTCCCTAAATCTGGTAGATTAGCAACCATAAATTTTTTAGCACCAGCTTTTGACAGAGATTCGATTGCTTTAGATACATTGCCGATTGACAGTGAAGGATTGCTTATGCCATTGAGATAATCATTAGCACCAGCCCATAGGATATAAAGTGCATTTTGATCAACCTGTTTATGGACTTTAATAAAGCTATCAACTTGTGTCAACAAATCTGGTATTCCATTGATATGAGTACTTCCTGTAGTTGCACCACCATGAGCAAAGTTAGTATTTTGCTTAGGGTTTAATGCTAGCTCAGAAGCAAGATATTCAACCCAAACTAAACCATTAGAATAACGTCCTTGAAAGTAGGGAGGGCTAGAAGGACGGAACCCTCCGGTGGCATTAAATACATTGCCAACATCAGAAAGACTATCACCAAAAACATAAAGTTCATTGATGATTGTAGGAGAATTTGGTATTGAAGCTGTAAATGCAACCATAAGAACAAATCAAAAAGCAAGCACTACTAAAAATTGTTTTTTCACGGTTTTAGCTACTTTGATGAGTAACCAGATTACTTATCAGTCAAAAGCCCTCTTATGTTTTGACAAAGAAGGCTAACCCCCAATACGGTTCGGTTAAGAATTTTTTCATGATTTTGGGGTTGTACCAGACGCGATAAATCGCGTCTCTACGGGATTTAAACGTTAATCGATTTGTCTTATCCGAACCGTATTGGGCTAACCCCGATTCATAAAATTTAGTATTTATGAATCATTTTTGATGAGTATCAAATGAATATTTGATATTTGATGATTACTTGATGTTTATTTCTGGTTTCAAACTATTAGGTTTTTTGATTTCAACCATTAATGCTATTCTAATGTAACAATAGATTTCTGCAAGTAAAGCAGGGTTAATCGTGCTGGGAGTGCCACTCACACTAATTTTTTATTTAAAAAAACATTGTCTTGCAACAACTCTATCAAAAGATAGAAGCAAAAAGTTTTATTATAGATTTTATAAACTCTTGCAGTGGTCTATGAAAAATGATTTTGGCTTAGAAGAATAGAATAGCTGTAAATATCACTAAAGATTATTATTTAGTGAAAAAACAGAGTTAGTGTTAATAATTCTCACTTATAAATCAAAATAGGCTAGAATTTTTACCTTATTAATACTAATAACTCCCAATAAAAAAGTGATCCCATGCATCAAATCTCAAACCGTAGTGCTTATTTAGCACAGCAGCACGCGCTACAAGCACGACAACATGGTAAATCAGTAGTGTCTATTGCTAGAGCATGGAACAAGAGGGATGGTAATCATCTACAGACAGCTCGAGTAATTGAAGAATGTGGAATGCTTATACAGCAATACGCGCAGGAATCATTAAACTACACACATTTACTACACACATATTCTGGCTCAACCAAAATATATGGCTCTAGCTTAGAAGCCCATGCAAAAGCTGCAAAAACACACGTTGAAGCAGTTGAACTTTACATAGAGATGGTTCGGGAAAAACTGAAGGAATTTAAAAAAAATTCATAATTACCAAGTTTGTAAAGTACCCCAACCCTGAAATCACAAATCTTGAAACATCGGCGTACTCAAATAACGCTCTCCAAAAGAAGGTTGAATCACGACAATCAACTTTCCAGCATTTTCCCGGCGCTTGGCTACTTGTATCGCCGCACACAAGTTTGCACCTGAAGAAATACCTGATAATAAACCTTCTTCCCTTGCCAAACGTCGTCCAAATACGATCGCTTCTTCATCACTGACTGCGATCGCTTCATCTATTAAATCTGTGCGAAGAACTTCAGGAATAAAACCCGCACCAATACCTTGAATTTTATGTGATCCTGGTTCGCCACCAGAAATAACGGGACTATTTTTTGGTTCAACTGCGATCGCCTGAAAACTCGGTTTACGTGTTTTAATAATTTCAGCAATACCCGTAATTGTTCCGCCAGTACCCACCCCAGCGACAACAATATCTACTTTTCCATCTGTATCTGTCCAAATTTCTTCGGCGGTGGTTTCGCGGTGAATTTTAGGGTTGGCTGGGTTACAGAACTGTTGCAGCATATAAGCATTGGGAGTATTAGCCACAATTTCTTCGGCTTTGCGAATTGCTCCCATCATCCCTTCGGTTCCTGGTGTCAATTTTACAGCTGCACCATAAGCTTTTAACATCGCCCGTCGTTCTATACTCATAGTTTCAGGCATAGTCAAAATTAAATCATAACCACGCGCCGCCGCCACCATCGCCAGTCCAATTCCCGTGTTTCCAGATGTTGGCTCTACTAAAATACTTTTTCCTGGTTCAATCAATCCAGCAATTTCTGCTGCTGTAATCATACTTACAGCAATCCGATCTTTCACAGAAGCAGCCGGATTCATTCCTTCCAGTTTAATCACAATTCTGCCCACACATCCCTCAGTTTGGGGAATTTTATTCAGTTGAACTAACGGAGTACGTCCAATTAATTCAGTAACATCGCCAGCAATTCGCATGAATAAAGCTCCTAATCGGGGATTGGGGGGACAAGGGGGACAAGGGAGACAAGGGAGATAGGGAGAATAACTATTGACCATTGACCATTGACCATTGACTATTGTAGAGACGCGTAGACGCTCGTAAGAGCGGCTTCTCGCAAGAGTATAATCGCGTCTCTACTAATGACCAATGACCAACAATCTTAAAAGTAAATCTAGTTTATTTCTGTCATTTTTAATGATAGTTTTAATTTTTTGTGCCAAAATGCTTAAAAATAAAATTATATAATGTTTCTAGATTTTTAATGTTCATCAAATGTATATTTACTCAGTAATATTTTCTTAAAACTTTGACTTTTTTCTTACTAAAATTTTGCACAATTTTCAATAGTTTAAGGGTGAGTACTAGCCATCAAAATTCAATTCAGATTTTTGGCAGTTGATTTTTGACTCTTGAGCTTTGATTTCCACAAAATAGTGATTGAGTACATCAATTCCAGCACCTTAGCTGAAAAATGTGAGTCCCCATACCTCAAAATACTAGTACCCATACCCCAAAAAATTTTTTGCATACTGCTGCGATGGGAATTATCAGCTTTGAGTACACACTTAATTAATTTAATAATCTTGATCCGGCTGCAAACAAATCTTCTCGACTAAGCCAACTGCTATAACAACTATAGGATTTACGCAGAGATTCCCCTCTACCCCCCCCTGCAAAGGGGGGGACTTCTTAAGCCCTCACATCTACATCTATCTATAGGCAAGATGAACTAAAATATGAGTGGCTTTGAATGTGTAAGTTCTCTGACAAAAATTCTGTTTTGTCCAACATATAGTTACTAATAGTTACTAATAGTTACTATTTAATTCCTGTTGATTATCAGTTTTCAAATTTGTATGTTCATTGAAAACTGTACAGACGCGTAGACGCTCGTAAAAACGGCTTCTCGTAAGAGTATAATCGCGTCTTTAGCTAACTGATAACTTGATAGGGCTTAACTTTTGGGTGTTCATACCTTAATCATTATACAGGGTAAATTAAGACAAAAAGGTACCGTCTCACGGGGTGCATACTGCCTAGCAAGGGAGAGCCAAAATGAGACTACAAATTTCTAAGTTTCTCATAGTTTGTTTACTGACTTTAATAGTGCTTTCACCTGAGCTAGTAGTGTTGAGTGTGGTTTGGGAGCAGCATATACAGCTAGTCGAAATACAGCATTTAAGTTGTAAAGTAGAGCAAATACAAGCAGGTGTATTTAGTATCTTTGGCAACCAAAATACTAATTTATTAACTCTTGATCAAGAATGTCAAAATTTTGCTCAAGATGCAGCTACCATTAAAATTTTTAACGCTAATTTTCTGCATATTTTGCTCACTCCTACTCAACTATATAAAGTTGTTAATTGCTTAAAATGGTTCTTTTTATTATTTCCTATAGGTTTGGGAATATTCTGTTTTTTATACGACAGGTATCTTGTTTATCGCGCTACAGTTTTTCAACAACAAGTAGATAAGCTAGAAAGGTTATGGCAAGAAAGTATCGAACAATAAGGAACGCGCAATAAAATATGACAATTACAGAAGAACGCCAAAATCTATACTTTGATTTAATTGATCAGTTACTTAGCTGCCCTAATGGACAGGAACCAGAAATTTTAGAAACTCATCCAGAATTACTTGATGCTGGTTTTATACAAACAATTCTACAAGTTGCTGCTGTATTTGCCCATCAAGGTAATGATGAAGGAGCAAAATTTTTAATTCACGTTGCTCGTGAATTATCGAAACAACTAGGATTATATCCTGAAATTCCTGAAGTACCAGCTAAGGAGTAAAGATGTTATTGACTGCAACTGACGCAGGACAAATCGCTCTAGAGTTTCTGATGGCTGAGTGGAATGTTTTAGAAGCAGATAGAGAGTGGTTTGTCATTGTGAATTCTCGTTTAATTGGCATGAGTTGGTACATTGTAGAAATAGCCATAGAGGGATTTCCTGATCGATGGTATATGCAAGTTTATGACACTGGAGAATGTGATGCAGACTATACATTTATTTCTCCGATTAGCGGTTCAGAAGGATACGCTGATCTGACAGATTTACCAAGATTGGTAGCTGAAGTATTAGTGTCAGAACGTAATTTTCGCTAATCAGTAGGAATAAAAAATCAAATCTTTTAGATATTGCTTGTGTGTTGTTCTGTTTGTGACGAAAGTTTTTACTTGTCACAAACTTTTCTTTTTTTGTGTTTGTTTGATTAATAAAATCTGTTATTTTGATATTATCAAATTAAAATTTTTTAGTATTTATTCTATAATTTAGTCATGTAAATATGACAAAATCATGCTATATTGATATTGTGATAAAGCTTACACAAATAGTGCATGGTGGCTGAAAAACTATTGATTTAAAAGAGGATTAAGAAGGAAAAAATGAAGTGTTGATTTTTCTTCCTTTATTCTTCAGGCTTAATTCTTTCTTTTGCCTTCTTGCAATAGGTTTTGTCATGATTAGAGAAGACATATTATCCAAAGAATATCTGAGAATCGTCAAAAAATACTACCCAAAAATCGGAGAATTGTTAGATGACTGTTATGTGAAAGTCATCACCAATTATTGGGGAAAGCCTCCAAAACGCTTGCGCTACATTGGGATTTATTGTTCTGATGAAATGATGCCTCTTGTGCAAGTCCACAAAGAAATACTCCGAGATTTAGCAGAGAACATGGGGTTAGTTCAAGTAGTTTTCTTGAATGCTTCACGACTATTACGTGATCCAATGTCGAAAATCAAGCAAGCAGATCCGCGCTTGTGGTTAGATTTGCATTGGGTAGCAATGTCTGAACAATAGCGATCGCAATGAAAACTGGAATTTTCCGCTATCACGAAAACACTCATCAACATTACCCAGCGCGATCGCATAACGATTTATCGCAAACCTTTCAGAAGTTGGTTGTTGATTGTTGCTTGGTAAACACTAATAACAAACAACGATCCACAAATCTTAAATCAAGGGCTAACATGATGAAAAAACCCTTCTTACCTCCAGATGACATGCCGCCCAATGAGGTGACGCCACAGGATAGAATGCTGCATCTGGAACTAGAACAATCAATTGGTGCGTGCTTTTTTCAAGCGTGCGATCGCATCACACAAATGTTATTGTCTACTTGTCAGTGGTATCTCACAACCAAAGATGGTACCCTCAAATTAATCATTGACAGCCCAGACATAGTAACTTACTGGCATATCGTCAACAATATTCCTCAGCTAGGAAGTAAGCTAGAAAAATATAGCAGTGACGCCAAAATCCGCGTTTATCCTCCAATGGGTAAAGGAACACCATTTGAAATTAGCGTCAATGAAATTTCGGCGTATCGAGATTGGCTTTAATTTCTATTGTCCAGCTCCCCGACTTTTTTAAAAAGTCGGGGAGCTAACTTGTCAGTGTATTTTTCTGCTCAAAGCAGTATTGAAACGTATTCTAGCGAAATTCGACGGAAATACAAAATTTACAAGATTAAAATCGGATTTTTGAGTTAAAAATCTTCTTTATGACTTGTGAAGCTAATTTACAACTCAGAAACCTGATTTACAACTCAGAAACTTGATTTACAACTCAGAAACTTGATTTACAACTCAAAAACTTGATTTACAACTCAGAAACTTGATTTACAACTCAGAAACTTGATTTACAACTCAGAAACTTGATTTACAACTCAGAAACTTGATTTACAACTCAGAAACCTGATTTACAACTCAGAAACCTGATTTACAACTCAGAAACCTGATTTACAACTCAAAAACTTGATTGACTTCAACTAACAACTAACTTTTACTCTGATTTTTTGTGCCAGTTACCATCTTCACCTTTTTCATAATCTCGCTTTACCGCTGCCCAAGCCACACGAAAGGCTGTTTCCTCTTCTTTATATTCTTTCTCAGCATTATTGAAGGCTGCAACAAAGATCTCAGCTGCGTGTTTAGGTAGATGGTTTTTCACAGAGTCTGGTAAATCTGCTATTTCTTGGTAAGGCATACAATCACACTTCTTTATTTAATATTGATTATTTTGCTGTGCTGCTTGGTCGGTTAAGCTTGTTAAAACAGATGATGAGATAGGAGATTTACTATCTTTACCTTGAACGCGATCGCTTCCAATACCATCTGCTTCTGGCAAAAATCTGTTTACCCAACTCAGAAGTACAGAGGTGAAACCTGGAAATAGGGCGTGAAATTTATCGCCTATCTGCGCTGGAATTGATAGTATGACTTCTGCATCTCCCCGTCTCAAAGCAGCAATAATTTGCTTGGCTGCACTTTCAGCACTGATAGAGAGTATGGGTAGAGAATCACTAATGCTAAACCAAGCGTATTCCTCGCGATGCTTTCCTTTGAAAAAAGCATTATATGGGCTACCCGTACGCATCAAACCAGGACAAACAGTAGTTACAACAATTCCATCTTTTGCCAATTCTGAGTGCATTCCTTCCGAAAGCCCAACTAAAGCAAACTTGCTAGCACTGTAAGGCAACAGATGCGGTACGCTCACCTTACCACCGATAGAAGAAATATTTACGATTCGTCCCTCATATCGCTGGCGCATTTGGGGTAGAACAGCCAGAGTTGTATATAGTGGCGCCCAGAAATGAATTTTGATAGCTTCTTCGTAATCGTCAAGAGTCATCTCTTGTATCGGCCCTACTTGGATAGTACCTGCATTATTGATTAGCACATCAATCTGGCCAAAGCGATCGCTCACAAGTCGAATCATCTGCTTAACTTCAAGTTCATCGGTGACATCACAAGGTACAGCCAGTACTTCTCCCCCACGTTGTTGTAAATCGATACGCGCTCTTTCTAATTCTGCGGGATCACGCGCACAAATCGCCAAATTTGCTCCTTGCTGTACTAACTGACGTGCCATTACCAAACCTAGTCCTCGTGATCCACCTGTAATCAGCACCGTTTTACCTTTCAGACTATATTGCTGTTCTCGCCACCATTGCACAATAAATTGGACAGCAAATAATGCAGCTATAGTAATTACAGCCACAATTAGTAAATTTGGATTGTTTTGATAATTAATATTCATCCTTACTTTGCTTGATATTATTGTACGTGATATATCTGAAATAACTGTAATGCTTACTTTTTTTGAATAGTTATCTCTATTTGCAGTAGCTTTTCAAGTTTTTTATCTACTCTTAGTGCAATAAATATTAGTGAGAGATTACTAAAAAATTGCATATTCAAACTCAACCCTGTAATAGAGTTAGGGCTGATCTGGGTATTAATAAGAAACACAAATATCTATTTTGCGTTTAAATATTATCTAAAAATAATTGCTTTTCTAAAACTATTCTAAAAATCTAGAAATATAATCTCATCTTTCTATGGTTGTGTTGCTTTGATGTTCAGCCTACCAAAAGGATGAAATCATAAATCGAAAGTCTGAACTTAGAGAAATGACTGAAACAGCAGCACAATCGATCGCTTGGTTAATTTCAACGCAATAACTATGAGTCCAATCAAGATTGAAGAGTATTATTTATGATTGGTGTGCGGAAACGCTCGGAAGGAGTAATCCTAGATGAAGTACTACGCGACAAATTAGAAGTGAAATCATTTACTGATTTCAAGTAAGAGGATATTCTTTGGATTCAGCAGACAAATTTCAAACAATACGCAGCAATTTATAATTAGCCAGTAAAAACTTTTGAAAAACCGCGTATTTTGAATAAATCACAGAGTAAAGGGGAAAATATACCAAATTTTCTTGATTTGAGAAACTTGCTCTTTGGCCGATGTAAAACGATAACGTGGACTCACTGTCTTTTCACCTTTAGCCCATTTGGATGACTCCATAAAAAGTCCTGTACTAGCATTAATTTTTACTTGTTTTACCTTAATTAGTTGATGATCTACATCTGATTTCTCTCCAAGAGGCTTAAAAAAATCAGATTTATGGGTTTTTATAGTCATTGCTTGTCTTTCCTATAGATTTTCTGATTTTATTTTCTATAGCATAGACTGATCTGAGAATTAACTATGTAGTTGGCAGCTATTTAAGTGTCACAATTAATTATATCCTCCCCCCAAGGATAGAAATTGAATAAATAGCGATCGCATAATCGCAAGATGATTTTGAGAAAACTCGCATTTTTAATTTAATCGCTCATTACAGGGATCGCAGCAATAGTCAAGTGAACAATAGTAAAATAAGCTTCAAAATAGTCTGAACCAAAAATTTCATAAAATTTAGGTATTTTAGCGACATTTACTGCATAATCCCGTGTTTGCAATTCCCATACATAAATAGCAACATCTCGGATATTTTGAAGATTAGGTTGACTCATCAACAGTTAACCTCAGCAACAAGCAGAGGACACTTCATGAAAAAACGTGAAGACATGATTGAAAAGTTCTCAACGTTCCTCAGTTTTGGTAATCCCGGTAGTGGTGGAAATCCTATTTGGCGAACAGATCCAGAACTAGAACGTTGTATGAGGAGTTTAGTAGAGTCAGAAACAGGTGCTAATGAAGAATTTTGGGCGCAATACTTTCTAAAAGTGATTAGAGAGAAATTAACAGAAGAGGACACGGAGACACAAGGACACAGGGGAGAAGGTGGACAAAGGAGACAAGAAAGACACGGGAGACAAGGAGACACGAGGAGTTTCTCCACATCACCCCGTCCCCGCCTCCCCGCGTCTTATTCTGTTCCCCTCTCCACGTCTTCTTTCATTGCTGGGAGACATTTATCTGCATATTTGCAAGAAGCTTGCTTGTGGGCTTCTCAAAAATCTTATCAAAGATTTAAATACCTCCAGCATAGATATCCACTAGAAGAATTTTTTCAAATCGCTAATGCAGCTGCTAATCCAGCGAGTAAACTCCTCAAAAATTTTAATTTTGAACATCCACTGACGAATATCGAAGGATATGCTAAAACAGCAATTATCAGGCTGATCAGCAATACCATTTATCAATATGATCTGGAAGCAAAGAGAGGGAAATTTTCTGATTATGGTTTACTAAAAGATTTAAGTGCTAAAGAATTACGTGAAGCATTGCTTTATCAAGGAATAAATCACAAAAAACTTGATTCCTACTGCTTGGTTTGGCAATATTTAGATAAAATTTACCAGCCAGCACGCTGTCAAGGAGGGCGTAGTTTAGAACCTCCAAATCAACAGCATCTAGAACAAATTGCCTATTACTATAATCAAAAAATTAAGAAACTAGATTTTCCGACAGCGTCAATTTCTAGTGAAAAAGTTCAACATATGTTATCAATATGTGTGCGGGCAGCTCGTGATTATCGCACCAAACGTTTTTTACCCCTAGAAGAATATGAAAATAATTTTGATCCCATACCTACACCTTGGGATAATCTCATACAGCAAGAGGCATGGGAGCAAGTTCAGTCAATTGTTGCAAATTTATTTGCATCTCTGCCAGAAGCTGGTCAAACGATGCTAAAACTTTGGCAAGGACTAAATTTAACTCAAACAGAAATAGCGATAATTTTCAAAAATAAGTATCCTGAATTACAAAAACAATATCAAGTAGCTCGTCAATCATCTAGATATATTAGGAATATATTAAAAGATTTAGTTATTGAATTGAATAAATTTTATCCAGATATTCGCGTTAAAAATGAAATAGAGCTTGAAAATATCAAGGATACTATGAATGAATGTTTGCGTCTTCATTGCCAAAAAATACTTTACTCTACATTAGATAGGATTGGAGAACAGTTTCCAGAGCAGGACAAACTGTCAATGCTTACGAATCAAATTCATCTTTTAGGGCAAACAAATTATCAGCAAATAACTGTATTTCTTTCCGAAGCATCTCAGATAATTTCATATCTCAAGAAAGATATAACGACATGCCTAAAAAATGAGTTAGAACAGAGTATGAAACTAGAAAAACATTCCCTAGAATTAGTCAATCATAAAATAGCTGGATTTGTTGAAGAATGGTTAAAAAGTAAATTTTATTTTTTCAATCAGAGATGAAATATATGAAATTAGAAATGAATGACTTAATAACGCTTTATCCAGATAAATTATGGTTAGAGATATCATCTCAAGAGCAACAATCTGCATGGCAAATATCTGCTCAAAACCATTACTCTAACCCTGCTGCTCGTTGGAATGCCTACCTAAATTTATTATGTTTGAATTCTTTTTTAAATATGTTGAAACAAGACCCAGATTTGGATGAAACTCTAAATGTGTGGCCTAGTTATCATCAGTTACCTAGTATTTGGGAATTTGTCAGTGGTACTTGTATAACTTTGGGTGATCTGCGTCTAGTATTAATCCCTACCGATAAAAGTAATCTGACAGAATTTCGCATTCCTCAAGAATGGGTTGATATTCCCAACTGGGTGGCTAATTATTATCTAGCTGTGCAGATAAATTTAGAAGAAAACTGGTTAGGAGTGTGGGGATACACAACTCATCAACAAATTCGCAAGAAAGCTAATTATGACCTGATAGATCGAACTTACTTATTAGATGAAGAGGATTTAATTGCAGATATAAATGTCATGTGGGTAGCACGAGAAATATGTTCTATACAAAAACCAGAGGTAAAAACTTTGCCAACATTGTCAAGCATCCAAGTAGACAAACTACTTAAGCAACTAGATCACTGGACTCCTGATTTGCCCGAAAATATAAGTCATGAAGAATGGATGGCATTACTAGCACTAGATGAAGAAAGGCAAGATTTGTACCAAAAAAGGCTCTTAAACCATCAAGGTAATCTCGTTGAATATAACCACTCTTTGGTAAATAACTTAAGTAAATGGTTTAAAAATGTCTTTGAAGCAGGTTGGCACTCTTTTGACACCTTCTGTAGTTCACAACAACATACTTTAGCTGTACAATTCCGACATGATGCTACCTTGAATGAAGTTCGGGTTAAGGGAGCTAAGTTAATTGATTTAGGGATGCAATTAAGGGATACTGCTGTTGTACTGCTGATTGGTCTGACATCAGAGATCGATGATAAAGTCAGTATCCGTGTCCAGCTGCATCCAGCCAATGAAGAAATGTATTTACCACCTGATCTGAAATTACTTTTGCTTTCGGGGTCAGGAAACATTATTCAAGAAGTACAATCTAGAAGTCATGACCATTTTATTCAACTCAAAAAGTTTAAATCTCCCCCAGGAAAAAGTTTTTGTTTACAGGTAGCTTTAGGTGATATCAGTATTAAAGAAAACTTTATGCTTGAGAAGCTTGTTGGCTAAGAGCCATGAGTAAACTGGTTGTATTAAACCTGGGAAAGGGTAATTTAAAGCAAGGCTTTTCCTCTGTGACTGCTTCACTGTGGGAAGATGGCAATCCAATTGCTATGCAATTTACGGGTAGCCTACCAGCTGCACCAGAACTTTGGCCACTCTACAAACGTTGGCAGCTGCTTTATCAATTACTTTATGAAGCTCTCTATCCTGGATCTGATTGGCGCAATTACGCAGATGATTTAGAGGATATAGATATTGAAATAGACGAAGAAGATGTCACGAATGTTTCCTCTATTGATTTTAGTAATTTATGCGACGATTTACACAAACAAATTAATTCCTGGTTGAAATCTGAGCCATTTCGGCACATTGATCAAAAATTACGCACAAAATTAAACCCAGATGATGAAATACGCTTAATTCTAGCAACAGAAGACAATCAAGTTAGGCGTTTACCTTGGCATCTGTGGGATTTTTTTGAAGATTACCAAAAGGCAGTGGCATGTTCAAGCATTTTGGAGGTTGAGCAAGTTAAGCTGTTACATAAAAATCCTGGACGAAGAATCAGGATATTAGCAGTTCTAGGTAATAGTCAAGGAATCGATGTCCAACAAGATCGGAGGATTTTAGAGCAGTTACCGGGCGCAGAAATTGTTTTTTAGTTGAACCACAACGCCGAGAGTTAGATCGGTGGCTTTGGGATAAACGAGGCTGGGATATATTGTTTTTCGCAGGTCATGGTTCAACGGATGCTGAAGCAAAAAGTGGTCGAATTCATCTTAATCAAACAGATACTTTGACGATCGCCCAATTAAAAAATGCTCTCAAAGCAGCGATCGCACGGGGTTTAAATTTAGTAATTTTTAACTCCTGCGAAGGTTTAGAATTAGCGCGGGAATTGGGTTCTCTGCAAATTCCGCAAATGATTGTCATGCGAGAACCAGTCCCCGATTTTGTCGCCCAGGAATTTTTAAAGCACTTTCTAGAGGCTTTTGCTTATGGGGAATCTTTCTATCTAGCAGTGCGGGAAGCACAGGATAAATTACAGGGTTTGGAAAATGAATTTCCCTGTGCTAGCTGGCTACCAGTAATTTGCCAGAATCCCGCCGCAGAACCGTTAGTTTGGCCAGAAGAGCGTGTGAGCGATCGCCGCCCAATTTTGCCCAGCCGACGCATTCTCCCGCTGATCTTGAAAGCCAGTCTAGTAATCACAACCCTAGCCATTGGTATCAGATCGCTAGGAATTTTGCAGTTGGGGGAACTCGCAGCCTTTGATTTATTGATGCGATCGCGCCCTCCGGAAAAAACCGATCCTCGTATACTTATAGTAGAAGTGACAGAAGCTGATGTTAGCGCCCAACCTGCCAAAGAAAGAGCAGGAGCATCATTATCAGACAAAGCATTAGCTCAAACGGTAAAAAAACTGGAACGCTTCAACCCCCGTGTGATTGGTTTGGATATCTATCGCGAAAACCCAACCAAACCAGAATATGCAGATTTAGCCAAGACAATGCAAACAAGCGATCACTTTATTGCTATATGCAAAGCCAGTGAAGAAAAAACAAATCCTGGCGTTCCACCACCCCCAGAAGTTTCTAGCCAAATCCAACGTCAAGGTTTTAGTGATGTCCCTAATGATCCTGATAACGTCATCCGTCGCCAAATTTTGGCTATGTCTGGTGCGCCTCCCTGCGCGACTGATAAATCTTTTAGCTTTCGCCTTGCTAGCCGTTACTTAAAAAACCAAGGTATTGAACCTCAACTACTGATACCTGAAAATAATTGGCAGTTTGGCAAGGTGGTCTTTAAGACTATAGAACAAAACATTGGTGGTTACACTGGTATAGATAATCTCGGTTATCAAGTTTTGTTAAATTGGCGTGCTGCCGATCCAGTCGCCCAAACAGTTACTCTCAAAGAGGTTCTTAACGGTTCACTCACTGCCGAATCAGTCCGCGATCGCATAGTGATTATTGGTACAACCGCCGAAAGTTTTCACGATTACTGGTCTACTCCCTACAGTAGCCAAATGTGGTCCCACAAGCAAATGCCAGGGGTTGTTGTACAAGCACATATGGTTAGTCAGATACTCAGTGCTGTGCTAGATAATCGACCGCTATTATGGGTTTTACCAAAGTGGGGTGAAAATTTGTGGATTTGGATTTGGTGTGTAGCGGGAGGTGTACTGGCTTGGCAGTTGCGATCGCGCTTACGCCTGCTCATTGCCTTAATCGGTGCGATCAGCATTTTATATCTGGTTTGTTTGTTCTTATTAATACAAGGATTATGGATACCACTGTTTCCATCAGCATTAGTCCTACTAACAGGTGGAGCAACAGTGGCAACCTTGACTTCATCTCAAAGTGAAGAATAACAATAACATTTATAAACAAACTGTACTTTAGTTCAGCCAAAAATAATGACAAATGAGTAAATCAAAATTGGCATTGGCGATCGTTTGTATGTTGCTTGTCTGGATGAGCTATTTTGTACCAGAAATAGCCCAATCCAATCAAACAGTAAATCAAAATTTTAATAATAACAATTCTCAGAATATAGAAATTCACTTTCAAAACAAAGAACCAGATGGATCAAGGCGGGGTAGACCTACTAATAGGATAGGAACTGGAAGCCGTGGTGAGTGTCCATCAGTGGATTTACTAACAACTGCATTAATGCCAGAAAAAAATGTAGGTTTGACGGTTGATGATAATCCTAGCTTTTGGTTTTTTGTACCGTATAAACCACAAGAGACACCCACTGGAGAATTTGTATTACAGAATGAAGCAAATGAAGAAATCTATCAGACTTATTTTACTCTACCTAATACACCAGGTGTTGTGAGATTAACAGTGCCATCAACAGTACCCATAGTACTTAACAAAGATTATCAATGGTACTTCAAACTTTATTGTTCTCAACAAAGACTACTGAACCCAATATTTGTGCGTGGATGGGTGCAAAAGATAGCAATTCAACCAAACTTAAAAGGACTTTTAAAATCAGCTACTAAACCACGACAGCGCGTTGCAATTTATGCTGAAAATGGGATTTGGTACTCAGCTTTGTCTGAATTGGCTAAACTCCGCCTTGATGAACCAAAAAATCCTATGCTTGCCAAGGACTGGGCTAATTTGTTACAGGATGTTGATTTAGCAAATCTTGCATCAGAGGCTATTGTGGGAGAAGTTAAAGCAGAAAGCAGATCAAGAGAATAGGGGCATTGGGCATGGGGCAACAAATCAAAAAGTCCTTTATTTTGTAGATGCAAAGCGGCTACTTCCACCAAGTCGCTGAGTCGCAAAGCGTCCCGTGAGGGATACGCACCTACCGCAGGTATTTTGAATTAGTAAGCCTCCCTTGTCTTCTTTGTCCCCCCTTCCCCTGTGCCAAATGTATCAGAATTTATGGTGAAACAGTATTACATTCCTTAGTCGCCTGTATCACTTGCAAACTTCCACCTGCATACAAACTTTGCTTGTCAATACTAAACCCCATTTCCATTAATAATCCAGGCAAATCAGTCTTTAACAACTGCCAAGCAGTCTCCGTTTCAAATAACCACAAAAACAGCCATACAGATGGCAAAAACAAAGGATTATGAGGATTGTGAAAATCTATAAAAGTAAACACTCCACCAGGCTTAAGTACACGGTATACTTCTTGAATAATTTTTCGCAATTGCTCTGGTTGCATTTCATGTAAAGCAACACTTGTATGTACCAGATCAAATTGATTATCTGCAAAGGGCATCTCTTCAGCAAAAGCTTCCACATATTCTGCTTGTGGGACATTCTGTTTTGCCCGTTGCAGAGATAATGGTGAAGCATCTAATCCTGTTACATTTTGTGACAATTTAACTAGAAATTGTGTTGCTTGTCCACTTCCACAGCACAAATCAAGGACTTTAGTATCTGAGTGAATTGTTAAGCCTTGCAACGCTAATTGTCGAAAACGTTGTTCACCACCAATACTTAGAGCTGCCACACGGGATATACCATCGTATAGCCACTGGTAACGATAACTCAAATCTCGTAAAATTGTAGCCACTGCCTCTATCCTTAGTCGTTAACTTATATATTTAATAAAGATATATTGTTAACATTAGTAAAAAAGCTGAAAAGATTGGGGGATTGTTACTGCTATGGGTCGTGTAGGCGTATTACTACTCAATCTCGGTGGTCCGGAGAAGCTAGAAGATGTAGGACCATTTCTTTTTAATCTGTTTTCTGATCCGGAAATTATTCGCCTACCTTTTCCCTGGTTGCAAAAACCTCTGGCCTGGTTTATTGCTTCACGGCGTACGAAAAAATCTCAAGAAAACTACCGCAAAATAGGTGGTGGTTCTCCACTACGGCGGATTACCCAGGCCCAAGCAGATGCACTCAAACAAGAATTGCAAGCTTTGGGGCAAGATGCAAAAATCTACATCGGTATGCGTTACTGGCATCCTTACACCGAAGAAGCGATCGCCCGAATTATCCAAGATGGGATTGAAAAACTAATTATATTGCCTCTGTATCCGCAATTTTCTATCAGCACGAGTGGTTCTAGCTTCCGGCTTTTAGAAAAACTTTGGCAAGAAGACCCAAGACTCCAGCAGATAGAATACACGGTTATTCCTTCTTGGTACAAACAATCAGGCTATCTTCAGGCGATGGCAGAATTAATCGCCCAAGAAATTGACCAAGTACCCAACAAAGAAGAAGCTCACGTCTTCTTTAGCGCTCATGGTGTTCCCAAAAGCTATGTAGAAGAAGCAGGTGATCCCTATCAGCAAGAGATTGAGGAATGCACCTATTTAATCATGCGGACACTGGATCGACCCAATGCTCATACATTGGCTTACCAAAGTCGTGTTGGTCCAGTAGAATGGCTACAACCTTACACTGAAGATGCTATCCCGGAACTAGCAACAAATGGTGTTAAAGACTTAGTAGTCGTGCCGATTAGTTTTGTTTCCGAACACATCGAAACATTAGAAGAAATTGATCTTGAGTATCGAGAACTAGCAGAAGAAGCAGGAATTCATAACTTCCGCCGTGTACCTGCTCTCAATACCCATCCAGTATTTATTAGAGCTTTAGCAGACTTAGTAGTTGATGCTCTGACAGCTCCTAGTATCAAGCTCTCGCAAGTTTACCAAATGAAGAAAAAGGTAAAAATGTATCCACCAGAAGCTTGGGAATGGGGTATTACTACGAGTGCAGAAGTCTGGAATGGTCGCATTGCCATGCTTGGCTTTATTGCGTTGATGATTGAATTGATTACCGGACGCGGTTTACTGCACATGATCGGGATTTTGTAATTTTTCATCAGACTACAAATGTAGTAGGGGTGCAACGGCTGTGCGCCCCTTTTAGTGAATTGGTATTAAAAGTTAAATTTGTTCTTTGAATCTGGGATAACGAGGACGACATGGTGTTCCCCAACAAACTTGTGTAGGTGGTATATCAGTAAAAACACTGCTACGAGCGCCAATGACTGCATTTGCACCAATTTTAACCCCGGCGCCAACAAAGCAATCTGCTGCTAACCATACCCCATTATCAATGCAGATACTCGCTGTTTTTAACCCAAAGGCTGGATCGTAGAGATCATGACTACCAGTACACAGGTAGCTTTTCTGAGATATTACGCAATGTTCACCTATATGTATGTAATCCAGACTGTATAAAACTACGTCATCCCCAATCCAACTATAGTCACCGATTGTGATTTTCCAAGGGTAAGTGAAGCGAGCAGTAGGTCTAATTAATACCCCTACACCAACACGAGCGCCAAACAGGCGTAATAAGGCACAACGCAGACCATTTAACGGATGAGGAGTCAGAGGAAAAGCGATCGCCTGCACAAACCACCACAGCAGAACATACCAACTGGGACGCCCACGCTCAAACCAAGATTGGTCATATTTGCGTAAATCTATAAATGCTTGCTCATTTATCATTGGTCATTAGAGACGCGATTCATCGCGTCTGTACAATTGTCATTTGTCAATGGTCATTAGCTATTCTCCCCAATCCCCAATCCCTAATTCCCGATATCTCTGAAGTAGATTTAGTATTGAGTTTGCCACCACAGTGGCGTAATTCGTGGAGTTTAACCCCTATTTGATATTCATATTGGCTCAATAGTCTTGCGTAAATATATCCAGCCCTACCATCCAAAAAACCGCGCTGGATCAAATAGAACAACATAAATCGCAAAAATGGTTTAAACGGTAGTCGCACCCAAATTCTTTTTAAAAAGCGTTTGCGCTGTACAGCGTCGCCAAATAATTTCGCGCCGATAGTACCGCGATCATGATTCCCTGTAAGCAAATTATAGTAAACACGGGCTTCCCAATTAGAATAGCGGTTGTGGCGTTCTAACCAATGGAAAAGATCACGAAAATCCTCGTGAATCATATCGTTTTTGAGATATCCGACTTTTCCATCTAAGATGACGTGTTCGTGAACTTCGTTATCACCTGTATTAGGAATATCTTCTGTATGAAGGTTTTCGTAACGCCCTTTTTGATGCTTAAATAAACGCAAATTCCAATCTGGATATTTACCACCGTGGCGAATCCATTTACCTAAGAAAAATACACGACGATTCAGGTAGTAGCCATTATATTCTGGATTTTGAATTGCTTGGGCAATTTCTTCCCACAACTCAGGGGTGATACGCTCATCGCAATCTACAATTAAAACCCATTCGTTGCGAAAATTGAGGTTTTCTAAAGACCAATTTTTCTTTTTAGGCCAGTGTCCCTTGAAATAAAATTGCACAACATTTGCACCATAATTTTTTGCAACCTCGGCGCTTTGATCACTACTTTGCGAATCTACTATAAAAACTTCATCTGCTCTTTGCACACTAGCAAGACAAGCGGGCAAGTTTGCTTCTTCATTTTTAGCTGGAATTAGTACAGAAACTGGTATTTTAGAAAATGACATAATATTTTGTTAATAGTTAGTGGTCAGTAGGAGCGTACAGATGTGTGCCTGTATAGTAGTTAATCGCTATTGACTATTGACTCTTTTTAATAACAAGCCTGCGATCGCAGCATTTAAATAACCAATCTGACCATAGGCGTAAACAAGCTTGTCGAATCGTTCTGCTGGATCAGCAAAATATTTAACTGCTTTATATAAACCACGTGAAAAACGTTCGCTACCACGTTGTAGCTGACCGAAACCTGCTGTACCTGCTAGTTGTTCTCGATAACATTCGCTAATACCTTGCCACCAACCGCGATTTAAAAACCAAGAACGTTTCAGACGTTCGGGGGCTACATTGTGAAATACGTGGGCTTGCGGTAAATACATAACTTGCCCACCTCTTTGGAGGGCAAGTTCGGTCATTTGTAGTTCTTCGTTCGATAATAAATTTTTACCTATGCGGCCAAGCTGAGGATCAAAGCCGCCTATTTCTTCTAAAAAACTACGACGTATTGAGTAATTTAAACCCCTGGGAGTTAAACCAGGCTTGTCTATGTAAACTGTGTTGTCACCCAGATCGTATGCCCCTAAATTAGCAGCTAATCCTTGAGATAACCATCGTGGTGCTTGCATTCCCTCTGACCATAACAAGCTGACTTTACCACCAGCGATCGCTAATTTTGGGTTATTTTTATAGGCGTTATATAAAACTTGTAGCCAACCTTGGCTTGCTACAGCATCATCATCAAGGTAAGCCAGAATTTCACCACTGGCAACCTGAGCGCCTGTATTCCTAGCTACAGATAGACCAACAATAGGTTCAAAAACATACTTCAGGTGGGAATGATTCGCTCTTTGTTCTACAACAGAACTGGTGCGATCGCTAGAACCATTATCCACCACTATCACTTCAAAGCCATCAGCAAAGTCCTGCGCTAGGAGGCTATCTATAGCAGTGCCTAAATAATTATCTCGATTGTGAGTACAGATAATGGCAGAGATTGGCGTATCTGGCATAGGAAGTTTTTGGTTTTGGAGTGGGTTGTTGAATTTTTGTTAGTTGTCGGTTGTTGGTTATTTTAATAACCACTAACTACTAACCATAAAAAAATTCAATCTTGCCTGTTCTGGAGCTAATCTATACCAAAAAATCCTGACTCACCAACCGAGTTTTTTCGGAAATCACCCTGATATCTTTACGTAAGATGCTCATAGTTAAATTTGCTATCACCGCAAATTAAAAGTTTTGAGGCCTTATTGTTAATTGCCTGTTACTTGCTTTACTGACATTGAATGTGACCATGTAATACCACAAGTGTTTCAGCTAGTTGTGCCAAACGAGTTTCTAAGTATTGCTTGCGTCCTAATAACTGACGTAACTTTTGGTAACGAGCGATCGCCATACTCACACTTGCAACCTGATCGGGGGGACACGGACGTGTCCACACTGTACCGGAAGCATCTAAACCACACAAACGATAGCCTGCGGAGGATGATTGAGAAGAAATTTTAGCTTGTTGAGCACAAATTTCTTCTACATAGTCCATCAAGCGATTGACTTCTGCATGACGTAGCGTTGCGCTTCCTTTAGGTTCGTTGTCTGTGTGTGACTCTAACCAACCATTAACTATTGGCCCTTCTAGATAAACGTCTTGGATTTGCCGCACGATTTTTTGCAGTTCTGCCTGCCAAGCGCCAACCATTTCTTGTATTTCTTGCAACAAATTCATTGCCAATGCTGGGTTGGCTGCATTGCGATGGTTGGTAAAGCTAGGAGTTTTGAATTTGGGTAGGCTTGGTGTTTTGTAACCGTTTTCTTCTACAGGGAATGTTTGGACAGAGTCGTGATGAAATTGGGAATACTCATGTGATTGCTCATTATATTCATCTTCAGATTGGATATCACCATTTTCTGACTTTTCTACTTCACCAATACTGATCCGAAATGATAAAGACTGCTTATTGATATCTGATGGCTCAGTAGTGGTGGTGTCGCGATTTCCTAAATCATGTAGAGTAGCCTCAATACGCTTTAAGCCTGCTTTCATAATGGGTATCTCTAACTTTTCTGTGAGTTGTGATTGTGGATGGTGCTGAATTGATATTTGGGATTTTTGAGTTTTCCCAATAGTTACATCAATAGGATGCTGAGTGTTAATTTTATCTCTTAAAAGTTATTTGGGGTCAACAATCTCATCCCCAAAGTGAAAAATTATGGTAAAGGTTTCAATTCCTAGTTTATTCAAGATATTCAGTAAAGGGCCACGAATAAAGCCAATAATTAGGAGTATGGGAAAGCTAGTGTTTTGCTGGTTTCCCTCCTTATAGTAGCTGGACTCATTGAACGTTAAGGATTGGGGATCACTTATAAGGCAAGGGTAATGGTTATTTCTCAGTTTTAATTTTATGATTCCCCTTTTCTCATTTTATTTTTAACTTTGTGTTATGAGATTTTTATAATTGGATTTCTGGAGCTAAAAATGAATCAAATCATTCTGGTGACTGGGCCTGCGCGTTCTGGGAAAAGTGAGTGTGCAGAAGCTTTAGCAATACAATCAGACAAATCAGTAGTTTACATAGCAACTGCAAGTCACGATCCTGCTGATCAAGAGTGGCTGCAACGTATTCAACAGCATCAGCAACGACGCCCCTCAGATTGGGTGACGTTGGAAGTACCAGAGCAATTGTCTGATACTCTTGCCCAAATGCCACCAAGCACCTGCGTTTTAGTTGATTCTCTGGGAACTTGGGTAGCTAATCTACTCTCTCAGGAAGAAGCTATGTGGGAAAAGACTATGGAAGAGTTTTTAGAGACAGTACAACTAGTAGCAGCCGATATGATTTTTGTCGCAGAAGAAACAGGATGGGGTGTGATACCTGCTTATCCAATGGGTCGAACTTTTCGCGATCGCTTAGGTGGGTTGGTGCGGCACTTAGGCACAATTTGTGAACCTGTTTATCTAGTTACTGGTGGTCATGTTCTCAACCTTAGTTTGCTTGGTTCACCTTTGTCTTTAGGGGATCGGGGATCAGCGATCGGGGATTGGAAGGGGACACGGGGAGCCAGTGCGTTGCGGAGGTTTCCGTAGACGCGCTTTGCGCGGCTTCCCGCAGGGTACCACTGCGCCCTTGGGGGTTCCCCCCGTTACACGTGGCGTTCCGTTGTAGCACCTGGCGTGGACAAGGTAGATGGGGGAGAATAACTAAAATAACAAATGACTCTTCTTAAGAATTTATTCCAAATTAAGTATCCAAAATCTCAATAGAATTGAAAGTATGGCATCTAAGAATGAAGTTAAAAAATATCTAGCTTACTGGCTTCAGTTAGGCAAAAAAGTCATTATCAATAATGGCGAAGAAGCTTTGTTACCCAAGTCTGTGATTACAGGCGATCGCTATAGTGACGAGTTTGAAGAATGCTGGCAGAAAATTATTTCTGAAGAAGCAGGTGACTGCTATCTTGAAGGTACAGCCGAAACTATTAGCGAACTGCTAACATCCGCTTGGGCAATGTATCCCTGTTCGCGCTGTACAATGCCTATACCTGTGCGAAATCTGGGTATGCCTGCTGATTCATGTCCATGCAATGACCTATCTGACTGGCCAAATACAGAAGTTCCTCTTCCCAGAGACCCTGTGAACAGTCAAACACAGTTAAAGTTGATTAGCGATCGCATTGCAAAAACGCATGAACTTTCTCATCATTCTAATAGTTAATTTTTGAATGAGTTGATTTAGTTTAAATATTTTCCAATTGATGTTAATGTTTTTAATTCTAAAGAACCCAGTTTTTCCATAAACTGGGTTTTTGCTTTGATTGGTCGGTATGTACTTTTCAGAAATCGCGCTCGTATAATTCTGCTATTCATGTTTCTCAAGCAGACAAATAAGTTTACAGAAAGTGTAAGTGACTGACATGTTAGCAAGCGTATATCGTAATAAACAAGAAGTTCAGCTAATAAAAAGCTAATCAACTTCAAGTCTCACAATCAAGTACAACAACACTACAAGCAAGGAGTTTTACAACTATGTCTCACGAAATGTATGTATCTAATTTGTTTTGCGAAGTGGCCGAAGAGCAGCAAGAACTGATTTCTGGTGGTGGTCAACTAGTGGCACTTGATGAAGTTGACTTCACTGATTTTGAGTATCAAACCGTAAGACTTGACAAGGTGATTGGTTCAGGTATTAATGGCTCTTTTATCGATAAGAGCTTTAGCAATAAATTTGTCTTCACTTCTGCCTTAGAAGAACTC
>NZ_AJLJ01000498.1 GCF_000317245.1 Fischerella muscicola SAG 1427-1 = PCC 73103
ACTGCTGAATTTGACTAAAGTTCGGTAAGATTAGGCAGATTTTTTAAGGTTGGTTAACCCTCTTGTGTCAAACTGGGAAAACTCAATCGCTGAAAGCCTTTCGGAGCTTTACTTTTCATTTTTTGGCTACAAATTTTAGTTTCTATTAGAAAAGAAAAGCTCAAAGCTTGATTAGATAAAAGTTCCAGTATTTCCCTACGATTATTGTTTTCCGGAAGTGACAGAACAGGGTTAAATAACTCAACCAATAGTCAAAATGTCCATTAATTATAGATTCCAGAGCATCCCTATCTGGGAGTAAGTCTATGGACTTTTGCACGTATTTATGAGTGTTGCAGGAGAAAAAAATGAGATTACAACATATTCCTCTGTCGCTAGAGGAACTTACAGATGAGGCTGCCGCTACTATATCGGGTGGTGTTGGGATATCGGCAAAGAATAGTTATAGATCCCCATTCGATAAATATTTAAGCGGATCGAATACAGGAGATGACACAGAGAGTACTGAAGAAAACCTTCAGCAGGCAAGCAAGACAATACAGGGAACTGAAGCTTTGGCTAAAACTATCAAGAACTTATTCTAGGGATAGAAGAAAGCTTTAAATTTTTAGAAACAAAAAGGGTTATTTTAGTGGAACTTTGAAATACTTTAGCATGAAAAGTGCCTGAAAGATTTTACTGAAATAGGGATAAAAGTATCTTGAACCCAGTTATGACAAACAAGGGTAGTTAATCAAAGTAAAACCCTTTTTAGTTCTACAATTTATGCCAAATTTGAACCTAATTTTCGGTCAATTCCTCTTAGGCGACTATTAAATTATCTACAACAGTTAAGTGACGCTAATGTTGAGGTATCAATGATTCCCTTCTCAGATTTGTTAGTGGATTTATCTGAAAAAGAACAGGAAATTGCAACTGGGGGGCGTTCATCTTCATTATATGATTTTGTGATCAAAAAGACCGATATTGTTACTTTTGCAAATAATGAAAATAATTTTTCAGATGGTGTAAACAACGTTTCATCTAAACAACAAACTGGATATTCACTTTCAGAAGTTACCTTTGGCTTTAATTTTAGTGGACTACGTGGACGTAAATATGGTTTGAGTGGGTTGGAACTACTACGTCGATTGATTTTGTATCTCTTTACTTAATTAGTAAATTATCGTCAGTGTTAAATCATTTCAGGAACAAGCAAACAGATTGACTAAACCTTCAGGTTCTCAATCTTTTGGGTGGACTACAGATGAAATACAAGTTTGTTAAACAGCATAGTGAAGAAGACTGCGGGGCTGCTTGTTTAGCTACCATTTCTAAGCATTATGGACGTAATTTTACTCTCAATCACATCCGTGAAATGGTAGGTACTGGACAGTTTGGAACTACTTTATTAGGGTTAAAGCGGGGTGCAGAAGCACTTGGGTTTAATGCTCGTCCAGTTAAAACTTCGCCAGAACTTTTAAACCGAATAAAAGAATCTCCTTTACCAGCAATTATTCACTGGCAGGGAAATCATTGGGTTGTTTTATATGGCAAGCAAGGTCAAAAATATGTAATTGCTGATCCAGCTGTAGGTATTCGTTATCTGTCTAAAAAGGATGTCGCAGATAATTGGACAGATTGGCTGATGTTGTTATTACAGCCAGATCAAACTCGTTTTTTTTCCCAAGAAGATGATGAGATTAGTGGATTTTGGCGATTTTTAAAACGTGTTTGGGCTTTTCGCGGCATACTAGCGCAAGCATTTCCTTTAAACTTAATTTTGGGACTGCTATCTTTAGCCTCACCATTTTTGCTCCAAATTTTAACTGATGATGTGTTGGTGAGAGGAGATACAAAGTTGCTCACGACTGTTGCTATTGCTGTGGTTGTGATGCATTTTGTTTCTACTAGCCTTTCATTTGTACAGTCTAATTTAATTGCTCATTTTGCCCAGCGTTTGCAATTAGGTTTAGTATTAGAATTTGGACGACAAATTCTGCGCTTACCTCTTTCTTACTACGAAGCTCGTCGTAGTGGAGAAATTGTCAGCCGTTTACGAGATATAGATCAAATTAATCAATTAGTAGCTCAAGTTATTATTGGTTTACCTAGCCACTTTTTTATTGCTATTATTTCTTTTGGCTTTATGCTATTTTATAGCTGGAAGCTGACGACAGTGGCTGTAGTGATTGCTCTAGCAATGACCATTTCTACAGTTATCTTTCAGCCTACTTTACGAAATAAAACTCGTGAACTATTAGTTCAAGAAGCAGAAAATCAAGGCGTTTTAGTAGAAACTTTTAAAGGTGCGCTTACTCTCAAAACTACTACCGCATCACCACAATTTTGGGATGAATTTCAAAGCCGATTTAGTCGTCTGACAACCCTGACTTTAAATACGATTCAAATTGCCATTATCAATAGTACATTCTCAGGCTTTGTCGCTGCTATTGGCGGTGTGGTTTTGTTGTGGTTTGGTGGTAATTTGGTGATTCAACCACAGGAACATCTTAGTATTGGGCAATTATTAGCTTTTAATGCTATGAATGGCAATTTCCTGGGTTTAATTGGTAGTGTCATTGGTTTTGTAGATGAATATACTCGCGCAAAAACTGCTGTTCAACGTCTGACGGAAGTTATAGATGCTACTCCAGAAGATGATAAAGATGCGAAAAAGCAGTTTGTTAGGATACCTGGAGATGCTGACATTACTTGTACTAATGTCAACTTTCACTATGCTGGTAGGATAGATTTGTTAGAAGATTTTTCGTTAACAATTCCAGGTGGTAAAGTAATTGCTTTTATTGGTAAATCTGGTTGTGGTAAAAGTACCCTTGCTAAATTGATTGCAGGCTTATACCCATTACAATCTGGCAATATCAGTATTGGAATTTATAACTTAAATGACCTTGCTCTTGATTGTTTACGTCATCAGATAGTTTTAGTTCCCCAAGATGCTCATTTTTGGAGTCGTTCTATTATTGAAAATTTCCATTTAGGAGCGCCTAATGTTACATTTGAGCAGATTGTCAAGTGTTGCAAAATAGCAGAAGCGGATGAATTTATCAGCAAACTTCCTGAGAAATATCAAACTGTTTTAGGAGAATTTGGCGCAAATATTTCTGGTGGTCAACGGCAAAGATTAGCAATAGCACGTGCTATTGTCAATGATCCGCCAATCTTAATTTTGGATGAGTCTACTGCTGGACTAGATCCTGTCAGTGAAGCACAAGTTTTAGATAAATTATTTCAGCATCGTCGAGGAAAAACAACAATTTTGATTAGCCACCGCCCGCGAGTTATTAATCGTGCTGATTGGATTGTGTTTTTAGAAGAAGGTAGGTTAAAACTAAAAGGCTCGGTGGACGAATTAAGTTCTCTCCCAGGAGAGCATTTAGATTTTTTAAGTCCTTGAATTGTTGATTGCTTAGTAGTTAATTACTAACTAATAAAAATTTTTAATAATTATCTACAACCAAACATTTAATTAAGATAATTATCAATAATTATGCTCTACACTCATAATCAAAAATTTCTTCCTTCGATTAATACTGATGAATTTCTACCGCCGATTAGTCGTTGGACAAGTTTGGCTGGCATTTTTTTGATTGTCAATTTTGGTACAGCGATCGCTCTGGCTTCATACATTAAATACAATGTCAGTGTCAAGACTTCTGCAAGTGTACGTCCTACAGGAGATGTGCGGATCGTGCAACCAGAAATAGAAGGAACAGTAAAAGGTATTTTTGTTAAGGAAAATCAGATAGTTAAACAAGGAGATATAATTGCAAAACTTGATGATATGGAATTACATATCAAAAATAGTCAATTACAAAATAGTATTGAAGACGGGAGATTACAATTAACTCAAATTCAAGCTCAAACTCAAGCTTTAGATATTCAAATTGATGCTGAGAAAGATGTGATAGCCAGAACAGTTATTTCTGCTAAAGCAGACTTAGAAATGAATAAACGAAATTATCGAAATGAACAAATTAAAACTCAAAGTGAATTGCTCTCAGCAGAAGCAAATCTACAAAAAGCTGAGGCGAATTTAAAGAAAGCCAATGCTGATTTGAAATTTGCCAAAGAGGATCGAGAGCGCTATAAAGAACTAGCACAGTATGGAGCAATTGGAAAACGTGATTATGAGCAGAAAAAATTAGCTGTTGAGCAAGCACTCTTAGGAGTAGAAGCTGAAAAAAGAGCTATAGATATAGCTAAAGCAAGCCTTCAAACTGCAAAAGCTGCTCTTAATCCTAGTGAAGCAAATGTGGAAATTGCTCAGGAACGTATCGCGCAAGAAAAAGCGAAAGGTCAATCAAGTATTTCTGCTTTAATCAGAGAGAAAAACAGTTTAATTCAACGACAAATTGAACTTGTAAATCAAATTAAACAATATCAACAAGAACTCCAAAAGAATATAATTCAAATACAAAGTAGTGTCATTCGCGCTACTAGCGATGGTGTGATTCTCAAGCTAAATTTACGCAATCCTGGTCAGGTGATACGCCCCTCAGAACCAGTTGCAGAGATTGTCCCACATCAGGCGCCTTTAATCGTGAAAGCCATAATTCCTGCGGCTGAAATTAAAAAGGTGGAAATCGGTCAAAAAGTACAAATGCGAGTTGATGCTTGTCCATATCCTGATTATGGTACTCTCCAAGGTGTTGTGACTGCTATTTCTCCAGATACTATCGCACCTGTAAATAATTCAAATGCGATCGCAACAACTAGTACAACTCCTGCTGCTGGATCTTTTGAAGCAACAATTCAACCCGAAAGTTACAGTTTTGGAAATCAGCAAAATACCTGTAATCTCCAAGTTGGAATGAATGCTTCTGCTGATATTATTTCTAAACAAGAAACAGCTCTGCAATTCTTGCTTAGAAAAACTAGGTTAATTACTGATTTATAAGTTTAATGTTCTCGTGAGCAACAAGATCCCCAACTTCTTAAGTCGGGGATCTCACCTCTCGTTATTGTTTAATTATAATTTATCAATAAGTTTTGAATTAATTCAAGATTCAATATATATATCAGTTAAATTCAGTTTTAGGTAATATACACAACGCTTTTTGACATATAAATTGTCTAATTTAAGCAATTCATTTAGGTAAAGAATAGCATATGCTATGTAATACTCCTAGATGTTATTAGTAAAAATCTAATAACTATATGTGCTGTGAATTATCTATTTGCTGTACAAGTTTTAGTTTTGATTTTCTACATATTAACACTAACTTTGTTAGTGAAAAATTATTATAAAAATCAACAAGCATTGCAATGGTGGTATTGTAGACAATCACTAAAAATATTCTTGGAAGCAGAGAACATTCGAGATGTTATATTGCAGGAATCTTTTATTATTCGTCGTAGTCTAGAACTATTACCAGAAGGTGATTTAGAGCTATCGGCAAATCAAACTCAAGAACTTTTAAAAAAAATTGATAATTTTCATCTATCTTTAGCACAATTAAGCGATCGCTTATTCCCAGAATATATTCAAGATAATTTGCCTTTAGCAATTCAGTATCTATTAGAACCATGGCTCAGGGATAATTCTAACATATATTTTCATCTTGATCTTCCTAATTCTTGGCGACATGAATCAGCAGATCGTAGCCTAATTATTTTAAGGACTATAGAAGAGTTACTTATAATTAGTTTGCCTAACGTTTTGGGACAAACTTCTATTTATATATGTCTACAAGAACAAACTAATATCGGTAAGTTTATACTACAAATTACTTACCCTGATCTTGCTACTCTTAGATTTTACAAAAATTTACCGGAGCGAGAATTTATTTTTCAAACTTTTAGATTTTTGACATCAGGCAAATGTTTTTGTTCTAGTAATAACCTCAGTGTGGTTTGCTACTTGTTTTGGTAAATACACATTACTTCATTTCGTTTATACTAATATTAGGCATATTTAAATGAATAAAAGCTTACCATCATTAATATATAATATAAATTCTTTTATTCCGTAGACTATAAATAACACGCTTATAAAATTACGGTTAAAATATACACATCATTTAATAAGTATAAATCTTTTAACTCTTTATACAGACGCGATAAACATCCCATCTCTACTGACTTTTCACTTCCCGGTTAGCTGTAATAGTCATCTTATCAATTGTTGAGGTGTGAATTATGAAACAAGCTTTAACAAAACAAGCATTACTAAAAATTTTAGTAATAGATGACCATGAATCAGTATTAGGTGGAACTATAGAGGTGTTGCGGAAAAAATATGTGGATGCTGAGTTTCTGACAGCCGTCACAGCTCAAGAAGCACTTTCTCAAGTAGCCAATCTGCTACCTGATCTGGTAGTTATGGATCTTTCTTTACCAGAGAGTCCAGGAAAAATGGCGCGACCAGATACAGGTGTAAAATTACTCAGAAATTTAATGAAAAACCATATAAATTTAAATATCGTAGTCCAAAGCGCTCATGTAAGAACATTAGTCAGAATCAGACCTGATATTGATATTCATAAAGGAGGTTTTACAGTTGCAGATAAAAGTCTTTCTAGCCAAGAAATGTTGACTAGAGTAGATTGGGCATTACAGGGATTAACTCATACAAAAGATATTAAAGGTGTTCATACTGGATTAGAAGTAAAGCCAGAATGGTTAAGGGTGCTAACTCTCGCATTTGAAGAAGGATTAACAGATAAGGCGATCGCAGAGCGAATGTGTGTTGGCGAACGCATGGTACGTCATTATTGGAGCAAACTGCAAGACGCTTTATATGTTTATCCTGAAGATGGAAAAAATATGCGAATTCAAACAGAAATGCGAGCCAGAGAAGAAGGATTAATTGATTAATTTGGGAGCGATAATTTACAAGCAATAATAAATAATAAATAATAAATAAATGCAGGCTGAACTGTGGAGAATAATAAAAGAGCAAATAATCATTTGGCGTGTAGGTCTATTACCAGGAATGACAGTCATATTACTGGTAATAATTACTCGTTTTAGTGGTTATATGCAGTCTCTAGAGTGGTTAGTCTTTGATAATTTTCTACGTATACGTCCTGCTGAACCGATTGACGAACGTATTGTTATTGTCGGAATTAATGAAGAAGATATCCACAGTGTGGGAACATATCCCATACCAGACAAAGAAATTGCAGCACTACTAAGAAAACTAAATTCTCTTGCACCTAGAGTCATCGGTCTTGATATAGTCAAAGATTTACCTGTTGAACCTGGACATACTGAACTGGTTAGTGCATTTAAGGATATTAAAAATCTAGTTGCTATTGAAAAAGTATTACCTGACAAAATTGCTCCTCCACCAACATTATCGTCAGAACAAGTTTGTTTTTCAGATCAAATTATTGATGCTGATGGTAAATTACGACGCAGTTTATTAGCAACACCAACAGATCAAGAATACAAATTTTCCTTGTCTGTTTGTTTAGCAAAAACTTATTTAGCTAGGGAAGGTTATAGCCTAGAAAATGGTATTCGTGATCCTGAAGCTATGAGATTCGGAAATATTGAACTATCCCGGTTTTTGCCTAATTCTGGGGGATATGTCAGAACTGATGCTGGCGGAGTACAGATACTACTGAATTTTCGCAGTGGTTCAAAAAGATTTAGAATTTTATCTGTTAATGATATTAAAAACGGAAGATATCAGCCGCAGTGGATACGCGATCGCATTGTAATTATTGGTATAACTGCTCCTAGTGTCAAAGATTTCATCACTACTTCTGCTGTCACATCCATACAACCTGCTGAGGGACGCATTTATGGAGTGGAACTGCAAGCACATGCAAGTTCTGCAATTATTAGTGCTGTGCTAGATTCTAGACCACTTTTGAATACTTGGATAGACGGCTGGGAATATGCATGGATCATCAGCTGGGGAATTTTAGGAATTGCTTTTGCTAGACTTACCAAGTCCCCGTGGCGAAATCTTGTTGCAATTGTGATTGCTAGCGCCATTTTAACAGTTATTAGTTATTTAGTTTTGTTGTTTTGGGGCTTGTGGATTCCACTAATACCAGTAATTCTCGTTTTAAATTTAAATGGTTTTGCAATGACGGCTTTATATCAATATGATCAAGCATTACGTTCTAGAATCGAAGCCCGTCAAGCGTTAATTGAACGTACTTTTGAAACAATTCATAATGGTCCATTGCAAACCCTGGCTAAAGCATTAAAGAGAATTCGCGAACAAGATTTATCATCAGAAGAATTGCTACCAGTACTTGAAAAAGATTTAGAAAAATTAAACCATGAATTACGGGGTCTATATGAATTTTTACAAAGAGAACCTCTAACTCAAGACAGAAGTCTTTATTTAGGAAAAGGTTTACTGCTAAATTTGCAAGACCCTATTAATACAGTTCTCTATCAAGTTTATGACCATACATTACAGCGAGAATTTTCCTGCTTTCATACACTTAGAATCAAAATAGTAACATTTGACCCCATTGATGATTATCACTTAAGTATTGACCAAAAACGTGGACTTTGTAGATTTTTAGAAGAAGCTTTGTGTAACGTTGGTAAACACGCCATCGGTGTAACTCGCTTAGAGGTAATTTGTACCCAAAACGAAGGATGGTACACTTTGAAAATAGTCGATGATGGCTTAGGTAGCATTTCTTCAAAAGAAGGTCGGGGAACACAACAGTTTAGAAATTTAGCTAGACAACTGAAAGGAAAATTTACGCGATCGCCTCTTTCTCCTCGCGGTACTCTTTGTGAATTATCTTGGCCTGTACCAAAGTTAGGTTTTTGGTAAATATTTTTTATTCTTAATAAAAACATTTCTTATGTATTTTTCTGCAATACAAATGACTAAAATCTGAAATGAATTTACTCATTTACTAGTAATACAATTACAGTAGATTCTGTAGCGTGGTTAACAAAATGCATTTCTCGTGAGTAATGGTAATAAATCATGAGGTATGACAAGTTACTAGTCTTCTGTAGTTAATGACAATTAACAATAAACAATTACCAATTACTAACCAGCTACTATCTACCAATTAGTATATTTTTAGTGCAATGCCAAGAGGGAAAGATAATGACTCACACACAGTGGCTCTTGCACAAAATTTTTAATCCTAAGGTTTTAACAATTTGTGCTTTGACTATTCCTTTCTCGTTTACCCAGGTAACTTTAGCTGCATATAAACCCCCCGCAGATCAAAAACCACCAAGTGGTTATACAGAATCATCGGGAACTAGGGGAACATGCAAAGCAAGTGATGCTGATTCTTTAACCCTGCTTGCTCCTGTTACACACATGGGACAAACCACTTCAACCCATCCCACTTTTGCTTGGTTTGTGCCTCATCACCACAGAGTACTACTAGAATTCTCTATTTATGAGTTAAGCAGTAACGAGCAACTGAAACTAACTTATAAATCTCGATTACAAAGTTCACCAGGAATAATGAAACTATCTGTTCCAAAAAATTTGCCCGGTTTAGCCTTGGGTAAAAACTATCTATGGCAGGTAGAAATGTTGTGTGACTTTAACCATCCTTCACGGAATTTACTTGCGACAGCAGACATTACAATCGTACCCATACCAGCGAGTTTACAAGATGCACTGCATCAAAAACGCGATCGCGTTTTCAAAGCCAGTCTCTATGCTGAAGCCGGGATATGGTACGATGCCTTGGCTGAAGCTTTAGCTAACACTAGTGATGGCCAATTGGGAAAACTAGCAATAAATTTATTAAAAGACCTAGCTAACTTAGAAAAGTCACCACAAATTAAGGATGTATATCTAATTGCTTTAGAAAAATATGATTTTTAGGCTGAGATATTGATAAAGCTTGTAATTGTTACCATGAGTAGTGGCGCTGGAAAGTTCAACTAGTTTAACATCGGCTCCAAATTGTGAATTTTTCAGCTTTGATTTACAGTCTCCAGCGTCATAATGACATCTATGACAGGACTTACGCAAAAATTACAAAAACCTTAATTTATTGTAGACGCGCAGCGGCTTGCCGTAGGCTACCGCCAAGGCGCCTTAGACGCGATAGCGGCTTCCATTTAACGCTCTCTCTGCGCTCCCACCAAAGCTTTGAGCCAGGAGTACAGGCGGCTTCTCGTTAGAGTGGAGCTACGCGAACAAGCTGTGCAAGAAGCAGGTATCGCAACTTATCATCCATACTTAGCTATAAATGGTTTACATAACTTTATATAACGGTTTTTGCAACTATCCTGTGATCATTGCTGGCTATGTCATACTAATAGATGAGAGTTAATTCGGCGACCGCGTTTGTTTTTAGTATTGACGGGCTTTTTCCTTTTGGTATTTACAGACTTTTCTCCGAAACTTAAATCTCTGCACCCTTACGATTTCGGAGACAATTTATGTCAGTTTATGTAGGCAATCTTTCTTATGAAGTTACAGAAGATAGTCTGAATGCAGTTTTTGCAGAATATGGTTCTGTGAAGCGGGTTCAGCTACCTACTGATCGTGAAACAGGTCGTTTACGCGGTTTTGGTTTTGTGGAAATGGGTACAGATGCAGAAGAAACAGCTGCAATTGAAGCGCTTGATGGTGCTGAGTGGATGGGACGTGGTCTTAAAGTTAATAAGGCTAAACCTAGAGAAGATAGAAGTTCATTTAGTGATGGTCGCCGAAGCTACGGCGGACGTAACCGCTACTAAGCTTTATCGATTGAGCTTTTGAAGCTAACCGATTAATCTAGCGCATTAATTGCATTCAGTACTGGCTTAGGCAGAAATGCTTGAGCCTTTTGAATACAGAATCTGGACTGGGAAGCGAAAATTTAAGCTCTCTCAGCCAAAACCTAATCTCTGGAGTTCTCCATGTCAGACTCAGACACTTCCCTAGAACCTGCTGTTTTACTCACCATCATTGGTGAAACGGTGCTTAAAGACCGTATTGTTAAGCTCCTAAAAAAACATAATGTCAGCGGCTACACCATTAGTCAAGTTCAGGGTGAAGGCGGTCACGGAAGACGCTTGTCAGACTTAGCAGGCTACAACACTAATATTGAAATTAAGACAATAGTTTCATTAGAAGTATCTGATGCGATCCTTTGTGGGCTAAAAGAGGAGCAGGGGAAGCACGCCTTAATCGCTTTTCGACACAACATAGAAGCTTTCTATTGATTAACTGGCTTAACACTAACCAGTAATAATTAAGTAAGGAAATAGAATGACCGAAATAATAGTAGGTTAAAAGTCAATACGGTTCAGTTAAGGATTTTTAGTACAAAAAATTGGTCTGTAGAGACGTGCCAATAGCGCTGTAGTGCATGGCTTCGCTAAGGCACGTCTCTACAAAGAATTGTGGGCTTATCTGAACCGTATTGGGTTAAAAGTTCCGTATCTCCACGAATGAATTTAATTTTATTTAAGGTACTGATAGCGTCTTTTTCACTACAACCAATTACCTAGAAGAATGAAAGCTCCCCAATAATAAGGATGAGCATATTTTTTCCCTAAAGCAATCAAGTCTTGCTGGGCTTTCTGCAAAGCTTCTGCTTTACTTAAACCATAATGATGCCAATTTTGATAAAATTTTGTGACTAAAATCTCTGTAGCTGCATCATCGATTGACCATAGAGAAGCAAAAGTACTTCTCACACCTGCGGAGACTGCCATACTAGCTAGACCCAAGTTAGTATAATTATTTCCACGGGCAGTTTCACAAGCGGTTAATAACAATAAATCAATTGTACTCATACCTTGTGATACATCTTGGAGAATACGATACAAGTCTCTAATAGTAAGCTTTTCGTTGTTACCAATGATAAGAAATGTATCTTCGGGAGCAATACCAAATTCAGCATGAGTAGCAATATGAACTATTGGATAAACACTGCGGTGGAGTTCTGTTTGCAAGCGATCGCGTGTAAAATTTTGATCTAATAACTGCTTGCTACCCGGTATCAGCATCAAAACCTGCTTGATTTCTTGTTTGATATTACTCAAAGCTTTATATATGCGGCCATCTACGTTTGCATCTTGAGTCAACCCCACAGCTAATGCTTTGAATTTTTCAGATTTGAGTTTAAATGGATCTGTCAAACTCAAACTAGGAGTAGATGCGATCGCATATTTTTGAATTAAAAATTTCTTACCGTCATGTAGTGCAGCCATTGGTACACTACGGAGAAAATCGTCTGGAATAAAAACTAGTGTTTTAACTTGTAGTGATTCTAAATCAACAGCAAAAGGACGAATTATCAAATCATATAACTTTTGTGCCTGACTGCGACGATAAATGATATCACTACGCCTCTCTAGCCCAAGGCGAAATTTGTTGATTTCATCTTTGAAGCTTTGATGATCAAGATTAATCCATTCTAATTTGGTTTCACCATTGGGAAGATAAACTACAATTGCGGTACGATCTTCTAAGACTATTGACCAAAATACAGCCGTAATTGTTTTAGTACTTAGTAAATCGGCTTTGGCTTGATGAGGTGCGATCGCAATATCATCTTTGCGGAAATAATTTCGGATCTCTGCTAGTTTAAGATCATTAAGACTAGTGATTGCAGAATAAAGATGACTTGATTCATCCTCATCATCTTTTAAAGATAACTTCAGTGCAATCAACTCGTGATAAATCCCTTCCAAAGTATCATAGGGATCTGGCTGTAAGTCTGGATTGGTAACAACTATCTGAGTGGAGATATTTTCTAGAGTAGACACAGCTTGTTCATAAGCTGCGATCGCTTCAATTGGTCGATTTTGTGATTTTAAAATTCTGCCTGCTTGCCAATACCATAAATACAAACTATCTTGAGTATTCGGTTTTATTTGTGCAGCCTGTTGTGCTTGTTGCGTTAATTTTAGTGCTTGATCATAATCGTGGTTACACTCATAGATATGACCGAGATGACCAAAAGCAAAAGATAAAGCGCGATAGTTTGGCAAATCTTGAGCAATTGATACAGCTTGATTGAGTAAATCAATCACTTGTGACTCAGAGTAATTAGCTGAACATTTGGCAAAAGACAAATTTTGTTCAGATGGTAAATTTTGCAATACTTCAGATAAATTAATAGTTGCAAAAGCTTTAGCATCGGAAATTGGTAAGCGTTCTAGTAGCAATAAAACTAGTTGTAATTTTGCTGTTGCTAATTGTGATTTACCGAGCCGATTGGCAGGTAAAATCGAATAGATTAATAATTTGATTTCATCGATTTTATCTTTGTACTTTCGAGAAATATTTAAACTGTTTTGGAAAGTTTCTAAAGCTTTTAAATCAAATTGCCATGCTTGCTTTTGAAAATCTTGAGCTTCGTTATACTCTTCTGTATTCAAAGCTACTTTGGCATATTTATAATTTTTCCTAGCCAAATTTATATAAGTAATTCCCAGTTGATTTAAAGCAGTACTTTGATATGCTAAATTATGCGTATCTTGAGCAACTTTAATGCTAAAACTGAAATCACTAATCGCTTTTTCATAATTGCCTGCGATTCGATGAGATTCACCTCTGATGCGTAAAGCAGCAGACTCTAAATCATAATCTTTGTAAGTACGAGCGATTTGTAAAGCAATTTCAGAAAGCATCATCGCATAATTGGGTTTACCCAGGCTATTATATGCTTGCGCTTGCTCGATGATAATTTGCCCTACCTTTGACCAGTCGTTAATTTGACTATAATAGGCGATCGCTTCTTTCGACTCACCTATTTCGTGATATACCCTTACCAAATCTTCGACAACGCCTGTATTTGAAGTTATTTGTCGATGTGCGATCGCATCTTGCAATTTTCTGGCTTCATATCTTTTCCAAGCCTGCTCTAGTAGCTGACTAAAATCACCAGGTGGAGCGATAAATTTCTGATTGTATTCATTTTTAACTATTGTTTGTATTGGGATTGCTTCGCTAAATATTCTTACCCATGATGGAAAATATTTTATGCACAAGCCACAGGCAAAAATGCATATAAATAAAAACTGCAATAAGCGTCGGATATTTGATACCCGATGTTTGCTTAACATAAGGCAATTTTAGTCGTAAATCTTAACAAATCACTTGAGCTAAGGTGCTAATTTATTTACTTATTGCTCCAAAACGACTATTTTTTAAATCTAACGTCTGGTTCAAAAGAAAAATGGCTGATTTATAAATATTATGTGAATTAACTACTATTAAATGTAAATTATTTGTATTTATTTAAACCTTGCCCAAATTGAGAACGAGAGTTTTTCAAAAGGAAACGGAGAACTCTTAACAGGGAACAGTGTAGGATTTGGGAGTAAAACCCGATTAAAAAACTATGGGTTTCAAGTCAGACGCAGTTTAAGTAGTCTTTATCTTTTGCCCGATGCGGGTCTAAAATCCTATTAAGACTTCTCCGTTCCCTGTTCCCTATTCCCCCGTTCCCTTTTATTACATTTCCTTGATGCCATGCCATCCGCCGAGAAATGCTGCAACACCTAACGCGGCCAATGCTACTGCTCCCCACTTCAACGGTGGATTCATATCTAACCAATCCAGGAAAGAGGGTATTGCTAACTGATTAAAGTCTCCTTCTACGCGATCGTAGCCTGAAATTGGTGCAAAAACATTATTTGGATCGTCCTCTGACTTTGGTTCAGCCGTACGCTGTCCTGCAAAAGCAATCGTCGCCAACAGCGCATCTGCAAAAGCAGGTGAAATTTTTTGTAAAATATCTAACAGCTTTCCAGCATCGCCAACGATAAAATCACGCATAGGATGTTCGGCAGCGTAAAGGATAGCATCAGCAACAATTTCAGGTTGGTAGTAGGGTGGTATACCAGTTGGTTTTACCCCTAGTTTAGTGCCAACCTTATTGTAGAAAGGTGTATTGATTGTTGCAGGTAAGATTGATGTCACACTGATAGGCCATTTTTCGTACTGTAACTCGACACGCAAGGCATCTAAGAAACCTTCCAAACCATGTTTGGCTGTCGAGTAGGGACTTTGCAATGGCAAACTCCGCCTACCTTCCATTGAGGATATATGAATTAACGCCCCACGTCCCTCTTTTTTCAGATGGGGTAATGCTGCCATTGCACCATATACTTGTCCCATCAAAGTAACATCAACAACTCGTTCAAATTCTTCTGGTGTGATTTTTTCAAAAGGCGCAATTATACCTGTAGCAGCAAGATGAACCCAAGTATCCAACCTTCCATATTCAGCTACCGTTTTGTCTGCGATCGCCTTGACTTGTTGAGCATCACTCACATCTGCGACTACATATGTAGCCTTACCACCAAAACCTTGAATCTCATCTACTAAAGACTTTAGCCCGGCTTCGCTACGAGCAGCAACTACTACTTTGGCACTACGTTTGGCAAACTTCAGTGCTGTTAATCGTCCGATACCACTGGAAGCACCAACGACCGAAACTACTTGCTGATTAATGGGCTTTAATTGCATGATTGATCATCTCTTGTTTCTCCTTCCCTGTATTAACTTTGATTAAGCATCGGTACATCTTTCGCAAGGCTGACACCGAGGATATAGGGCAATGGTCATTGGTAGAGACGCGATGTTCCTCGCGTCTGTACAATATGTAGCAGTTTGCGATCGCTGTGGAAAAATTGATGAAGAAATTTTTGCTTTCGATGATGCTTGGGTTAACAGCACTCACACTTACTAGTTGCAGCACTGTCACTACTAACCAGTATGAAGCCACAGCCTTAACTACTTACACCTGGCAAGTGAAATATGCATACGATCTTGCAAATGAACCATCACCACGCTTTGAAACTTTTGCTACAGCTTCTGTGCTAAATCGTAATGGAGTCAAGCCTCCTGGAAGAGTAATCGGCCCTGATGACAAAGGTTTATGGTGGCCGACTTTACCACCACGACCTTCAGTGTCGGAAATTGAACAACGAAAAAAACCTCAAGAACAAGCAAGTACACCTGAAATCTTAAAATCTGTGGAGTATAAATTTACCTATACAGTAGATTCTCAACAAAAGACTTTACCCACAAACTACGAAGTTTATCGGCAAGTAGTGAAAGCATACCCATCAAATACTCCTCTCCAGCTAACTTTGGGTGTAGATAATAACTCTGTCGAGAAAGCTGAAGTCGCCAAGTAAAATTCCTAGTCTTCTCCCTTTCCATGTCCGCCTTGTCTTTCTTAGCAATTTTTAATTTACGCCTAATGCGAATTAAATAGGTTGGGACTGAAAAGTGAGAACACAGAGGTCACAATCACGATAAATTAATGGTTTGAGCCGCCTATTCAACGTTTTGGCTCTAAAGTGCAATATTACCTGCCAGAATTGTTAAGTAATGTTTTGCCAACAGTTTCTGTATCTCGACTCAGCAACTAGACAAAGCGAACTTTTATTTTGTTCCCCAATTACTAAATCGATTTTCTGAGAAGATTAAAATCGGAAAAGAGGACTCAAAGCTAGGAGGGGAACATAACACAGCCAAGAAGCCTCAAACCAAGTGTTAAATTTGTGGACGAACCCGAAGTGCAATTTACCGGAACATATTTTTAGAATTCAGGAATTTTGAAAACTTCCGAGATCTGCATTTGGAAATGATATCGAGGTTATCGTGTCATTTTAGGAAATTTGTATCGTTAACAAATATGCTCACACGGTCAAACCGTTACTATGCTGTTGTTACAGACGCGACTTGATTTATTTTTTGATTATCAGGGCAGAACTAGGTTTGAAAAGCAACTTGCCCATACATGATTGTTGAGTACTGCATTTTTAAGTACGGTATGATCAACTTTTCAGACTATTCCAGGTCAAAAACCTGCTCAAAAATGGCCATTCTTGGACATTATTAACGCCACTTCAGAGCTTCAGACATAAAAAATCAAAAATCTTCAAATCAAACAAGCTGTAGCTCAGTCTAGGTAAGGTTTCGGCACAATGACTCCTGCTTTGACTACTCTTCTAACGAGCTGAAATTTAGCAAGAGGTGAAAACATGAATTTTAATTTGTTAATTTTCTTAGCTGTGTTTTCCTTCTCTCTTATATCCTTAAATATGCCTAAAGCTCTCGCTCATACTAAATGTAAGATTAGTTTACCTTTTGGAGGATGGACGGAAGGGTGTCCTCATTCCCACGGAGGAGTCATAGATAATACGCCCTTAGACCCGGATACATGGAATCCTACAGATTGGATCAGAAGTGGAGCAGGTGAAGTTTGTGAGGCGAATGGGACAGTTACTGCTGAGCGTAACCGAGGTAGAGAGCAGGGACTAAGTCCTATCCAAAAAGATTATCTCAGACCGGACTTTGGAAATTTAGTAGATGAAGTCACTGTGGTTTGGGGAGCATTGTTGAATGATCATATAACCTTTCAAGAACGTATTTTGAATTTAGGATCTGAAGGCCAAACTTACGGGAACACTATTTATATAGCTGAACACAAGCAACCTAGAAGTACTAAACAACTTACTCTTTTAGCACATGAGTTTAAGCATGTTCAACAGTATCGAGGTTATGGTGATTTAGACACATTTTGTCGAGAATATGTAAGGGGATTGTGGGGAAATGGTTACGAACAGAATCCGCTTGAGATTGAGGCTTATAACTTTGATTACTCATTTGCCCTTAGTCTAAGAGAAAGATTGCTACCTTTTTCTCCATCAGCAGAACTTTATTATCACTCTACTCCTGATTGGAATCGAAGAAGTCGTATAGAATTACCTTCCCAACTACCAGGATATATTTATTTTCGGAATAACTGCCGCTATCCACTACAGTTCAGCTTACGCTATCAAGATTCATCTGGTAATTGGAGAAGTGAAGGATCGTGGAACTTTGAAGGTAACAAAAGTGCCTATTTGGTTTCTGAAGATCAACGTCTTAGATCTAATAATTCAATTTTTTATTATTATGCCGAGATCACCCAAGAGCCTTATAAAGATTACAGATGGACTGGAGACAAAGATACAGAAGTTGGAGGCAGGACACTACCAATGAGTGAAACAACATTGTCACCTGATTCTGATGGAGACTATGTATTATCTCTAAGCTGCTCTAATTTGTAATTTTTAAAAACACTAACTGGGGTACTAGTAGCATTGGTACTGACTTGGAAATAGATTTCCAAGTTGGTGTTGAGTTAGGTCAAGGGGGAGATAAGTAGGAAGACAGGAATAATTACACGGCAGGCTTATATAGATTACGCGCTCAAACCTTACTATACTTCGACTTGACCCGAAGCCTGCCGTGTAATTATTAGCGTCCAGGTACATAATACTCATCATATGCAGGAGCGCCCGAATTGATTTTCTGTTCAAAGGGCAAGAATTTGTAGAGTGTGCGTAAGTCCTATTGATAATTCCCTTCCTTGGGTGGTGTAGCGATACCCCATCTGATCAAATTTGCTTCAAGTTCCCTAATATATTTACTATCTTCTGCTAATAAAGAATGATTTTCACTCATAGAATCTTTCTGCTCAAGAAAAGCAAATGCTTGTCGAAATTGATCTGGAGTAGCCTGAATTGGTGAGTCAAAGTGACAAGCAATAATTTGCTGAAAATCCCAATTCGCAATCTGATTAGCCCAGTTGAGTACTTGTGTGGGGTCTTGAGGAAAAATCAGGGTTTGTAAAATTGGTGCAACAAATGGACGCCCTTGATTTTGTAAAGCTGCAAACGATCGCTGCCAATTTTCTTGCCATCGAAATGGAAATACACCAAAATATGCTTTTCTGGAACGATCTGGTGCTTTGAGTGCATCGCGAAATGCTTGCCCTAATCCAATTGTCTCCAACGTACTGGGACGGAAATAAATCGCAAACAATGAAATACGTTCCCATCCCTTGCGGCGGTTGGCTTCGTTATCTTCAATTGCTTCTAAGGCGTTGTCTCTGGCGTGAAACAACAACGGATAGGGGTCTAATTGAAAAATTGCGGGTGGTTCTTGTGGTATAGATACAACAGAATCAGTTACTAGTAGAGTGTGCGATCGCTTGTGCAAAAAAGCAACTTCTGCAAAAGATCCCCGTCCCAAGTCAATATCCAAGATTGCATAGTCGAATTCACTACTCATTGGAGCAAGGCTAGGATTTTCTGGAAGAATGTGAGTGCGTTTAGGGGGAAAACCAAGCCAACTCAACGGTAAATTGAAGGGAAAACTCCACTGATGAGGAGCAACAAAAACTTGTGCTTGGGGAAAGCATCGAGCAAAAGGGCCAACGAAGATTTTGTGTTCTAAACCAGAACTGGTGGGCAGAATTATATACTTAACATCACCATAACTTGCCACCAACTCATTCATCATACCAATACACTCTTTGGTAGGAGCAACGGGTGCATAGACTAACAAACCGCCTGTTTCTAGGCTGATAACAGTCATCCGAATCGGGACAATGGTGTAGAGAATGCCCTGCAACTGATCAAATGTCCAGATCGTGTCCTCAACGACTTCATGGCAGTATGTCTGTCGTCTGCCATAAGGATAAAGTGGTAAAGCAGGCCAAAATGCCCATGACCAATCTCTCAAATTAATATGTCGTTTCTGCGCCTTTAACTCCAATTTGCATTTTTGTGCGTTCATTGTGATTCTACCCAGTTTGCGCTGCTATAGCAATCCAATTTTATTTTTGAAAAAATCACAGTATCTGTAGGGTGTGTTATGCCTCTGGCTAACGCAACGGCAATAAAGGGGGAAGAAAATCTACACCCCTTTTTGCCTCCCCTACGTGTATTTCAAAAATCAAATATGAGTCCTATATTTAATTTCTAACATTTCAGATAACCTATTAATATCAAGCGAAGTAAATCAGGAAACAATGTCAAAATTATTCCTATCAAAAGATAGAGATAATATCTGTTCTAAACAATTAAAAATGAGTAAACGCACTGATGGTCTTTAAAACTCCCCCTACTATTTTTCAGTAAATAGTAGGGGTTCCTCTATATTTCAAATGAATTTGACATTTATCTTACAGTTTGGGTATTTGCCTCATTTTGGCTTCGATTAAAAGGACTAAACTGCCTTTTTGCACTTCCATATTAATAATCCGAAACCACACATCGTCAAATTCTAAGTATGGCAAGTTGACTAATTCTTTGATCTTGTTCATCAATGCCACAACAATATCTAGGGATATGTTCTCTCCTTGAGTACATTTGAAACTTTTCATGAGAATGGGTTTATCTAGGGTACGCGGGCTAAACATTGCCGTAAAGCCAACTTGAGCAGTATGATCTGGTTCGTTTATCTGCACAAATCCATCTATTTGAATTGTGCGATCGCCAGGTAAAGAAAGCTGGAGTTTTTCTGGTTGTAAACTTATATTTTCACCGTCTACAGTCAAATTCAAGTGTTTGATTTTGCTACGAACAAAGTCTGAAGTCAAGGCATGGTTAATATCTGCTTCTTTTAGAACTATACGAGCTGTAGTATTTACAGGTTGTTCAAGCTCAATTTGACCGAAAATAGCACTAAAAGGATTAATAGAAATGTTATCTGTTTGTATTTCTATTTCTTGTATGCGAACTTCTTGAATTTCTAAACCTTCTCCAGCAAAAGAAACAGCTTCTGCTTGCCCTTGAACTATTTTTAGCAAATCAGTTTGCACATCTACATCTATTTTTTCTGCTCCATCCAACTGCTTAGACAGGGTGTTCTCTGCTGCTTGAGCTAGTAAATTCTCTTCTATTTTTCGTTCTTGTGACATGAGCTAAGTGTTTCTAAAGTCTTCTGCTTCATTGAAACGCTCATCACTTATGAGTGTATCTGCATTAAGTTATATATATGAGTAAGGGAAGAGGGAACGGGGAACAGAGAACAGCAGAAGTGATATCTTGCATTAGGTGATAGTCAGTCGCTGCTGTAAGAGACTAAAAATAATAATGTAAGGCGATGCATTCGCAATGCAAGGCAATGCATTCACAATGCAAGGTAATGCATTCACAATGTAAGGCAATGCATTTACAATGTAAGGCAATGCATTCGCAATACAAGGCGATACATTCGCAATGCAAAGCGATCGCACAATTTCCCTTTTCCAATAATGTGTGAAGACAGACTTAGTCTGTGTAGCCGCGACTTCTACTCGCCAGGTTCTTCCATCGTTGCGCGTAAAAAACGATAACCTAAATCAATTTCTGTCAAATTACGAATATCACCATACTTTGCATCCCATTCACCACTACTTAAATCTGCTGCTAGTGACTTGACTCCTTGTTCGACTAAATGTGCATCAGCTAAAGGAAAAGACGATATTCCAGCGCGTACTTCAGGCTGTAAATATAATTCTGGACGCCTCCAAGCTGCTGCTGCAAATAAATCAGACAAATCATGAGGTAATAAAAAAGGTATAGCTTCAACACGTCTTTTGGTATTAACTTGCACCAAATTTATTAACTCGCTAAGTGGAAAAAATCGTAGAGCATCTTCCCACAAAAAGGGAAAATAATTATAAAGCCATATTTTCTGAGCAAATCTAATATCAAAAGTTAGTAAAATTATTGCACCATTTCTGACGACTCGATGCATTTCCTGAAAGGCTTGGGCAAGATCAGAAAAATGATGAATTGTCAGGATACTTATGACAGCATCAACAGAGTTATTTGGTAAAGGTAAATCTTCTGCATAGCCAGTAAACCATTTAATATTTGCGTGTTCTACCGCTTGTTTTTGCATAACTGGAGATGGTTCAACAGCATTAACAAAAAATTCTTGGTTAGCTAATCCTAAACTATAACCACCAGTTCCAGCCCCAATATCAGCGATGATACTACCCTTGGGCAAATTGAGTAATTCTATTAACTTATTAATAATGCGACGATCAGGAATGCGAGTTTTTGAGTATTGTTGACCAATTGAATTATAAATAGGCATTAGAATAATATCAATTAAGATTTAAATGCAACACGCTTGGTGTTAAAGATAATTGTAGGCTGGGTTGACAAACAAAACCCAACCTACACAAAATCAAGTTTTTAATTGCTTTGCATTAAGAGCGATCGCTTACCAAATTTACCAAGCGATGCTCCTCATCCAAACCTCAAGCTACCCCATGTTGCTTAAATCTAGTAGGTTTGTAATGAGGACTTTAGTCCTCAAATATTTCAACACTAAAGTGCTTACTTACTACAAACTCTTTTTCAGACTACTTGATTAGGATTTACAAGAAATATTGGCATATCCAGAGCGAAACGATCGCACACTTTCCGCTTCTGGATTGTATTGATGTCGCCAGCTACAACCCATGTCATTGCTGAGGACATGAATCGAAATAGAAGGTGCAAATTGTGTGGTAGTTTTTACTGTATGAATGTCATTGTCAGCAGGCAAAAGCTGATAGATGTCACCTGCTTTGAGTTGCTGTACTGCCACCACTTCTAATTGAGCATGTCCGGGAATATTGCCTTGATCTACACGTCGGTAAACCGTTTTCTCTTGTTTGCCTTTATACAAACCAACTAATCCCCAACTTAGATGATCGTAAATCGGTGTGGAAGATCCGGGGGGAATAACTAAACTAAAAATAGTCAAAGAACGATCTTGAGAACGATACAGTAACCATTGACCAATGCCACCACCTAGATTACTGTCAAGATTTGGTTGGGCAAAATTGCTTGGTAGCCAACCTTCTGTTTTTAGTAATTCTGAAAAATAAGGTTCCAAGGTGCGGAGTGCATCTGCGTGTTCTGCTGTGTGCAAGCTGAGTTCACGAGCGATCGCAACAAATTGCTGCAATTGGGGACTATCAATAAACCATTGATCTGCTGTCGGTGCTTCTAGAGGGGTAGTGTAAATCATAGGAAGTAATCAACGAAATCATACGAAAGAAGCGAGAATGCCCTTTTTCGGGTAACTAACAAAACCCCTGTTACCTTATTTATCAATAATACTACTTTTTTTAGTAAAAACGGTAAATCGATAGAGAATTGAGTATTTATGACCTATGCAGTATAGAGAATATTTCTATCGGTGGCGAGCAAAATCAAGTGTTTTTTGTTGAGCAAAATACGTCAGACTATTAAATTAATTTTGCTTGATTGGGGACATTGGAGAGTAAAAGCAATTAAGCGTTTTGGCAATCTCCCACCCTGATTTTCTCATCCAAAAACTTTAGCTGCTGGTATATACAACTAATCTGTGGTAGACCCACATCTGCTGCTTGCGCTTTGCGTAATGGGTTGCCAAAAATTGCTTCTACTTCCAAAGGCCGCCTTTCGTCGTAGTCAATTTTCATGCTGGTACGATAAGGTTTCATCTTTACGGTGTAATCCAGCATAGTTTGAATGAAGCTATCAGGAATGATGCGTCCGCAACTTTTAGACCCTACTGCAACTTCATACATCAACTGTTCAACTAATTTACGGGTGTGGACATAGGACATTAATTCATCTGTTCTTGCGTTGAGAATTACGGACAGTCCATTATAGGGAATATTCCACACCAATTTTTTCCATCGCCCTAGTAATAAGTCTTCAGTTAATTCAATTGAAATCCCAGCATGTTTTAAGTCATCGGCAATTTGCCGCATCTTATCTGTAATCCCAGTAGGATCATAGCCAAAAACATATTCCCCTAGAGTAATTTGTCCATAGTCGAGGTGGTGGATATGTCCTGGCCCGACTTTATTGGAACACAGAAAACACAAACCACCAATAATGCTGACATTGTCAACTATTTTGGCAACTTCTTCTTCCACCGCCAGTCCATTTTGCAATATCAACACTACCCCATTATCCTTGATGACAGGCGGTAACATCTGCGACAATAAATGGTTTTGTGTCGTCTTTAGTGCTACTACCACCACATCGCATTGTGGCATTATTTTTACATCATTGTAGGCGTTGACTTGAGTCAGGGTGAAATCACCATCTTTTGACTCAATAACCAAACCAGATTTACTGACATATTCATAATCACTCTTTAGCAAGAAGTGGACATCTAAACCAGCTTTTTGCAGTTTGGCACCATAAAAGCCACCTAATGCACCAGTTCCTAGAATGGCGTAACTACGCTTGGACATTTTGCTAACAAAGAGATTTTTCCATGATGATCATAAGGCAAATATGTTGTATACAGACAGCCGATTCCTATCCTTAACTTGTCACAAATCCTATTAGCCAATAAATTTATTTAGTGGCGGGTATGGGGAGGTGCAAGATATAAATTATTCCAATTCCCAATGCTAATTTAAGGAGATGACAAATTAATGTTGATGCGTAAATGGTATAAATGGAGTTTATTGCTGTTGGCTACTCTTCCCTTGATTTTATCTATGACTGCTTGTACTAGCAGGTCAAGAGGGACTACTAGTCGCTTGGATACAATCAAAAATCGTGGCAAGCTGATTTGTGGTGTGAGTGGACAATTACCAGGATTTAGCTATGTCAAAGCTAATGGCGAATATGCAGGATTAGATGTAGATATTTGTCGAGCGATCGCGGCTGCTATTTTTGATGATCCAAAAAAAGTTGAGTTTCGCAACTTAAACGCTAAAGAACGCTTTACGGCTGTGCAAACAGGCGAAGTAGATATTCTCAGTCGTAACACCAGTTGGACGATCAGTCGCGATACTTCTGTAGGTTTAGAGTTTGCACCAGTGGTATTTTATGATGGTCAAGGCCTCATGGTACGTAAAAATAGTAACATTAAAAAGCTAGAAGATCTCAAAGGTAAATCCATCTGTACCCAAACTGGAACAACCAATGAACAAAACCTCAGCGATCAAATGCGACAAAGAGGAATTACTTACAAACCACTTGTATTTGAGGATGTAAATACTACTTACACTACTTATGAACAAGGTCGCTGTGAAGCTATCACTTCCGACCGTTCGCAGCTAGTTTCTCGGCGTAGCGCTTTCCCAAAACCTGATGACCATGTGGTGTTGGATTTAGTACTTTCTAAAGAACCTTTAACACCCGCAGTCGCCAATGGAGATTCTAAATGGTTCGATGTTGTTAAATGGACAGTATTTGGTTTGATAAATGCAGAAGAATTAGGTGTGAATTCACAAAATGTTAGTCAACTAACTAATAGTAGTAACCCAGAAATCAAACGGCTTTTAGGAACAGAAGGAGACTTAGGAAAAGGTGCTGGTCTTTCCAATGATTTTGTCGTCAGAATTGTAAAAAATGTAGGAAATTATGGTGAAATTTATGAGCGTAATTTGGGTAAAAGTTCCGAGTTAAAACTAGATAGAGGTTTAAACAGACTTTGGAACCAAGGTGGAATTATTTACGCTCCTCCATTTCGATAATTGCAAAATTCCAGAAATATGTGGATTGATTTGGTGAGGTCAATCCAAAATCTAAAATCCAAAATCTAAAATCTAAAATCCAAAATCGAATGACTCCTATTTGGTACAATCGTAAGTTTTGGGCTATTGTTGCTCAAATTATTGCTGTTTTCATTGCAGTTGCGATCGCACTAATTTTATGGATAAACCTGACAGATAATTTGCAACAACTTGGTATTCAATTGGGTTTTGATTTTCTCAATTCTCAAGCTTCTTTTGATATTGGTGAAACTCCAATTGCTTATCAAGCTTCTGACCCTTATCGTCGAGCTTTATTAGTAGGTTTAATCAACTCTCTACGAGTAATAATCTTTGGGATTATCCTGGCAACAGTTGTTGGTATCATCGTCGGTGTAGCGCGACTATCTGATAATTGGTTAGTGCGGAAACTGGCTTTAATTTACGTCGAAGTTCTGCGTAACACGCCTTTACTGCTGCAATTATTCTTCTGGTATTTTGCAGTATTTTTAAGTTTGCCGCAAGCAGAAAAGACAATTTCATTTTTGGGATTAATTGAAATTAGTAATCGGGGAGTTTCCTTTCCTTTTGGAATTAACTTCTCTCCGGAATTATCGACATTAGCTCTTGGTTTGACTTTGTACACCGGATCTTTTATTGCTGAAATTATTAGAGCTGGAATTTTATCAGTCCCAAAAGGACAATGGGAAGCAGCAAAAGCATTAGGTTTTCAATCAGGATTAGTCTTGCGTTTAGTAATTTTTCCTCAAGCTTTGCGGCTCATTATTCCACCACTCACAAGTCAATATCTGAATTTAGCCAAGAATTCAAGTTTAGCGATCGCGATTGGTTATCCAGATATTTACTTTGTGGCTTCTACCACTTTTAATCAAACTGGTCGGGCTGTAGAAGTGATGTTGCTAATTATGATTACCTATTTAACCATAAGTTTAGTTATCTCATTGATGATGAATTTGCTCAATCAGACTGTGCAATTCAAGGAAAGATAAGCAAATGTCAAATCAAAATATTCGCAAATGGCTCAAGAAGAATCTTTTTAATACCTGGTATAATATTATCTTGACTATAGTTTGTGTTTGGTTGCTAATTTATGCAACTACAAATATTTTTAACTGGATATTTCACCAAGCACAATGGTTAGTTATTCAAGCTAATTTACCGTTATTTTTAGTAGGTCGATATCCTGCTGAACTTTACTGGCGACTATGGTTAGTACTAGCTATTATTTTAAGTCTCTCAATAGTATCATGGGCAGTTTTTACAAAGCGTCTTACTAGTCGCTTGAATCCAATTTTACCCATAGCATGGGCGCTATCTTTTCCAGTAGTATTGTGGTTAATTGGTGGTGGCTTAGGGTTACAACCTGTCGATACAAATTTATGGAATGGTTTACTACTGACTCTAGTGACTGCTGTCATAAGTATAGTAATTTCTTTCCCGTTAGGTGTTCTTTTAGCATTGGGACGTCAGAGTAAATTATTTGTGATCAGAAATTTTTCGATTCTTTATATCGAAATTGTGCGCGGACTACCATTGATTGGCATTTTATTTTTAGCTCAGGTGATGCTACCCTTATTTTTACCAATAGAATTTCGTTTAGATCGAGTCGTCAGAGGTATTGCAGGTTTAACTCTTTTTAGTGCTGCCTATTTAGCAGAAAATGTGCGTGGGGGATTACAATCAATTCCAAGTGGACAATATGAAGCAGCTAGAGCTTTGGGATTGAATACTCTTTTTATGATGTTATTCATTATTTTACCGCAAGCTTTACGAGCGGTAATTCCAGCTTTGGTTGGGCAATTTATCGGTTTATTTAAAGATACTTCCTTATTATCAATTGTGGGATTGTTAGAATTAACTGGTATTTCCCGTTCAATTTTGGCACAACCACAGTATCTAAATCGTTATGCAGAAGTTTATTTATTTATTGGTTTGCTTTATTGGGTATTTTGTTATGCAATGTCCTTAGCTTCGCAAAGATTAGAAAAGCAATTGGGGATTGGGAAAAGGTGAAATGAATATACAAGAGCCGATTATTATTGCCCAAGATGTACATAAATGGTATGGCAAGTTCCATGTTTTACAGGGTGCTAGTCTGACGGTAAACCGGGGAGAAGTGGTGGTGATTATGGGGCCTTCTGGTTCCGGGAAATCGACTTTTATTCGCACTTTTAACGCCCTAGAAGATTATCAACAAGGACGTATAGAAATAGACGGAATAGCTTTAACGGATGATTTACGTAATATTGAAGCAATTCGACGAGAAGTAGGGATGGTGTTTCAGCAGTTCAACTTATTTCCACATTTAACAGTACTGCAAAATATAAGTTTAGCGCCAATTTGGGTACGGAAGCGATCGCGCATCAAAGCCGAAGAGCTAGCAATGCAATTATTAGAACGAGTCGGAATCTTAGAACAAGCACAGAAATATCCAGGACAACTTTCGGGGGGACAACAACAACGGGTAGCGATCGCCCGTGCTTTAGCAATGCAACCCAAAGTGATGCTGTTTGATGAACCAACATCTGCGCTTGATCCAGAGATGGTACGTGAAGTGTTGGATGTAATCAAAACTCTCGCTGCTGATGGAATGACGATGGTAGTTGTCACCCACGAAGTTGGGTTTGCAAGAGAAGTCGCCGACCGAGTTATTCTCATGGATGGGGGTGTAATTGTCGAAGTAGCTACACCCAAAGAATTTTTTCAAAATCCCCAGCAGGAACGTACCCGCAAGTTTTTATCTCAGATTCTTTAAAAGGAATCGCGGATTTTCCTAACGGAGGCGCACTCGCGTTCAGGAATTAATTTAGAATACGATTCAGTTAAAGGTTTTTGGTACAAAAAATGCTACTTAAGAGACGCGTGGCAAGATCCCGCAGGGTAATTTCGCGTCTCCATAAATGATTCTGAGCTTATCACCAAGCATGTTACCGTGAACAGTCAGAAACATATCTAGTGGCTTAGGACGGAAAAGTAGCTACTTCTGTGCTAGCTTCTTGCATCTTCCTATCTGCTGGTATTGATGAGATGCGGTTAGTCTTTGTTGCCAAAATTATAGACAAAAGCTTAGGGAAGACAATGCAAATTACAGTACTAATCGAAGTCAGGAGCAAACCATCTATTAAACCCATATATAAATCTCCTTTTTTAATTTTGTATCTGTTTACTCTATTCTTAAACTAAATTTCTCAGATTGATAGAGTATATTGTTTTGAATTTCTTTTGGTTAATATAAGCTATTTTTAATTTTAATTTTTATTGAGATTTTAACTCTATCTCAAGGTATTGTAAAAGGCGAGAAGATAGTGTAGATTTGAAGCGGCCGTTGCTTTTAGTATTTCACGAATTTAAAAAAAAAGCAATATTAAACTTTAAATTTTAAGTTAGGCTTTAAACTAGATAGTGTTCCTAAATTATTTGCTGAACAACAAGATCCCCGATTTCTTAAAGAGACCGGGGATCTTGATATTTGGATATTTACAAGTCAGAGAGGACTGTTATAGATAAAATTAAATGATTAACATAGGTTTTATTGAAGATGATGTTTTGAGCAATAAATATACTTTTTGAGAAATCAAGCACAGATTTAGCTAATACCCCAATCACCAATCACCAATCACCAATTATCCATAATTCACATTATGCGTAATTGATTAAACAAAACTCACTTTAGTTGGGTGAACATCTTCCACAGAAACGAGGACTAAATTTACACGATGGGCCACCTGTGATTACATAAGACGTACAAAAAGGAAAGCTAGTAAGTTTCTGTTGAGTTTTTCTTGGGGTAGAAGCTTTCTGCAATAGTCTAGTAGGTTTGATTTTTGGAGCGGTAATGATACTTAAAAGTCGGGGAAATGTTAGGCAAACAATCGTGCTAATTAGAGTCAGCAATACAGCATCTATGCGAGCCATAGGTAATCACCTCTTCCTTTTTGATGGGGCTTGGATAATAGGCGTCTATTGTTTTTAGTTAGTAAAAAGACTTATTTCAACCAACTAAAAACCAAAGTTGGTATTGCTTTTTGTTTATCTTATTTCATTCTACTATAGATTTTTTTATATATCTACATCAAATCCTTAAAAATTCTTGCAGCCAGAATATATTGTGTCTATTCAGATTAGGCAGTTTATCCTGATTGCAGCATAAGCTGGAAAAATAAACTATTGATTACTTAACCCATAGTGTGATGTCAAAAACTCTTGTAGAAAATGCTTTTCTGGCCAATATCACTGCACAAGAACGCCAAGTGATTAAGGATTTACCAGATTATTCTGGTGTGGGGTCACTACCAGAAATTTGGCCTTTAGCAGCACAAAGATTTGGTAATATTGTTGCCCTTCGTGATCCTAATACCAAGCCAGAATTAGTGTTCACATATACTCAACTAAACCAGCAAATTCAACAGTTTGCAGCTGGATTACAGGCATTGGGAGTACAAGCAGGCGATCGCATTTCTCTGATTGCTGACAATAGTCCCCGTTGGTTTATTGCTGATCAGGGAATTATGACGGCGGGGGCGGCGGATGCGGTGCGGAGTTCCCAAGCCGACAAAGAGGAATTACTCTTCATTTTGACTAATAGTGGCAGCACAGCGCTGGTAGTGGAAGATGTAAAAACACTTAACAAACTACGCGATCGCCTGCATGATTTGCCGATTCAATTTGTAATTGTCCTCAGCAACGAAGCATTACCAGCAGCCGAAACCCCCAAACTGTATACATTCACCCAGTTGATGGAAATTGGTGCGAAGCATTCCTTACAACCAGTCAAACGCCACCCTCATGATCTGGCTACCCTGATTTATACTTCTGGAACAACGGGTAAACCAAAGGGTGTGATGCTGACTTATCGTAATTTGATGCATCAAATTCTATGTTTCCCAACAGTGGTGCAACCCCAACCCGGAGATACTGTTTTGAGTATTCTTCCCACCTGGCACAGTTATGAGCGTAGTTGCGAATATTTTCTACTTTCTGTTGGTTGTACTCAAGTTTATACCAACCTCCGCTCCATCAAGCGAGATTTGAAAGAATACAAACCTCATTACATGATAGCTGTACCGCGTCTTTTAGAATCTATTTATGAAGGAGCGCAAAAACAGTTCCGTGAACAACCAGCTTCTCGACAACGGTTGATTAACTTCTTTTTTGGCATAGGCGAGAAATATATTCAAGCACGGCGGACTTTGACGGGATTGAATTTACAGAATCTTAATCCTGGCATCGGCGATCGCTTAACAGCTAGTTTACAAGTTGCCGCTTTATCGCCTCTGTATAGCTTGGGAGAAAAACTAGTTTATAGCAAAGTCAGGGAAGCAACTGGCGGACGAGTCAAACAGATGATTAGCGGCGGTGGTGCGCTTCCCAAGCATGTAGATGACTTTTTTGAAATTCTTGGTGTCGAGATTTTGGTAGGCTATGGCTTGACAGAAACTTCCCCTGTCACCCATGTACGGCGTTACTGGCGGAATTTACGTGGTGCATCTGGCCAACCAATACCAGGTACAGAAGCAAAAATAGTTGATCCAGAGACTAAAAAAGAGCTACCAAAAGGAGAACGGGGTTTAGTATTACTGCGGGGGCCACAAATCATGCAAGGTTATTACCAAAATCCCGAAGCCACAGCCAAAGCCATTGATCCAGAAGGTTGGTTTGATAGCGGTGATTTAGGTTGGTTAACACCAGAAAATGACTTGGTTCTGACCGGACGAGCCAAAGATACGATTGTATTAACGAATGGGGAAAATATCGAACCGCTACCGATAGAGGATGCTTGTTTGCGATCGCCCTACATCGATCAGATTATGCTGGTTGGGCAAGATCGTAAATCTCTGGGTGCTTTAATTGTTCCTAATTTGGAAGCTTTAGAAAAATGGGCAATTTCTCAGAACCTCCAACTAGATATAAAGGATGAAAATGTTACTTCGCTTACCAGTCAAAAAATAAACCTGGAGAGTAAAATAATCCAGGATTTATTCCGGCAAGAACTGAATCGGGAAGTGCAAAACCGTCCAGGTTACAGACCAGACGATCGCATCGGCCCATTCAAGCTGATTCTTGAGCCATTTTCCATCGAAAATGGCATGATGACCCAAACTCTGAAAATCAAGCGGCATGTCGTGATGCAGCATTATCACGATATTATTAACGGAATGTTTGCCTCATAAGTCCACTGCAAACTATCAAAAAACGTGAACTCTTTTATGGATGTCTCCAAACCTCAACTGCTCTTAAAGCGCGTCGTCAACATTAAAGCCATTGTCACTCCCTTGTGGAAAGAGGAAGTGCAACAGCAACTGCAAGCGCAAATTAATCAAATTGACCAGCAATTGCAACAGTTGGACATCCAAGGGCAACGGGCAGTAGCAGAAGTACAAAAGCAAACTCTGCAACCGCCCGGTCCCCAAGCCCTCCAACAAATTGAGAGCATTCAATACCAGGTCAACCAAAAGAAAAGTGAACTGCTAGAGCAAAAAAATCAAAGTCTGCAAAATCTCCAGCAAGTGCAGCTTTTAGAGTTAGACCAAGAAGTCAATCAATTTCAGATGGAAGGCTTTTTCCGTGTGGAACCAGGGGATAACTTAATTAGCAAAATGCAGGTCGAAGTTGTACTACGCGATGGTGTTGTAGAAGAAATTCGCGGCGACGTCTAAACTCGATTCTCAATCAGTTAACAGTCAACAGTTAACACTAAGCAAACAAACCTAATAACTGTACAGACGCGATGTTCCTCGCGTCTCTAGCAAACTGATAAATGTAAACTCCTTACACCACACCTGCTTGCTCCTTACTGTTTACTCCTCGCCAATCGCTGCTGTCGTGTAAGTGTATCTACTGGCAGATTACCTTGACCAAATTTTGCTTACCGTGGTTTGAAAAACATTTCTCTTGGGAACCAGCCCAAACAATTTGCCACAGAGGAGGAGAGCTAGCCAACAGCGATCGCCCAAAGCTGCTCAATTCAACTCGGTACTTGACAGTGCTGACTTCTGTATTACCAGAATCAGTTTGGACAATTGTTACTAACGCCTGGTTCGGTTGTGGGTAATATACCTCTACCTTGCGCCTTCCTTGTTCTGCTTCACTGTTATCAAAAGCATCAAGAGCCAGAGCAGCCGGATCAGTACCTTGGAGAACAGACTTAATACTATCCAAAGGTATGGTTTTATACTTAGCTCGCTCAGGATTTGTCACAATTTCCTGAGCAGCAGCTACGGCGGCAGAATGCTGCTGTGGTTTAGTGCTATTGGTGATCAGTGCATTTTGCTGGCGATTGTTTAGATACACTCCAGCAATTGCAGTGGCGAAGATACTTAGTACCAAAATTACCAAAATCTTCAACTTTGCCGACATAAAAAGTTAAAAAGCACTTTCAAACAGTTTATTTATCACTTTTGCATTTTAGATTGAAGGATTACTCTATTTCCTCTGACTTTTGAGTAATTATTCTGATGTAAGCAGCCGTGATAAGAAATACAAATTAATAGACTCCCAGGTAATAGAATAGTTCCTCACGTCGGTCGTCAAGATACAATTCGATCTGGCATTAATTTTGTTAAAGTCTATAATTTATCGATTTGCCAAACCCCATTATGAGCATTTACGAAGTTTTCATGCCCGCGCTTAGTTCCACTATGACCGAAGGAAAAATTGTCTCCTGGGTCAAATCTCCGGGCGACAAGGTGGAAAAAGGCGAAACGGTGGTGGTTGTCGAGTCGGATAAGGCAGATATGGATGTGGAATCCTTCTATGAAGGATATCTGGCCAACATCATTGTGCAGGCTGGTGAAACTGCACCAGTAGGAGCTGCGATCGCCCTGTTAGCAGAAACTGAAGCCGAAATTGAAACAGCCAAGTCTCAAGCCCAAGGCGGCGGCACTGCAAAACCTGAAATGACTGCTACTACTGCTTCCACAAAAACCGCAGATCCAGCCGCTTCCTTCACACCTGTCTTGGCGACTCAAAACGGCTCCAACCATCGCTCTGGTCGGGTCGTAGCTTCACCCCGCGCCCGCAAATTGGCCAAAGAACTTAAAGTTGATTTGAATAATATTTCTGGTAGTGGCCCCCACGGTCGTATTATTGCTGAAGATGTAGAAGCAGTAGTTGGTAAAGCCAGCCCCCAACCTGCTACAGCGGCTTCCATCACCCCACCAGCGGTTATGACACCCGTAGTAACCGCACCAGTTACAAAACCAACAGCGGTACCCACACCAGCAGTTGCCGCAGTTCCGGGTCAAGTAGTGCCTTTAACTACTTTACAAAGTGCCGTGGCACGCAATATGGTTGCTAGCTTATCAGTGCCAGTGATCCATGTCGGTTACACAATTACTACTGATGCCCTCGACAAGTTATATAAACAAATTAAATCAAAGGGTGTAACCATGACTGCGCTACTGGCAAAAGCCGTAGCGATGACACTGCAAAAACACCCATTAATCAATGCCAATTACTCAGACCAAGGTATTGTCTATCCTGCTAGTATCAATGTAGCTGTCGCCGTAGCCATGGATGATGGCGGATTGATCACACCAGTGTTGCAAAACGCTGATCAGATGGATATTTATTCTTTATCCCGCACCTGGAAGTCTTTGGTAGAAAGAGCAAGAGTCAAAAAGTTGCAACCAGAAGAATACAGCACTGGCACATTGACACTGTCAAACTTAGGGATGTTTGGCGTCGATAGATTTGATGCAATTTTACCGCCCGGACAAGGTTCAATATTGGCGATTGGTGCATCTCGCCCGCAAGTCGTGGCTACAACAGATGGAATGTTTGGGGTGAAACAACAAATGCAGGTAAATATGACTAGTGATCACCGTATGATTTACGGCGCTCATGCTGCGGCGTTCTTACAGGATTTAGCGAAGTTGATTGAAAGTAATCCGCAATCGTTAACTATGTAAGAAAAATTGAGGTGAAAATCCTGTTTTAACAGCAAAATAAAGACTTGGGGGTTTTAACCTCCAAGTCTTTTTGATTGTGAGGCTGGAAATTCCAGGTGGACTAATACCAATTTGAAAAAAGAATGCGACAGATCAATCTTGTAGAGACGCGATAAATCGCGTCTGATATTCCGATTTATCACGTCTCATATTCTAAATATGTCGCAAACATTTTTTGAATCGGTATAATTCCTGATATCTTGCACCAACCCCGTATCCCGCCTCAGAATTAATTCTGAGGCTAATAGCATAAGTCCGTTAAAACGGACTCAAACATTGTCCTAGTCAGATTTATCTGACTTTAGCTATTAGCTAATAAATTTATTTATTGGCGGGATGAAAAGCTGATGCAAGATATAAGATTCATAAATGCGATCGCGTTTCCACGAAATTTTTCACATATTCTTGTACAGCGTTTTTTTGCGGTTGATTTTCTTCTAAAAAGTAGTAGCTGCGAGGTTCATTCTGAGAAATAACTCCATTTACTACTTGCCCTAAGACATTCTGACCAGACTTTTGTAAAATTTCCATAGCAGTAGTAGTATTCACAGAATCTGCTATCCCTGGTCGAACTACTAACAAAACACCGTCACTCATTTGACCCAAAATAGTAGCATCAGCAGCAACTGTTAATGCAGGGGCGTCAATAATTACAAAGTCATAGTTAGTAGCAAAACTGTCAATTAACCCAGCCATTTTTTGGCAGTCAATTAGGGAAACTGAAGAGGAAGACACTACGCCAGCAGTAAGAATATCCAAATAATTCATGACGGTTTTGACTGCTGTCTTCAATTCCACTTGTTCACAAATTACATTGTTCAGACCTTCATTATTTGTTAGTTTCCAGATTTGATGCTGAATTGGATGCTCCAAATCTCCATCCACCAATAATACTTTACGCTCCATCTGAGCCATTGCCATTGCTAAATTAGCAGCTACTGTTGATTTACCTTCTTTTGGTACGGAACTGGTAACAACAATAACTTTTAATTCTTTATTATCACTCAGAAATTGTAAATTTGCCCGCAGCAGACGATAAGCTTCACTCATTGGAGAACGAGTTAAATTTGGAATCAAAAGCCTTTGATTATAAAACTCTGTTGTTTCTGATGAAATTATCTTTTTTTTAAACTTACTAGAAGTAGGAATAATTCCTAATATAGTTAATCCCAATAATTCTTTTGCTTCGTCAACAGTCTTAATTGATTTATCTGTTGCTTCCAAAAAATAAATATTGGCCATAGCTGCTAAACCAGCCACGACACCTGCACTCAAAAATATAATTGCAGGAGAAGTCACAGGTTCTTCTGGAACTATGGCTTCGGAAATGATGCTGGCATTTCCAACATTTTGATTTTCTGCTATTTGACTTTCCTGTAACTTTTGTAGCAAAAGTGAGTAGGTAGATTGTGCAGCTTGTACTTTACGTTCTAATTGACGCTGTTGCTGTTCCAATCTTGGCAGATTATTTAACCTTTGTTTATATTCAGCTTGCAAGTTAGATAAAGCAGTCGCTTGATTTACTAAACCCAGACGAGTTGACTCTAATTCTAGCAGCCTTGCAGAAATTTGCTGTTGCAACTGTCCCAATTGAAAATTATTATTTAGGTTGAGAGAATTTTTTCCTGAAACATTTTTTATCCGTTGTCGCAGTATACTTTTTAAAGAAGTTAATTTCTCTTCTAAATTTACAATTTCTGGGTGATTGTTCTGTAAAATATTGCGTCTAGCTGCTAGTTGTGATTCTAGCTGTTGAATTTCTTTGAGGATATCTTGCACACCTGGATTTTGACTAAGAGAAGTCATAATTACTGCTTGCTGAGAATTCATATCTAATTGCTTGCGGATTTCTTGGGATTGTGCCTCGATCTCAGCAATTTTAGATTGAGTTTGACTAATTTGTTTTTGTAAATCTGTAATAATTTCTACACCCTTGGTTGCTTCTTCATTTAAAGAAACGATTTTGTACTTTTCCTTGAAGTTGGCTAGTTCAGCTTCTGCTTGGCGCACAATTGATTCAGCTTTTGGTAATTGTTTACTGATAAATTTGCGAGCCGCAGTAGCTTGAGTTCTATTAGCAAATATGTTATTTTCCAAATAGATATTGATGAGAGTATTGACAACTTTTGCAGTTATTTCTGGATTAGTATCCTTGTAAGAAATTTGGATAACATCGGCTCCCCTAATATCTGAGACATTAAGTTTTTCCAGAAAATCTTTAATTGCTAAGGGTTTACCTTCATTATCTGTTAAATTCAGTTGTTTAATAGTTTTTTGCACAATTGGTACAGAACTTATCACTTCTACCTCAGTATTAAGAGGACTAGTTTTATTATCCTGTACTACAGGTTCTAGTGTACCTATTTCTGTTCCTAAAGTAGTCAGAGTTGAAGTAACATTTGTTCTTTGAAACTTGAGTTTTCCTTCTGCAACATAGGAAGGTTTTTTCAAGGATGCAATTAGCAGTGAAATTATAAATACAGTCAGAAAAACTATTAAGCTAGGCGACCAGCGTCGCTTCATTATTTGCCAATAATTTACAAAATATAAACTTGATTCTTGTACTTCCATAATGATTTTTGTTATTTTTTGTGAATTTGTATATTTAAGTTAGATCTAATTGATAGAAGTTATAATTAGAAAAATAATCAGTTAATACAGCTTAAAAATTACCTTTAGTAAACTTCTTGCTAAATCACGAATAAAGGAGTCTGAGATTTTTCATTACCATAGTGAACAGCTGCGATCGCACTAATTACTCGCTCTAAATCTTCATTGGTTAAGTTTGAACCAGAGGGTAAACAAAGACCTCGTCTAAATAAATCTTCAGCTACTGCACCACCAATATATTCACATGCACTAAACACAGGTTGAAGATGCAAAGGCTTCCAGACAGGACGAGCCTCTATTTGCTGTGCGCTTAGACAGTTGCGGACTTGTTCGCGATCAGCGCCAAAAGCTTCAGGATCTATCGTTAGGCACGTTAACCAACGACTAGCACGTCCAAAATCAGGTTCTGGCATAAATTCTATTCCTGGCAAATTTCCCAAACTAGAAGCATAAATCTCAAAGTTGCGTTGTCTAGCTGCAACTCGTTCACTCAAAACACACAACTGACCACGACCAATACCAGCTAAAACGTTACTAAGACGATAATTGTAGCCAATTTCTGAGTGTTGATAATGAGGAGCGCGATCGCGTGCTTGTGTTGCCAAAAAACGAGCTTTGGCAACTAAATCTGCATTGTTGGAAACTAGCATCCCACCACCAGAGGTAGTAATGATTTTATTCCCATTGAACGAGTAAATGCCTATGCATCCAAATGTTCCAGGGTGTTGTCCTTTGTAAGTAGCTCCCAAAGATTCAGCAGCATCTTCTATTAAGGGAACACCATACTGATTACAAACTTGCAATATAGGGTCGATATCTGCGCTTTGACCATATAAATGCACTACAATCACTGCTTTTGGCAATTTGCCAATCCTAGCACGGTGTTCTAGCGCTGATTGCAACAGTTCAGGATTCATGTTCCAAGAAGTGTGATCGCTATCAATAAATACTGGTTTAGCTCTCTGATAAATGATCGGATTGGCAGTAGCAGCAAACGTTAGAGTAGAACAAAAAACTTCATCCCCAGATTCAACTCCAATTAATTGCAAAGCTAAATGAATCGCCGCTGTACCAGAACTCACAGCAGCAGCATGATCAGCACCAATGATTTGGCAGAATTCTTGCTCAAAAGCATCTACATGAGGGCCAATGGGAGCAATCCAGTTAGTATCAAAAGCTTGTTTAACAAATTCTAGTTCGCGATCGCCCATATGCGGAGGTGAAAGCAAAATGGGTTTACTCATGTTTAGTCTTCTTTTCCACTTTGAGTTTCCTCAAGTTTCTTTTCTACAAGCTTGTGCAGAGTTTCTGTATTATCCTTGATGTCTGATAATTGATGTTTGGCTTCTTCTTTGTCTAAGAATCCAGTAATCACTTCCCGTGAGAGTAGTTGCAATTCTGGATGATAACCCAGCCTCTTGTTAACTTGGTATTCCACTAAACCAGGTAAAACACAGTTGGTGCTGTTACCATGAATCTTGACAGTTGACCAACCAATCTCATCCAATATTCTATAAACGTCCTTTTCAGTTAATTGCAACACAAACGGCAGAGAGAAAATCTGCAATTTCATGCCCGTCTTCTCATCCATTATCCATTTTGTGGAACGTACTTCTGGCTCTATCCAGTGCCACCAATTCCGTCCCATGATGATTCGATTTATACGATGCTCAACACAATAATCTTGAATTTCCTTGTAAAACATGTCTCCACATTTATAACAAGGGTATCCATTCTTAAAGTTATTATCCATCATTTCTTTGACATAAGGTGCGAGATTAATATTCAATACAACTAGTTCCACACCCAATTTGTCACACAACTTTCGACCATTCTCGACTACCTGTTCAGGAATAAAGCCATTCTGAACCAAAACAGCAGTTACATCTAAACCAAATTGCTGTCGTGCTGTCATTAGAGAAACTGCACTATCCTTTCCACCAGAAAAACCTACAACTGCATCAACCTTAGCACCATCTTCTCTTGGAGTATTCAAAAAAGTTTGCAGTTCACTATCTAATATTTCTTGTTTAAAATTCTTTTTGTATGTCATGCACATATTACAAACACCATCAGCACCAATATAGATGTTTGGTATACGGGTATCGAATAAACATTCTTGACACTCTACAGGCTTAAAAAAAGGATTTTTGCCTGTATTGAACCAAGTCTTAATTTTATTTTGCAAATGTATTCTCCGCGTCCGAAAGTTGTAGTTAATTCCATTCACCGATATATTACATTTGTAAGGTGAATAATCTTCACGTAAGAATCTAGGAAGAAATAGTTCAAAACTTTTGATCAGAATATTTATTATTGCCATAGCTAACTCCAAAAAATTAGATTTTCTAAAGTTTTAATTAGAGAGAATTGACAAACTTTATAAAGTTGCTTATTAGAGTGTGTTAAAGCTTTATATTAACGCACCACTATCTAAATTGGTTTTTAGCAACTTTTCGCTTATTTAGGTTAAAAAACTATTATTTAAGGTGAACGATAAGCAGGAAAAAATGATGAATTAAGTATTGTTTCTATCTGCTTATTTAAACACTTCGCTCGTAACTCAACTAAATATTTATACTTTTCCTCATCTGTTATTAAGCGTAATGTCAGAAACTTGTAGCGTAATTTTGAGAAACCTGATTTAAAATCATAAACACCATCTTTTGCACCTCCATATCCACCCCCCAGATGCATAAATTCATTTCCACGTTCTTTTGCCCAAAATCTTACATGATCAAACATGATCTTATCAGGAGAAAATTTTAAAAATTTGTTTTTTGTTCCACTCAAGTAACTTTGAACTATTCCACAGCATTCAGTAAATAAACAAGCGCTCATGATCTCATTCTCTAATTCCACAATACTCAAATGTAGGTTATTAATTAATTGTTTTGATAACTCCCAAAAAAAATCAGGGTTAAAATAATATAATTTAGCAGCTCCTACACGTTCCATTGTTTCATAATATATTTCTAGAAAATCTTCTAAGTATTCATCAAATAAAACCATCTTCACTTTGATTCCATCCCGTTTATGTCGATTAATGATCTTGCGATGATTAGAATGTGTCTGCATCCATATCTCCTCATGAGTAAGCTTTAAATTGATCGCCACAGTCTCACCAGTAATTTTGCAAATCTCAGGTGAATATATTTTTTCTAAACCTTGATTAAGTATGGGATGTAATCTAATAAATGCCGAACAAATATTCTGATTACGCAATACAAATATTAATTGATTGATAGATAATTCCAAAAAATCCGGTGAGTTAGCCGCTGCTTCACTCAGCAAGATTCCTGGATAGCCGTATGGCGAAACTGCATCAAAAACTTCTGGAATCGCTTCTCCAAATAAATCATCACATCGACGTATCAAATAAGGTAAACAAAATATTTTTTCTCCTTCAGAAATTAGTATAGCTTGTGGAGTAGTGTTAGTTCTTTGAGATTCTAAATACACAAACTGAGGCAAATGATAAAAATCATAACGTAATTTATTTAGCGTTTCTAACCATAACGGATTTGATAAATAAATAATTTTGGTTTTCATGATTAATTCACTATATAGAGTAAATTACTTGAAATTATTGTCTCAAAAAAACTATTTTTCTGAATTACGTCAACAAGCCTCTAAAACTCTTATTTTTCTGTGTTCTTTGTGTTTGGTAAATAACTACATTCCTCATATAAATCTCTATCTTTGTTCATAGATACCTTCTTTGCGAAGAACTACTGGAATCGTTTGCAAAAGAATGACTATGTCTAACCAAAAATTCCAGTTATCTACATACCAGACATCTAGCTTAAGCCGTTCATCTAAATCATTTTCTAAACCTCCATTGACTGCTGTCCAGGCTGTCAAACCAGGTGGCATTAACAAACGTCGTTTTTGGTAATTGCTATAGGTTAATAGAGTCGAAGTTAATAGGGGTCTCGGCCCAACCAAACTCATGTCACCACGAAGAACATTGAAAAGTTGAGGTAATTCATCGAGATGATATTCGCGTAAGAATTTACCAATAGGTGTAATGCGAGGATCGCCTTTGAATGTATTTAGACCAGCACCAATGTGGATAGCTCCATCAACCATTGTGCGAAATTTATAGATTACAAATGGCTCTCCCAACATTCCTAAACGTTCTTGACAAAAGAGAATCGCTCCAGGAGAACTCAGGCGAATTGCCAAAGCAATCAGAAACAAGATAGGTAATAAGATTATGATTGCTATGCAGGCGATGCTGATATCTAACAACCGTTTGCACATTAGTTGTATTTTTCTGCCCTTATATTCTGTTAGATAAGCTTGCTTAACTTCTTGCCACTTTTGGGCTGTCCAAGTTTCAGTCATCCGATTTTAGATTTTGGATTGCTAGATAGATCAAAGCTTGGTAAGACAATTCCTAGCTTTCGATAGAATTCGCAGAGTCGTTGGAATACGAATCGTTCGTCATATTGACTTTCAAGCCGCCATCGTCCTGCTTGTCCGTAGGCTGTTCGCTGGTCTGGATTTGATAGTAATATCTCCAAAGCTGCTGCCAACTTTTCACTATCATGTGAGGGTACGATTAGACCAGTTTTTCCATGTACTACTGCTTCTCGACATCCGCGAATATCTGTAGTGACAACGGGTAGAGCCATTGCCATTGCTTCCAGAATTGAACGAGGGAGTCCTTCATTGTGAAAAGTAGGCAGTACAAAGATATCTAAAAGACCTAGTAATTCTGGGATGTCGGTACGTTGACCTGTAAGAGTTACATGTTTTTCAATTCCTAGAGTATGAATTCGTTCGATTAACTTAGTTTGGAAAGGATCAGGATCACCAGTGAGTTGACTGCCGATCACCACAACGTGTAGATTGGGAAACTTAGGCAATAACCAAGCAGCGGCTTCAATTAAATATTCACTTCCTTTTTTACGAGTTAAACGCCCAATTGTGCCAACTATCAAATTAGTATTCGCAGGGATACCTAAAGATTCTCTTAACTGCTTTTGATTACTTGTTGAGAGATACTCGCGTTGGAAACGATTAATATCTACACCATTGCCCAAGTAAACAATTTTTTCGGGTGGACAAAGACCCTTTTTACGAGCTGTGCGGATATCTTCGTAATTTTGGGTAAAGATAATGTCAGTCAACAAAGCAGCTATCTTTTCAACGCTAAAGTAAAACCAATATTGAAGGAAAGAAGATTGCTCATAGAAGGGAAAGCCATGAGCAGTATAGACAATCCTTTTGACTCCGGCTAATTTGGCAGCAATACGACCCAGAACAGCAGCAATCGGAGTATGAACGTGAACAAGATCATACTGATTCTGTCGCATCAATTGGACAAGTTGATAAATAGTTCTAATGTTCAGCAGTGGAGAAATTTGGCGATCAATTTGAATGGGATGGATAACATAACCCTGTTGTTGTAGCCGTTCCACCTCAATTCCTGGAGAGCAGGCAATTTCCACTGACAAATTACGAGATAAAAAGTAATCAATTTGAGGTTTTAACAGGGTTTCAACTGTAGCTCCAATAGCGCAAATATGTAGGATTTTCATGTCATTACCCGTTTGAGTGAAACAACTCTTAAGGAGTCTGAGAATGTACTTAGTAGGGTCTGTTTTCTAGCTGATTTAGTGCTTGCCAATACTCTTGTTTTTGTTCATTCTGCCAAACCTGCGTTGTTTCCCGGATGTAGGAATAGAACTCAATTCGTCGCTCGCGCAATTCCTCATCTGTGTATTTTTTTGCTTTCTGCAAGTTACGAACTGACATGCGAGCCATGCGCTCTGGATCAGTTACCACCTCACGAATTTTATGTGTTAAAGCAATTACATCTTTGGGTGGCACCAAGTCTTCACACACAAGCAATTCAGGGATACCCCCGACTGTAGATCCGATGCAGGGAAGTCCTCTTGCCATTGCCTCAACCATTGCTCTTGGTAAACCTTCTTGATGGGATGGTAGGACAAAAAGATCTGCTCTATCTAACTGAGTACGTACAGCATTGCCAGCAGGCAACCAACCCAGAAAATTAACATGCTCCCCCACACCCAGAAACGCAGCTTTTGCTTCTAATTCTGCTCGGTGCTTGCCATCCCCAATCAAGACCAACTTTAGGTTTAGTCCTTCCCCGATGCATCTAGCAACAGCTTCAATCAGTACATCAGGAGCCTTATAAAGTTGATTCATTGTGCCTACATAGATTAGGCTCACAAAATCTTTTGTTAGTGTTGGAATGCGAGGTAAACATACAAAAGCGGAATGAGGCAGATCAACATCTGAAAAGTAAGTTGAAAAAGTCTTTCTGCCTGGTGGATACCGATGTTGTAGCGCATGTTCGGTGACATAAGCTGCTGCACAGGCTTCAGTACAAAGTTGTCGTAATTGACGAGGGAACAACCAACGGAAAAAGCGTCTTAAAGGATGTCTAACTGAACCAGGAGCAAAGACATCATAGGGATCGGCAACAACTTCCACTCCGTAAGGATAGTGATTTCGACGTAAGACAGGTAAAAAATGATTGGCAATTTGTGAGGAAACACGCAGGATTATAGCATCATTGAGAGTCAAAGCATTAGCGATCACCTGCTGAATTTGTCGTATCTGTAACAAATACTGCACTGAACCTACATAATAAGGTATACTTATAAATGATACTCCCTCGCCATCAGCGCGTTTCCACCCAGTCGCGACCGATGAAACTTCGCGTACACGGGCCACCACACGCACATGGTTAAAAACTTCTAAATAACGTATCCAGAATGAATGTGGAAACATAGTGAGTGTCCACACCTTACCATCTGGTGTTTTCTCAAAACGATGCTCAAGTGCCACCAGCAGATCCATTAATCAATAGCCTCACACTGAATTGGGAATTAATAAATGCTCAATTCTATCAATCGCTGAATATTTGTCTAATCTGAAACTACAAAGTTTGTATTTTTAGTATTTCTAAAAATTGGAAATTTAGCACCACTTTTTAACTGCAACTTATTTTTAGAAGCTTCACAGATATTTATACATTTAGCTGAAGAAATGATGCCTCCCTTGAGGGTATTATGTCGCTGATTATCAAGCAGCAAATTCTTATTCAACTTAACATTATCAAAAACTCCATCAACTATCATCGCTGCTCGATAATCGTCGTGAAAATGACCGTTGCTTTGACCTGGATTTACAATCATATTATTAGATATCTCACCTGTTTTAATCGGCATAAAGATATAAATTCCACTTGCCAAAGAATTTTGGATTTTATTACCTAAAATGCGAATATTTTCACTTTCCACATTCGGAGCAGTATCTCTCCATAATCTGATGCCATTAGCAATATTGTCATGAACACGGCCACTTCCCGAAAATTTGGTAACGGAGATATCATTATTAACAATATCCAAGTTTTTTATGGGAGCATCTGAGTCTGGTTCTAACACAATACCTACACTAGCACTTTCTCCCCATAACCTGCGCCAACCGTCAATATTCAGACGAATTTGATTTTTCTGAATAACGCAATTACTGATTGCAGGATACTTAGTATTTCCATAGCTAAAAAATGACCATATCATAATGCCCCAGTATGCATCATTGATGATATTATTGGTTACAATTAGATGATTTGAACTACTAGCATAACCTGTAATATATATCCCATTTGCAAATCCATTAATTTTATTATCCTTAACAGTTTGTTCATCTCCATGTATTTCAATTGCAGTTCTTGCTCCATTAGTACCTGCTCCATTTCTGGATGAAAAATAATTGTTAGCTATTTCAATACGTTTGCCATGAGTGTAAATTGTTGAATGGTCATAATCTATTTTGCCTCCACCAATCAATTCAAATATATTATTTTTAATTAAAACATCTGTAACTGATATTTTAAATGGAGCAACATAGCCATTAACGGTAATCACATTTCTGCTATTTAAATTCCGAAATCTACATTTCTCTATATTTATTCTGGAACCTACATAAACTCGAACAGCATATCTCATTCTTTTTATTGGTGTCGGCTTTTTTGGATTTGGATCTGGTTCAGCTGGATTGGTGACGCTATTACCATCAATTGCTAAGTCATACATAGCAAATTCTGACAAATCCGAGTCTAGTCTTTCTCCAGCTAAGATAGAACTATAATTACCTTGTTTAGCAGCTAACTTAATCACACTTGTTTGATTTGATGCTCCCTTAAGTGTAACTTTAGAACGAATTGTGATAGCGTGTGATTTAGAATGATTTATTTTGACTAAATAAGTGCCATTCGGAAAAAAGACTGTTCCTCCTCCAGCTTTATTAACTGTATCAATTGCTTTTTGAATAGCGTTTGTATCATCTGTGGTATTATTACCAGTAGCCCCAAAATCTTTAACAGAGACGATAATATTTGGTTGATTAATTTGCTGAAATGATTGGAATATTTGGTTACTTTGTAAGTTGACAGAACGTAGTATTTTAGGGGTGAGTGTTGAACATCCTTGAACTAAGGATATGATAGAAACTAAACATGAATTAGTCAATATTCTATAAAACAAAAAATATTTTTTCAGGTAAGTAGTCATGATCTTTACTCTATATTTTTGAAAATTTTACTTTGAGCAAATTTCCAAAAAAAATATGCTTTGCTGAATCAACTTTATTTTGTAAATTTTCTAGATGAAGATTGGTAGAGAAAAATAACACCTAGATAGGGAATAAGTGAGTACCATATTAAGGGACGAACCACCATTGCAGATTCAGCACGGGCATAGAATAGAAAAAATGAAAGAAAGCTAGCAACCATTGCCATTTTTGCAGGATCACGATATTTTTCTGCCCATAATGTTAGCTTTGTAAAAAGAAAACCGATCATCCCTAAAGCAATTGGTGCTCCAATCCAACCAAAGTTAAGATAAGCTTCAGCGATAAAAGAGAACCCATAACTACCACCTACAGAAGCAAAATATGGATTTAGTTGTTCAGTCAACCAATGATTAGGAATACCGCGAGCAATGGTGGGGTGGAGTTTTCCGAAAATATTGGGAATAAGAGTGAGTAAAGCATAGAGATATTCAGCACCCATTTGGAAATCTCTATCACTTGGAACTATTTGGATAGTGTAGGCAACTGTTAGCATGGAACCTCCCATTTCGGATATAGAGGCTATCACGGGATTATCTACAGACAAAAACGCTTCTAACAGAAAATTTATAGATAAACGCTCTTGACCAGTAGCATTTCTAGTAATTGCAACTAGTGGAGAAATAATAAATATTAACAGCGAACCCGTACTGAATAAAAAAGTTTTTGGAATTGGGCGAATCAAATTATGCCACAGCCATACTAAAGCAATTAATGGCATTACTGCCTGATTTCTTTCACCCAAAAAAAACCTTATAATTGCGTATATTACTATAACAGTTACAGATAGTAATTTCCCTTTAGTTCTGGGCTTACTTCCAGCTAGTAAAAAGAGAGAAGCAGGGATGATAAAATCAGCTAAAATTTTGGGAGTAGCACTAAAACTTGTTGCAGAATCTTGTAAGTAAATTGAATTATAGCCGGAAGCCATTACAGTTGAAACAGTATTTTTGAGAACAAAAATAGCTGGAATAAAAGATATACAGAGTAGATACCAACCAACTGTATAGCAATAGCTACTCTTCAACAAAAACTCTGTTTTTTGGTAATTAAATATAGGTGATTTCACTTTTAATTTGGTAAGACTAAGCAATGCTCCCAAGTGAAATGTTCCCAGACCAATAATAATTAAAAAAAGTGTATCCAGGATATTATTTTCAGATAAAGGTGGTGTCTCAAATATTATGTTCCAAGTTCCTATCCTATCTTCGTTAAGATGAAAAACCTCTAGTAATGCCTGCCCACCATTAAATAAAAAGGCAGATAGAAAAAATAAAAGATAAGGATTAAACAAACTTTTTGTAAGTAAATACCATGACCAGAAAGACCAAATTGCCAATCCACATAATAAACAGCAGAAAGGATAAATTAGTAATTCTGGTTTATAAGTAAATGGCTCGTATAAAAACCGAAAAATAATTAAAAATATGAGAAATACACATTGAATACTGATGATAATTACCAGGTTAATTTTATTTGGTTTGGCAATTTTTGTAGCATTCATCAACATAAATCTTTGTGAGTGTTTTGACACTGTAGTAAATATTAAATTTGCTGTTTTCTAAGACAGCTATACTATCTGTTTGAGTGATTCTCGCATTGAATTTTCTGGCTACTAAAACTGCATCAGTCCATACTTGAACTGGTTGTGACAGACTAATTTTTTGGATTAGAGGTTTGATTTTATTAACTTCGTCGGTAATGACATCAGACAAAATTAGGGGTAGACCAGCAGCTTGAGCTTCTATGCTTACCATCGGTAATCCTTCACTCAGCGATGGTAAGAGGAACACATCCATAGCAGCGATCATCAGCATAGGGACATCAGACCGTCTGCCTACAAAGATGACTTGTTTCCCAAGCCCTAATTGCATGACTTGCTGCTCAATTGTTGGTCGCAGAGGGCCTTCACCCACTAACAAGAGATATGTCTGTGGTTCTCGCTTGGCAACTTCTGCAAAAATTTCTATGAGAAATTGATGATTTTTTTGTTTGTGAAAGCGACCAACGTGACCAATGACAAATGCGTCAGTAGGAATACCGAATTTGGTACGAATGTCAACGACATCAATAGATACTTGAAAGGGAGTCAGGTCAATGCCGTAGTAAAGAACTTGCCAACGGGGATCACTTTTCCAGGCACAACCAAATAAGTCTACTATGGCAACCTGGCTACACCCTAGACCAAGGGTGGCATGGTGAGCAATCAAACTTTTCATTAAAGTCAGATACAAGCGGCGATACCAGGCTGCTTGAGCTTCAAGTGGGGAAGAATCGATATGACTATGGGCAATGCGGACAGCTACACCAGCTTGTTGTGCTAGACGAAGTACATAACCACTAAAGTAATGAACATGGCTGTGAACAATATCATAGGAACCATATTTATTGAGTATGCGTTTGAAGTTGTGAGCGTATAACCAAGGTTGTGACGGATGCAAACATGGAATAACCTGGCTACCGAGGGAGCGAATCTCATCATCGTAAGCACAAGATTGAGTTGTATGAACCAGGAAGTCTATGTGAAAGCGATCGCGATCAATATGTCGCAAAATGTTCATCAGCCAGGTTTCGAGACCACCTTGATTCATTCCACCTACAACATGAAGAATACGTATTGGATACTGCTCAGTAAATTGCATGGTTGTTTTCATAGTTGTTCTTGAGTCTTTGGAGTGCATAAATTACTATTGCTAAACTGAAGCCAAGTTGGACAACCGCTGAAATATTGAGTGCGATCGCTGCACCCAGTAATCCTTGTTTTGGCACCAACCAGAAACAACTGATGGCTGAGATACTTGTCACAACAACAAACAAAGGAATTTGGATGCGAAAGTATCTAGCTGCGGTTATGCCATAGCCCAAAAAAGAAGATATATAGCGAATTCCAGCAGCAACCATCAGCCACACAAATAAATCTATCTGCTCGGCATACTCAGGTCGATATAAGAGAGTCAGGATCTGCCTACCAGCAACAATGGCTATGAGTACAACTGTTAGACCTAATATGGCAGCAATTCCTACCAACTTGAAAAGCAACTGGCAAAACGCCATACAATCTCCCACTGCGTAATATTTGGCTAGCTTGGGACTAGCTGACTCTCCTAACGCATTCACCACCATGCCTCCTACTACCATCAGATAGGCTAAGGCTGCAAAAATTCCCAGTTCCCGTTCGCCCAAAGATTGCTCAATGAAGTAGCGGGGAATGTTGGTATTGAGTGAAATTAGCATCATCACAAACCCCAGAGGTATAGAGAGCGAAACCAGCTTTATTAGTGTTCTCAGATGCCATCGAGCTTGTGGGGTCTGATTGAGTATCAAGGCACCGCTACCAATGTCATAGATGAACAGAACCATACCCCAGGCAACAACCAACCCTGCTACTCCCCACAGCAAGTTTCCCGATATATATACTCCCAGACCTAGCAGTAGAAGCGATAAAGAGCCTTTAATCATTAGTGATATCGCAATGTGATCCATTCGTTCGTACTGCTGAATTAGTCCATAAAACACATCACTGATAGACTCGAATGCTTTAGCCATACCAATCAGCAAGATAACTAACGATGTTTGCCAATGGTATCCTGCTGACAAAGTAATTAATGCAATCATCAAAAGCGCGAGACCTGTAGAGATCAGTCTCAGACCCAGGTAATCCCCAAATATATATTGGTGTCTAGCATCTGTGGCTTGGACACTTCGCAAATGGAGATTTGTGAACAACATCACAGGTGCTGTGATTGCTAGCCCCAAGGTAAACTGTCCCAACATCTCTGGACTACCGATTTTAGCTATTACTACTAGCATCCCCCACTGACTAGCTGCATAGAAAGCATTACCAATGAATGTCCAGGAAAAGTTGCGACGTAATGTTAGTGGCTTTAGCTGTTGCATAGCTTACAAACTTCTAACTTTAGTTAGCTTCTTTATAAAGTTTGATTAATTCTTGATCTGTAAGGATTTGATCGCTTTTCTTACCAATAAAGTAGAATGCTGAAGCTGCATCAAGAGTACCAAATCGATCAATTAAGAAGTAATCAAAATACTTTAATGGAAATGCTGTTATTCTGACCAACAATGTAATGATCTTTCTCCAAAACTTTGACTTTGTAAAACTCAAAAGAAAATAATAGTAAGACCAAGCTAATGCCATTCCTGAACCACATACTGCTCCACTATCAATTTCCTCAAATTTTCTAAACAGGCGACGATGTCCTAAATAAGTAAACCGAGTAAAGTCATAGCAACCTCCATGCACTTGTTGCATAAATGGGGTTTCAGCATAGACTAAACCATTATCTTTGAGTACTCGATGAATTTCTTCTACACATTGCCACGGATCAACAACATGTTCTAATACAGCTTGTACTATGACACCATCAAATGAATTATTTGCAAATGGAATGCTATGAGCATCACAAATTATGGTTGTGCGCGTTCCAAAGGAAACATCAGTTTCAACTAACTCGATTTTGGGATTATTTACTATACTTTCTGTTCCTTGACCCAAGATACTACCACCAATTACTAAAACTTTGGGATGAGTAGAAAGAGAAAGTAATATTTCGGTGAGATGTTTATAGTTTTTCTTAGATTTGATATTTAAGCTAATCTCAGAGATAAAGCTTTTTAAAGCTTCCAAAAAAGGATTTTTGGGAGATAAATCAAAAAATGTATTACGCTGATTGAGAAAATCTTCAATGGAAAATATACTCGATTTTTCATCAATCAAAATTGGAATCCCATTTTTGATCGGAAACAGAGCTTTACATTCAGGGTTTTGACATTGATAATCTTCGGAATATAGTTCTAACTGGCTATGACATAAGGGACAGCACAATATTAATTGCACTTTTTTTGAAAGCTTAATTTGAGGTTGTATATCTTGATTTATTTGAAACTGCATAAAATTCTACTTCTAAAAAATTAGAAATGTGGTTAATTAATGGTCTGTCGTATTAATTATGAGGGGTTATAGATCCCCGACTTCTTTAAGAAGTCGGGGATCTAAATACCTAAATTTTCAGGAACCTTCTGGCTTGATCATTGACCAAATATTTCCATTTAAATTTGACATAAAATCACTATTTTTTGATGTATTTGATAGATGTTTTTCTAAGAGTTTAGAGTTATATCCTGGTACTATTCGCTGGAGCAAAAATATGATAGAGTAAACATCATTTTTTATTGATGCTTGACACAAAGCTTCTACTATGTTGTCTAAATTTTCAGGAACAATCTGACTAGCATTCTTCACAATCAATAATTTCTCATGTTCGGTTGGTTCATATTCTTCTCCTGTAACTAATAATTCCTCAAATAATTTTTCCCCTGGCCGTAATCCCGTATATACGATTTCAATATCCTTATGAACTTCATATCCCGAAAGACGAATTAATTCCTTTGCTAAGTCAACGATTTTGATTGGTTGACCCATATTGAGCATTAAGACTTCACCACTGTTACCAAGGACAGCAGCCTGCAATACAAGTTGAACAGCTTCTGGGATAGTCATGAAATAACGACGAATTTCAGGGTGAGTAACGGTTACTGGCCCACCTGCGGCAATTTGTTTTTTGAAGGTGGGAACAACACTCCCACGACTACCCAAAACATTACCAAAACGTACGGCTACATAATGCTTACTACTTTTTTTACCAGCTTGTAATACCAACATTTCAGCAACTCTTTTACTAGCTCCCATGACATTGGTGGGATTAACAGCTTTATCTGTGGAAATCATCACAAAATGTTTGATATCGTATTGCAGAGCAAGATCTAACAAGTTTTTTGTTCCTAAGACGTTATTAGTGATTGCTTCTGGAGAGTTTAATTCCATAAGAGGGACATGCTTATGAGCCGCAGCATGAAAAATTACGTCTGCTGAGAATCGCTCAAAAACATGTTGTAGTCGATGCCGAAAGCGGATATCTGCAATGAAACAGGAAATATGAGGGATATTTTCTAGAGCTTCTCCATTGTTTTTCAGGTCTTGAGCAAGTTTATCTAGTTCTTGTTGGATATTGAATACAGAATTTTCCCCATGTCCCACAAGCATCATTTCAGCAGGACGACACTTAAAAATTTGACGGCAAAGTTCGCTACCAACTGACCCACCTGCACCAGTAATCAATACTTTCTTGCTATGCAGAAATTTGGCAACTCGCTCAATATCTGTTTGCACGGGTTCGCGTCTCAACAAATCTTCTATCCGTACATCTCGAATGCTATCTACACGTACGCGACCATTCAAGATTTCATGTATACCAGGTAAAGTGCAGGTTTGAATTCCTTTGCTGTTGCAAATATCGACTATTTCCCGAATGACATTCCCTGCAACTGTAGGCATGGCAATGATAACTTTGTGGATGTGTAGAGACTTTACAGCATCAGGAATTTTGTAGCGATCGCCAACTACAGGTATACCGCGAATGTGTGCGTGTAATTTACTGGGATCGTCGTCAATGAAGGCAACAGGATAAAAACTGAGTTGAGGATTCCTTTGCATTTCTTGTACTAGAGAAACCCCTGCATTACCAGCACCAATTATCAGTATTCGTTCTCGTGAATTAAATAATGTACGCCCTTGCCATATCCTTTCTGCAAACCTCATACTAAAGCGTAACATTCCAATGAAAATGCATGAAAGTAATCCATCAATAAATGGTAGTGATTGTGGAAGTTTTTTGAGAGCAATAGACGGTATGTAGTAAATAATATGAAATGAGAAAGTTTGGATGACAACTATAGCTGTCACTAGCACAGCTATATATGTTAGTTCCTCAATACTGGCATAACGCCAATAACGCCTATAAAAACCAAAATACCAAAAGATACTCAGTTTTAGTATTAAAAAAATTATTATAACGTTGACTATATCTGGTATGTATGCTTCTAAAATCAGTTGTCCATCTAAACGTAAGCAAAGAGCTAGTAGTGGTGTCATTGAAAAAATAATAATATCAAAAATAAAAAAGTGTTGATTTCTCAGCTTCAGAAAATTGCACACTAAAATATTCAAGAATTTTTGTATTAAATAATGAAAAACTAGGAATAAGAAATTCATACCTTTAAAAACCTATAGTAAACCCTGAAAAATATCTGATATGGATGTTATCAATTAAACAAAAAAGTTAAATGAAGTGATATTATCGGAATATGGTAAAAATTAAAATTTTTTGGAGATTAAATACTTGTAAATCATGACTTTTTTACCTGTAAAATCAAAAACAATAAATATGACATTGCAAGGGTTTAAATTAGTAAAAAACATCTAAGCCCAACGAAATAATTATTATTGAATTAAGTTTTAATTTTTTGATAAAATGACAATTTTTTTATCTGCTGAAATTGTATCCTCTGTTGTTAAACAATGATTAATTACAGTTTATGCTTCAAGGCTTGATTAACTGCTAACTTTAATAATTTCAGTCAGCAGAATAAAATTTGGTAGACATTACAGATACCAAACTCTGATAATAGACAGTCAAAAATATTTTGTAAACAAGAGGAAATGTTTAAATATTTGATGTGTTGATCTATGAACATAAATAATTTATCAACACTTTTCTAGATTATCATAAAAATCTTTGACTGTTTATTGAAACAACTATTTTTTTGATGATAGTGTTTTTTACTAAACAGCTTGTATTCTTTTTTATAAATATGAAACCAGGTTTATTTGAAATCTCTACTTTACTTTCCTAAAAAAAGAGATATATAAAGGCTTTTCGTCAATTGTGACAATAAAGTTATATTTAATATAAGCGATCGCACGTAAAACAATTTTTATATTCTTGACTCAATCTTTTTCTAAACTGTTTAGAATTATTTCTCTAACTAGGAGTTTTTCTAAACTGTTATGAGTATTTTTTATACTAAAAATTTTAAATTTGTTTATAGTCATAATAAGGTATTCATGAAAAAAAGTAAGTATTGGAAAGATAAAAACAAGTAATTTTATTTAGTTATACTGTAAATATTACTTAGAAAATTCATCTCATCTATATTATTTGTTTATATAAAACAAAAATCAAACAAAACAAGAAATATAAGCTGTTCCAAGCTCGTAGTTTATTATTTATGGGTTTATCCACTCTTCCTCATTAAACAGCAATATAACTTTCTTTAATTAAATGTAAATATCAGGAATTAAATTACTAATTTTTTAATTTATCTGCATTCCACAACTGCACTAAGAGAGATTTATTTTCAGGATATCCTATGGAATTTATTTGATTTTATTATATTTATTTTGTTGTATTTTACTTGATAAATTTAGGTTTTTATGATTCTATTTTTTTGCTAAACAGAGTTATATAGGTAAGCATATTATATTATAATTTTCAAGTTATATACAACTTTTATGCAACTATATGCAACATTTGATGTGATAGATATCTAGCGCATAAAAATCGAAATAATAGTGTTGATTTCATGAGGGTTGAAAATATTATCCTATCAAGTTCGATTGTTACATATATTATGCTATTGAGATACTTAAATACAACTCATATGCAACATATTTGCTATATTTTGAAAACATAAAGAACTTTAGGATTACAGCTTGGCGTAAAATAGTGGGATTTTTAAAGGACTAAATCAGCAAAACTGAAATTTTTATTCAAAATATCCTATGTTATGAATTTGAAGTGATTGAGATTTCTCACATCTTGTATTATCAAATTCAATTGCTACTTATATTATGCTAATGAGATACCTAAATAGAACTTAAATGCAACATCTATACAATTGCTAGATAAAATAAATAAGTAATTAAAAAAAGAAAAATAATATTATTTTTTTGAGAGACAAAGGGGACGAAGTAATTACTAAAAATCGCTATCAATAACTTATTTGCTCAACCAGAACGGAAAGCTAAATTACTACTCTGTAAGCTTGTCAAAACTGGCACAATCCTGTCACAGCAACATTGACTATTTCAAAGCAATTCAGAGATTGACAAATTTTTGAAGATATTTTTCTTATTAATTGCTGCGATGCGACTAATTCTTGGCTATAAACTGGTAAATCAGTAGTTTTATATATAAGTTGCTGTTCAAATTACATTTGAAATTCTACAATATTAAGTTCAAATTTTTACAAAAATCTGAGCGAGCATTTTTATAATTTGTAGTATTTTTTAAAACCTACATAAAATATCTGGTTGGCTGTGTTTGTATTTTTATATATTTTTATACATGAAAATTGACCTGATAAATAATTGGTCTTGATTGATTTACAAGCAAATACAACGCTTACACCCATTAACAAACTATTTTACTGAGAGATAATATTTAACAGAACTATTGTGATGTCTGTAGTATCATTCCTAATCTAAATCTATAGAAATCAAAAATCAGTACAAGTACTGATTTATCTATATGAGTAACTCTATTAACATTTATCTACGAATAAATTTTTAATTTAGAATGTTAAGTGATAAAAATAACAGTATTTTTTTAGTTTTAATTGATGCTAACTCAAGGATGTAAACTATAGGAATTCGGTTTAGTTTATGAACTTACTAGTTGAGCTAAGGAATGGGAAACGGGCTGATGGCATGAGCGTCAGCCGAACGGGAACAGGGAACTAATAAATTTTATTGTTTCGCTGGCTTTTAAGATAAATCAAGGAGAATCCAAGATGAATAAGGTTCAATTAGCTTTGGTTATTAGTTACCTATTGATGACCTGCTATTTTTTAGTGAACTGGTTAAGATTTAATTTTCGTCATCCTGCTAATTCCCCTGAAGATACGTTTTTATCTTTAGTAATGTTGGCGATCGCTATTACCTCTTGGCCGCTGGTTATTCCCATGCACTGTTTACAAACTTTCAAAACAAGACACTTTGAATTTAGCACTGCGGTTCCTGTGCTGGTTGCGATCTCTGCATTTGGATTAGTATTTTATATGATCTAGCATCACTACCTTGGAAGTCAAATTGTGGTGTGATGCACACCTTTAACTCGTTCAATCCGGCGAAACCCCATGTTATTAAGATACATTTTTAAGCATTCTTGTTTCATCTCATGAGAATATCCCTTTGGCGGATCGTACACATCGATCGCAGTTGGTGCAATTGTGATGCAAGTTTACCTCTTCGCTTAATTGCTCATAGCAAAACGATTTAATGCGATCGCCACTATTTTTGTGTTGTAAGTCGCTAGAAAATTGAGTGACAACAAAAAAAGGCACACAAGGATCTGTATTTGTCACACATCGTATACAGTATATCCAAGTGTACCTTCTGTCGTTAAGTTTGTTTAATTCATCGCTGTGGGAAATGCACCTGGTTGTACGGCTAAATTGACGGTTTGACCCTGACGGCGCAATTCTATGCGTAAGTTTCCACCGATTTGGCTATTATCTACTGCTTTTTGGATGTTGCTAGCATCTTTGACAGTTTCACCGTTGAGTTTTTGAATTACATCACCAGTACGTATACCTGCTCTTGCAGCTGGTGAATTAGGCATAACTTTCACAACTAATACGCCTTGATCTTCATTGACGCTTAAATTACTGTTGGGGTCTGAGTTGAGACTCTGCTTTAACTCTGGTGTCAATCCGATCATTTGAATGCCTAAATAAGGATGTTGAGCTTTCCCTGTAGTAATGAGTTGATCGGCTATGCGTTGAGCTGTGTTGATGGGAATGGCAAATCCGATTCCTTGCGCCCCTTGAATAATAGCTGTATTCATGCCAATTACTTGACCACGATCATTTAACAAGGGACCACCGGAGTTCCCAGGGTTAATTGCTGCGTCTGTTTGAATATAGTCTACTCGTTTATCACTAGCACCAATTAAACTGCTGTTACGTCCAGTAGCACTGATAATTCCTGTTGTGACACTATTATCTAATCCCAAGGGATTACCGATCGCGATCGCTAATTGTCCAGGTTGCAATTGCTCAGAATTGCCCATTGTTAAAGTTGGCAGATTATTTGCCTGAATCTTAATAACTGCTATATCGGTCAACTCGTCTTTACCCAACACCTTTCCGTCAAAGCTACGTCCATCTGTGAGTGACACTTTTACCGTATCTGCACCATCAACGACGTGAGCATTAGTAAGGATGCGACCATCACCACTAATAATAAAGCCTGAACCAGTTCCACGTTCTACTCGTTGTCGTGGTGAAGATGGTAGTTGTCCCCCAAAAAAGCGCCGGAAAAAGGGGTCGTTAAATTCCTCTGGTATGCGAGTTCTTACGGTTCTCGCAGAATCAATTCGTACTACTGCGGGGCCAACTTTCTGAACAACATTTGTGACAAAGTTCGGATCGTTGCTTGCTGGTAGGGGTAGAGCAGCATTTGCTGGAGTTACTGCCAAATTACTTGCATCCTTAGACATCTGCTGATGGTTATTGGCTACATATCCGCCAGCAAGTGTCATTCCAGAACCGAGCAATACTAGTGATAAGTTCACTGCTGCTCTGCGCCAAGGTGTGATTCGATGGGATTTTTCGGTGGATGAATACAAGGAAAAGTTGTTTGATAAATTCTCGCGATCGCGTGGTTCTTGTAACATTTTTTCTACAAAGTATCTAGTAAAGCTACTTCTAATCTAGATAGTCATTGTGAAGTTTTTGTTGCACAAATATGGCGCTGGTGTGAAGCTTATTTGAATTATGCCAACTTAAATAAATGCTAGGTAGTCTCCTTCTTCGACAGGAGGTAAATAAATATCTTTTCTTTTGCAAAAGTCTCAATAGCTTCGTTAATATTAGCAGCAATATTACACCTTTTGCACAAATATTTTTTACTCTGTACTATCAAAACATTAAAATTTCCCGCGTCCCCGTATGAAACTTAATTCTCACCAAACCTTCCCCTAAGTCAGATAAATATGCTTAAATTAACTTAAGTCAATCTCGCTTTTATGCCCACCCACATTCGTTTATTCAGCGATGTGACCATAGAATTTTTTTGTTATACTCCCAGTAGCAGGATTTATTTTCGGTTGAGAATTTCGTTTTGATTTTTAGAAGCGTCTCTCCGAATCTAACTCTCTACAGCAAGTGATTTGGGAGATGCCCTATGTCTATTTATATCGGTAACTTATCCTACCAAGTTAGGGAAGAAGACTTGAGGGAAGTTTTTGCAGAATATGGTACAGTTAAGAAAGTTCAGCTACCTACAGATCGTGAAACCGGACGTCTGCGTGGTTTTGCTTTTGTCGAAATGGAATCAGATGAAGAAGAAGAGCGTGCTATTGAAGCTTTAGATGGTGCTGAATGGATGGGAAGAGATTTAAAAGTCAACAAAGCTAGACCTCGTCCAGAAAGAAGCGGTTCAAGAAGTTATTCTTCTGGTGGTGGGAATTGGGGCAACAGCGGCCGCAACAATCGCCGTTACTAATACTTATATAAAAAATTTAAAATTTTAGAGTCTCCAGCAGATAAAAAAAATGACTCAACTCTGCTGGAATGTTTTTTCTTTTTTCACGTAAATTATCCACCCATACGAGGAGTAATCAGAATGACGCAAGTAATATTAGGAGAAAATGAAGGAATTGAATCAGCCTTACGGCGATTCAAGCGCCAAGTTTCCAGAGCTGGTATATTCCAAGATATGAGGAAAAATCGTCACTTTGAGACTCCATTAGAAAAAGAAAAACGTAAAGCTGTTGCAAGACACAAACAACGCCGTAACGGTGGTTCTCGTCATAGATAAAATTTTTTAGCAGACATGTTATAGCTCCCCGACTTCTTAAAGAAGTCGGGGAGCTGAACAATAAGTCAATCCAAAATCGAAAATCGAAAATCTAAAATTGAGTGACTGCTAAAGCACCAGCGATCGCAGAAGCAACCAGGGAAGCAAAAGCAGTATTAAATAACCACCACGCTGCATCTGCTACAGCTTTTCTCGTTTCTTTTGCTTGCTTTTTGGTTTGTTCTTTGAGTGTAGCAAGACGTTTGTTAACTTCTTCTTGAATACGTTCCGCACGGTGGAGAATGCTATCTCTTGTCGCTTCAATTCGGTCGATAATCTGATTAGCTTGTTCTGGGGAAATATCCTCACGAGAACTGAGGATCGCAACTAGGGTATCACGATCAAATTGACTGAGGCGATCGCGTAACGCTTCTAATCCCACTTGGGGATCATCAAACAATTTGGCAAAGTCTTGCTGAATCGCTTCATAATTTAGTTCGGGACGATCCAGGGAATTAAGATAGTTGCGGACTCTAGCAAAAATTCCATCAACTATTGATTGTAATCTATGCTGGAGTTGCTGGTATTGTTCGACAATCGAGTTGCGAACAGATTCGATTTGATCGACAATTTGGTTGGCTTCTGCTTCTGAAATATCCTCACGTTGGGATAATAGGGCCACAAGTGTTGAACGGTCGAATTTGGCTAGGCGATCGCTCAAACTCCCAACTCCCGTGCGGGGATCATGCAGCAATAATTGTAAATCTCGTTTGATACCCTCCGGGTTGAGTTCTTCTTTATTAGTGTTCCGCAGGTAGTTTTCGAGATTAGCTTCAAAATCCAGAACTTGTTTAGTAGTGCGGCTTGCCAAGCGGCGTGGCGCTCTGACAATATTACCAATGGCTTGTTGTACCTGGTCAATAATGCGATTGACATCTTCTTCACTCAAGTCTCCTCGCTGAGTCAGCAATTTGACCAAAGTTTCTCGATCCACCTGTGAGAGACGATCGCGTAAAGCCAAAGCACCTTCTTGGGGATTTTCCAGTAATTTTTCTAAATCTCGCTGGATACTTTCTGGGTTGAGTTCTTCCAAATTAGTATCGCGAAGATATTGGGCGATCGCTTTTGCAGTTTGTGCGTATTGTTCTTTGGCTTGATCAGCTAATTTTTGCGGTGCTTGCAAGATATTATCGCGCACTTGTTCCAAATTATCGAGGATTTGGTTGACCTGCTCTTCACTCAAATCTTGTCGTTGAGTCAGTAATTTTACTAATGTATCGCGGTCAAATTGCGATAATCTTGACCGTAAAGCCGAGATTCCTGCTTGCGGATCTTCTAGCAGCGTTCTAAAATCGCGCTTGATAGCTTCTGGGTTGAGTTCCTCTTTGTTGGTGTTTCGCAGATAGTCTTCTACCCTTTGTCGCAGTTGATCAGCTTGGGTTTTGGCTTGTTCTTGTAGTTCTGTAGCTCGATTCAAAACGCGATCGCGAGTGCTTTCGAGTTGAGCAACAATATTATTTGCTTCCTCTTCGTTGATATCTTCACGTTGCTGGAGTAGCTGCACCAATGTGTCACGATTGAATTGAGAAAAGCGCTGACTTAATTCTTCAAAACCAGCTTCTGGATCTTCCAACAGGATTGCAAAATCTCGCTCAATACCTTCTGGATTTAATTCTTCTTTACCAGTAGAACGCAGATAATTTTCAATCCGCGTACGCATATCTTGGGATTTTTCCCGTGTTTCTGCTTGACGGACTGTTTCTAAAACTTCCTGGCGAATGTTTTCTAGTTGTTCAGAAATTTCCTTGATTCTGGCTTCACTAATATCATCGCGTCTTGAAAGCAAGCTAGTCAGATATTCCGGATTGATTTCCTCTAATTCACGACGGACTGTTCCAGCATCTGCATTTGGATCATAGATGACTTCTTTAAATTCATCTGCGATCGTAATCCGATTGAAATGCCAGGGTAAAGAATACAAGATGTAATCTTCTACATCTGCCTTAGTAGTATTGTAAGTTAGTCCTGGTAATCTTTGAGCTATTTGTTCGTTTGCTTGATCTCTAAGTTGTTTTAATTGGGAAGTGATTTTCTCAACATCAACTTCCTGAACTTTGTCTTTTAAATCTTCTAGTTGATGGCTGATTTTATCTACATCTATTTCAGAGAAATCTACCCTGTTGATCACAGCAGGTACAGCAGCAGTTAAGCCATATTGAATAGCTTGCTTGATTACACCATTACTTTGCTTCCCATTACCTCCACCTGCTGTCACCAATTCCTGAAGTCGTTCACCCAAATTTTCAGATTTCAATTCTTCAGGACTAGCTTTTTTGAGCAAATTAATTACCTGTTGTGTTGGATTTCGGCGATTTAAAACTTGCTCCCAAGCTGCTTGGAATTGATCGGCAATTTGATTGATATCTGCTTTAGAAAAATCTGTGCGCTTACTGATTAAATCGACAAAAGTCTGGCGATTAATATTTTGCAGCAAATCACTATTAGCAACAGATTGTAAATCCGATTCACGCAGCAGCTTATCAAATTGATCACGAATTTCTTTGAGATTTAATTGTGGTAATTGTACAGCAGCTAAAGAACTTTGTAATGTATTGCGGATACTATCAGAATCAAAACCTGATGTTAATTCCCGACGTACTGCGGCTGTAATATCTTCCGCAGTCGCAACCATCTGGCTTTTCGCTACGTTAGCACCAATAGCAGTACCTGCTACACCCATCAGTCCTTGTAAACCAGAATTCACAGTGCTGATCACAGAACCAATTAAAGAACCAACCGCATTTGAACCGAGCCACATTAATATTGAAAAATAAGCAGACCAAATGACTACACCAATAATCGCTCCCAAAAATGCACTGCTAATAAAACTCAGTTTTACTGCTAAAAAAGAAGCACTAAATAGTGCAATCGTTGCAGTGATTAGCGCCCACCAACCTACTTTCGCTTCTACTTTACGAATCGCACCCCCCACAGTTTCTGCATCAGCATCTAAATCGACTCCCGATGAAATTCCTATAGCTACAGAAAAATTTGTTAATAGTAATTGGAAAGCAAACGCCATGACTAATCCAGCTAGGAATGCTACCAAAAACTTTGGCCCCGAAAAAACAAGAGTTGCTTCTTCTGGAATCACAACCGCCTGAGCAAAATTCATCGGTACTAATCCAAAATCCAAGGGACACCATTTCAGAGCCAATTCTGTAATGGTAAACATAAATATTTCCCTCACTTTCACTTAATTACACACTTCTCTTTTGTCTTGGAAATGTGATTACTTCTTCACCCTAGCTAGGAGTTTTTCAAACTGTTACTTCCTCTGGATATAAACACTTCTACCTCAAGTATGATTCGATAAAAGTATATTTATTTTTTTTAAGAATTCAGTACTTATTATTTAGTGGTGAATGTTTTTTGCTATAGCATTCCTAAGATCACCGACTTCTTTGAGAAGTCGGTGATCTGAACACCCACGACTCATCAAAATCAATGTGAGCGAATACTAAAAACAATCAATTATCTTTCTTAATTCCTGCTTTTTCTGTTAAATTTATGCTGATTTCCTAGTAGTCAAGCTGAATTTACTAAAAGAAACCAGGGCTAAGAACCATGAAAAAAATAATTAACACTAGCAAGAAATATTTTTTCTCTGTAATATTTATAGCGATCGCTGCTAGTCTTGGCAGTTGTAGTTCTAGCTCTACTGATGAAGCTAAGTTAAACATCACAACATCGCCAACTCCAAACAGTCAAACAACTGCAACCCCTACACAATCACCAACTCAAAGTGCAGCTAGGCTTAACATTCAACCCAACAGTGGATCACCTACCACAGATAAGATAGAAAATAAAACAGATAAAACTGTGAATGTCACCCTATACACCAGTGATGCACAATGTCAAGAACTCGTCCCCCAAAAAACAACAGTACCAGCACAGGAACCTGTAACAGGCGCGGTAGGTAAAATTTTAGATCAACGGGATAACGGTGACTTTAGCTTTTCTGGATATCGAGTCAATATTAAAAATGGTGTCGCTACGGTAGATTTACGACTCACTTCCAATTCCCAACGTCAAATCACTTCTCTATCGAGTTGTGAACAATTTGCTTTATTCGGTAGTCTCCGTAAAACTCTCACAAGTAACCCTCAATGGAGAATTAAAGATGTTCGTTTCACCGAGCAAGGCAAAGAAATAGTGTTATGAACACATTTACCATTTAATTATTAGCGGCAGTGTTGAGTCAAAACTGTGTTGTTTACCTTCCTTGGCATGATCGAATTCTAATTCGATTTGGTAGCGATCGCCAAAGCCAAAGTAAAAATTGATCAATCCTTCCTCAATGAGTTTTGTCACTCCGGCGGAAAAATTTTGCTCTCCAGGTAAACAAACTCGCACTGCTGTCATTTCCTTGAATGGAGGTTGGTGATCCAAGGGTTGACGTTTGTCTGATGGATAGTTTGCAGGTTTTTGAGTCCCAGGTGAAATAAAAATTAGAGGTTCTGCTAAATTATTTTCTCTGGTAATAATTGGGATAGCAGCTACCTGTGGTAGAAAAGGTGCATGATAATCCCAGGTTGGAAATGGTAGTTGTGAACCTGGTATTACTTTACGGAAAGAGATACCAAACGGACAAGCTTGAGTTTCTTTCCAACGACAGCGTTCCCACAAACCTGTTGGTTGAACAACTGGAGACTGAATTTCATTCGGATTATTCAGCCACAGTAACTCTAGATAGGCATTATGAAAGAAAAAGCAAACGTTTGCACTACCCTGACCGTGATGAGTGCGACGTCTCCCTTCTTTCAGTCCAAAAGCTTTGAGAACTTCTGCTTCCGGTGCTTGTGGATCAACGCAAACAAAAACATGATCAAGTTCTAGTTGCATATCTCACACTTCTAGTTTCTTTTAGTCCACAACTTAGCCACCCACCATAGTAAAGCGATCGCCACAACACTCCAAAGCAAAGATAAAATCATCGGATGAGGTGGATTCTTTACAGAAATCGGTGCAAAGGGTTTATCTATATGCTGAGTCACCACACCAGAGACAATCGCACCACCACCCAAAGCGACACCAATAATTTGGATTGTTTGTTCCAACGAGCGATCGCGTTTAGCTTGTTCTATTTCTACTATCCCACGAATTGAGGAAATGACTTGCTCTAATAATCCTGTACCGTGCTTAAAATAACCCAAATCGAAATTAATTTGTTTTTGGAATAAAGCAGAATTCTTGTGATAAAAACTTTCTAAAAAGCTTAAATCAGCTTGCTGGGTTTTACTAGAAATTTGTTGTAAGCGGTCATGATAATTTTCCGAATTAATCGCAATTGTGTTTTGATTATCTTCGAGATTTCGTAATAAGCGAGTGTATTTAACTGCTAATTCGGCTAAATATTTTAATTTTTCTGTTAATTTATCTAAGTCTTCTTGAGTTAAAGAGTTACTACTATTATTTGGTAAAATCTTAAGTTCTTTTTCTATATCTTTGTAAACTTCATCTAATAACTTATAAATTTCTCGGCTATCTTGATAAGCTTTGACAACCTTAGTACGAAAGAAAAATAAATCTAATAGCTCTGAAGAGATTAAACTTAAATTTTTATCTGCTTGTTCATCAACAAATATCCAAATCAGGACATGCTGATAATTAGCTGATTCGCTCAACAATCCATATTCAAAAATTGGACTACCAAATAACTCTCCCTGACGATGAAAAGAGGGACGATGTTTAGCATCAGCAAAAACAGCTTGCAAACAAGATTCGGCAATTTCATACAAATATTGCTTATCTTTCGCACCCGTTAACCAAGCCGTAATTAATAAAGTTTGTCCGAGAAAAAGTTTATTTTGCGAGAGAATGAAGCAATTATGAAGTTTGGAATCACTGAAAAAACTAATATCTAAATCTGCGCTTGGTGTACCATCAGCTTCCTTTTCTGGACGGCGTAAATTCAGCCACAAACCATAACTATCATGTAATTGCACAGGATAAGCAAAACCTTTAATGATCACATCTTGCTGATTAATAGAAATATTATTCTCAAAAGCGAGAGAATAATTACCGTCTTTGACAGCTGATTCCTTGAGCAAATCCACACGCGGACTATCAGACTCTTTGCTAACATCTATATTTTGGCTGAGATTTAAATCTGTGTGCAGGATAGTCTTAACTATTTCATCTGCACCATTCCAAAGTATATTTCGCTCATCTGGAGCATTTATCACAAAATTCGTCGGTTTATAAAGTTGAAAAGCAAATAAATGAATATTAGGCGCATATATTTTCATAAATTATTTTGTCACACCAAATAACCATACATCCCGTAGAGACGCGATGAATCGCGTCTAAAACTCAAACCACACGCAATTCATCGCGTCTTGAAGCATTTATAGAAGTAGGGTGCGTTATGGCTTCAGCCTAACGCACCATCAAATAAAGTGGTAATCAAGCTAAGATATTTTATCTCTTGCAACAACTTTTGAACCCGCCAATAAATAAATTTCTTGGCTAATAGCTAAAGTCAGATAAATCTGACTAGAAAACTCTTTGAGTCCGTTGAAACGGACTTATGCTATTAGCCTGAGAATTTATTCTCAGCGAGATATAGGGTAGATGCAAAATCATGATCATTATTTTTTATCTCCCTCCTCTCCCCGCTTTTTATCTTCCAACTTTCGCAACCCCTCATCAATAACTCGATACTGATTCGTTAAAGTAAACTCCTGAGAAACAGGATTTGTTTTTTCAACTTTCGTAATTTCCCGTTCCTTAATTAATACCGCATCTCTCACCGATTCATGATTGATGTACCACAACCGAATTGCTTCCGCAAAAGATTTTTCTGTGGGATTATTTAAATCAGCAAGAATCTTTCGTAATGATGAAATATCCTCAATCGCTACACTATCAAACACATAATCTTGTGATTCCACCACTTGTGTAAAAGCTTGAATTAATTTATCAGGTTCCATATTTGATTCTCCTATTTTATTTTTGTTGGTGTAGCCTGTGCTATGCGCTTAAGAGGTTGTTTGAAAAGTTGTTGGCTGCGACTTTAAATACTTCTAGATCCTCCCTATTTTTGTAGGGTGTGTTGTCGCGCAGCGCAACGCACCATCCGGTGATTTTCGGTGCGTTAGGACTTCCGTCCATAACGCACCCTACCAAATTCTCTTCCCTGTTTCCTCTGAATATAATTATTCTCCAATTGCACAAAACGCAGCCCAAAAACACGGATGTTTAAATGGCTGTTGTTCTGGTTTGTAGTTTTGTTCTAATCTCTGTTTAATTTTCCGTTTATCCTTTGCATCTATTTCTGTTTTCCCATCAATCCATAAAATTAAATCCTCTTGACTAACTTGGCGAAACCATTTCTGGACTTGGTTGAGAGCCAGGGGAATATCATAAATTGGGGTTTGCAGATTTTCATAAAATTTGATCATTAATATCGCCGTCGAAAAATCATCAACAGCCCATAAACTACTAACTATATTGGCTGCACCGGCTTTGATAAATCCACTTGGTAAACCGATATATTCATCGCTGGTATTTGTATAGTCAATTAAGCCACTTTCGCAAGCAGAAAGAGTCACAAGACGACAGTTGGGGAAACTTAAATTAAATATATCTTCTAAGGTGAGGCATTTTTTTAAGTTAATCGCCGCGCCGCCAGATATTTTTAACAGGCGACTTGGTTCGAGATCCGCCGGAATGGGAGAAATCAGAGTATCTGCTAACTGTAAACCAGATTCTAAGGGAGAGTTGAAATTGAAGTAACCGTGACAAGAAAAATGCAGCCAGTAAGCATTGCGGAAATTATCGGCGTTTGGTTGTTCTGCTAATAATGCTGCTTTTGTCGCTGTGTTGTGTTTGAGAATTTGGTGTGGGTGAAATGTATTGGCGATTGTCTCGACTTCAATATCGGTGAATTCTAAATCTGCTGTGGGGTTTTGAATCGCGAAGAGATCAGAGAATATATTGTCTTGTTGCGTCACCCCTCCCTGCTTGCGGGGAGGGGTTGGGGGTGGGGTAGATTTATTTTTCGCAAACCACAAAAGTTGACAACTGGGTGCATAACTCACACCACCAGGAAATTTATCTATTAAATATTCCCCGGAAGCAAGCTGTAAAGCATGGAGGGGTAACAGGTGCAGGTAAAGATGGGGAACTAAAATGATTTTTTGGCACTTGCTGGGAACAAGGGAGACTATATCATTTATATGTAGATGCTTGGCGAGTTGTGTTAGCTGATCATATAGATAATGTCGCCACTCACCTTTATCATTTTTACCGTTTTTATCCTTTTTGGAGTAAAGCTGGAGATATTCACCAGTCCAGTTTTCCAACTTTTCTAAATCTTCAGCCTGGGAAGACCAAATTTCTGGTTTGTCTTGCTCACTGGTGATGATGAAAGCGCGAAAACAATCACCAAAAATGTACCATTCGATAATTGCTGTCTCGCCATCCAACAAATTTTGCATCTCGCTAAACCGGATGGGGTTAAAACCGATGACTTTCGACATCAGTTGTTCGCGCTGTTGACGCAAATTATGTAACTCACTGCGATTGATTTCCTGGTTTTGATTTTTCTGTGCTTCTTCTAAACGTCGCTTCTCGACTTCAATTTTTTGCTGTAACTCTTGCAGTCGGTTTTTAACTTCTGCGGGGATCTCCCCTTTGGGGTAGCACTCATCATTAAATAGTAGTTCGACTAAATTGCGGGTTTTGCTGCGTTCAATAAATTCAATTGCTTGGGTATCTTCTTTTAATGCCAAACACACTTCTACGATACAGCGATAAAGTGTATTCCACTCTTCCGCTTGTTTGCGCTTGCTTTCCTCACCAGAAACAATTTCCCCCCGCAAAGATTCGACTGTTTCAATAGCTGATTCAAAGGTATTGTAAGCTGAGGTGTACTGTTTTTCCGCTTGATACAGAATACCCAGATTATATAAAGTCTCTGCATGGTTTTGGGGAAAAGCTTCACGGGTTCTTACTTCTAAAGCACTCTGATAAGCTGCGATCGCACTTTCAAGATTATTGGCTCGCTCTCCTAGTATTCTGTTACGGTAAGCTGTCCCCAGATTATTTTGCGTTGTCGCCCATTGTTGGGGAAAAGCTTCACGGGTATAAACTTCTAAAGCACTCTT
>NZ_AJLJ01000499.1 GCF_000317245.1 Fischerella muscicola SAG 1427-1 = PCC 73103
TCACCGTAAGCAAGCCCCAGATTATTTTGCGTCATCGCCCAATCTTGGGGAAAAGCTTCACGGGTATATACAGTCAATGCTGTTTCATAGCCAGCGATAGCAATTTCCATATTGCTGGCTTTGTCACCCAAGGGGAATTCACTAATTCTAATGCTTAAAAGGAGAATAACGGCGGCTAGGGATTTTGCCTCATCTGGTTTCGCTTCTGCTAAAAAATTTGTTGCCCAGTTGCGGAGTAATTCAGCAAAAATAATATTGAGTTTATCTGTGTTTGCTGCAAGTAAGGGAAAAACTACCTGTGCATCACCTCTGCTTTCATATGTTGCTTGCAGTACTTCTCCTAAAAATGATATATAAGCTTTTAGTATCTCCTTCTCTGCTTGTGAAAGATCAGAAGCAGATTCGGAAGTTGTGTTTGTCATATTCAGCGCTTGCTTAACTAAATTTGCAATATTTCTCAACCAATTTCCTATTCTCTGCATGTTTCTTTCCCTTCCACCACTCGCAAAAATCCTGATTCTTCACCACTCGGACAATTCCACAAGCTTTGAATGAGGTTGAGATAGGCTTCCTGGCGCTGTTCATTCATGGGCAGAGGCGCGTATTGACATAGTTTTATTATGATAATTTCAGTACGATTGCTCAACATTCCCGAATTATCTGAAAAATTCGCCTAATTGATAGATCCCCGACTTCTTAGAGAAGTCGGGGATCTGAACACCCACAAATCATCCTATGATTTTCCTTTCCCTTTCCCCTGATACCGATTCAAAAAATATTTGCGACACATTCAGAATATGAGACGCGATAAATCGCGTCTCTAAAAAAGAATTCATCTGGCGCATTATTTTTTCACATTGGTATTACCCATCCCACTTGCTAAAATTGGATTTCTCATTGAGTCCTCTTTAGAGGACTTGCGCTATGAGACTCGGAATTCATTCCGAGGCGGGATAAATATTACGCAATAAAATTTGTCTGTACACCGTAATTCAACGGTAATCATAAGTTAAAGTTGGGTTGAAGCCTTGCAAAACCCAACTAGCTTGAAAATATAAGCTTTTGTTCCTTAAAATTTTGTCTCAAATGAGGAAAAAAGACTCTTTAATGAGTATAAAAGACTCGTTAATGAGTATAAAAGACTCGTTAATGAGGATAAAAGACTCTTTAATGAGGATAAAAGACTCTTTAATGAGTATAAAAGACTCGTTAATGAGGATAAAAGACTCTTTAATGAGGATAAAAGACTCTTTAATGAGGATAAAAGACTCGTTAATGAGGATAAAAGACTCGTTAATGAGTATAAAAGACTCATGCACAAGAATATTTGCACCATTTTCAACGCCCGCCTCAGAATGAATTCTCAGGCTAATAGCAAAAGTCGTCTCAAGACGACTGCTCAAGGCTTTAAGTCCACTTGAGTGGACTTAAGCTATTAGCCAAGAAATTTATTTCTTGGCGGATTCAAAGATCAATGCAAATCTCTTAACTTGCACCAGGCGAATAGCAACGCTGGGCGGTTGATTTTGATGAGTCGCGGTGTTCAGATCCCCGATTTCTTAGAGAAATCGGGGATCTATTAGGTCATTAGGTGCTTGATTTGGAGCTTGAACTATTTGCTTGTTCTGAAAACTTCTCTATTGTTTGAGCTATGGCGTGAGCATCTTTGCCAAAATAAGTTTCTCTCTCGCCATTATTCCAAATAATTAAGCAGCTAAATTGTAACGACATGTTGAAATGAGCTTGGCGAAATTGAATTTGGCGAGCGAAAGCTAAATTTAACCAACCTTTTGTTAATGTTTGACAAGGAATAACTTGTGTCATAGTTGCTACAATGGAAATATCCTAAGCGACAGTTGTAAAAAACAGTTGTGGATATAGAGAGGCGCTTTCAGTTGTTCAGGCCGGGAGCGCTTTCTCTATACTTTCTATAGTAAAACATCGTATGGCATTTGTCAATAATCGTACGATGATTTATATTAAAAATAAATTGACCATATCATAGGTGAACGCAGTGAAAATCAGACGCTACACAGACGTGGAAGTCGAAGGACTAGGAGCAAAAATTAGACAAGCAAGAAAAGCTGATGGACGTTCAGTCGAAGTTTTAGCCGGAGAAGCTCAAATGAGCCGAGCTTACTGGCATGATATAGAAGCGGAAAGAGTGCGAGATGCTTTACCTGAAGACACTCTGAGAAAAATAGAGCGAGTGCTTAACATTGATTTAGGCGTCAAATTCGGCGAATAAGTAAAAAAGACAAGGGAGAAATTTCTTCCAATGCCCAATGACCATTGACAAATAACATTGTTACTTAACGGAGAGGGGGGGATTCGAACCCCCGTTAGGTTTCCCTAAAACGCATTTCGAGTGCGCCGCATTCAACCGCTCTGCCACCTCTCCAAAGGAGATTTTTGCTTATTGATAGCGAAACTATAGCTACGCCTTTGCAATTTTAGCATCATATCATCATAATTTCAATCTGAAAAAAATGCTCAAAGTAGAGACTTAGACACGCTAGTAGGGTGTGTTATCGCGTAGCGTAACGCACCCTACGTGTATTTCAAAAATCAAATATGAGTCCTATCTGTCTCTACTTCTGGTGGAATACAAATGAAATAAGCATATTTTTCAGGAGTTCTAAACCCCTTACTAGATTAAGATTCTAAAATGTACATCTTAGAATTTAAGAGTTAGTTGTAACTAATTCTTCTAGTTTTTCTATTTCTTCTAGTTCCGGTTCAACTATCATTAAATGTTGCTCTAAAATTGCCAAATTACGAATATTGGATTTATAGAAAGCGTCAAATAAATCACCCACTAAAGGCACTGTACCAACGACTGCTTCTAAACCAACATTGAAAATCATTTTACTTAGGTCTTGGCGTGGTATACCAAAGCGAGTAGCTAAATATATAATATAAGCCGAAAATGCTGTACTAATTAAATCACCAGCACCAGGAACTAGACCAATAATCGGGTCTAATCCAATGCGAAAACCGATTAAAGGAAGACGGATAGATGTATCCATCAGTTGGCTAAGTTTACGAATGCGGTTGAGAGTAGCAAGGCGTTTAGCAGCGTCCATCATTTACTAAATATCTACACTACTCTTAGATTGCACCACTTTGACTCTAATCGTCTTGTACCGCAGGGAGGAGGGAACAGGGAACGGGAATTGGTCATTGGGCATTGGGAATTGGGCATTGGTAAAGACGCGATTAATCGCGTCTCTACAATAGTCATAATTTTGAATTTTGTAGACGCGGAGCGGCTTCCGCAGGTATTTTGAATTTTGAATTTATATGTCCCCTTGTCTTTTCTAATCAAACTACCTATAATCCTGTCGCTGAATTTGGCGTAGACGAGCAGCATCACGCATGTTATATTCAGGGCGACAAAAACGATTTAATTGTGCTTCAAAAAATTCCCGATTTGCTTGTAAATGTTTGGGATTCGGATCATCTAATGGATATAAAAGTGCTGTTCGTAATGCTTGAATTACAGCAGAGGTGACATTGTACATTGATCTTTGGAAAGTAATTCCCAACTGAATCAACATATCATCTTCACCCCGACAATAATTTTTGTAATAATCTAGAAGATATTGGGGCAAGAAATGCAACATGTCTTGCATTAAAAGTGTGGGTGGAATGCCCGCAGTTCCTACAGGAAAGACATCGGCATATAAAATACCGTAGTGGAAATCTTCTTGCTTTTCAGGGACTTGTCTGGCTTGAGCATTGTAAGATTTTGTACCTCGGAAGGGAGCAGTACGATAGAAAACTGCTTCTACATATGGTAATGCTGCCTCATAAAGCCAGGTAAAACCCTTAGATTTGGGGATAATTTCATAACATTCACCCCTGATATAAACATGGTGATAAATAGGACGCCCAGCGATCGCAAAAATTCCATTTACCAAAAAATTCATCGCATCGGGGACACCTTTAAATCCACCTTCGTCGTAGATGTCCGACATTTCAAAGAAGACTGGGGCCATGACTTCCCAGAACAAGCCCAGGTTTGCATAATAAGACATCTGGCGGCACTGTTCCAAAAACATATCTGGAAACAGTTTATAAAGTCCCAGCATTAAGGGATTACCTTGGAAGTATGCCTTAATGGCGCGATCGGCATTGACTTTATATTCTTCACTATCCAGATAAGCATCAAATTGATTTACTGGCGCATACATTTTACGGTGCCAAAGCATTGCTCGCATACAAGCTTCGGCAAATTCCATATTGATGCGATCGTGAAATAAATGATGAAGTAATTTTGGCATTTTGAAGGTTTCACCCTTTTCCATAAATGCCAAAAGTTCTGGATGGGCTGTTGCTTCACCTCGCCAAATTCGCAAATCTGCATCATCACCAGCATAATGATTATGGCGCTCTAAATACTCCTGAGAAATAAAGTATTTAAAGAAAGGCAAGGGATCTAAAAATACCTGTTCAGCAATATAAAGCAAATCACGCCAGTAAAAATCCATTGGTACTGCATAGGCTTTATAAATACCGATAATTTGCATCAGGTTTTCTGGCGTATCTGGTAACATTGAACCGCCAGCTTCTAAACGATGAATGATTTCTGCAAATTCATGACTAGAAGGTGGTAATTTAGTTACTGGTCTATCTGGAGTTTGTACCATTTTTTAAATTCCTTTTTTATGGGTTGGGGATTGGAGATATAGGGAGTGTGGGGAGTGTAAGAAGTGGGTTTCAAACAAGAACTTTCAGGTTTTAAACCAATACAGTTCAGTTAAGCATTTCTTTCTTCTCTCTGCGTCCTCTGCGCCTCTGCGGTTCTTTATAAAAATTGACTTTGACAAAGAGTTTTAGCCTTAACTAAACCGTATTGGCTTTTCGCCCACAACGAGAGCATGAAAACCTCTTCCCCGATCCCTTATTTAAGGGCTATTTGTGGCGTAGCAGCTTTTTCTATGGGCGGAATTACTGCAACCATAGCTGTTGTGGTTGGTTCAGCCCAACGCACTAACCAAGTGGGTTGTACTCCTAAGAACAAGATCAAGGCTGACAGAATCAAGGCTGGCATTTTTTCGTGCCATTGGACTCGTGGATAGTAGGCGAGGTTGTTGTCGAGTTTACCAAAACAGGTACGGTTGAGGAGGATGACAAAGTAAACGGCTGTTAAACCTGTGGCAACTACACATAATAGGGTAGAGATGGGGAAGACAGAGAAACTGCCTTGGAAAACGATAAATTCTGCAATGAATCCTGTCATTCCAGGAATACCCGCGCTAGCCATACCGCCTAAAACTAATAAGGCGCTGATCAGAGGTAAACCGCGTACAGGACTCATTAAACCATTGAGTTGATCTAATTCGCGGGTTCCCACCTTGGCTTCTACAACTCCCACTAAGTGGAAGAGAATGGCGAGAATAATACCATGGCTAACCATTTGGGCAACACCACCAACCAGGGCAAGGGGTGTACTAGCAGCAGCAGCGAGGAGAATGTAGCCCATGTGACCGATGGAGCTGTATGCTACCATGCGCTTGATATCTTTTTGAGCGATCGCGGTTACTGCTCCATACATCGCACTGACTGCGCCCCAAATTGCCAAAGTGGGTGCGATCGTACTCCAAGCATCGGGAAACAACGCCATTCCAAACCGCAAAATTCCGTAGGTTCCTAATTTTGCCAACACACCACCAAGCAGAATGGCGATCGGTGCGGAAGCTTCAACATAAGCATCTGGCAACCAAGTATGTAAGGGAATCAAGGGGATTTTGATGCCAAAACCGAGTATGATTCCGGCTAAGAGAACAATTTGCATTGTTGCCGATAAAGTCTGAGTAGAAATGGCATCGTAATTAAAGCTAGTGGAACCAGTCAACCAGACAATACCCAAGAAGGAAGCCAGAATTAATGCGCCGGAAACAGCTGTGTAAATCAGAAACTTAATACCAGCATATGCCCTTCTTTGCCCACCCCAAATGCTAATTAGTAGATAAAAGGGTATTAATTCTAATTCGTAGAATAGGAAGAATAACAGTAAATTCTCTGCTAAAAATGCACCAGCTACTCCACCACTCACTAACAAAGTCAGAGAGTAAAAAAGCCGGGGACGTTCTGTTTGCTGACTACTGCTGTAAATTGCAATCCAAGTGAGCAAGCTATTTAAAACCAGGAGTAAGATAGAAAGTCCATCTACACCAAGTTGATAGCTCAAACCAAGAGTTTCATTCCAGGGGAGATACTCTTGTAACTGCATCCCTGGATTGTTGATATCAAATTTGAGTAAGAGAAAAAGATTCCACAACAGTACTATTCCAGAAGCAAATAATGCTCCTAAACGTACACGATTTGCAGAAATATTTCCAGGTAGTAAAGCGATGATAGCAGCCGTAAAAATCGGGAGCCAAATTAAAACACTGAGCATGATTTGGGATAGTAAATTGATGTTTTAAAGCTTTGATGCCAATCAATAATTTCGAGCGAGTAAAAGCTTCTTTTATATGAGGTCAATCCAAAATTAAAAATTGGATGACCCTTTTGCTAGTAAACTTGCTAACTTACCATGGTGACTTTGCCAGTATCTAAATCATAGTATCCACCAACAATTTTGAGTTTATTTTCTTGAATTAATTGTGCGAGAACGGGAGATTTTTTCAGTTTTTCTACTTGAGCAAGAATATTGGCTTTACAAGCGTTTTCTAACTTGTCCCCAGGCTGATTTTTTGACTGTTCTATACCAGGTTTAATGGCAGCCAATAAACTACCAATTTGACCTGGAACTTGAGCGCCTTTGATTGTGGCATCTACCGCACCACATCTTTCATGGCCCACGACCATGATTACTTTTGAACCTAATACTAGGCTGCCAAATTCTAAACTGCCAATTTCTTCTGGTGTGGCAATATTACCAGCCACACGGCAAACAAATAAATCTCCGAATCCTTGATCAAAAATAATTTCTGAAGGAACACGTGAATCTGCACAACTAAGAATAGAGGCAAAAGGTGTTTGAGTTTTAGCAACTTCTGCTAAACGTGTATAACTTTGATGGCGGTTTTGACGTTTTCTTTCAGCAAACCGTTTATTACCATTTATAAGTTCTTGTAATGCCTTGTCGGGAGATATGTTATTGTCGGCAATTGCTTTTGGTGGAGAAACTAATTGAGAGCCTACTCCGGCTGTTAATACTCCTGTACCTACTGCGCCTGCACTTAACTTCAGTAAATTTCTTCTTGAAACAATCCCACTCATTTCAGATGCTCCTCCAATACCAGATGTAAATAACCTCATATTAACAGCTCTCAGTATAAACCCATAATACTTAAAAATATAGGTAATAAAGCTACCTTGCTTTATGAGTTTTTATCGCTATATTCAGGATTTTGCTTTTATACTGAGTGCTTAAGAAAATTCAAGTTTTTTTGTGCAAGATGTGAGCTTCTAACTAGCGGCTTTGCCGCTGGCAACAAAAGAAAGAAGCAAATTTGATAGGATTTCTAAAATCCTTGCTATCTCATGATTAAAGAATGTGTATCTTTAAAACATCATGTCTAAAAACTGGTTTCCCCAATAGGGCCAGGTGACGAATATTCCTAAAACACCGACTCCCAAAAGGACAGTAAAGGCATAAAATTGGGTTTGTCCAGAGGTACTATACTTGAGACTTTCGCCACCACCAATAGAAGCTAAACCAACCAAGTTAACAATGCCATCAACTACAAAACGATCAACAATGTCGGCGAGTTTAGAAATTAGATCCACACTCAAAACAATACTCATCCGATAGAGTTTGGGAGTGTAGAAATCGTAGGCAATTAAATCTTGTAAACCTTTCCAAGGTAGGCGAATTGGTTTTGGTACATTGCCCAGATAAATTACACCACTGATGCTGCAACCAAAAATACTCGACCAAATTAAAAGTAGTGCAAGATCTTTGTTTAAATTAGCCCAGCTTGGTAAGAGCGATAAGCTTTGCAAAATTAAAGGAAGATGCAAGGTAAAGCCCAGCAGAATCATCATTGGTAGCGCCATTTGCCAACTAACTTCGGGCGATCGCTCACTCATTTGCTGGGGTTTACCACCAAAAATCAAACAGAATTCTCTGGTTAAACTAAAAGCTGTTAGAGCATTGACTGCTATGACAATTCCAATCAGCCAAGGTTTTGTTGTCCACAATCCATCTGCTAATTTCAACAATGCCCAAAAGCTACCCAAGGGGGGAAAACCAATTAGCCCCAAGATACCCACTACATAGGCTAATCCAGATATGGGACGACGTGACCATAGTCCACCTAATTGGGCGACATTTTGGGTAATACTGTTCCAGATCACAGCCCCTGTACTCATCACCAGCAATGCTGAACTCAAAGCATGGGTAAGTACTAACAATAGTGCGGCTTCATCTTGCTGTGTACCTACGGCGATAAATACTAAACCCAAGTAGGCACTGACAGAATAAGACAAACAGCGTTTAATATCAATTTGAGCGATCGCAATTAAGGAAGCACCTACTGCTGTGATTGCACCGATACCAACCATCGCCATAGAAACTATCGGCGACAAGCTAAAAACAGGTTGTAATTTAATTAGCACCCAAGCACCACTAGCAACCACCACCGAGTTACGCAAAATAGTACTGGGGACAGGCCCTTCCATTGCCTCATCCAACCACAGATGTAAGGGAAATTGGGCGCACTTACCCATTGGCCCGGCAATTAGTGCTAAACCAACTAGTGTAATTAGTGTTGGATCAACATTAGCAGTAGCTGACCACTCGGCTAATTCTGTATAATTCCAAGTTCCTGTTAGAGGCCAGATTGCTAGTACTCCCATCAATAGGAATAAGTCGCCGACCCGCTTGGTTAAGAACGCATCTCTCGCACCAGTGACTACTAAAGGTTGGCTAAACCACAACCCAACTAGTAAGTAGGTTCCTAGAGTCAGGACTTCCAGAATTACATAGCTAAAGAATAAGTTGTTGCACAAAGCAAGAGCGCATAGTCCCGCTTCAAATAATCCCAATAAAGAATAAAAACGTCCCCAACCCCAGTCCATTTCCATGTAGCCAATGGCATAAATCTGTGCTAGCAAATTTAAGCCACAAACTACGATCATTGCGCCAACACTGATTGAAGATATTTCTAAATCAATGGACAGGTTTAAACCCGCAGTATTCAACCAAGGTATAAATACTTGATAAGCTGGTTGGTTCCAAGTTGCAGGAAATGCAAAAGCAGCGTGAATAAAGGCTAAAAATGTCATGATTAAGTTGACATAACCTGCTGGTCTTGGCCCTGTACGCCTGATTATTCCCGGCGACCAAGGCACAGCCAAAAGCCCACCTGTTAAGGCATATAAAGGTATCAACCAAACCGTCTCAAGCAGGAATTGAGTCATTAACTCACCTCTAGATTTACAGCAAAACAAAATGGCGGTTGTCAAAACACAACCGTTACCTCCAGACAACGTTGCTATGGGAATTCAAACAAATTTATATTTGTTTAATCTTGTTAAAAATAGATTATCCTTATAGCTGTCAAAATGGAATTACTTAAGCTAGACAATTCAGCGATAGTTACTGTAAAAAAAATTTATATATTTTTTCTCAAATAGTTATTATTGATTTAAATCTATAAGATTAAATATTACCTCAAATCAAAGTTGCTTCTCTATTTTTCTTTGCGTACTTTTAGTAGCTTATTATAGAAAACGTAAAAAATGTCAAGTCTAAAAATTGAATGAAAATACTATGGTAAGCATCAGCTTTTACTGATGGATACCAAAATTGTTGAGAGCGATCGCCCAATTGCTCAACTTGGATATAAGGCTATGATAAGAGATGATTATAGTTGTGCTGTGCGATCGCTTCTCTAATTCTCCAAATCGTAAAAGCTAAACAGTTAATTCAGCTAAATTACGGATATTTTCTAAAACTAAATTTGAGCAAGTGCGTTTAATCAAGCCAGTTAAGACGTTTCCAGGGCCAATTTCCACTACTCTGTCAACCCCATTTTCTGGTAATGCCAGTGCAATTTCTCGCCAGCGCACTCCCGCTGTCATTTGTTGGATCAGACGTTGTTTTAAAACTTCTACTTCTGTGGCTGGAGTTGGTTCGACATTAGATAAAACTGGTACTGTGGCTTTATGAAATTCTATTGAGGCTAAAATTTCTTGAAACTGAGTTGAAGCTTCTGCCATCAAAGGTGAGTGAAATGCACCAGATACTTTGAGAGGAACAGCACGCTTTGCCTTCACTTGAGATATGACTGCTTGCACGGCTGTAGGTGTGCCAGAAATTACAACTTGACCAGGGCTGTTATCGTTTGCTATGACTACATCAGGGGCTTCGGCAATGACTTTTTCTAGTTGTTCACGGTCAAAATTCATTAAAGCCGCCATCATCCCACCAACAGCACTGTCCATCAGTTCGGCACGGCGTTTTACCAAGCGTAACCCCGCAGACCATTCAAACACGCCAGCAACGTAAAGAGCAATATATTCTCCTAAACTGTGACCAGCAACTAAATCTGGTTGTTCTTTTTCTCGTAGGAGATCAGCAAGAATGCTTTCTACCACATATAAGCAAGGCTGAGTGTAGAGAGTATGTGATAGCTTGTCGGCATCATTTTGACAAATCTCAATTACAGACCAGCCTAAAATTTCTTCAGCTTGAGCAAATTTTTCCTTTGCTAAAGGTAGATGTATCAAATCTGTTCCCATTCCCAATGATTGGGAACCTTGTCCGGGAAATACCCATGCAGTTTTTGTCATTAGTCAACAGTCAAGTGTCAAGTGTCAAGGGCCAAAGTAAGTAAAAAGTTAAAGGTAAAAAGTAAAAAGAGGAATCATTTCTTTTGACTTTTGACTTTTAACTTTTTACTTTTGACTTTTTTACCGTCCCCATTTAAAAATTGCCGCTCCCCAAGTTAGTCCAGCACCAAAACCTGATGCGGCGATGATATCGTTGGGTTTAATTTTACCCTGCCGCACTGCTTCATCCAAGGCAAGGGGAATAGAAGCGGCAGAGGTGTTGCCATAGTAAGCCAGATTACTAATAACTTTTTGTTCCGGAATATTTAAGCGCTGGGCAACGGAGTCAAGAATACGCTGATTAGCTTGATGTAATAGCAGCCAGTCTATTTCCTCAATGCTGAGGTTCGCACGAAACAAGGCTTTATCGATGACTTCTGGCACTTGTTGGACAGCAAAGCGGTATACTTCTTTACCGTTCATGGTTATGGGTTGGAAGTTGCCTCTACCAACAACAACACCTGGGAGTAGTTCTGTGGCGTCAGGTATATAGGGAAGGTTGAGGCAATCGTTTTGAGTGCCATCACTTCTGAGTTCAAATCCCAGTAAGCGATCGCTATCATTTGCCTGCAAAACTACTGCTCCAGCACCATCACCAAACAGTACACAGGTACGTCGGTCTTGCCAATCTACCCAACGAGAGAGAATATCTGCTCCGATTAGCAAAACATTTTGATACACACCTGTTTTGATAAATTGAGCTGCTGTTACCAATCCAAATACAAAGCCTGAGCAGGCAGCTGTCATATCAAATGCGACTGCTCTTGTTGCTCCTAGTTTGGCTTGAATTTGGCAAGCACTGCCAAACAAGTCATCGGGCGTGGAGGTTGCCAGTAAAATCAGATCTAACTGTTGTGGTGCAATTCCAGCCATGGCGATCGCCTGACTGCCAGCAACAGTGGCAAGTTCTGTTAAAGATTCACCTGCTTTTGCCAAACGCCGTTCACGAATTCCTGTTCTTGTGGTTATCCATTCGTCTGATGTTTCAACCAGTTCTGTCAGTCTTTGATTATCCAGAAAAGTAGCTGGTACTGCTGAACCACTTCCTGTAATTGCGATTCCTAAATTTTGCACTCCGGGTTCTCCCAAGCTATTGGCATTTGTCTTTTGTCAGTTGTCATTTGTCATTTGTCATTTGTCTTGCTTTTTGACCAATGACCAATGACTAATGACCAATGACTATTGACTATTTTCGGGCAACAGTTGCCCGGAGGATTTTCTTTGATATTTAGATTGAATTCTTTGCAGCACCTGGTGATCAACGGCTTCTTTTGCTAATCGAATGGCATTATAAATTGAAGGTGCTTGAGAACTGCCATGACCAATAATGCAAATACCGTCTACACCTAAAAGCAAAGCACCTCCATGTTCAGCGTGATCCATCCGCTGTTTAATCCGCTTCAGGTTGGGTTTTAAAATTGCTGTACCGATTTGACCATGCAATCCTTGGGGTAATTCTTCTCTGACAATTTGCAGCATTACTTCTCCAATTGCTTCGGCAAATTTCAGCAAGACATTGCCTACAAAGCCGTCACAGACGATGACATCAAATTGACCAGAGAGTACATCGCGTCCTTCGGCATTGCCAACAAAAGCAATCTGAGAGTTCTCCCGTAGCAATTGATGGGCGCGAACAGCGGCATCATTGCCTTTGCAGTCTTCCTCACCAATGT
>NZ_AJLJ01000500.1 GCF_000317245.1 Fischerella muscicola SAG 1427-1 = PCC 73103
AGGAACACCCAAGACATACTGACTATAAACCGACCCCATAACAGCAAACTGCTCTAAAAATTTTGGACGGCAGTCTACATTAGCGCCGACATCAAGTATCAGTACTTGCTTGCTAGCTATCATTGTGGGAAACACCGCACCAATTGCTGGGCGATCAATTCCCGGCAGTCGTCCCAAGCGGAGCAATGCTGCTGCCATTGCTGCGCCTGAGTGACCGGCAGAAATCACAGCATCTGCCTGCCCCTGCTTGACTAAATCCATCGCCACGTTAATCGAAGCCTTGGGTTTGCGTCTTACGCCGCTTAAAGGCTCCTCATCCATCGCGATCGCGTCCTCAGCCGGAACGATCTGCACCTGCCCCAAGTTGGTTTTTGGTGGCAGCACTGCTTCAATTTGTTGGGGATCACCCACCAACAATATTTCTACACCCAACTCATCCCTAGCTCGTAGTGCGCCAGCGACGATTTCACCGGGTGCGTGATCCCCTCCCATTGCGTCAATTGCGATTCGTACGCAAGTCGATCCCATTGCTCAGAGCTTCTAGAAACCTTACAAATTTTACCAGATGCCTCTGCTGAAAGTAGTAGATTAGTGGTTGCTAAATTGCATCCGTCAATTCAAGACTGAAGAAAAAAGTATAAATTGTAAAATCAACAACGGGATAAACCCTAGTGTTTGTATTTACTTTATCCTTCTTTTTTTGTCTTTCCTACTTTCAACCAAGCAACTAACAAGCCCAACATAACATGAATTACCCCCTATACATACTGAATAAATTACGTACTAGACTGATTTTTTGAGACTTTGTTTATTCATGTTTGGTTGTTGCTTGGTTGTTGGTTAGTTGTTGATTGTCAGTAGTTTGTAACTATGCCCAATGCCCAATCTCACACTCTTGTGTTCTCTAATTGAAAAATTACCTGATTTAAAGTTGATTTTTGGAAAAAATGGAAAAGAAAGTAATCTAGTTCTGTTTGACATTTTATGTCTTCGCAAACTGATGGCTAATAAGTAAAGTGAGCTTTTAGCTTACTATGTAATCTTTTAACGTATTTCTAAGGGTTTCTACCACATTTGCCATGTTACGTCTCTAAAAAGCCGGAAATTTATTTCCTGGTTGTTAACCGAGCAATATTGAGGTACTTTCTTATGCAAAAATCAGCAGTTATCATTAATAACTCGAAGTGAGCAGCTTTGAGTACTAGAATAAAACCTTACAAAAACAATGAGCAGTGCAGCTTGGCAAAATTAACTACGCAGTAAAAAAGAGTTAAAAAGCCTAAAATATATTGCTTTACAGCCTTTTACTTGCAGTAGCATATTTGCAAAAATTACGAGGAGTGAATCATGCTGGAATTAATTGGTTCAGGTTTAGTTTCAATGTGGCTGGAGATGGCTGGAGTACACATCAAGCCTTTAGAACCGATAGATGTTTTGACTTTGCAAAGTAACCCTAGCTTAATTGTTGCCCCTGACCCAAATCCAACTGGAATCACTACAGTTCAACAATATCTTCAAGGTCTAGCAAATTCAAGACTAGTAGCGGCGAATACAGTCCACAGTCAAGGGATTTGGATACAGTCAGGGCCAATGTTGATGGCAAATCACCAAGGTACAATTCCTTTACCTGCTGCCTCATTAACTAAGATAGCAACCTCTTTAGTTGCTTTTAAAACTTGGGGGCCAAACCATAAATTTGAGACTTTGGTCAGTGCTACTGGATCAATCCAAAACGGAGTGTTAAAAGGTGATTTAGTCATTATTGGTGGTGGCGATCCTTTGTTTGTTTGGGAAGAAGCGATCGCTCTTGGTAACACCCTCAACAAGATGGGAATCAAGCGAGTTCAAGGTAATTTAGTGATTACTGGTAATTTCGCTATGAATTTTCAACGAGATCCACTGTTAGCAGGACAGTTACTCAAGCAAGCATTTAATCACACCACTTGGACTCGTGGGCTTACTTTTCAATACTCGCGAATGGCCAAAGGCACACCGAAGCCGCAAGTGGCGATCGCAGGTACTGTGAAAGTGCAAGTGCAAGCGCAACCAAATCCACAACAAACTTTACTCGTGCGTCATTACTCTTTGCCTTTAAAGCAAATCATTAAGGAGATGAATGTTTTCAGCAATAATGATATGGCACAAATGCTAGCAGATTTGGTGGGAGGTCATTTTGTTGTCCAGTCAACAGCAGCCCAATTAGCCAGGGTTCCAGAGTCGGAAATTCAGTTAATCAATGGTTCCGGGTTAGGTGTTGAAAATCGCATTTCCCCTAGAGCCGCTTGTGCAATGTTAATGGCACTTCAACAAGAAGCACTAACACACGGCTTAAATTTAGCAGACTTATTTCCCACCTCTGGGTTCGATCACCGAGGGACGCTGCACGCCCGACATATTCCTGCTGCCACTGTGATAAAAACTGGTACTCTTAATGAAGTGAGTGCTTTAGCGGGAGTCATGCCTACACGCGATCGCGGTTTGGTTTGGTTCGCTATCATTAATCGTGGCCCCTATGTACCCACATTCCGCTCTGAACAGGATAAATTTCTGCAAAATCTGCTCAAGCAACTCCAAATAGCTCAAAGCGTTCCTAGTGTTCTTACGCCTCACTTAGGTATAAATTACGTACCACAACTAGGTGCAGCTAATCGTAATGAGATTTTGTTTAAAAGTTAGTTAATACAATTAAGCGTTGCATTTTAGCTCACTAGTGAGATAACTCGGTTTTCTTTCGTCATTTCAAAAGTGTGCTCAATGCACAACTCACCTTTAAACTCTACCTCATCTGATTGCACTAACTGCATCCCTAGACGCCTAAGAAGCTTAATAGATGGCTGATTGCGTGCGTCTGTTATGCCTATAATCTTATTAGTATCTGTAACATCAAAGAGTAAATAGATGAATGCTTGCAGGGCTTCCAGGGCGTATCCCTGACCTTGTTTACTTCGATCCAAAGTAAAACCTATTTCCACTGTCGAAGTATTTTCTTTATGAACATGAAAACCAATATCCCCTAGAAGAAGGTTTGATTGCCTTTCCGCTATTGCGACTTGAAACCATTCACCAGGTATTCCAATCATTGCATTCTTCATTTCATCAATGAAAACCTGGGCTTCTTTACGCGAGAGCGTTGACCAACTCTGATATCGAGCAACCTCAAAATCATTTCGGTAAGCAAAGAAACTGTCAAGATCGACATCAGTAAATCGCCGAAGAATAAGTCGGTCAGTCAGTTGTGGAAGGATGTCGATTGGGAAGGACATATTTCCTTATATGGCAATAATAATTGCCTACCTCCTTTGTCATTGATGATTGATGATTGATGATTGATGCTTGACTATTGACTCTTGGCTTTTTCCTGGGGAATAATCTCCGTTACTACTCTATTTTGTGAATTACCACCACTAACAACGATGTTTTCTGTTTGAATATTACCGACAGCTTTTTCACCAGTAAATGTCATCGGCGGATCAAATTGTTTATAAACTACATCACCTTGAGCATCAATTAATTTTTGATCAAGATACCAAGTTGCTGTATTAGATTTGATAGACTGGCGTTTTTGTCCTACACCGTTGACATTACCTGTTAAATAAACTGTTTTTTGGGGAATTCTCAATTCACCTTTATTAGCGGTAACTGTGACATTTTCCGCCCTATGAAATACCCGTACAGGAGCATTTGTCGTCACAATTTCTGTGTTCAAGTTCCAGTTCATAGAGTTGCTGGCAATTTGCATTGGCGGTTCTAGTAATGCTATTTGGGCATTCTTTGTGATGCTAGTAATTTTAGTTTTTAAATTAACTTCGGCTGTATCTCCTCTACCACGGTCTGTAATTTGATTATTTTTATAACGGTCTATTTGTACTGGGCGATCAGCAATGAGTTTTTCATCTTTAATCTGCCAAATTAAGTGTTCTGTCCGCATTTGCAATGGTGGCTCTTGAGAGTTAGCAACTACTCCCCCAAAAAAATCTATGCGTTGAGTTCGGGTTTTAACTCGTGCTTCCTTTGCTACTGCTTTTAGCTGTTTATGAGTCCCATTAATTTGGTTGCGGACGATTAATAAATCTTCTTGAGGACGCCATTCTAATTCGTTACCGTGTAAGACAACACCATTGCTGGGGTCTGTAGCAACTATCTTGCCTTTCAAAAATAATTGCTTACCATCCTGTTCGATATCTGCTTTTTCTGCTTGTACTTGGTAGACAATTTTTCCATCTTGGTATAACTCACCATACGGGGTTTCAACCTGACCAATCTGTTTTTCTTTGGTGTATTTTGCTTGTTTTGCTACGACTTTCCAAATTGGTCGCCCAACTTCGTCTGCTTGTTCTAAAGTGACATCAAAGAAAGTTAATTTGCTATCTGCATCTTGAGGAGATACATTCTCAGCAGGTGATTTATTCGATGTGCGAGTTTGACCGCTACAGGCAACTAGCCCAATTACAAGCGAGAGAGTTAAAAATAAAATGCTGGGACGGATGCGTAGAAGGGAGACAAAAGAGAGTGGAGATAAGGGAGAGGGGGGAGACAAGGAAGACAAGGAGGAAAGATTGCTCTCATGTCCCCCATTTCCTCCGTGTCCCCCGTGTCCTTTGTGTTGCTTGTTCATTCTTGAACTTCCAACTGTCCCTCAATTTCTCTGGGCTGGTCTAAAAAATCTATACCTGTTAAGGGTCGATAGGGATAGCTTTGACGTGGAGTTTTTTGGATATCTTCTTTGATGGCTTCTAAATCTATATAGCGATCGCTCACGTTGATTAAACTATCACTGGTCATTGAACGCAAGCTGACTACTTCTACCCGCACGCCACGATAACTCACTGAATTGACTGCGTATGCCAGATCACCATCACCACTGACTAACACTGCTGTATCATATGAATCTACTAAAGCCATCATGTCTACCGCAATTTCTACATCTAAATTGGCCTTTTTAGAACCGTCTGGTAGTTGGACTAAATCCTTGGCTATGACACGATAACCGTTACGACGCATCCACAGTAAAAAGCCCTGTTGCTTTTCGTTGGTTCTATCTACACCAGTATAAAAAAAAGCACGTAAAAGTCTAGAACCACCTGTTAATCTACATAGTAACTTGGTATAATCGATTTCAATACCCAGTTGAAGTGCTGCGTAAAATAGATTTGAGCCATCAATAAAAATGGCAACACGACCTCGATTCTCTAAAACTTGCTCTGGCGTGAAGATCGAGTCGTTTTCCAGATTATTCAACATTATTGTCATACCTCATTTTTATCAAAAAAATAATTGATACTGATTTTTGAGATTTACATAGAGTTTGAAGAACTTATGATAAGCTTTCAGGGCTAATTGCATAAGCCCTGACCAAGTAAACAAAATCAGAGATTGAAAGAACTAGCTAATATTATTTAGATGGTTCTATGCGTTTAAACACTGGACAGGGTTCACCCAGTTTCTGTTTATCGGTTAGGACTCCCCATATGCCATGAATGACAAAAGGAGCAGTAATGGCAGTTTGTGCTTGGTTATTAAAGTCGATTTCAAAACCTAATTGCTGATAAATATTGTTACTGATGTTTGGGATCACTGGAGATAGGAGGTAAGCAGCCAATCTCACTGATTCCAAGACAGAGTACAATACTTTTTCTGTAGCCTGTTGCTGTCCTTGTTTGTATAAAGACCAAGGAGCTTGTTCATCAATATATTTGTTGCTGGCTCGTACCAGTTTCAAGATTGCGTCACAAGCTTTATCGAACGCTAACGCTTCGTAAGCATTTTTTACCTGTTCCCCTAGACATAAACCGATTGATTTCAAAGCACTATCATTAGGTATATCTTCACTTGTAATTGGTGGCACATTGCCAGCACAATATTTTTTCACCATGCCTAAAGTACGATTGAGCAAATTTCCTAAGTCATTTGCCAAATCTGCATTTAGAACATCGATGAATCTACCTTCATTAAAGTCGCCATCTCTGCCAAATTCGATTTCCTTAAGAAAGTAATAACGAACAGCATCTGCACCATAGGTTGTGGTTAAAGCCACGGGATCAACAGTATTACCAAGAGATTTGCCCATTTTCAGACCATCTTTGGTTAAAAAGCCATGCACAAAAATTCTTTCTGGCAAAGGCAACCCAGATGACATTAGCATTGCAGGCCAGGAAATTGCATGAAAACGCAAGATGTCCTTACCAATTAGATGCAGATTAATCGGCCACCATTTTTCTAGGGCATTTTCTAAATTCGGTTCTGCATTGTTTTCCAACAAAGCTGTCAAATAACCCAGTAACGCATCAAACCAAACATAAAGGGTATGGCTTGGATCTGTTGGTACTGGAAAACCCCATTCCAGATTTACTCGTGAAATTGAAAAGTCCTGTAACCCCTGTTTGATAAAACTCAGGACTTCATTACGACGAGTTTCTGGTTGAACAAAATCCGGTTGAGACTGGTAGAGTGCCTCGATTTGAGTCTGATACTTAGATAAGCGGAAAAAGTAATTCTGTTCGTCTCGCCACTCTGCTTCTTTGTTGGGATGAATTGGACAATAGTGTCCTTCTAGCAGTTCTCGTTCTTCTTTGAATTCTTCACAAGAAACGCAATACCAGCCTTTTTGTTGTCCTTGGTAGATATCACCATTATCCCAAAGTCGTTGGAAGAATTCTCTGACTAGTGTTTCGTGGCGAGGATCGGTAGTCCTGATAAAGCGATCATATCTAATATTTAGTAACTGCCACAAGGAAACGAACCCAGAAGACATTTGATCACAAAAAATCTGGGGCGGCAAGCCTTTACTTTCGGCTGTCCGCTGAATTTTCTGTCCATGCTCATCTGTACCAGTTACTAGTAGTACCGGACGCCCTAAAAGTCTTTGGAAACGTGCCACCACATCGGCGGCGATAGTTGTATATGCACTGCCAATGTGAGGCAAGTCGTTTACATAATATAGCGGTGTTGTAAGTGCAAATGTTTTTTCTGTTTTATCCACTAGATTCATGCACAATAAAAATATAAGTTGTTAAAACTATTTTCTATCTTACTTATTGAGGTAAAACCACGCAATTATATAACATAAGCACCTGATTTTCAACTTCTACTAGAATATTAACAAATTTATTTAGTTTAGAATTAGTTTTTTGTAGGCATAAATTCAGTTAAATTTTGCCAAAAAGACAGAAATTCGCAGCTATTCATTTCCCCAAAACTTGTTGATTTAATTGCTTCTGACAATAGAAATATATATATTGTTCTGAAAATAAGGATTAAGAATAAGGGAAAGTGGGGCCTCTTATCCCCAAAGAAGGTGCAACGAGAATTGGGGAAGAGAGATTTGCAAATAATGTTCATGAGATTTTCTCATACGCTGACTTCTACAGAAAATAAACGTTGAGATCAGGTGACACACAGAACTATTTTCCTAATTTGTGATGAACTTTGTTTGTCGTGGCTATCTTAAAGAAGAGGTGTAAAACTCCAATCAAAAGAGTTTTCACATTTTTTATCTGATGACACCATAAATCAGCCGCTCTTGAATAAAAAATTTTCCTAAGTTTGTAGATCAAACATCTCTACCTTAAGGCAGTCCCAGAGATAGTAAACAAATGTAAAGATAGCGTGTAGATAAACACCTATGTTTGTGAATTATTTATATTGAAGAGTTATGAGTGTAAACAGCCCCCTGGATATTTCTCACTGGTTGTTGGCGACACTCTCAACCAAGATGTTTCGCTACTATGAGGATCGCATTCCTCAAGATGCTAGTGTGTTGGTAGTGAGCAATCATCGTAGCTTTATGGATGCACCAATTTTGATGGCAGCACTTTCGAGTTCAATCAGATTTGCTTGCCATCATTACATGGGACAAGTACCGATCATGCGAGAGATAGTAGCAGGGTTGGGATGTTTTCCGCTAGAGGCAAATCAACAACGTCAACAAAGTTTTTTTAAGCAAGCACAACTTTTGTTGCAATCGAAACAATTGGTTGGAGTTTTTCCTGAAGGGACAGAACCGATGGTGAAGTTTACCCAACCGAACTGGGTGGGTGAATTTCAACGGGGATTTGCTCATTTGGCATTGCGAGCAAATGTACAAGATTTAGCAATTTTACCAGTTGCGATCGCCTCCATAGAAGAAATTAACACATCAGCTGTTCCCCTTAAACTATTGAACTTGTTTGATCCTTCGGAACCGTTGTTTAATCAACCTGGTTGGCATCCTTTGGTGATATACAATCGTGTTGCGGTGTTGATTGGCTATCCTTATTGGATTAAACCCCAACACCAACAACTATATCAAGGCAAACAAGCTAAAACTGTTGTCGCTGAACTAACAGAACATTGTCATGGTGAAATTGCTAATCTATTACGTGAAGGATGTTATTAGAGTCATTTGTCATTTGTCATTTGTTAATAAGCCATAAGACTATTGTACAGACGCGTAGACGCTCGTCAGAGCGGCTTCAAGGTAAGAGTATAATCGTGTCTCTACTAATGACCAATAACTAATGACCAATAACTAATGACCAATGACCAATAACTAATGACCAATAACTAATGACCAATGACCAATAACCATTGACCAATGACTATCCCCAAAGTATCACTACAGCCGTGTTTTTTGACTCCCAAACGACTTCAACCAGAATATCCCTTGTTTGTATATTTACCTGGGATGGATGGCACTGGTCAATTATTGCGATCGCAAACAGCAGGTTTAGAAGCTGGTTTTGATGTTCGTTGTTTGGCAATTCCACGAGAAGATTTGACTAGCTGGGAAGTATTAACTAATAATGTATTGGACTTGATCCACACAGAACTAGAAAAAAGTTCCCATCGACCAGTTTATCTATGTGGTGAATCTTTTGGGGGTTGTTTGGCTCAAAAAGTAGCTGTAGCAGCACCACATTTATTTGAAAGAATTATTCTCATCAATCCTGCTTCTAGTTTTCATCTTCGCCCTTTCTACGATTGGGCGTCACAATTTTCTTATTTCGTACCATCATACTTTTTCGACATTGGTGCTTTAGGCTTGTTACCATTTTTAGCAACATTGTCCCGGATTTCGAGAAGCGATCGCCAAGAGTTGCTGAAAACAATGCGTTCTATACCTTCAGAAACTGTTCTGTGGCGATTATCCTTAATTCGCGAATTTTGTGTTGATGAAAAACAATTACGTCAACTAACTCAACCTGTTTTACTACTTGCTAGTAGTCAGGATAGACTTTTACCTTCTCTGGCGGAAGCACAAAGATTAGAAAATATTTTACCTAATTCCGAAATTGTAGTATTGCCTGAAAGCGGACACGCTTGTTTATTAGAAACAGATATGAATCTCTACGACATTATGAAAGCGCATAATTTCTTGGATAATACTGTTAAAGCAGCTGAAGCAATTCTCTCATGAATTATCAAGTTGTAGAACAACTAACTGAAATTCAGATTTTAGAATTATTAGATTTATACAAAAATGAATTCTGGAGTCACAAGCGTACTCGTGAGCAAGTCGAGAAGATGCTAGCAGCATCAGATATTGTAATTGGATTAGTTGATGAATGCGATCGCTTGGTTGCTTTTACTCGTGTTCTCACAGATTTTATATATAGAGCCATGATTTACGATGTGATCGTCAAACCGAGTCATAGAAATATGGGACTTGGGGCTAAATTGATGGAATTAGTAACTAATCATCCTAAATTAAGCTCTGTTGAACTGATTTCTCTTTATTGTTTACCAGAGATGATAAATTTTTATGAGCGTAGAGGTTTTACGGCTGATTTGCGTGAATTTCACCTGATGTTCTATGGAAAGAAAATTCATATTGAAAATATTTAGATCAGTGATGAAAAATGAGTACACACTAGAATCGACATCTGGTGATAATTAACTATGCGTTACCCAAAATCCCTATAGAGACGTTGCAATGAAACGTCTCTACTCTACATTATTTTCAAAGAGGTATAACAAATTCCTAACGAATTATATGTAAAAAACTCTGCGTTTCAAAATGCTAAAATCTTATGCAAAGCTGTATTAATAATCAAAAATGAGCGAAGTCAATATTTCTATTCGACAAGCACAATCAAAAGATATCCCATCTATTATAGAACTTATTCATCTTAAAGCCGAATTTGATGGTTGTCCTGAAACTGTAAAAGCAACTCCGCAAAAACTCAAAGAGGATTTATTTGGAGATCAACCCCTTGCTTTTGTACTTTTGGCTGAAATTAACAAAGATGCTATTGGATTTGCTACATATCATTTTATTTATTCTACCTTTTTAGCAAAGCCTGGAATTTGGCTTGATGATTTGTATGTCAAAGCAGAACACCGTAACCAAAAAGTTGGTGAATTATTAATCTTACACTTGTGCCAGATAGCGCAGGAAAAAGGCTGTGGCAAAATCGATTGGACAGTAGCTGCATCCAATGAACGCGGAATTAAATTTTATCAAAGAATGGGTGGAAAAATTCTCGAACGAGCAAGATTGTGTAGATTAGATAGTCAAGCGATAGCTTACAATAATAAGTGCTTAGACGGAATTAATTAAATAGATCGTTTCCCGATTTTCTATTCCCCGTTCCCTTCTTAAAAATAAACAAATTTCTAAAATTCATATGCAGGAATAACTTCTTGTTCTGCTTTTCCAGCTTTGATCCATTCTTGCAATGCTGGGATTGCTAAAATTGCTTCTACATAATTTTTAGCAATATGATCTAATTGCACATCATAGGTTACAAACCTTAAGACTACTGGGGCAAACATAGCATCAGCAATGGTAAATTGACCGAATAACATATCGCCATCAATTCCAAATTTTTCTCGACAATCTCGCCAGATAGTGGTAACGCGATCGATGTCTTTTTGTACTCCAAGTGCCATTCCTCTACCAGGAAGTTTAGCACGGCAGTTCATCGGCATATTTTGACGTAACTGTTGAAAGCCAGAGTGCATTTCAGCACTAACACAACGAGCAATTGTTCTAGCATTTTTATCTTCTGGCCACCAATTGAGATGGGGGAATTCTTCAGCTAAATATTCACAAATAGCGAGAGAATCCCACACTTGTTGATTACCGTGTAATAAAACAGGTACTTTCCTGGATGGAGAGTATTGACTAAGTTGTGATACAGCTTCTGGAGTATATAAAGGAATACGAAATTCCTGGAATTCTAGACCAAATTGCTTCATCGCCAACCAAGGACGAAGTGACCACGATGAATAATTTTTATTGCCGATGACAAGAGTTAAATCTGGCATTTTCCATTACCGATAAAGTTGTTCAATCCATGCGAGCATATCAGATTCCGAACCAGACATAAAAGATTTGCCAGTTGTGGGATCGTAGGCTTGCCAATAATGATTACCGTGACGATCTATTTTATGTTTAACTTGTAATTCTTGACTAGCTACTAAATAATTAATAATTTCTTGCCAAATATTCCGCAAGTTTTTCTGGAAAAATGACAGATACTTATGCCCAAATTCTAGTTCTAATTCTGTGTCACTACTTTGTAGACGCATCCTATTATTTTTCATAAAATTGCTCCTGAATGATCATCCACAATCAAAACTGTAGCAATGTCTCACGGAGCAATCAAATCATGGCTTGTATAGATTATATAAATGTGATTTATAGATAGTAAAAATCTATTGATACAATCTATTTGGGAAAAACAAATCAGATTCTGGATTGGAATTATCGATGAAACTCTCCCAGATCCGAGCCTTAGTTGCAGTGGCGGAGTGTGGTAACTTTAGTGAGGCAGCGAGTGAGTTACAGCTTTCTCAACCAGCAATCAGTCATGCCATTGCTACCCTAGAAGAAGAATTAGGTGTACCTTTATTTGCCAGAGGTCGCTACGGTGCAGTTTTGACACCAGCAGGGGAGCGCATTTTGTATCACGCTAAAACAGTTCTACAACATTTAGAGATGATGCAAGAAGAAGCAAATCTGCATAAAGGTTTACATGGTGGTCATGTACGCATAGCTTCTTTTCGCAGTGTCGCTACTCATTTATTACCACAAGCGATCGCCAAGTTTCACCATCAATTCCCAGAAATTGCTGTCACCATCATAGAACGCATCTCTTACTTAGATGTAGAACAATGTTTACGTGAGGGACGCGCCGATATTGGTATTACTTATCTACCCGCAGGTGAAGAATTTGAAATTTGGGAATTTGTCCGGGATGAGTATGTTGCTTTATTACCACCTCATGCCAAAATCAAGAACTCGCAAATTACCTGGCAAGATTTAGCAGTTTATTCACCAGTCATGCTTGTTTGCTTACCCTGCGGACGACCTCTACACGAACACATCAAAAATTTAGCACCCTTTTTGAATACTGCTAGCCATATTCAAGAAGACTCTACTATTGTCAGCATGGTTAATCAAGGACTCACAGCTGCTATTCTCCCACGTTTAGCAGCAGTACCAATCCCTCCACAAGTTCAGGTATACAAACTACCAGTACCGCTAAAAAGAGTTATGGCCGTTGCTGTTTTATCCAACACGTTACATGTCCCTGCGGTTTTTAAATTTTTAGAATTGTTAAAAAAATTTGATTTTCAAAGTTTAGCTGACTCAACTTAAGCTTTGATTGTACAAGCTCTCAGATGACTTAAGTGGAGTCAATCCCAAATCTAAAATCTAAAATCCAAAATTGTTTGACAATTGTGGGGTTTTGTACCCCATTCAAAACTCAGGATTCATCGATAATATATTCTTAGCAAAGCTCTTGTGAGACTCCGGAGTCTTGCATATTGTCCGGTCTAATTACTCATCATCAATATTTCTCTGCGTTTTCACCTCACTACGCCAAGTGTATTTATTCATCATTATTTATGAGTATTTAAACGGACATAATGGCTGTTAGGCTGAATTAAGTAAATAACTGAGACTCAGTTGTCGAAAATTAACTACCTGCTTCATACATTTAAAAATGTCCCACAACTGTATTGAGAATATTTACAACTTCCTGCAAATATCAGATTTGATTGCTACATCAGGACAACTCACTGAAGAAGAATTTACACTAATTAAAGAAGCAGGATATCAACTAGTTGTAAATCTAGCATTACCAGATTCTCCGAATGCTTTAACAAATGAAAAAGAGATAGTGGAATCTCAAGAAATGGAATATATTTATATTCCTGTAGCTTGGGAAAAACCAACTTTTGATAATGTTAAAGATTTTTTCCAAGTCATGGAAGCCAACACAAATAAAAAGGTGTTTGTACATTGCGCTGCTAATAAAAGAGTTTCTGCTTTTATGTATCTTTACCGTCGCCTATGTAAAGGAATCAATGATGCAGAAGCAAAAAAAGATTTACATCAAATTTGGATTCCGGATTATCATTGGCAAAAATTTATTGAGCAGGTAATTACTTATTACAAACAGCATATTAAGAGCTAACAAAATTTTTATTAAGGAGAATTGAGTTTGCGATCGCTTACCCGGAAACTCCATCCAGGTGATGCTCGTAAAATCATTGAAATAAGTTAGTAGTAAGGACTAAAGTCCTTACTACTAACCTTTTGTTATTGGCACTGTTTTACTTAGTAATCATCTTGGTAATTTCACAAAATTCTACAATTGCTGGTAGTTCTGTTTCAAGATCTATAAAAGTCCCTCTTTTGGCAATTTCTTTAATTTTGAAAAGAATATTAGTAACTAATTCTTTATCTTTTAGCAGTTCGCTTCTACCAATTTGTTTGAGAGCTAATTCAACCGCAGTATATCCCGATTGCATTCCTAATGCCAAGCTGCTTTTTGTTCCTAAGATTTCTGGATTTAAACTTTGATAAAAGGCTTCATCTTTAGCCACTGCATTTACATGAACACCTGCATAATGGGTAAAAGCATTTTTCCCAATGACTGGATGATGAGGAAAAATAGAGATATGAGAATGCTTGCTTACCAAATCATATAAGTCCTTTAAATAAGTTAGTTCCCAACAATGCTTTTCCTCAATTGTGTCAATTAAATTTATGAGTAATTCGGCTAAATCGACAATACCCGCTCGTTCTCCAAGTCCCATCACTGTCACGTCAATAATATTAACACCTGCTCTGTAAGCATCCAGTGCATTCGCCAAGGCTAAACCTCGATCATTATGACAATGAACCTCTATTTGTGGATATAATTCCTGTTTTGCAAGTTCTTCTTTGAGAGTTTTCACATAATTATAAAGACTACGGACTGGATGAAATGGTGTTGTATATCCAGTTGTATCAGCGATGCTAATAATATTAGCTCCTGCCTTTAACGCGGCGATCGCTGCTTCAATTACATTTTCTAAAGGAGAACGAACCGTATCTTCTGGTGTATAACGAATTAATAAGTTATCTTTCTGTTTTCTCGCATAGGTTATTACTTCGACAATTTTCTCTATAGCTGAGTCTAAACCTATGTTATAGTCCTGTTGCAATCGTTGTTGAGAAACACTAAAGAAAATTCCTAAAAAATTGATGCCACAATCCAGCGCTTGATTCACATCATCTATTCGACAAAGACAATGAGCGCCGATTTTTGCTTTGAGTCCAGCATTTGCAATTCGAGTTATGGCTAAAGCAATTTCCCTATCAACGACAGGATTACCAACTTCAATAATATCAACTCCTACCAAGTCTAAAAACTGAGCAATTGCTAACTTTGTTGCAGGAGAAAAATAAACTCCAGGAGTTTGTTCCCCTTCTCTCAAGGTAGAATCAAGAATCTGAATCATGTCTAAAAATTTAACGGGAACAGGTGAGACCAGCCCCCGTCTTGGCGGTTTCCGTCACGATGGGGGACTGGCGAACCCGAAGGGGAACAGCTTGAAGAATGTGTAATGAATTTTGTAATAGTACTTGGTAGTTTCTTTCCTTCAAATTCCGGTGCTAACCCGACGCTCACGATTATAACGAATGCGTTGCGCCTTGGCGATCGCTTACCTTAGTGCTATTCACTCCATACTCCTTTGCTTGAGCATTTCCATCAATTTGCGCTTGCGGGTATGGATTTGCATCAATTGCGTGAATTTGGTTTCCGCGTTGGGTTAAAGATACTACCAAATTCATCTGGTAATATTCCTCGCCGCGTTGAAACGATTTGGCGTTCGCGTTGTGGCGAATAAGTGATTCACTGAGATTCACGCCCAACATATACCCCCAGAAACTTGATGTCAACCAAGCATAAAACGATAACAGGGGAAGTGCGATCGCCCCTTAAAAAAATGCAAGAATCAACTATATATTTGGGTGAAATTAGCGGTTGTTTTTTCCCAGTATCTTGTTGTCAAATTAGGAATTAAAACTAACTCAAATAAACAAAAAATGCGTATATTTCCTGTGATACATTTGTTTCACTCAGCTTAACTTTATTGCTGGGCTGGTTTATGGTATATTTTGTTTCATTAATTATGAATTATTCGCAATTTTATAAAAAGCTAGAATTTTTATATGGCAGCAAGTTTTTCCTAACAGAAAATTTGTCCTAATTTATACAAGTGCTTATTTTTTCTTCTTAAATTACAGACTTTAGGAATTTACTTGTATCAATTATTATAAAGGAACAATTAATCAAGATTTAGGAACTTACTATAAAACACTGATTGATAGTTTTTAGACGCGTAAAGCAGCTAAATAAACAGCTAGTAGCTGTACTTCATCTAATTAAAAAACTTTTAGAATATAATTTTGTTAAATTAAACACTAATATATTAAATACACTAATTTATTTGGGGCATCCAACTCTCTATATAGAGATATAAAGGCTAGACGGTGAAAACAAAAGCAATTAGAGGTTTTAGAGGATGTATAAAATATTCTCGCAAAAATCTACTTTATTTGTGTTTAGTATACCCCTCTATCAAAGCCTTAAATAAAACCAAGGCAAAATAGTTATTTTTTCCCTATCTTTGACTCGGCAGCAATTTTAATAAGTGCATTACCCTACCTCGTCAGTTAATGAACTGAATGTGGTAGTTTATATTTTTTTAGTCATTTTTTGCAACGTAATTTAAGATTATATTTATGACTCAGCCTTCTCCTCAAAAGCAAGTTGGCAAAAAACAGGTTAATCAATTACAGAGTAGTCAACAAGATACAGGGAAATCGACCATAACAGACTCTTCAAAACAGTCAATAAGGCTGCAACAGTCTCTTCGTCAACAACAATTGGCACGAAAAGATTGGAGTTTGAAGGCAAAGGCAACTGTTTGGGCTGTCGCCGTCAGTATGCTTCCAGTACTGGCGTTTGGGACTGCAACAACCTATCACTTTGGCAATAAGTTAATTACCAAGCAGATTCCTCAAGCTAAACAGGTAGGCGCTACAGATCTAGCAGAAGCCGAAGCACTACACAAACAACTTTCACTTTTATTAATTGGAACGGGGACAGCGACAGTGTTAGCCGCTGCGATCGCTATAATTTTGACTAATCGTGCTATTCGTCCCATCCTAAATGCTGCTGCAATCTCCACCACAATGGTGAACAGGCTACGTCGAAAAGGTGAGAATATTCACACTACGGTAGCCAGCAACAATGAACTAGTTGTTTTAGAGACAAACATCAACTTTCTCAAAGAACAACTCCCGGAATTGCTATGGAAACAAGAACTCGAAACTGAGCGCGCCCAAGTGTTGATGAATATAACCCGTCGTATTCAGGAATCGCTCAAGGAAGAAGATGTTCTCAAAACTACCGTTGAAGAAGTTCGCGCCGCCTTACAAACTGACCGCGTCGGCATTTTTCGCTTCAATGCCAATGGAGATGGAACTTTTGTGGCAGAATCAGTGGCATTTGGTTTACCAAATGCTTTGCGGGCAACAATCTCAGACCCTTGCTTTCAGGGAGAGTATGTAGAACAATATCAAAATGGCCGTGTCCGTGCGATCGATGATATTTATCAAGCGAATCTGGCTGATTGTCATATTGGATTGCTAGAACGATTTGCTGTCAAAGCCAATTTAGTTGCACCTATTCTCAAGAAAGACCAGCTATTTGGCTTATTAATTGCACATCAATGTTCTAAATCCCGTAATTGGCAGCAATATGAAATTGATTTGTTCGCTCAGATTGCGACACAAGTGGGATTTGCTCTCAATTACACGAAGTTGCTAGAACAGGTAGATACGAAAGTCGATCAAGCTCACATATTTATAAATATTACTCGACGGATTCGGGAATCACTCAATGAAGAGGATGTCCTCAAAGCCACCGTCGAAGAAGTCCGCAAAGCGATTAGCGCTGATCGAGTCATGGTTTATGGTTTTGACACCGATTGGTATGGAACAGTAATTGCAGAATCAGTGCTTCCAGGTTTGCCAAAAGCCTTGCGAGCTAGAATTAAAGATCCCTGCTTTGCACAAGGCTATGTAGAAAAGTATCAAGCTGGTAGAGTTCAAGCCATCAACAATATTTACGAAGCAGGTTTGACCGATTGTCATATTAGCCAACTCAAACCCTTTGCTGTCAAAGCCAATTTAGTTGCACCCATTCTCAAAGATGACCAGCTATTTGGCTTATTAATTGCACATCAGTGTTCCAGTCCCCGTAATTGGCTGCAATATGAAATTGATTTGTTTGCTCAGATTGCTATGCAAGTTGGATTTGCTCTTGATCATGCTAGGCTCTTGCAACGAATCGATGCTGAAGGGATGCACACTCAGTTACTTGCAGACTTGATACGCCGGATTCGGGAATCACTCAATGAAGAGGATGTCCTCAAAGCTACCGTTGAAGAAGTCCGCAAAGCGATTAGCGCTGAACGAGTCATGGTTTATAGTTTTGACTCTGATTGGTATGGAACAGTGATTGCAGAATCAGTGCTTCCGGGTTTGCCAAAAGCGTTGCGAGCTAGAATTAAAGACCCCTGCTTTGCAGAAGGCTATGTAGAAAAGTATCAAGCTGGTAGAGTTCAAGCAACTAACAATATTTACGAAGCTGGCTTGACCGATTGTCATATTAACCAACTCAAACCCTTTGCTGTCAAAGCCAATTTAGTTGCACCTATTCTCAAAGATGACCAGCTATTTGGCTTATTAATTGCACATCAGTGTTCCAGTCCCCGTAATTGGCTGCAATATGAAATTGATTTATTTGCTCAGATTGCTATGCAAGTTGGATTTGCTCTTGATCATGCTAGGGTTCTAAATCAGGTAGATCAAGCATATCAAGCTGCGGAAGACATTTTTCTCCAGCAGCGTCAACAACAAGAAAATCTCCAAAATCAATTGTCAGAATTGCTCAAAAGAAGTGAAACAGTTGTCCAAACTTTTTCAACAGAAGTTGCTATCAATCAAGTTGAGTCTATTACATCTACCTATAATCAAATTCAAATTTTGGCTGATTCAGCAGAGAAAATGCTTGTTTCTGCTCAACAAGTAGAATTTCAAAAATTGCAACTTACTCAGATTGTCAAGGATGAATATAAATCTATTAATCAAATTTTAGATAGCATCTGTTCGACGCAAGACATACTTGTGCAAGCTACCAAAAAAGCCAACTGTCTTGATCAACCTTCTCAACAGCTTTCTGAAATAGTAAGTCTTATTAGTAATGTTGTCTCTCAAATCAAGCTTCAAGCGATGCATACAGCACTGGAAGCATCTCGCACTGGAGAAGCAGGTCAAAAATTTGCTGTGATTGCGGAGAAAGTACTTTCTTTAGTGCAGCAGCTAGACTCGGATATGGCAAAAATCAAACCACTCATTGTAGAAATTCAGACAGAAACTGATGAATTTGTTGATGTGATCAAGTCTGGAGCAGAACAAGCAATCAGTGGGAGGGAATTGGTAGAAAAAACTCAACAGCAATTTGAACAAATTATCACTGTCAATGACCAAATCCAAGCACTGGTGATGGAGATTGCTCAAACTGCAACTGTCCAAGCACAGACTTCTACCTCCGCAAACGAATCTATTTTGGGAGTTGCTGATATTGCTAGCCAGACATCAAAGCAAGCTCTAGCAGTGTCCGAGTCTTTAGCCAAGTTAGCGATATTTGCCCAAGACTCATCGCAGGCTGTGAATTAGGTCAATAATTTCCGGCTACTAATTTCATACATTTGTGCCATCTTAACTTAAACATAGGAACACAGCGATGGTTCTGGAATTTGGTATAAAAGAAAACGTTTTTCCGCACTTTGTTCAAACAGCCATCTCCAAGATGAGGTTCACCACAGAGATGGCTCAGGCGTTAGAACACCTAGAAACAATTCTGGCTCACCCTCAAGGTGATGAATTAGTTGAGCAACTCACAAAAGAGATAGAAGGGTTTTTGCAGTTGGGCGAATTCTTCCAATTTTCAGAGTTGATCGCGATCGCTCAAACTACTCTAGCTAGCCTCCAAGCAAGTCCCCAAGCAGCCCAAACCCTTGGCAGGCTTGCCTTAACAGGTTTACGTACAGCTTATGAGGAAATTTTGAAAAGCGATCGCATTCATAGCTCTACACATCCACCCAAACTCGCAACTTCTAAGCTACTTGTCTGGGGAAATAGTTGTCATGTCTTTATGCTGAACTCTGACAGCGTTGAAGAAATGTTAATTCCTGAAGCTGATCAGATTATCTACTCCAGACAAAAGCGATTTTTGCACTGGCGGGAACAAATGATTCCAACCTATCAACTCTCAGAACTATTAAGCTACACTAATCCACTACTGGAAACAAGTTCTAGACAAGATTTAGGAGTGATTTCCGAGTCTAAAAATCAGCCACAACCAACATTACTAATCAGCAAAGGTCAACAAATTCTGGCTTTAGAACCAGAGATGGAGTACCTGATCACAGAACCAGAGCTAGTTATTAAACCTTTGGGAGTGGACATCGAGCTTCCTAGTTATATCTGTGGCTGTACCATTTGGAAAGATCGTCTGTTCCAAGTGATTGATGTTAATACTTTGTTAAGCCAGATAATTAGTCACACTGCTAAGTTGTCTAATTTAGCAGGCAGAGCAATATTTAGCAAAGCAGTGGCTGACAATAAAAAAATAATGTCAGCAATAACAAACGTCAAACAGGCCACTATTCTGGTGGTAGATGATTCCAAAAGTGTGCGACATCTCATATCCCTGACTCTGCAAAAAGCAGGTTACAAAGTTTTACAAGCACAAGATGGAAAAGAGGCGATCGCAAAATTGCAGCAAAATCCAAGCATTCAATTAGTAATTTGTGATATTGAAATGCCTAACATGAATGGCTTTGAGTTTCTCAGTCATCGTCTGCAAAATCCTTTGTTAGCAAAAATACCAGTGGTTATGCTTAGTACTTGCAGCACCAATAAACATCGCCAGTTAGCAATGCAATTAGGAGCCACTAATTACTTTACAAAACCCTACATTGAGCAAGAATTTTTAACCGCGCTCAAAGTGATTGTTAGCTGACAGGGGCCTTTGTACATTATGCCAGGAACCGGACTTGAACCGATGACACAAGGATTTTCAGTCCTCTCTCAACCTTCTTTTATCAGTACTTTCACGCTTTACAAAACTCCTTTACCCCCGAATTACCCCAAAAAATTGCTGACAATATTTACCTTGCCTAATTTATTTGGGTGTTGCTCTTTTGAAGAGACGCTTTTTATTTGTCTATCTCAATGGAGCAAGAGGACTCCCGTTACAGTCGCCAGACTTAACGGGATGATGAATTGCGACCAGTATAAAAATGTTCGCCGTGCGAATCAATGTTTTGGTTGTTCTTGGTTCTCAACGTAATTTTTTAATTGTTCAACCGTGACACCGCCACAACTAGCCACAAAATATGCACCAGTCCAAAAATAAGGCTTGTTGTAAAAGTAATTT
>NZ_AJLJ01000501.1 GCF_000317245.1 Fischerella muscicola SAG 1427-1 = PCC 73103
CCGCGAGATTTCGTTTGCCCAAAGTTGTAAAACAGCAGCAGTTACCACGCCAATTGAAGTATCGCGGTATTACTTACATCAGCTGGCGATGAAATTTGCAGTTCCCTCTGTTTTCAAAATCCTTAACTTTTCTACATCGACAATTGACCTGTTAAACCCTAAAAATAAGGTCAGTCAACCTTTGATCAATGACGCAGGCAACTAGAATGCACGAACTGTTGTCACCCTACGAATATCAAGTTGGTGGTCGCCTGCCAGTAGATGCACCTAGCTATGTCATGCGCCAGGCAGATCAAGAACTCTACCAGGCTTTGAAAGCAGGTGCTTTTTGCTACGTTTTAAACTGCCGCCAGATGGGCAAGTCTAGCCTGCGGGTACAGGTGGCGAAGCAACTGCAAGAAGATGGGTTTGCCTGTGCAACGGTTGACTTGTCTGGGATTGGGAACAAGAACATTACACCAGACCAATGGTATGCTGACATTATTATGCGTCTGGTGCGAAGTTTCCGTTTATCTAGCCAAATTAACGTCCGCAATTGGCTAGCAGAACGACAAGATTTATCACCCGTAGGTCGCTTGGGGGAATTGCTGCAAAACGTACTACCAGAATTAATCGCCCAACCGATTGTGATTTTTTTCGATGAAATCGACAGTACCCTCAGCTTACCATTTAATACTGATGATTTTTTTGCTCTGATTCGCTCTTGTCATGAATATAAACGCCTGACTTTTGCTTTGTTGGGAGTAGCAACCCCCTCAGATTTAATTGCAGATAAAACCCGGACACCTTTTAATATCGGTCGGGCGATTGAGTTGAATGGTTTCCGTCTGCATGAAGTAAAACCATTAGAACTAGGACTGGCTGATTCGGTAAATCCCAAGTCCGTACTCAAGGAGATCCTGGCTTGGACGGGAGGACAGCCATTTCTAACTCAAAAACTATGTCAGTTGGTAGCACAGAAGGAAGATGGGAACAGAGGGAAAGAATTTTCAACTCCCCAGTACCCATTCCTGCAAAAGTTGATGGGGGAAATATTAACGCAGCATGAGGAGATTGCTGATCAAGTATCTGCAATTGTGCGATCGCGTATTCTTGAAAATTGGGCAGCCCAAGATGAACCACCGCATTTAAGAACAATACGCGATCGCTTACTTAGCAACGAACAACGCGCTAGCAGGCTGCTGGGACTATATCAGCAAATTCTCCAAGATGGTAGTGTCCCTGCTGATGATTCTCCAGAAAAAATAGAGTTACTTTTGTCGGGATTAGTTGTTAAACAACAAGGTGTATTACAGGTTTACAACCGCATATATGAGGAGGTTTTTAACTGTGAATGGGTGGAAAAGCAACTCAAGAAGCTGCGAAGTTACGCAGATTTACTGAATGGTTGGGTAGCATCTGATTATCAAAATGAAACATATCTTCTGCGAGGAGAAGCGCTTAAAGAAGCTCAAGCTTGGGCAAGGGGAAAAAGTTTAAGTAACCAGGATTATCGGTTTTTAGCTGCTAGTGAGGAACTCGATAAACGAGAGGTACAAAATGCCCTCAGCACATCCGAACAAGCAAATCAAATTCTGCTGAACGCCCAACAGCAAGCGAAGAAAACCATTCGGCGCGGACTGATAGGGTTATCGGTGCTTTCAGTAGTAGCTGTGACTTTAGTAGGACTGTCAGGATTGCTGACATGGCAAACAGCACAACAAAAACGACAGGTAACTATTGGTGAGATTAAAGCGCTCACTCTCTCATCAGAAGCTGCTTTTGAATCTCACCATAACTTGGATGCCTTGCTGTCAAGTATGAAAGCAAGTATGAAATTAAACCAAATGGGATGGAATAATGCGGACACAGACTTAAAAGTACAGGTAGAAAAGGCGCTACGGCAGTCTATTTACTGGGTACGCGAAAGTAACCGTCTAGTGGAGCATACAGATGTAGTCACACGGGTAAAATTTAGCCCAGATGGGCAGAAGCTTGCTTCTGCTAGTTGGGACAAGACGGTGAAAATTTGGCAACGTGACGGTAAGCTACTTCATACCCTCCGAGGACATACTGATGGGGTGTGGAGTGTTAATTTTAGCCCGGATGCTAAAATGTTGGTTAGCGCCAGTCGAGATAAAACTGTTAAGGTTTGGCGTGTTGAAGATGGTCAAGAACTTCTCACTTTACCTCACAAGGATTGGGTTGCGTGCGTAGGCTTCAGCCCCGATAGCAGGATGGTGGCGGGGATGGAGTGGAATGGCACAATGCGGTTATGGAATTTGGAAGGTAAAGAATTGCGATCGTTCCATACCCATAATGCACCTGCTGTGGCGATTAGTTTTAGTCCCAAAGGAAGAATGATTGCTACCGCGAGTCGGGATGGTACTGCCAAGGTTTGGAACCTAAATGGTCAAGAACTATTGACGCTCAAGGGACATCGCGATTGGGTAATGTATGTTAATTTCAGTAGGGATGGTAAAACAATTGCCACTGCCAGTAAGGACAAAACCGCGAAACTCTGGAATTTAGAAGGAAAGGAACTAGTAACCCTGCATGAACATACTGATACAGTTGGTAGTGTAGTATTCAACCGCGATGGCCAGACCATTGCTACTGCTGGCTGGGACAAAACTGTGCGACTCTGGAATCGCCAAGGAAAACAATTGGAAGTTCTCCAAGGTCATACAGATGCAGTTTGGGGTGTCAACTTTAGTCAGGATGGTCAGCTGCTTGCGAGTAGTGGTGAGGATGGGATGGTGAGACTGTGGAAATTGGACAATAAATCTCACCCTTTCATACTCAATCTTGGCGAAGCTGCTGCTGCAAGTGTTAGTTTTAGTCCTGATGGCCAGACCCTTGGTACTGCTGGTCGCTATACTATGGCTAAACTGTGGAATTTACAGGGACAACTACTAACGAAACTCGGCGGTCATGACGATACATTGAGAAGTTTACAATTCAGTCCTAATGGCAAATTCATTGCCACTAGAACACCGATTCAGTAATCAGGATGAAGTAGCAGACTGCTCAGTAGTGTGAGTAAAAATTTTGGCAAGGACATGAAGATTGTGAACAACGGCGGTACGGCGAAGATCAAAGAGATTTTTGCGAGAACCAACATAACGAGCTTTATCTGTTTGCCAGCGACCAATATGAGATAAAGAATGCTCAACAGCAACGCGTTCTCGAAGTTTTGCACGACCAGTAGGGGTTAATTGACGTTGTTGTAGTTCCCGAAATAACGCCTCATCGGGATGAATCGAAACACTGCGTCCAGTTTTAGAATTAGTACAAGCTTCCCTGAACGGACAAGTTGCACAAATATTTTTGGGGAACTGAACTTTGCCACCAACGCTAAAAGGTAAAGTGACCGCATTTGGGCAGGAAATAGTGTGATTGTCCCAATTAAGGATAAAAGAAGTTTTAGTAAACTTCTTACCGTTTCTTACTTGCCAAGCTTTACAGTAAACAGTTAGTTCTTCATCTCTGTTTTGAACTAAGGAACTACTGAGGTAGGCACGGTCAATATGCAACTCAATCAACTTGACTTTTTGAGATTCCAAGTCGAGAGCGATGGCATCAGTGACAGATGCTTCAGGGATATTTGCTCTTGTAACTCCAACAGCGCGAACCAAACCGTTATCTAAATCACGCAAGACATGACGCTTATAACCATCAAATCGTTGGCTTTTACTTTTACGCCCGTGCCTCATCTCTTCGTCTTCGATTGAGATACGTCGTTCCTTGGCAACACCAGAGAGTAGTTTGATTTCGCCATGAGCATCTACTTCCACATCCTGTGCTTCAATCAGCCTGGCGGTTGACAACGCTCTTTGAACTTGAGGATGTTCAACATTTTCAGGCTGTGCTTGTGCAAAAGTTTCAAATCGTTCTAAAGCATCCAGTACAATTCCCAAAGCCAAATTTTTCTGGTCTGGGTCATCCCAGTTTAAATCTAAAGCCGCTTTCAAACTGGAACTGGCCACTATATCCACGCCAATTATTGATGCAAGGGTGCAATTGGGTCAAAGACTATTTGCAAAATAGCGCAAATGTCAAACAGGAAGACCGTCATCTATGCGATTGACACCCGAAAGGGAGTTTATGAATGGCGATCGCCGACAGAAAGACGAGTACGCACACCCCAAAACACTAAAATGGAATATCGCTACCTAATACCAGGACAACTTTTAGATTGCAATTGAATATATGAATGAATAGATTACAATTTGAATTTAAACATAAATAGTGGAAAAGTCGTGGAGAATCCAGCTATATTTCCTTTTTCAAAATTACACCAATTTCTAATTGACTTCGTTTGATTTAAAATGATTTAAAAATTTTCGCCTAGAGATGGATTTTAGTGCTAAAGTTTTTGTTTAAAATCTAGAATTTCAATTATAGTTGCTCTACAATCTAATTTTTTCCTACCATTTATACACTGCCAAAACTAACTACAGGTGGAGTTAAATATCAGAACCTTTCACTAATATCAGCAATATTGATAATTCAGTAAGTATCATGAATGCAGAGATATCCGCAGTTTGGGACAAAATCCAGGGAATGATAAACGGATTCATTGTCCTACTGCCCAATATCGTACTGGCATTGATTGTCTTTGCCATCTTTTTCTTCGTTGCGAGAGGAATTAAGAAACTAGTCAAACGTGTGACCCGTAACCGTCGTCATGCCCGGAATTTGGGACTGGTACTGGGACGCTTGGCACAGGGTACAACACTCTTGGTAGGTCTATTTGTTGCTCTATCGATTGTGATTCCGACATTTCGAGCAGGTGATTTAGTACAACTGCTAGGAATTAGCGGTGTGGCTATTGGCTTTGCTTTTCGCGACATTTTGCAAAACTTCTTAGCTGGTATTTTAATCCTGCTGACAGAGCCATTTCAAATCAATGATCAGATAGTCTTTAAAAACTTTGAGGGAACGGTAGAAAATATTGAGACACGGGCAACTACAATCAGAACTTACGATGGTCGCCGGATTGTGATTCCTAACTCCGAGTTATTCACTAATTCGGTAACTGTGAACACTGCCTTTGAAAATCGTCGATTGGAATATGATGTTGGTATTGGCTACGGTGACGACATTGACCGAGCAAAGCAGCTGATGCTCGAAGCAATGCATAGTGTGCCAGAAGTACTCAAAGATCCTGCACCCGATGTACTGGTGATGGAACTTGCCGAAAGTACCGTTAACATCCGCGCCAGGTGGTGGATTAAACCGCCACGACGTGCAGATGATCTCACCTCACGGGATCAGGTGCTGTCTGCAATTAAGAAAAAGCTGGTCGAAAACGGCATCGATTTGCCCTTTCCAACACAGCAAATTTTGTTCCACGACCAAACAGAGGAAACGGATGGCGATCGCTCTCGTCAGCGTGAAGGTTGGCCCGCCGGAAATATTAAAGTACCAAAACCTCGCCGCATCAGTGATTCACTCCGACTACTGGCCCAAATGCAAACCGCAGGCGAACGCAACGGCAAGACAGATTTTCCAACAGATGACGACGAAAAGTAAACTACTTGCCAATACGCGCGGCGTTGCATACAGCGAAAATCTCCAGTAAAGGTAAAGATGAAGAACGTCAAGTTAGGCAAGCTTTGGGACACACTCCACTCTAGCTATTGGTTTTTACCAACAATCATGGCAATTGGTGCAGTTGCTTTAGCGTTCGCGATGCTAACACTTGACCGGATGAGTATGTTAGCAATTGAGAAATGGTGGTGGATCTACACTGGTGGCCCAGATGGAGCGCGATCGCTACTTGAAGCTGTTGCGGGTTCGATGGTTAGCGTTACCGCTACAGCGTTTTCAATTACAATCGTGGCGCTTCAGCTGGCTGCTTCCAATTTTGGACCTCGAATTCTGCGTAATTTTATGCAGGATACGGGTAATCAAATTGTACTTGGCACATTCATTGGTACGTTCATCTACTGCTTGCTTGTACTGCGGACAGTTCATGGGGAAGGAGATGGATACGAGCAGTTTGTGCCGCAAATCTCTGTTACGTTTGGTATCCTGCTGGCAATTGTTAGCACTGGCGTGTTAATTTATTTTATACATCATGCCTCGACAATAATTCAAGCATCGCACGTCATCGAGAATGTCAGCAATGACTTAGACAGAGCTATTAAACGGCTGTTCCCAGAAAAGATTGGACATAGTGAACCAGAACAGGAGCGGTGGGTTGCGGAAATTCCAATTTCTTTTGAGGAAGAAGCTTACCCGATTCGAGCTAACGGTACAGGTTATTTGCAAGCAATTGATCACGAAGAATTAATGCAGATTACCCGTAAGCACAATCTGCTGTTGCGTGTCAAGTTTCGACCGGGAAAGTTTGTGATTAAGGGCAGTGATTTGGTTATGGTTTTTCCTGGAGAACGGGTGAATCAAAAACTTGTCAAACAAATCAACGATGCCTTTATTCTGGGTAAAGAACGTACAGAGCAACAGGATGTGGAGTTTCCGATTAATCAGTTAGTAGAAATTGCTTTGCGTGCCATCTCTCCTGCTGTGAATGACCCATTTACTGCAATACGCTGTATTGACCGACTTAGTGCGGGATTGTCGGGTTTGGTGCAAAGAAATTTTCCCTCACCTTACCGCTATGACGATAACCACAATCTACGTATAATTGCGGAGCCATTTTCGTTTGAGCAATTAGTTGATCGAGCTTTTAACCAGATTCGGCAATATGCACAATCTGATGCAGCAGTGACTATTCGTTTATTGGAAGCGATCGCCACAATTGCAACTTACACCACCAATCCAAAGCACAAGCCAGTTCTGAAGCGTCATGCTGAAATGATTTTGCGAGGTAGCCAACAGGGGTTATCAGAAGAACAAGACCGCAAGGATGTAATTGAACGGTATTACAACGTGATTAAAGCCTTAGAACATTAATAGTTTGCATAGGAGAGAGACAATGATCGGTACAAATTGGCGAGGTTTTCGAGTCATTGCATGGGTGGGACAGGCTCTACTTACAATATTTGTAATAGTTGCAGCACTTCAAGGTAATTGGTTAAATGCCTTAGCTCTAGCATGTTTTTTGATTGTATCTTTGGTGTTTGTAATTAAAGATGACCGACTGCCAACATTATTCGATTTCTTGTTTGTCGTTGCGGCGTTGTTAAATGCTGCGGGTTGGGTCTGGGGTTTATTTTATCTGCCAGGGCCGTATGACGAAATTGTTCATGCTTATACTACTTTTGCAATTACTTTAGCACTCAGTTTTTTAGTCTACAAGTCCATGCTGAATATCTTTCGTAATCATAAACTTTTGTATGTGGTTACAATTGCGAGTTTTGGCATCGCAATTGGGGTATTATGGGAAATTACAGAATGGTCGGCTAGTAAAATTCTTCCTACTGAAGTAATTGGAAGTTTGAATGATACCATCGTTGATTTAATTATGGATACTCTTGGGGCTGGACTGGCTGCCGCTATTAGTCTTTGGGCATTACAAGAATGGACGCGCCCCAATAAAGTAACTGGTAATTCACGATCTGAGACATACATCTAAGGAACAGCCTTTACGCGCACACTTTGTAATTTGTTTAAAACAAACAAAGCAGGGTAAGAGCATCTCAATCAGGCTTGACAGAAGGATTCAGAGGAATTGAATGTAGAGTCAAGAAACCAAAAACTGAGAACGCGCATCATAATAGAAAGGCTTTAAATACATTTCCATTCATTGAGCCATTAACAGTCATGACAGCCAAAAGTTGTTTTGTGCTAATTGCCTCGATTACTGTTATTTTCGCTCCTCGATAAAATGGTTTAAAATCGTAGACCCTACTGATCTAAGGGCTAATGGCAATTATTGAGAATTATGATTGCTGCTAGTAGTACGAACAATATCAAGTTGGCTCTAAGCTTCCAGACGCTCCACCGCTTGACGAAATACCATTGATTGGTGAACTGGATGAGTTAGAGACTTTTGTTGGTTCAAAAAAAACAAAATCTGGCTATGGACAGCAGTCAATCACTTCCGTCAAAATATCCTAGCTTGGGTATTGGGAGACCACAGCGCAGAAACATTTCAGCCTTTGTGGAATATTGTCAGACTCTGGCAATGCTATTTTTATGTCAGCGATGGATGGAAAGTTTATGCGAGTTTTATCAATCCAGGAGACCATATTGTCAGCAAAACATATATGACTAGGGTAGAAAGAGAAAATACACGTTTACGTCACTACCTGGCACGTCTACATCGAAAGACATTATGTTATTCAAAATCAGTAGATATGCTTAAACATTCAGTTCGTTTATTACTTCATTATTTGAAGTATAGACAAATACCTGTGTTTGGCTAATTCATCCCGCATTTATGCAATGCCCCTTTAGAAGATTTACCTCCAGAGGGTTGAGAGTTCATAGGCAACTCCTGAAATTAGGTCAATCAGCGCGCCCTGATTTACCCCCAAAATTTAACTAACCCCGTCCAAAAATGTCCAATACGGCATAAAATTACACCAGATTTACAGCACCAAAAAAGGCTGAAATGAGGTTTATTAGAAACTTTAAACCCCCACAAACGCTTTGTTTACAGAGGTTTTATCTTAAATGCCAGGAACCGGACTTGAACCGGTGACACGAGGATTTTCAGTCCTCTGCTCTACCAACTGAGCTATCCCGGCGAAAACATTTGTTTTCAACGATTAACAAATTTAGCAAACTTTTTCTAAAATTGCAATAGGTAAATCAAAAAAAACTATGTACCTTTGCTGATCAACTTGACCCAGCCGAAAACAGCTATAAATACGATGAATTGTAGCAGTACAATACTTGGACCAGAAGCCAGGTTAAAAAGACCTGATGCAATTATGCCAGCTATGCTCGTCGTAGAACCAACAATCACCGACAGCAGCAGAAAGCGGCTAAAGTGATGACTCATCAATTTGGCTGTAGAGGCGGGAATTACCAGAAATGCATTCACCAGTAAAACGCCGACAGCCTTAATCGCTACAGCAACAGCTAAGGAAAGCAAAACTACAAAGCCATATCGATAAAGTTGTACTGGAATTCCTTGGACTTTTGCCACACCAAGATTAAGGGTTAACAAAATTTGCTGGCGTAGGGTTGATAATAGAAATATGCTCCCTCCCACAAGCACCAGCATGGTTAAAATCAGGTCTGTGAGATCGATCGCCAGAATATCGCCAAATAAAACTCCCATCAAGTTGCCGCGATATCCTTGGATGAGGCTACTTAAAATTATGCCGATCGCTAAGGCTCCTGATAATACTATACTAAGTACGCTATCACTAGCCAAATCAGTTTTGTCGATAAAGTAAATCACGACTACCCCAAACACCAATGTGAAAGGTAGTAGCATCCAAGTAGGATTTAATTGTAGCAATACACCTAATGCTACGCCGACTAATGCCGCATGACCAACAGCGTGACTAAAAAAAGACAACTGGCGCAGGGTGACAAAACAGCCAAGCAAACCACCAAGTATTCCCATTAATACAGCACCAGCGATCGCTCGTTGCATAAAGGGAAACTGTAGCAAAGTTAAGAGGTCACTGAATGTCGTAACGGCTAACCAATAAAAATGATAATCATTTAAGCAATTCATGTAATATTATTTACACAGAATTATCAATCTGTGAAGTATACAAGTTTAGTTTCCATTCACTAATTAAATTGTCACAAAAGCGAGATGTTTACAAAAGATTTGCAACCCCCTTCAATTCAGGTTCTCAGCAGCCAAAAGGCTCAAAGAATGGCAGAATTTTTTAGTTTTTTAGGGGATGCTAATCGTCTGCGAATTCTATCTCTTTTAGCAGAAAAAGAATTTTGTGTGAGTGACTTAGCAGCAACACTGGAAATGACCGAATCTGCTGTATCCCATCAGTTGCGAAATTTACGAGTCATGCGCTTAGTCAATTATCGTAAGCAAGGTCGTCGTGTATTTTATAGCCTCCACGATCACCATGTTTTGCATCTTTATCAAGCCGTTGCTGAACACCTAGATGAGTAAGATCAGTTATCAGTTGCTATTTTTGATCACTGTTCCCTGTTCCCTGTTTCCCGTTCCCTAATTTAATGATTATGTTGGTAACGGCTAAACCCTGGGCCGTAGGTTGCTAACAGGTTTTGTGGTGAAAGCGCAACTTCTGGGACTCCGGTGCAAACGATGGTTTGGTTGAGACAAATCACGCGATCGCAATAACGACTGACCATATCAATATCATGGGAAACTTGTAAGACTGTCCAACCCTCTTCTTGCTTGAGTTCATTTAGCAGGGTGTAAAAATCTGCTGCACCTTGCACATCTACTCCAGCAAAAGCTTCATCTAGTATTAATAATCTTCTAGGCATAACTAAGCAATAAGCAAGCAATACTCGCTTTAGCTGACCACCACTCAAAGTACCAATTGCTTGATTTCGCAAATGATAAGTATCAGTTCGTCGTAAAGCAGAGGTTACAGCTGTTGCTTTTTCCTGATTTCTCTGCCATAAGTTTTGAGAAAATATCCTTTCCCTGTTTCCTTGCTTCACCCATCCCAAACCTACCAATTCACTGACAGAAATCGGAAAACTACGGTCAAAAATGAAATGCTGCGGCACATACCCCAACTGATGACACAAATGTCCTAGTCTAGTTACTGGACGACCAAATATTTCTACATTACCAGTAGTGCGTGGAATCAAATCTAAAACTGCTTGTACTAAAGTACTTTTCCCCGCACCATTAGGACCAACTATAGCAGTGTTTGTCCTTGGCAGTAATTCAAAAGAAACATCAAGAATAGCCAGATAATTACCCTTCTTGACACTTAATTTTTCAACTTTCAGAATCGGAATTTCAATATTCATTAGTAATTCATAATTTGGAAAAAGCTAATAAAATTAAGAAGTGATTGTTCATTGATCACAGAACAAATGACAAATGACAAATGACCAATGACCAATGACAATTACTTACATGCTGTTTCTAAAGTTTGCAAATTATTTTGCATTGCCTGAAAATAATGTTGTGGCTCTGTTGAGCCTGTTTCCAAGGAATCTAGTTCACGTAAAGTTAAATTTAGGTCTTTAGAAAGACTCGTCAATAATTTGTTATCTATTCCTGGTTCACCAAATAAAGCCTTGACTTTGTACTGTTTCACTGCGTTGACTGCTTTTTGTACATCTGTTGGTGTTAATTGGTCTTCGGGAATTTCTACGACTGCAACTTGCTTGAGGTTGTAACGTTTGGCTAAATATGGATAAGCATCATGGAATGTGACAAATGTGCAGTTAGGATTTTTTTGTAAAGTCTGCTGATACTGATTATTTAAAGATTCTAATTGTTTTATATAAGCTGCTGCATTTGTTTCATATATATTTTTATTAGCAGGATCAGCTGCTATCAAGCCATCTCGAATATTAATAACTTGTTGTTTTGCCAAAACAGGATCTAACCAGATGTGTGGATTTCCTCCAGTATGTTCGTGGTCGTGTTCTTCTTGATTTACTGCTTCTACAACGGGTGATATTTTTTCTAGAGGTTGAATGTTTTTACTTGTATCTATTTGGGTTAACTTCGGATTTTGAGCATTTTTAACTGTTGCTTCTAAAAATTCTTCTAAACCCAACCCATTTTTGATTAATACATTGGCTGTGGCGATCGCTCTCACATTTTCCGGTGTTGCTTGATACTCATGCACTTCTGTTCCTGGAGGTACTAAGATTGTTACATCTGCTGTGTCTCCTGCTACTGCTTTCGTAAACCAATACATCGGTAAAAATGTTGCGACTACCTTAATTTTCCCTGATTTTTGTATAGGTGTAGATGCCGCTTCCTGAGCTTGCGGTGATTGTTCTGTATTGATTGAGCTTGTTGTTTGTGTTTGATTACAGCCAGTTCCAGTAATTAATACTAGTAAAGTAAATAAAGATACAATACTACTTTGAGATTTATTTTTTTTACTTTCTCTAGGAATCTGAGTCATAGTCCTACTAACTCCCCAAGGATTTGAACTTGACAATGAGAATTATTCTAACTCTAATAGATTAAAATAAGTATCATTCTCATTAAATTTTTGAGAAATGACGTAAAATCACACACTGTGGAGACGTTGCACTGCAACATCTCCACAACCCAAAATAATGTTTGTGTCAATGTCTTATCTATCGCACAAGTTTACTATTTGGTTATGGTTTCTAGACTTTGTCTCAAAAATTCCTAATAACTGGTAGATTAGTTGACAATACTTTTTAATAAACCTGCTTTCAACAAGCAGAATGGTAATCTATCAAAAATATAGTTTGATTTGTGGTTAGCACTTTAGGCTGGTGACGATTCAGGCTAAGGAGCTAGTAATTTTCACTATGCCTTTTTTTATTTAGTGTGAGGAAAAATGCAAAAATTTTGGAAATCTCTGTTGGTAAGTCCAGCAGTTCTCGGCGCCATCCTACTGGTTGATGCTACTGCATTCGCAGGAGAAACAATTAAAACTTCAGAAAATACTCAACCGCAATTGGTAGTCACTCCGAAACAAAGCACTGAGAACAAAAATGTTCAAGGTCAAGTTACTTCGGTTTCTCAATTGTCAGATGTGCAACCTACAGACTGGGCATTTCAAGCTTTACAATCACTCGTAGAACGCTACGGTTGTATAGCTGGATATCCAAATGGGACTTATCGCGGTAATCGGCCGATGACGCGCTATGAGTTCGCCGCAGGTTTAAACGCATGTTTGGATCGCGTCAACGAAATCATCGCTACCGCTACATCGGAGTTGGTGACAAAAGAAGATTTAGCCGCACTCCAAAGACTGCAAGAAGAATTTTCAGCAGAGTTGGCAACTCTGCGGGGTCGGGTAGATACACTAGAAGCACGCACCGCAGAATTGGAAGCAAATCAATTTTCTACCACAACCAAATTAACCGGACAAGTGGTAATGGCAATTACCGATGTTCTAGGGGGAGATGATGTCAATGGTGTGGATGCGAAAGGAAACAATACAACCCTTGGAGCAAGAGCGCGTATAGAATTGAACACCAGCTTCACAGGTAAAGATACTCTGTTTACCAGGATTCAAGCTAATAATATTCTCAACCCAGATATTGGCACACCAGAAGGTAATCTGTTTTTTGCCGGTGAAGATGGCACAACTGATGCTTTCATAGATGCATTATTTTACAAATTTTCACTAGGTGATAGTACTGAAGTAATTGCGATTGCTAACGCAGGTGCAGCAGACGACGTTACAAATACAATCAACCAGTTTGATGGAGATGGTGCGTTTGGTGCGTTATCAACCTTTGGTACACGCAACCCAATTTATTACCAAATGGATGGTGCTGGTTTGGGTGTCACGCAAAACTTTGGCGATACATTAGCGCTCAGTTTAGCCTATTTGGCGAGTTCACCCAATGATCCATCCGGTAGTAACGGTTTGTTTAATGGCCCTTACGGTGCACTTGCACAGCTAACTTTTCAACCGAGCGATCGCCTAACACTTGGCTTAACCTACATCAATGCTTACAATCAAGAATTGGGTGCTGGTAGCAATCGAGCAAATCCAATATCCTTCTTGAACTCTAGTTTTAATGTAGATGTACCTTTCTCCAGCAATTCCTATGGTCTAGAAGCAACTTATCAACTCAATGATAATTTTGTTTTGGGTGGTTGGGTTGGTTACACCAATGCTCAGAACTTATCCACAGAGGGAGGAACAATTGACCGTGGTAAACTGGATATATGGAACTGGGCAGTAACTTTGGGATTTCCCGACCTCGGTAGTAAAGGTAGCGTAGCGGGTATCATCGTTGGTATGGAGCCAAAAGTTACTAATTCCAGCATCAATGAAATCGACGAGGATGAAGATACCTCATATCACGTCGAAGCCTTTTACCAATATCAGTTAAGCGAAAACATTACCATTACCCCTGGTGTGATTTGGCTAACTGCACCGGATCATAACAGCGACAATGATAATGTTTTCATTGGCGCACTGAGAACTACCTTTAGTTTCTAAGTTTTTTAGCAGATATTTAAGTTTGTAGTGAGGACTAAAGTCCTTACTACAAACGAAAAATGATAATGGTGTGTGTGCGTAAGTCCTATAAATATAATGTAGGAATTACTGAAAAAATTTTTACTTGTTGATACAAAAAAAGACCAGTCGTAACAGACTGGTCTATAAACAAGGCTATCCTTTATGTTCTCTTCTCATATAGAGTGAAATCCAAACATCGCGTTTCCAAAACGCAACGGGCAATCTTTCTTAACAAGATTGTAGCAGTCAACACAGATTTTTAGTTAATTTTTATCAAAAAAAGAAATTGACCAAGAAACTTGGCTTCTACCTTTAAGAATAATTTAACTTTCATCGGAGTTGTCATCTCAAAATGAGCGAACCTACTAGTAGTTCACCACATTGATTTTGATAGGTTGGCCAGATCCCCGACTTTTTTAAAAAGTCGGGGATCTAACCCCTCGCAACCTGTCAAAACTGATGTGGTAGAGTACTACAGTAACTGCGGTTGTCCCCAAATAATACGTTCTTGCTTGTAAATAGCAATTCCCGGTTTAGCCCCCTTCGGTTTATAAACGTGTTTTGGTTGAGTGTAAACTACTGGTACTTGGTCGCTTTGACGAGCGCGACTGTAGTAAGCGCTCAGATTAGCAGTGAATTGTAAATCTACTTCATCTGGAACAGCACCAGGTTCTAGCCGTAATAGTACATGGCTACCTGGAATTTCTTGAGTGTGGAACCATAGGTCATAATCGCCAGCAATACGGAAAGTTAATTGGTCATTTTGTCGATTATTACGACCAATTAAGACTTCAAAACCGTTAGGAGTGCGGTAATGATAAAAGTTATCAGGGGTTTCGCTATTACTACGACTACGGTATTCTTGCTCTTCTAAATACCGCTGTTGAATTAATTCTTCACGAATTTCTTCTAGGGCTTGCAAATCTGCTGCTGTTGTGCAATTGTCTATTTGAGCGATCGCAGCTTCGACTTGTTCTAAATACTCAATTTCAGCGTTGACTTCTGCTAGTAATGGTTCGACAGCAGCACGAGCGCGTTTGAGTTTTTGGTGCTGCTTATAAAGATTTTGAGCGTTTTGTACAGCATTTTTATCTAGTTCGAGTCCAATTTTTACTGGTTCACCAGTTTCAAAATCAAGAAGGGTGATTTCTTTCATTCCTGGTTCCCAGTTTTGCAGATACGCCATCAACAAATCAGCTTTGGTACGATACTCATCGGCTCGATCCGATTGCTGTAAGCGTTGTTGAAAAGTTTGTGCTTTTAGCCGCAGTTTTTCTAAAAGATTACTGACTTTCTGACTCAGTTGATGACGCAGTTGTGAGAAGGTTTGTTGATTAAGTTGATCTGTGTAGTAGCGGTTGAGTAATTCTTGAATATCCGTTGCTGGCTCAATTCCACCCCAACCAATCACAGTGTATCCTTCTGTTGTCCAAGCTGGTTGAAATTTCTCGTCTGTTAGATTTTGCAACCATTCTTGCCAAAGTGTAAACAATTTTTGCCAATCTTGGGGTGTCAGGATATCAGTATTTGTTTCTGGATCTATATTCGCAGCCAACAGCATTGATTGTACTAATGCAGGAGAAACACCACGATAGTTTTTCAACAACTGGCGCTTGATTGCTGTTGGGATTAAACTCACTCGTTCTTGCCAGCGTTGTTGAGATTCGCTCAAACTGGGTATAGCATTAGTCAGACTAGGTGGAGTTTCATAAGGTTGTCCGGTGAGGATGGGACGAACACTCGATTTTTGTTGGTTGACCTGATGAGCAGCAGTAATAATAATATTATTCGCATCAGTAAGAATCACATTACTGTATTTACCCATGACTTCTACATACAGGTGATACAGAGGTTCCTCTCCCGGACGACGAGCAAATTGTAAATCAACAACTCGTTCCCAAGGTGCGATCGCCTCAACTGCTATTAAGGCCAAATTGCCCAACTGATGAACTAGTTGTTGACTAAAGGTAAATGTGTCTGGCGATCGCGGTGGTGGATCACCGATGTGCAGACGCGCAGCTTGGGGGTGCCAAGATATTTCTAGCCAACCGCGCTGTTTGATGGTACGTAGTGCAACACAAATAGTATAGCGATCGCGTTGATAAACTTGTTCCAAGCGCGATGGTAACCAGTGAGCGCGGATGTCGCTACAAACAGCGCTAAGAGTGGTAAAGTCGAATGTTTGCACAACAATTTTTCGCTCAATTAACTTTAATGGTTGACATAGCTCTTGAAAACAAGAGATGCACACCGAATAAACATATCTCTAAGATATGTCAAGATGTGCATCTTTTATGGTAACGGTAATTGCCCTCCTAGAGGCAGCATGTGAATATTGAGAAAGTTAGATCCCCGACTTCTTTTCTTCAAGAAGTTGGGGATCTTAATTATTTTGGCGCAGTCTGCCTTTAGAGTTTATGATTTAGGAATGCGATATTATGAATTACTGAAAAATTATGAACTCAGTAATACTGGTTCTTGCTCTTGAACTTTTGGTTGTAATAACTGGGTATATAATTGACTCAGTTGAGCCGCTACACCATTCCAACTAAATTTGGTTTCAACTCTCTTTCTCGCAGCTTGGCCTAGTTTATCTCGCCATAGGGGATTGGCAAGAATTCGGTCAATCGCCACAGCAAAAGCTTCTTCATTTTGTGGTGGTGCTAGTAAACCAGTTTCTTCAGACACGACAGTAAACTGAAGTCCACCAACATCACTTGCTACTACTGGTGTATAGCTAGCCATCGCTTCTATAGCTACCAATCCAAATGGTTCATAGTGACTGGGAACAACGCAAACATCAGCCGCAGCATAATAAGTGGGTAGGATGTCCTGACTCAGACGACCTGGAAAGATGGTAAAGTCGCTCATCCCCAATTCAGCAACAATACCTTCTATTCGTTCACGTTCCATACCGTCACTGTGTCCCGGACGACTACCACCGCCAATGATCAGCTTAAGATTTTTCTCACCACGGAATCGAGACTGTGCTACAGCACGTACTAAGGTTTCTATACCTTTACGGTAGTCAAAACGCCCGACATACATAACTACTTTGTCTTCGGGTTTAAGGCCTAACTGAACTCTTGCTGCTTGTCGATTAATACAACCAAACCGTTCAATATCAGTACCGCAGGGAATTATATCAATGTTACCTTTTGTGGAAACGAGCGATCGCATATGTTCTTTTTCCTGTGGACTTGTCGCCACAATCCGTTCTGCTGTTTCCAATACTTCTTTTTCCACTGCTAACCGTGTACTGGCAATTAGAGGAACAGTCTTGATAGTGTTATATTTGACCGCCCCTAATGAGTGGTATGTATGAACCTGTTTGCTACCTTGAATTTTCTTTAACCGCATTCCTACCCAGCTAGAAAGCCAGTAGTTTGTGTGAATTAATGGATAATTAACACTGTTTTCTTTTTGGAAATCGAGAAAATTATCTACAAATTCTGGCAAATATGCGAATAAATTGTCTCTAGGGACAAACTCAACAGCACCCGCTTCCAAACGTATTGTTCGACAATTAGGATGATGTTGAACAATAGTATCTTGCTCTGGGCTGATTTTGCGAGTAAACATATCTACTTGCCATCCTAGCTGGGCTAGAGCTTCGCCCACATGGCGCACATAAACATTTTGTCCTCCAGCTTCTTCTTTGCCTATTTCAATTGCTGGATCGCCATGGACTGAAATCAAGGCTATGCGTTGTTCAGTTCTAGAGTTCATAGTTTGTTGGTTTTTGATTTGAAGAGGTGTTAAGCAAGTTTTAGTCTTGTCTATTTTTCCATTTCATTATTTATGTCGGAAGTTTAAGTAATCTTTATTTTAATTTAATTATGTCAAATATTTTTATACACTAATGGCTAGAAGTCATCTGCTGAATTACATATTTCCATTTGTTTTGTTTATATATAATTGGTGATATTTTTATTTGATAGTTTCTATAAGTAAAGAGAATTTTTTGAGGAAAGTTGCTAGAATTGGGTGAAATAAATGCAATTCATGAACTTATTTGATAATAAATACAAATCATATTTATTTTAAATACTAATAATTTCAGTATTTAGATTTTATTTTTTACAAACAGACTAATTTTTATACATTTATATTTTGTGCTTAGTAATAAAAATTACCTGTTTTTAGAAAATCCTTGAGACAACTCCCTATCTTTAAAGACGCATATGAATTAGGAAACTTGGGTAAACAATAACTTTTACTTATATATGTGATGCAGATATTAACATAACTATATGTTTTCACCTCAAGATATAGATGATCTCTATCCTGAAGCATAAAAATGCCAATGGTTGGTCATTACCACTAAT
>NZ_AJLJ01000502.1 GCF_000317245.1 Fischerella muscicola SAG 1427-1 = PCC 73103
AATACCAATTTAATATGAAGGTGCATAGAATAGAGGATGACAAACTCAATAAATTTAGATGCCAATGAGCCGTCCGTTTAAAATTGAAATCGCAGAGAGCGAAGAGGAACTAAAAAAACGCCTACAAACAGTTAAAGAGGCAAGACATAAAGAACAGTTACAAATGTTGTGGTGGCTTAAGAGTGGGCAGGTAAAGGAGCAGCAGGAACTAGGAAAACGCTTGGGTAGAGATACTTCAACGGTGACAAGATGGTTACAGAAATATCGGTTGGGTGGGCTTTCTAGATTATTGGAAATTAAGAAAGCACCAGGTGCCAACCGAAAAATAAATGATGATGCGATCGCCGCACTCAAAACTGAGTTGGAAACAGGAAAGGGGTTTAGTAGTTATGGTGCGATAGTAGAGTGGTTGAAAAAAGAACATGGACTGGACA
>NZ_AJLJ01000503.1 GCF_000317245.1 Fischerella muscicola SAG 1427-1 = PCC 73103
ATTCCATTACTCTCATAGCCTTGCTTCCAGGCAGTTATCGAACCCACAGACACATCTAAAATTGTTTGAATTTCTTCATATCGGTAGCCTTGATAAATCAGCTTGACTGCTAGTGCTTTCCTTACCTCACGCACATTTGAACCTAGAGCTATAAATTCTTGCAGTTCGGCGATCGCTTCTTGCTGATCCTGATTAGTCATTGTTCGCTGTTAGACATATTTATCCATCAGTATTTTCTCGTATTCTTTTTCAAAAATCAAATCGGAGT
>NZ_AJLJ01000504.1 GCF_000317245.1 Fischerella muscicola SAG 1427-1 = PCC 73103
ATTTTAGTAGTATTGTCGGAATTAACAATTTCACACTTGGCAAGAATTTTTGTAGTTGATTTTTGACTCCAATTAAAAGGGTGTGCGATAACATTCCACTCAGGAATAAATGCTGACAACCGTTGTGAAAGCGCTTGTTTATCAGCAAAATCTGCAATTGTGAGACGTTTACGTTGGAGAATACTAAACCATTGTTCAACTTGGTTCATCCAGGAACAGTGGACAGGCGGATGATGGAAGATAAAACGTGGATTTTTGAGTAACCAAGCTTGCACTTTCTTACCCTTATGTACACTCAAATTATCCAATACCAAATGAATTGTTGTAATCAATGGTGGAATTTCTCTGTCCAAATATTCAAGGAATGCAATAAATTCTTATTGACGTTTACGCTCATAAGTCTGTCCCCATAC
>NZ_AJLJ01000505.1 GCF_000317245.1 Fischerella muscicola SAG 1427-1 = PCC 73103
TGTGTTAGGAGATAGAGAGTTTTGTTCTGTAAAGCTAGCAAATTGGCTGAGGGAAAGAAATGTATACTTTTGTTTGCGATTAAAAAAGAATCATTTTGTCGAAACTAAAAAAGATATTTGGCTGGAACTAAAGCAACTGGGTCTAGTGCCAGGAATTTCATTATTCTTGAAAGGAGTAAAAGTTACAAAGACTCAAGGTTTTTTTCACTTTAATGTCGCTTGTAAGTGGAAACGTAAAATTTTAGGTGTAGCACCAGAAGAAGGATGGTTTATTTTAACCAATTTAGAAACATTACAGATGGCGGTCGCCGCCTACAAAAAAAGATTTGATATAGAAGAAATGTTCCGTGATTTCAAAAAAGGCGGCTATAATCTTGAGGATACTAAAGTATCTGATGAGCGATTAATTAGTCTAATTTTAG
>NZ_AJLJ01000506.1 GCF_000317245.1 Fischerella muscicola SAG 1427-1 = PCC 73103
TGCAAGATATGAGACTACCATCTTTGAGCATCGAAAAACTTTGGTTCCCAATTATAAAAAGTTGGTTGGTTCGAGACTTTGAGCAAAATCAAGTTATTTATTTAGTGATTGATCGAACTAGTTGGGCATGTGTAAATTTATTAATGATTAGCATCATTTACGAACAAAGAAGCATACCGATTTATTTTGAATTATTACCAAAGTTAGGAAGTACTAATTTTATAGAACAGACAAAAAGTATATCTCAAATCTTGCCACTTTTCACACAATATAAAACCTGTTTACTAGGGGATAGAGAATTTTGTTCAGTAAAGCTTGCTAATTGGCTGAGAAAAAGCGGCTTATACTTTTGTTTAAGATTGAAAAAATCGGAATTTATTCAAGTGGAAAATGGTATTTGGTTAGAGTTGAATGAACTAGGTCTCAAACCAGGAATTTCTTTATTTATCCAAGGAGTAAACGTTACAAAGCTTCACCAAATGCAAGGATTTAACCTTGCTTGTAAATGGAAGCGATCGCTCAACGGTTCGTCACCGAAAGAGGCTTGGTTTATTTTGACAAATTTGAGCAGCCATTCTCAGGCAATAATTGCGTATAAAAAACGTTTTGGGATTGAAGAAATGTTTCGGGATTTTAAAAGTGGAGGCTACAATCTCGAAGAAAGTAAAGTTTCTGGAGAACGCTTGATATCCTTAATATTAATTGTAACTTTCGCTTATAGTTTAGCAACGTTTCAAGGACAGAATATTAAGAAAAAAGGAATTCAAAAATACGTTGCTAGAGTTAAAGAATATGGGCGAAATCAAAGGAGACATAGTAGTTTTTATATTGGTCTCTATGGCAAAAATTGGGTTGATTTTACAGCAGATTCTTGGAATCTAGTAGAGGAATTAATGAGAATTAATCGCAGTAGATTAGAGCATTATTTACGAGGTCTGAGGGCTATGGAGCTTATTCTAAATGCATCCTAGCTTTCATGTCGCCCCGTCAGATATAAGGCGTTAAGCAAAATCCAGTTTCATCTAAATATCTTAAATCAATTTCTCCACGTTGTTCTTTTTGCATTAGGTGAGTAAGTTCTTCTTTTTTTTCTTTATACTCTAAAGGGTCTGGCTCTCCTGCTAACCCTCTTTTAAGTCTTCTCCACGTCATTATTAAGCTTTTTAATACTCGTTTGACTGTGTCCTTGCTAACTGTAATTCCCCATTCCTCTTTGATGCGAACTAGCACTTTTTTTAAATCTTTTGGC
>NZ_AJLJ01000507.1 GCF_000317245.1 Fischerella muscicola SAG 1427-1 = PCC 73103
TATTGTGGTTTACGATTCCGCGTCTACGCGATCGCATGTGGCGGCATCTAGTTCTATTTGCTCTGCTGGTTCTAGTTTACTGTAATGCCATCCCAATTACGCAAGCTGCTAACTACTAGTGCGTGGAGAAGTGCGATCGCGTAGCGTGCCGGATGGCATATCGCCCCAACCTCATCGCACCTTGTTAACTAGCGATTTGCACACTATCACACAACAAAGAACACACCTTATTTTCACGACGTACACCGCCGCTTTACATCTGTCTGCTTGCGTCCTACATTTTGTCTACAATGCGTCTACAATTGTAGACACAGGTTAAGTATTAGAGCATTTAGATTTGTATAAAAACATCTAAGCGGAACACTTCTTTTATATATTTATATATCTAACCTTTTCGTGTCCCTTAATTATTCCCCCTTGGCTTCTCCTCTTTAAAACTGCGGACAGGGCAACTAGTAGTTAGTAGTGATGCAATATGCCATCCGGCACACTGTCG
>NZ_AJLJ01000508.1 GCF_000317245.1 Fischerella muscicola SAG 1427-1 = PCC 73103
TTGCAATCTTCAATTCGTCAGCATCGGTTGCAGATATAGTTCCTTGAGGACCAACAATTAAAGCGGAGTCAAGGCTATTTTTATTCAAGTTAAAAAACGCAGCTTCTTGGCTGTCGATCGCACCACCTGCAACAACATCTAATTCTTGTTCAGACAGTTCAGTAACTTTGTTGATTTCGTTAGACATGATTGAATCCTTTG
>NZ_AJLJ01000509.1 GCF_000317245.1 Fischerella muscicola SAG 1427-1 = PCC 73103
CTAGTGGTTTGTCCCATTAATTTTGAGGGGTTGGATAAATCTTTGAAAGCTTAACTCTTGCATCTTCTGTACGAAAACGCCAATCTACACAAACCTGATTAAGATTGCGATCGCATTCCCAAATTGAAACCTCGTGTTCTAAAGTTTCAATATTGGGAATTCTTCGTTGAAGACATTGACGGACAAGTACAGACAATTCAGATTCAACCATATTGAGCCAACTGCCATGTTTCGGTGTATGGTGAATCTCTTGGCATAACCTTTCATCAAAGCATACTAGCGGGCGTTTGGCATCGGGTGGTTGAGCATATAAATCAAGCACATCTTCCATCCGGTATACAAATTCTGAACTCAGTTGTGGGATGCACCATTGTTCTTTTAACCAAGGCTTTAGCTCGTTTTTTTTTTTAATATTCTACCAACTGTACTTTTGCTCAAACTATCAACTATTTCCAGACTGACAAGTTGCGAGGCTAACATTCTTAAAGTCCAACGTGTACTCCCAGTAGGTGCATCACTACAAGTTGTTGCTATTAAATATGCTTCGCCATCATTAGTTAACTTCTGTGGCTTTCCTGGACGTTTTTTCTCTGTTAATGTCGCTACTAAATTTTCACAACAGAACCGTTTACGAGTTCGCTCCACTGTGGCCACAGACACATGTAACGTTTCTGCTATTATCTCATCCGTCTTACCATCCGCAGCCATTAATAATGTATGTGCCCGCCGAATTGTTCTGGCTTTCGCTGAACCCTTTTTGACTAGATCTAGTAGTTCTTGCCTCTGCTCTTCGCTGAGATTAATTTCATACTTCTTGCTCATACACCTTTTTTCCTTATGCACGCGATCGCCTGCCAATTTTTGGGTAGGGATACACTCATATTGCTATTTAAGCATGATCTAGTATAACCCCTCAAAATTAATGGGACAGACCACTACTGGTCTATCGCATTAAT
>NZ_AJLJ01000510.1 GCF_000317245.1 Fischerella muscicola SAG 1427-1 = PCC 73103
AATGCTGAATTTGACTAAAGTTCGGTAAGATTAGGCAGATTTTTTAAGGTTGGTTAAGTAACTCAACCAATAGTCAAAATGTCCATTAAATAGATTCCAGAGCATCCCTATTTGGGAGTAAGTCTTTGGACTCTTCTCTAGCTAAGTTTTGCACTTTATAAACTCTATCAATGAGGTTGAAGCAATGGAATCTGGATTGTTTTTAGAGCTATCTGAAGAGCAACAAGAACTGATTTCTGGTGGTGGTCAACTATTGGAACTTAATGAAGAAGACTTCACTGATTATGAGTATCAAACTGTAAGACTTGACAAGGTGATTGGTTCAGGTCTTGATGGCTCTTTTATCGATAAGAGCTTTAGAACTAACTTTGTCTTCACTTCTGCCACAGAATTCCTC
>NZ_AJLJ01000511.1 GCF_000317245.1 Fischerella muscicola SAG 1427-1 = PCC 73103
ATTGTTTTAGTTTGGTTTCAATACCTCATGTTAGTGCCACCATTTGATTCCAATAAATCAGATCTAATTCATAATCAACTAACCATCCCAACTTCTCTCTTATTTTCTGATTAATTTGCTCTTCTTCAAGATTTGGCACTAATTCCATCAGAGTTTCTGCGGGAGAGTTTAACAGCTTAATAGCCCAATTTGTCAGCCTTTCTACATTGAAATAACGACATTGAGAACGCTGTGCTGGAGGAGATAAAAAAGATAATTCCGTTTGTTGTAGTCTTTGCCTGCATATGCTACATTTTTGAATAAATGACTGGTATCTATCATCCGAATCTAACTGATATTTTAAAAGCAAAGCCATTGCATGAGTCACATCATGAGTGTAAATTAGGTCTGGATAGTTTTGTTGGTATAGCTTGATTCCACGAGCAAGGTCACTACTATGGTCTGCGACTATTTGTATTGGAACACCAACTCTTTTTGCTATTTTATCTAGTTGATACTGGATCATTTCTCCTTTGGTGGAATCCATAATTTCTAATCCTAATAATTCCACATCTTCATGTGACAGCCCTCTGGTTTTCTCAATCACATTTTCCACAAGATGCTGTTGTGAAACACCCAAAACTACTAAAGCTTTTTGTTTTCCTAGTTCCAGTGTAAAATCGACAATAAATATCCAATCATTTCGATACTCTTTTTCTCTTTTTAATTCATATATCCCAATTCTTCCTAACCATTTTCTGATACAAGTAAAGCTTGGAGTTGTCTGTGAAGAGGAATTTTTAAATAACTCAAATACTTT
>NZ_AJLJ01000512.1 GCF_000317245.1 Fischerella muscicola SAG 1427-1 = PCC 73103
TCTGAGTTAAGTCGCGCCAAAGTCCTAAGTAGTTTGGCTGAGAAATTGCCAGAATTGTTAAGCGAGGCTCTGGCTGCTGCTAGGGAGATTCAGGATGAGAGACATCGCGCCGATGCCCTAAGTAGTTTGGCTCCTCTATTGCCGCCTGAGTTGTTAAGCGAGGCTCTGGCTGCTGCTAGGGAGATTCAGTCTGCGGAGTATCGCGCCAAAGCCC
>NZ_AJLJ01000513.1 GCF_000317245.1 Fischerella muscicola SAG 1427-1 = PCC 73103
TCTTAGAATTCCAGGAGTTCCAGCATTATTAAATGCATAATCTAAACGACCAAAAATTTTAACTGTTTGGCTTATTAAATTTTTAACTTCTGTTTCTTGAGTAATATCTGTAGGTATAAAAATACTTGAACTACCTGTTTTTTCAATTAACTTAACAGTCTCTTCACCTTCCTTAATTCTCCTGCCAGCAATCACTACTTTTGCCCCTGACTCAGCAAAAGCTAATGCTGTAGCTTTGCCAATACCAGAATTACCTCCTGTAATCAGAACAACTTTATCAGTAAATTGCTTCATAATTAATATAGTCTTACCTTTATTCAGAATTTAGTCGAATTATATATAGG
>NZ_AJLJ01000514.1 GCF_000317245.1 Fischerella muscicola SAG 1427-1 = PCC 73103
TAATAGCAAGTGCCACAAAATACATAGACTTGATGTTTGATTATTATTAATAAATACATTTTTAGATATATTTTGATGGTGGTAGCAGAACAAGATGTGCTTCCCAAAGGGGATGAAGCCCTGGCTGATTACGTCCACAGATTGCGAGTCAAGCAAAACTTAACCCAAAAAGAGTTGAGTTTAAAAGCACAAATACACATCCAGACCATCCGTAAAATTGAGGGTGGACAAACTTCGAGGCTCAATCAAAAAGCTAAAAGCGGTCTAGCTTCTGCGTTGGGGATACCACCAGATTATCTGGATGCAGCAGCCAAGAAAGTTCCCCTAGAGACAATAACTGCGTTGAAGTTTTGCCCTAAATGCTGGACTCCAGGAACTAGCCCTGACCAAATGTGGACTGACTTACGGTCGAAGTATTGCTTTGCTTGCGGTACAGCCTTACGGAATCGTTGCGTTAATGG
>NZ_AJLJ01000515.1 GCF_000317245.1 Fischerella muscicola SAG 1427-1 = PCC 73103
TATATTAGTGGGATAGGTTCATGTAGCCTTGTGCGATCTACTCTTGGATCTTCCATCTGTGCAAAATGGTCAGCTATTGTGATTTTCGGCTTGAGTTTCATCCAAACGGCTGTGCAGCGTGCTTTTTTCTTTTGAGGGTACTTTTTGACAATACCATACCGAGTTTATGTTCTGTATCCCTACTCTCTTCTCAATTTGTCAGTTCTTTTTGTTACTAGTGGCTTACGGTTATGCCTCCAAGCCTCTTCTTTCGTTCTGTGCATCAATATTTAGATGCGTTTGCCCTGGTGGGTTAGGTGTTCTAGAAAGCGGTTATTTAGGTATTTTTGACCTAGTTACAAGTCCAATGCAAAGGCGGCGCGGTTATGCAACAGCATTGATTCAGGGTTTGCTCAAATGGGGTATCGAGAAAGGAGCCTTTTTTTCTTATATTCAAGTAGTGAAGGCAAATATTCCAGCGCGTAACCTGTATGCAAAACTCGGCTATCAGCCAATCTATGAATATTGGTACAGAGTAGGCTGTGTCTAATACACCTAAAATAAATAGAGAGCAATAAAGTGGGCTAAAAGTGATGAAAAAAGATACTGTTAAAATCACTGGTTTTCACGCTCATGTTTACTTTGACGACGCAACTCGTGAAGCCGCAGCGCGTGTACATGAAGGATTGAGTGCTAATTTTGATGTCCGGCTTGGACGCTGGCATGAAAAACCCGTTGGTCCCCACCCAATAGGCATGTATCAAGTTGCATTCTCTCCAGAACTGTTTGGTACGCTCGTTCCTTGGTTAATGCTTAATCGTGAGGATTTAGATATTCTTATTCATCCCTCGACTGGTGATGATGTTGCAGATCATACAGACCATGCTTTGTGGCTGGGAGACAAATTAGAATTAAATATTGAGTTTTTACAATAAGTCATATTGTTTCTTTTAATAGTTAAATAATAGTTAAGTAGGTCGGTGTTGAAAATTGTCGTTATGACAAGGCAGGAGGCAGAGGGCAGAAGGGAAGAGCTTTTTGGGCAACTTTACTTTCCGTTACATACTTCGGTTTTTTTGCGCCGTTCTACTTAAATGATAGTGGAGGTATCTTTATTTGAGTTGGATGGTTTTTTCTTATTCTCTTCCTTCCAAGTCGTCTTCTAGCCCTCGTGTTGCTTTGTGGCGACGGTTGCGGCGCTTGGGTGCCATCTCTCTCAAAGGTAGTATTTACGTTCTTCCTACTACAGATGAATGCATAGAATCTTTCCAGTGGTTAACTCAAGAAGTTCAACAAGCAAAAGGTGAAGCGTTGGTCATGCGGGTTGAGCAATTTGAGGGATTAGCTGACCAAGAAATTATAGAAATGTTTCGCAAAGCTCGCAGCGAAGACTATCAGGAGATTGAAGCCCAAGCGATCGCACTCGAAAAGGCTATAGAGACGAACGCAAGCCCGGAAGTTCGCAGCAGTATGCTGGAAACCTTAGAAAAGCTGCGTAAACAACACACCGAAATTGCTCGTGTAGACTTTTTTGATTGCCCTGATGGACCTCGTGTCATGACTCAGCTTAATCGCATTGGTCAAGCACTTTCCTCTCACCCATCGATTGCAATTGAGATTTCTCCCACTGCTATTGATGAGTACCGCAATAAAAAGTGGGTGACACGACCTCGACCTTATGTAGATCGTCTAGCCTGCATTTGGTTGATTCGTCGATTCATCAATCCAAAAGCTGAGATTCGGTACTCTCATCAGATTGCTGCTGATGAAGTCGCCTTTGAAATGAAAGATGCTCCCTTTGGACATTGTGGCAACCTCTGTACTTTTGAGGTCATGATCAAAACCTTTGGTTTGAATGACGCTGGACTAGAGGTTGTTGGGGAAATTGTCCATGAAATTGATCTACGAGACGGACAGTATGCGCGTCCGGAAGCCGTAGGAGTGGATGCCTTATTGCGAGGCTGGTTACTGTCAAATCTTTCTGACATTGAATTAGAGGTGTGCGGAATTAGGCTTTTTGAGGGGTTATATGCGGCGTTTTCCAAAGAACAGGGTGAGTTCCCACTTCAACTACAATAAAATGTAACAGTCATTGCATCGCAGATAAATAACTGTTACACTAGCAATAAATTTACAGAACTAAAGTCAAAACTGCTACGTTTTGTTCATTATCTTTTGTTGGCAATGAAGTATATAACCCTGCGTTTCTACTGCAATATGCAGTAGAGGGATTGGTAATTTTCAATTCACTTAGCGATCGCCAAAAACCCAGTGTTGCCTATCCTGGCTAACTCGCGCACCTCATCCCAATCATCCCCATGAATAAGACTGTGCCTTCTACCTCAACTTTAAACAGTCTGTATGCGGTAGGTTTCCTTGCCCGCGCTTCTTATGCCTTAGCTCGTACCCCTGTTTTGGCCTTGTTTGCTGCTGCTCTGGGAGCAGGGCCAGAGGCGATTGGCTTTGCCGTTGCCATCTCTACTGTCACAGGAATCTTCTTTAAGATGCCTGCGGGTGTCCTCTCCGATGTCATTGGTAAAACTCGCACGCTGTTCATCGGTTTAGCAGTCTTCGCCTTAGTTCCCTTGGCTTATCTACTAGTATCCAACTATGTCGGGCTGGTAGTAGTACGCTTCCTGCATGGTTTTGCGACGGCAGTTTATGGGCCTGTAGTTATGGCGGTCGTGGTGAGTGTTGCTGGAAATAGGCGGGCTGAGATGCTCTCTTGGTTCTCGTCAATTACCATTGTTGGCAACTTAATAGGCGCACCACTGGGTGGCTTTCTGCTAACCCAGTTATCAGGGGATGGAAAGCCCCAACTCATTCACTTTCACATTATCTATGGTGTAGTAGCCGCTTTAGGTATGGCTTCCTTGCTTGTTGCGACCTGGGCATTACGGGGTCAGTGGGAAGCTCCCCTCCCCAAAGATCAAAGGACTTTAAAAGCTGTGCTGCAACAGTTCCGCTCTGGTGTACAAGAAATTTTGTTGAATCGACGGGTTTTGCTTACTAGCAACATGGAAGGAATTCAAAACCTATCTGTTGGTGCTTTGGAAGCCTTTATGCCCATTTATGCTGTGCAGGTTTGTGGCTTCTCTGCTTTTCAAGCCGGGATGCTCTGGGGTATTCAAATCCTGGTCACAGTTTTTTCTAAACCTTACATGGGCAGAATTTCTGACCGCTTGGGACGCAAACCTCTACTATTTTGGGGGATGTTTGCCTGTGCCATTCCCTTTGCCCTCATTCCCTGGTTCCAAAACTATGGCGTGCTGTTAGTTTTAGCTGCTGTGTTTGGAGTCGGAGAAGCTATAGTGACATCCTCCGCAGCAGCACTGGTAGCGGATTTTTGCAGTGAAAGTAATCTTGGATCAGCGATGGGAACGTTTGGCACGATTTTTGATGTGGGACATGCAACAGGCCCTGTATTGGCAGGTTTCTTGATTAGCTGGTCTGGCGGCGAGGATTTCCGACTCTCGTTTGCGCTGATCTCGGTAATTCTAGTTTTGGCAGCACTGGCTTTTCGGATTGGTGTGAGAGAAAAACCGCTGAGTGGTTGAAGAATCAATTTAATTAATAGAAGAAAAGGAGAAAATAGCAATGACTACAATTACCAACGAAACCAATTTGATTCCCCTCCAGGCAGATACTAGTCTTTTGAAAGATCCCAAAAAGTTCAGCAATGGCGACCTCAAAACCCTAGAAGAGATAGCCCAGTTTAACCCCCGGTTTTTTGTTCGGCGGCGGATTTTCTCGACTGATTCAATGCACTTTAACATCTATTGCATTGAGCCAGGACAATCCAACCCATTACACAAGCATTCAGAAAGCGATGAAATTTGCTACTTTGTTCAGGGTACGGGTGATGTAATTGTTGGTGATGAGATTGCTGCTGTCAAATCTGGAGACTGTGTTCATATTCCTAAAAATGTCGGACACGAAATTATTAATACAGGTACAGAAAGAATGATTGTAGTGTTGGCTCAGTCTCCTCTGCCTTGCGCTCACGAGAAAGTTCCTAACCCACCCTCAGAGTACCGTCGGGTCGAGTTAGAAAGTTAATAATTGTGAGAACAAGAGCGATCGCTTTTCTGACTAAATTATTGTGATATGAAAGGCGATGCTGCAAAGCAGCCGCTACGCGATCACTTTTTCTAAGGTTTCCAAACAGCATCTTGAACTTGAAAGGTTTTAGGAATCAACTTTTGACTGTAGAAGAAATCAACCACTTGCTGTTGTTCGGCAACAAATTCATCTTTCATGTCGAACACACCAAAATAGGGACGCCGCTTGAGAGAAAATTCCAATATCTCTGGCTTGTATTTGGTTTGCTTTGCTAGAAGTTTAGCTACTTCACTGGGATGTGCTTTTGCCCACTCTTCTACTTTGCGCTGCTCTTCCAAAATGATTTTGATCATATTCTGAGAGTTACAACCAGCCAGAGTCAGGAGCCACGTAGCGATCGCCATTACGACATAGCGACGGGTTTTCATATTTTTCAGTTAAGAATGCGACTTAGTATCAACCTGTCACCGATGAACATTAATAAATAGATGCCAACAACTTATCTGCTGCGGCTCGGAATGCCGTTGCTGCACCAGCACTCATATCTCGTGGCGCACAGATGCGATTTCTCACATAGGCAAGAGTGATTGCTCCGACAGCAGCTGAAAACGGATCAACATTATCTTTTCCAGCAACTCTACCCCAAGGTAAGGGTGCGCCATTCCCATTGATGAGATAGTCTGCTAGTAGTCTGAGGTGAAAATCAACTGCTTCTCTAACTGCTGAAACATCACCATTTACTGCTAAAGCTTGCACTCCGGAGTTTTTCAGGATGTCTCCTATAGCAACTTCCCGGTTATCGCTCAGTCGCTCAGCTGCTTCTGCTTGATATTGGATTTCCTGGCTAGTTGCTACATCCAGTGGTAATGGATTTCCAACTGGTGACACACCCCATCTGCGGCGCAGGAGTAAATTATTAGTGGTGTCATCCGACTTGACTCTGTGGTATGCAGGACGCTGATTGAGTGCTTCAAACCAAGCATTGATCCGGGGAAAGCGTGGATTTCTCTTAATGTGATAGCCTCGGTACACAGGTAAGTTAGCCGCCAATCTATCTAGATGGGGACTATACATAATATCTACCAGACTAAAACTTGAGACAAAGTAGGGGCCAGGATACTTACCCAAGGCTTGCTCAAGCTCATCTAACTTTGCTTCAAATGTTGCTTGTAAGTTTGCTAACTCATCATTATTTACAGGCGTTTGCCTGAGAAATTTGTAGGCAACATCCCTAAACCCATTAGTTTCGGCATCTTCAACCCACTGTCTCGCAACGGCATTTTCCTCCGGATCTTCAGGGAGTAAAGGTGGATTGCTAAATCTTTCTTCTAAAGTGAGGAGAATATCTTTAGACTCATAGACTAACTTACCCTCAATTTTTGCCGCAGGGACAAGGGTTGTGGGAACCAGGTCAGTATACCATTTCGGCTTATTACTTAAGTCGATAAACTCTGTCTCAAACGGAATTTCCTTTTCTTCCAGAGCAAACCAAACCCGTTCACAGAAAGGACACCAGGAGTTAGTATCTCGATAGAGGAGGACTGGCGGTGTTGTATTTGGAGGAAGTTTATGGAGACTACTGGGGATGGGTGCAGTGGAGGGGGATTGACCAGGTCTACGTACTCGTCGTGCAGGAGTGTTTTTCTGAGCTATCTCTAATAGTTGCTCCCAACTAGATACTGTATTTTGAATAGACATTTTGACACCAATTTAAAAAACATTTATGACAAATGAACATCAAAAACATAATTTAGATAAAGGATTTGACAATCCAAAATCTAAAATCCAAAATCTAAAATTGTATTACCTCGCTTGACTGGGAATACCAGAAAACACGAATAAATGTTCTTCCTTGGGTGCAGCTACATTTTCACCAATGTAACGATGAATACCTACCCCCATATCGCCTGTCGCAGTGAGTTGGAAGTTCACTTCCTCAAATCTAGATTCACGTAAAAATTTACGGACAGTCTTAGAGTAGGGAATGCCGTTAGAGTGTCCGCGAGTCCAGATGACAAAAGCACCTTGCTTACTCAAAAAACTCAAATTTCCCAGCAAGCGATTAAGCTCAACTTCATTGGCGAGATTACCAAAAACACCACAGACAATGACAATATCTGCTGGTACTGCTCCCACATAGTTAGAGGAGATAGTTGCATCACCATTGATATACTCAATCTGCTTTGCCAAACCTAATGATGCTATGGTTGCTTGTCCACGTTCGACTAGATTTGGATTTAGTTCAACCAGTCGTGCATAAACATCTTTGGCGCGCAGATGATTTGCTAATGTTCCCAATAAATCCCGTCCATCACCAGCACAAACACTAACAACACGGATTTTCCCCAGTGGAGACGCATTCAAACTATAAGAAATGTATTCCCGCACGATTTGCAAACGCTGCTGCAACTTTGGCTCAGTATTGTAGAGGTCGTGCCATTCAAACCAGTCTTTTGGCATAAGGGGTGATTCCCAATTTTATGCAAATTACTGTACAACAAAAACTACGATAAATCTATCAACAAATAGTATTTACTGAATGAACGCAGGCTACCACAGAAGTTGATACAAAATCAAGTCCTGTTATTCAACTTGATTTTGATTCTGATGAGAATATCTCAATTAAAATGGTTCAACCCAAGGTCGCAATTCAACTTCCCATGTCCAGGCATTGCGCGGCTGGCGGAGAATGTTGAGATAAGTTTGAGCGATCGCATCTGGATCAAGTAAAATATCAGGCTTGTCAGCTGGCTCCACACGGGTAGCAGAACGAATTGCCCCATCAATGACAAAATGCGCTACATGAATATTCTGAGGAGCCAATTCCCTGGCAATACTCTGAGCCAAACCCCGCAAAGCAAATTTACCCATCGCAAATGGTGCAGACTGGGGATAACCCTTAACACTAGCAGAAGCACCTGTAAAAAAAATTGCTCCTCCACCCAAAACCAACTGACGTCTCGCTGCTGCCTGTGCTACCAAAAAGCCACCATAAGCAGTGATTTCGAGTGTTTTAGCAACGTCGTTTGGATCAAGTTCAACCAATGGCCCCCGGATTCGCCAGCTGGGATTATACACAACTACTGTTGGCGCTCCCAGTTTTTGTTCGACATCATGGAATAGCTGGTTTACATCATCTGGTTTAGATGCATCAGCAGCAAAACTGATGGCTCCAATCTCCTGGGATAGGTTGCTAAGTTTATCAATTTGTCGCGATGCTAGTGCGACAGTGAAGCCTTCTTTTGTAAATAAACGAGCTAGGGAGGCGCTGAGTCCGCTTCCTGCGCCGACAATTAATGCTGTTGTTGACATTGGCTCAATTTCTCCCAGTTCTAAACTAAACCAACAATGAATCATTTTGGGAACGATTTTCCACCTGAAGTTGATAATTCAGATGATCATCTAAGAACTCATACGCCCTCAAACGCATCTCCTCAGAAAACACATGCTTACCGGGGTAAATTTGCCGTTCTAGTTTGCCTTTAACAAATGCCGATTTTGCGTATTCAAAAATGGCTTTGATATTTCGACTACACCTATCATCATCTGTGCCAAGGATGAGAAGATTGCATGGCTCTACTAAGCGCACAACATCTTCAATATCACCATAAGCCAGAAAATTAGGAACTATGTAATCAAACTGCATCCGAATGTTGCTCAATAACATTTCTTTAAATGTCGTAGAGCCGCAGTTACTAACTGAAACCTTGATTCTTTGATCAAATGCTGGTGCGAACAATGCTGTTCTACCCCCGTATGAATGTCCAATGAAGACAATTCTCGTTGGATCTACCTCCGGAAGGCTCTGAAGCAGATCAATGCCGACACTGATATCAAACAACACTTTTGCGAGTAGAGTTTGTCCTCTCATCAACCTTGTGTGAAGTTGATGAACATGATAGAGGACGGGATCGGCTGCACATGCTCTTTCTTCAAAGCAAATTGCATCTGGAGCTAGAGTTATATAGCCTCGTTCCGCCAGTTCCTTTGCGTATGCTTGATCAGACGAACCAGCAAGCCCTACAACTTCGCTCTTGCCAAGAAGCCAGTTATTCCCATGTTGATGGAAGCAATAGATTGCAGGAAGCGGTAGACAGGTAACTTTTGGAATGCACAGAAATGCACTAATCGTTTCTCCCGCCTCGGCTGAATAACTAATCTTTTTACGAATGAACGCCCCGCAATCTACCTCCTCAATAACATTGAGATTTAGTTCAGTTTTTGTAGGCATAGGCCCAAGTAAGGAAAGTAAATCGTCTCTATTCATGCAATTCTCCACAACTTGCACTTTATGCCATTTATGCTAATAACTTGGGGCTAGAAAACAATATCAAATTCCAGATGACTATGAGCTAGCTACAGCACTTGCAATTGGCTATGCGGGTGATCCACAGAGTCTTGCTGATGGATTGCGCGATCGCGAACTAGCGCCCCGTGTCCGTAAACCATTGCAGGAATTTGTGTTTAGCGGACAGTGGGGAAACGCTTCACCCTTGTTGGCAGACACTAAACTCCACGCAGCATATTAACAGCAGCTCAAGTATCCGATGTTTTTGGTAGGCGTTAGAAAAGCATATATGAAACGCATAACGCCCACCGAGCTAAATTAAAATGGACGACTACCCCGGATACTAACTCGCTTCAAAATCCGTGTTGTATTTACATCAAATTCAGGGCGGTAATGTGCGGTTGCTTGGTTATCCCAGTAGAGGAGATCACCCTTTGCCCAATGATGTTGGTAGGCAAACTTTGGCTGTTTGATATGCTGTCGCAATCGCTCGATCAGCTTTGCGCCTTCCTCTGGATCATAATCAACTATTTCTACTTCATTGGCAGCATTGAGATAGAGAATCTTTTTGCCACTATCCGGGCAGGACAAGTGGCGGCAATACAGGCTCTGATTGACCTTTGGGGATATATGCAGGTTGCTGAAAGATGTCGCCGAAATAATTAGCAAATGCTAATTGTTGTTCTTCTGTCAGCGTTTGGTTTTTGAAGATGAGGAGATGGTAATCGCGCCATGCCTGCTTGAGTTGCAAAATAACATCCGGCTCCAAAGGACGACTAGCATCTACACCTGTGACAATTGCTCCTGGCGCTCCTCCGGTAGGAGTAATGGCAATACGTGTTGCAGTTACTGTCATTTGAATTTCTCCTTTTTGGTTTGCACCACTGAATTGGTTATTAATAAAGGGCTTTCCATGTTTCGCAGCAGTTGAGAAAACCCTTTTTTATGATTAAATACTGTAAGTCGATAGATTAACAGTGGTATCTCCTTATAGTACTGCATGGTTGAGAAGGTAATCAAGTAGGTGGCAAATACTAGACAGCCTTGAAAGCAGCTAATCTTCAGGAAGATAAGGATAATTCCAATATTTATTAGATTATCTAATAATTAGTTATACAAATTTTTGTTGATAAATAGTCCCCTACTTCAGAGAAGACTGTATAATAAATTTAAACAACGGTAAGCTGACCGACAAAAAGTATTTTGGCAGGTGTACAGACCTGCTGCTTTGACTATTTGATCGCTACAAATCAACTCAGTTACTTACTGAGCTGTCGAATTGTGCTACTGATGTAACCCTAAGCAATCTGTAACGCAACATTAATAAGGAAATTATTTCATGAGTATCATACAACTTTACTTCACCAAAGGTTCTACTTTTTCACAACGCACCCGTGTTGTTTTGCGGGAAAAAGGCATTGACTTCATCCCCATTGAGATTGATTTGCAGAATAAAGCGGATGAATTTACGCAGATTTCTCGCTATGGGAAAGTTCCTGCAATCAAACATGGAGATGTGGAAATCTACGAGTCTGCCATCATCAATGAATATCTAGATGAAGTATTCCCTGAACCACCCTTATTACCCCGTGATCCGGGAACTCGTGCGATCGCTCGGATCTGGATTGACTATGCCAACACTCGCTTAGTACCAGCATTTAACAAACTTCTACGAGGTAAGGATACTCAAGAACAAGAACAGGGACGACGAGAATTTACAGAAGCGCTCTTGTATATTGAGCAAGAAGGATTGGGTAAACTGTCTAATGATCAGTATTTTTTAGGAGATAAATTTAGCTTAGTTGATATCAGCTTCTATCCCTGGTTTGAACGTTTGCCTGTGCTAGAACACTTCCGTAAATTCACATTACCACCAGAAACACCACGCTTGCAGCAATGGTGGAATACTGTGCGTGATCGCGAATCAGTTCAGGCAGTTGCCAATTCTACCAGCTACTATATAGAACGATTCACGAAGATTCTCGGTGAACCTACTCCAGTTGGTGCTGGTCAAAAGTAGGATACGAGAATGGGGATCGGGTATCAGGGATTGGGGATAAGGACAAGGCAGAAAACTAACCAATGACCAATGACTAATGACTAATGACCAATGACTAATGACTAATGACCAATGACCAATAACTAAAAAGGTATGACCTATGAGCTTAGATAGCCAAGTTCTAGATAGACCGATTTACGAAGATTTGCCTTACGTGGAGGCTAATCTCAATTATCTGATCCCAATGGCAGAAAAACCTGTCAACTACACCTATGAACCACCGCCAGGAATTCCCAGATATAGCGGGAATTATCAGACATACAAGCTTCCAATCCGTAATGCTCGTTCCATCTCACAAAATATCTCGCTAAATCGCGAAGGTTTTGCGTTGACTGAGCATCATACCAATGTGCGTGACTTTTATGATGAAGATGAAATACGTAATGTTTATTACCCAGAAGTTGAGCAATTATTAAAAGAGGTGACGGGTGCAACCAAGGTAGTGATATTTGACCACACTCTGCGTAATTTGCAACGGTTCAAGCAGGGTGAGAATGGGATAAGGGAACCAGTTAAGCGTGTACACAATGACTTTACTGCCAAATCTGGCTATACACGGGCGCGTTTGGAATTAGCAGCGCGCCTAATAGATGATATTGACACGCTGTTGCAACAACGGTTTGCAATCATCAACGTTTGGCGAGCGATCGCACAACCAATTCAAGAGTCACCATTGACAGTATGTGATGCCCAAAGCATTGCACCAACAGACCTGGTAGCTAGTGACTTAGTGTATCGCGATCGCGTCGGCGAAACCTATGCAATCACATACAACCCAGGACATCGTTGGTTCTACTTTCCGCAAATGCACAGAGACGAAGCATTATTTATCAAGTGTTTCGATTCCGCAGAAGATGGACAGGCGAGATTTGCAGCCCATACTGCTTTTGAAGATCCAACTAGCCCACCGGATGCACCTCCACGGGAGAGTATAGAGCTGCGGACGCTCGTGTTTTATCCTGGATAGAAAAATAGCTCAGATTAATTAGGAAAAGTCACTGCGTTTGAATAGAGAAAGGAGTGTGATACCTTCTGTTAGGAGTTTATCAGCAGCGCCTTCTTGTCGATCAATAACGCAGAGTGCGTAATCAATTTGAGCGCCAAGTTGGCGAAGTTGACTTGCTGAGATTGTGATTTGACCGCCAGAGGTGACTACATCTTCAATAATCAGCACTTTTCGACTATTAATCTGAGTACCCTCGACTCA
>NZ_AJLJ01000516.1 GCF_000317245.1 Fischerella muscicola SAG 1427-1 = PCC 73103
GACCCTCGACTAAACAAGCGATTCCATAATTTTTTGCCTCTTTTCGGACAAAAGCAGCAGGTAAACTAGAGTAATGTGATAAAAGCGTAACAATCGAAATACCACCGAGTTCAAGACCTGCTAGTACGTCAATCCCACTTGAAATGAGAGCAACCATCTGCCTGACAACAGAATCAAGTAGGGCAGGATCTGCCTCGAATTGATACTTATCAAAGTATTCGTCCGTGATTCGTCCAGAACGTAGCTTAAATGACCCAGTAAGATGTGAAACCTCGTAAATTTGCTTTGCTAGTTCGATGTTATTCTTCACACCACATGAACATGAGCATAAAAAGTAATTAGTAAGCAAGTGGCGTGACAAATCTAAAATAGTGCAAATAGATGAAGTTTGTATTAGACGCTGTTAGCGCCAAAAAAACTAAAAATCTAATGTACAAGTTTAGCTATGTCACGCCAGCAGGGTGTGTTACGCTACCGTTAACACAGATAATAAATCTAATTTTTGTATTAAGCTCCTGAGCGATCGCTTGTAGAATTTACTGGTGGCTTATCTTTGCTCCTTCTACAACTTACCAAGCTTTCTTGCTCCATATTGTTAGCTGCAAGTACATTTACTGCTCCAAATGTTGCAATTGCTGCTGCGATTACTAGAATTGAATATCTCATGATATTTCTCCCTCTGTTCATAATTCTGTCAGCAATTTAGGTTGTTTTCTCATCTCCAGTAGCCACTGGTAAATCTTTGTGAGCGCTGTACTCAGTCCAAGAACCTTCATAAATCCTGACTTTGGGATAATTAAGAAGATGTTTTAAGACAACATACTGTAATGTTGCTTCTCGTCCTGTGCTGCAAGAGATGATGATGTCGTTCGATGGACTAATCTTCTTATCTGCAAGAATTTTCTTAATATCCTCTAGAGGTTTGAGTTTATGAGGATTCTGAGCATCCATAAATGTTACCCAAGGAATATTCCGCGCCCCTGGAATATGACCATTGCGTACCCAAATATTCTCCTCACCCCGGAATAACTTCTCTGGTCTGGGATCGATAAAAGTGACTCCTGATTTACCAATCAGCTTTTTGACTTCATCTAGAGTCACACGAATTGAAGGATTATCTCGAACTGTGAATTTACCTACTGTATATTTGGGAAATTCTTTAGTTACTGGTTGAGAAACTTGATAACCTGTGTAACCACCATCTAGTACAGCGATATCCTTTAATCCAGAACGTTCTAGCAAATAAGCAACCATAGTTGCACCTAAGACATCTTTGTCATCTGAATAGGCAAGGACACGGCTATTATTGGTTACTCCTGAATTGGCAAAGATTTGTCCTATTTTTTCATTATTCCAGTACTGTACAGGCAGACCTTCTTTCGGTCCCCGGAAAGCAGTATCAGCAATATTCACAGCATTAGGAAGATGTCCTTCAATGTAGTCAAGAGGAAAGTTACGCACATCCAATATCCGCAGATTAGGATCTTTGGAATGATCAGCAACCCAGGCTGGTGTAACGAACTGAATTTTAGTACCAGAATTGGCAGAAAATGCTGAAAAAGGAAATAAGGGAATAATTACCAGAAAAGCAAAAAACACTGCTCCCAATACAAAGAACTTGGTTTTTTTTAGCCTTGCCAAGAGATATTTCAATTTCATAGTTATGCTCCTTGCTGTTCAATATACTTTTGATTGAGCCAGCCAAAATTGGCTATCTAAAATCTCGCACCAGTCCACGAAGAAATAAATTTCTTAGCTTAAAGCTCAACTAAGCTAAAGCCTAGTGAATATACATTTGAGTCCGTTTAACAGACTTGGGCTATAAGCCTTATAGACACCCTCTAAGTGGCTACTCTACGAAAATGTCTACGCCCTTTGAGTTCAAGACGTACTCAGGGAAAAATGCAAGATCTAATCTATGCAACTTTTAGGAAAATATGCATTTGAATAAATCTACTGTAAATTGGTCGAAGATAAGTATTTTATACAATGTATAATAACATTTCATGTACATCAAAGAAATACAAACTCTAAAATTGCAAAAATTGTATCTATTAATATCTTGTATTTTTTGTATAGATTTTTTCGATATTTCCTCTAAATTCCCTTTCAAAGAGGGACTTTTGTATAATATCGAGGGTGTAATTAAAGCTGATTATTCTCGGTTGGAAAATATTTGGAAAGATTTTTGTTTCTTTCCAAAGGCATGATAAAAGGAGAAACGCTTTCGTAAGCTTTAGCTGCTTGCAATACTAATAAATCTCTGTATTTTGCAGCGACAATTTGCATACCTACAGGTAAACCATTTTTGGTGAAGCCACAAGGAACAGATGCAGCAGGTTGTTGAGTAAGGTTGAAAGGATAAGTAAATGGCGTCCAATCTTGATTTTCAATAGGTCTATTTTGCCCGACTGGAAAAGCGACTACAGGCAAGGTGGGAGTAATCAGCAAATCATAGTTTTCGTGAAAGCGTTGCATGTGCCTTCCCAAAGCCTCACGAGCATCTTGGGCGCTGAGATATTCTGATAAAGTGATGCGATCGCCTTCTTTGGCAATATCCCGCAAGCCTTCTTCAATTAAAGCTTGTTGCTCTGGATTAAAGCCACGCAATAACTTAGCTGCGCCAGCTTGCCATAGGGTTTGAAAAGTACTGCGGGGATTAATAAAACCTGGCTCGACTTCTTCAACAACCGCACCGAGTTTGGCAAAAACATCAACTGCGGCTTTGACTAAGGCGGCTACTTCTGAATCGACCTCAGCGTAACCAAAGTTAGGACTGTAAGCAATCTGCAGTTCGGCTACACCTTTACTTAATTCAAAAATATAGTCCTGTTTGTCATCTGGTAGTGCATACCAATCACGGATATCAGGACGAGCAATGACATTCATCATTACTGCTGCATCGGTGATGGTACGAACCAGAACGCCAACATGAAACAGAGTTCCTGTATGAGCTGATGGATAACCAGCAACACGTCCAAAAGTCGGTTTGAAACCAAATACACCTGTTAACGCCGCAGGTGTTCTGGATGAACCACCACCATCTGTACTGAGATGGAGTGTTCCCATTCCCAATGCAGCAGCGACAGCAGCTCCACCGCTACTACCTCCAGGAGTCAGATTAGTATTCCAAGGATTGCGGGTAATACCAGTCAGGAGACTATCAGTTACAGCCTTCCAACCAAATTCAGAGGTTGTAGTTTTTCCTAGTAGTACTGCTCCCTGTTCACGTAGACGAGCTACCGCAGGCGCGTCTTCTTCCCAAGCTTGATTAGGGGCGATCGCTTTGCTACCTCGAAGCGTTGGCAAACCTCTAGTTAAAAGTAAATCTTTGACGGTAAAGGGTATACCATCTACTAAGCCATGCGGATTTCCATTCAGCCAACGAAGTTCTGAAGCCTGTGCTTCAGCAAGAGCAGTCTCTTCATCAATGATCGCAAATGCGTTGACCAGGCTATTGTAAGTATTGATCCGTTCTAGGGCTGCTTTGGTTGCTTCTGTTGGTGACAATTGGCGATCGCGATATAGCGACAAGAGATCAGAAGCAGAGAGATCAGCAATTTTGCTCATATTTCAAAAATTCCGCTTTGCTTAATTCAATAGCTTGGTCTTTGCCTTCTAGCAAACCAACTGAACAATAAAGCTGTTCCCAATCCCCAAGCACCATTGACTAATAAAGCTGTGATCATGGCTGCTGGTTTCCAACCTCCGGCAATAGGCTGACCTTTCAATGGTGCAACGATAAACCAAGCAATCAATGTTGGTGCAATAGCTCCAAAAAGTAGCGCCACTAACCAATAATTTTTATTAACTTGTTGGCGTACTGTCATCGCAGCCCAAACTAAACCCCAAATTCCTCCCCAGAAAGCACTTGATAGAAATTGTGGAATACCAAAGGGCTGTGTAGGTGTGGTTTGATAGGCTGGACGGGTTGCAAAATTAATTGCGTGCAACAGCGCCAGTAAGCCCTGATGAAATACCAGCACTGCAATAAAGCCAGCAACAAAAGCTAAGATAAACCGAGAGACTTCCGCTTTGCGAGTCATTAATATAGCTTGCTTCCTTAGAATAATTTGTGATAAGTTTTTAGCAACAAAATACTGTAATGCTATCAACTTACCGTAGTTTAGTTGATAATTCAATCACTAAAATCGGCATATTGGCTAAAAGCTGAATACAAGTAAAATCAAGCTTTTCATGCAAATCCAAACTTTTGGTATTTTAAGTCCGGGTGACATGGGGCAGGCGATATTAGATAAACAACTATGGAACGAAGTATCTACTAGTCAGCCAGCGCTTGCTAGTACACTCACCCGCTCCATTGCATTCATGACACCAAAAGCACATCGTTAGGATAGGGGAAATGGAAGAAATTGCAGAAACTTTTAAAGAATTAGGTCTGACTGAACACATCTTTTACGGAGCAGCAGATGTTTCCCGTCTAGTAGAACAAACCTCCTTGGGTAAAGAAACACAAGAAGAGTGCGATCGCGAGAGTGCTTTGCACACGCTTCGCGATCGCTCGTTGGAAGATATTGTTGCTACTCTTTCCCAAGAAGATATATCAAACAACTTGTAACTTCATTCAGATATTTTCAAGATGAGTAAAATACGTGCTGTTATAGTTGACCCCAATGTATCGGGACGTTTAGCAATCAGTGATGTTGATGCACCTAACCCGGCTGCAAATGAAGTTGTTGTTCGGGTAGCAGCTATTTCCCTCAATCGGGGTGAAGTCCGACGTTCTACCACCGCCGAACCAGGTTGGCGACCAGGTTGGGACTTAGCGGGTGTTGTAGAAACCCCGGCTGCTGATGGTTCAGGACCTGCTGCTGGAACACGGGTCGTTGGTTTACTCCGTTCTGGTGCTTGGGGAGAATTGGTATCAGTACCAACTCACTCATTAGCAGAATTACCCGCGTCAGTCTCCTTTGCTAAAGCTGCCACCTTACCCGTAGCAGGTTTAACAGCCTATCATGTCCTGCTCAAAGGTGGTTCACTTTTAGGTCGTCCGGTCTTAATTACAGGCGCATCTGGTGGTGTTGGTAACTTTGCCATTCAATTAGCACGCCTCAGCGGCGCACAAGTAGTGGCACATATCCGCCATCCAGAACACGAATCTTTTGTTAAAGATGCTGGTGCTAATTCTGTAGTCATTGGTGAAGATTTATTACCTGCAAGCCAGTACGCTCCCTACCACTTGATTGTCGAGTCGGTCGGTGGAAACACCCTGGGAACAGCCCTGGGTTTATTGGCAGAAGATGGGACGGTTGTTTTGTTTGGCACCTCCGCTGGAAATGAGGTGACATTTAATGCTCAACGCTTTTACGGGACTGGTGGTGCAAGTTTGTATGGTTTAATTTTGTTCCACGAACTGAGACGAGAATCAGCAGCTGTGGGACTGCAACGGCTTTTAGGTTTAGTAGAAACAGGTCAATTGCGTCCTCCCATTGAAATTGAAGCTGATTGGACACAAATAGCTGATGTAGCACAGAAATTGTTGGATAGAAACTACCTTGGCAAGGCGGTGTTACATCTTGCAAATCTGTAAGTCAGCTAATTTTTTGTTGATTCATGAACAAATTCAATTTAGTTATTTTTGATTGTGATGGTGTTCTTGTAGATAGTGAACGAATCGCAAATACTGTTTTTTTGGAAATGCTCAAGGAAATAGGGCTATTTCTAACTTTAGAGGATATGTTCAATATTTTTGTTGGCAAATCCACAGCTATGTGTATAGAAATAGTCAAAAATATGCTTGGCAAATCTCCACCAGATAACTTTGTTAATGAATTTGAGCAACGCACTATGCAAGCTTTCATGACTGACTTACAGTCAGTGCAGGGAATACATGATGTTTTAAGTAAGCTCAAATTTGCTTATTGCGTTGCCTCAAATAGTGATCATAAATGGTTACAGAAAGCGTTAATTGAGACAGATTTATTTCCTTACTTTTCAGGAAAAATATTTAGCGCTACAGAAGTTGCACGTAGCAAACCACATCCAGATGTATTTTTATATGCAGCTGCAAAGATGGGATTTTCTCCAAAGGAATGTGTGGTTATTGAAGATACGCCAACGGGTGTGACGGCTGGGGTTGATGCAGGGATGACAGTATTTGGTTATGCAGAATTGATGAACCCGGAAAAACTACGAGCAGTCGGTGCATCTGTTGTATTTGATGACATGAGATTATTACCTGAACTGCTTGAAAAGCTTGTTTAACTATTAGTATTTGAAATTTTTGAGGAGAATTTTTCATGAGCTTAGAATTACAATTATCAGGAAAAACGGCGATTGTCACAGGTGGTAGTGCAGGGATTGGGTTAGCGATCGCCAAAGCTCTCTATACTGAAGGAGTAAATGTAGTCATTGCTGCTCGTAATCCAGAACGACTAGAAAAAGCAGTAGCTGATATTCAGTCTCTACCAACATCAGGGGCGAAAGTAATTTTTGTTAGCGCTGACCTCACTCAAGCCGAAAGTATTGATCGGGTAGTCTCCACAACCCTGACGCAATTTGGTCAGATTGATATCCTAATCAATAACGCAGGTTCAGCCCGTGCAGGTTCCTTCTTAGACTTGAGCGATGATGCTTTTTTGGATGCTTGGAACCTGAAATTACTAGGCTACATTCGTTTGGTGAGAGCCGTTGTCCCCCATTTCAAAAGTCGGAATGATGGGCGGATTGTCAACATCATTGGTGGTGCAGGACGTACACCTCGTCCTAGCTTTCTTCCTGGTGGTACTACTAATGCTGCTCTGTTAAACTTTACACGTGGTATTTCTAAAGAACTTGCCCAGAACAATATTCGCATCAACGCCATCTCACCTGGTTTGACTGCAACTGAACGTGCTGAAAGTTTGGCAAAGCAAAACGCTCAAGCTCGTGGTGTGAGTGTAGAAGAAATTAAAACGGAATCTTTACAGGCGATTCCTTTGGGTAAAATCGTCAAGCCAGAAGAGATTGCGGCGTTGGCTTTATTTTTAGTTTCTAATCTTGCTGCTTCGATTACTGGTGCAGAGATTCTTGTTGATGGTGGACAGACACCGGGTGTTTAAACGATAGTTGAGTAAAACATGACTGGACTTGATAGCCCATTCTCCGGAGCATATTCCCAGCTCATGTTTCGTTATCTATTAGACATCTCCAGAAATGAGGTAACGACCCTGACTGTACAAGGCTTTTATATTCTTTTTCGGAGATGTCTATTATAAGAATTTAATATTATGACGG
>NZ_AJLJ01000517.1 GCF_000317245.1 Fischerella muscicola SAG 1427-1 = PCC 73103
AACTATTTTAATGGCGATGGGTGCTTCCCTTGGCGGTTACTTATGCGCTCATTATGCTCGCAAGCTTGAACCCCGTTTAATTCGGATCTTTGTTGTAGTTGTGGGCTTTAGCATGACTATCTACTTTTTTATTCATGGTTAGACTTGTGCAATCATCTTCAATCTGATTTTAAAAGTAAAAAATGCTCTATTCTTTGGTTAATTTTTTAATACTTAAATGTCTTAAATGTCTTAAAGCTTAATGGCAATTTTTGATTTTATTTATGGATGAGCGATCGCCAATAATTTATTTTCATTGAAGATGCTAAAAATCAATTACATCATCTCTTTCATACCAACATATTTGTTACCAAAAATCATGATATTATTACTAAACAAATTGGTATTTTCTTGATTATGATTTAATTATTGCTAATTCATTAAATAATTACTAAAATAATTTTTAAATGATTAAAAACAATCAAAATAAATTTGTGGATATTTTGCAGGTACTGATTCTTGCTGGCATTTTTTTTGTGGCCAGCATTATTAGCGTGATTGCTGGTAGCACATCTCTCATTACTGTGCCTGTCATGCTGGAATTTGGAGTGGAACCGCGCATTGCGATCGCTACCAATATGTTTGCATTAACGTTAATGAGTATTGGTGGAACATTACCTTTTATTGGTAAAAGAGTAATTAACACCAGACGTCTACCATTACTAATTTTATTAACTATATTTGGTTCATTTTTGGGAGCATTACTTGTACTGATTTTGCCCTCAAAAACTATGCCTTTTATCATTTCTATTTCAATGCTATTAGTGGCTATATTATCAGTTATGAATCGTCATGCTGGCGTCGCTCCAGTCCAAGTTATTCCTCTACGTATTGCAGAAATTGCAGGCTATTTAGCTACTTTTTTACTTGGAATTTATGGTGGTTTTTTAGTGGTGGTTATGTGACTCTACTGACAGCAGCTTATGTCATGCTATTTCGGATGCCATTTGTAGAAGCGATCGCAACTACTAAAGTTATTAACGTATTTTCATCCTTTGTAGCTACTTTGGTTTTTATTAAACAAGGAATTGTAGATTACAATTTAGGAATAATTCTTGGTATTTCTATGTTTATCGGTGGAATCATTGGAGGTGGTATTACTCTCAAATTGAGTAATGTATGGTTGCAACGTATCTACCTGACAGTAGTCGCTATCCTAGCATTTATGACACTACGAAAATCTCAGGGACATAATCACTCAACGACCAGTACATCATAGCAACTTTAGTGAATTAACAAATAAAAAAGAGTGGGCGATCGCCACTCCTTGCTGAAAGATTCTTGCTAAGTATTATAAAAATAAGAAGATTCCCAAGAGTTGAGACTAGTCAGTAGGAACGGCTTTTTTGGTGTGTTTGTTAATATAATCGACAAATAATTGTTTCAATCGGGGACTAATGCCAACATGTTCGCTAAAATTTTCGCTAACATGTACAGCAAACCCAAACCCTAGATTACGAGCAAATTCTAGGGTTTGCTCTAGTGTTAATCCCTGCTCAACAGCAATACTTAATAGTGCAATTCCAGTTGAGCGCATACCTGCTGCACAATGTACAAGAGCTGGTTTCGGGAGCAGTTCAATGATCTTCAGGATTGCAGTAATTAGCTCTTCGTTCAGGGTTTCTAACTTGAGTGGAACGTTAGCATAATATAATCCTAATGTTTCTGCCACCTGCTGTTCATCTTTAACAAATCCTAATTCATCAGGCGATCGCAGATTCAACACGGACTTAAAACCCTCTTGAATAGCTTGCTCTAGCTGTTTTGCAATTACTTGTCCTGTTGTTGCCAAATTTTCGTTAATCTGTATTGTGTACTTCACGTTTACACCTTTTGACTTTCTAATTTCTTGGGGTTGAGCAAATGCTTAGTTAAGCAAGTTTTGAACAGCTGTTTAAATACGCACAACCAAATTAGACAAATATCAAAAGCTGTCAATAGATTGCTTCTGAACTTGCCTTTTGAGGTTAATGATTTTGTGCTTGTCCTAAAAACTACTGTTTATCGATAAACTTTTAGGTTATTAATTTATTATACACTTTTTCGATAGATTTAAGAGTGTTTTCTTTACTAATAACTTTTTTGAGTCGATTAGCGAGTCTTTACGCCTGAAATTTTTCAATACCAGTTGTGAAACTATGAGTGCTGACGACATATCTGTTCAATCTGCGAAGGAAAAAGATGGGTGGGTATCCAGAGCAAAACCAAAATCAATTAGCCTGGCTTATTTCCCAGATACGACCATCACCATTCGTTTGATTACACGCAACGAACTTCCGCAACTTCTAGCGTTGTATCATCAGCTAAATCCTGTTGATGCACCTTTACCCGCCAACGATGTGTTGCATTCTATTTGGGATGCTATTCTACGCGATCCAGGTCTTTTTTACATTGTTGCCGATGTTGCTGGTCAGTTGGTAGCAACATGTAATTTAACCATTGTTCCCAACCTGACACGCGGCGCTCGTCCGTATGGCATCATTGAAAATGTTGTCACTGACTCAAATTATCGACGCCAGGGATTTGGTACACAGGTGGTGCGTTATGCTTTAACTTTGGCATGGGAGCAAGGGTGTTACAAAGTCATGCTTCTGACTAGCTCAAAACGTGAGGAAACGTTGCACTTCTATGAACAAGCAGGATTCAAGCGTGGGGTAAAAACAGGATTCATAGCCCTACCACCAGAGCAGTTGTGATCAGGGCTAATCTAAAGCTATCCAAGCTAGATGGTGATTTTCCACCAGATGCTTAATGCTTTGATAACATGAAATATTTGTGCCAGAAAATTT
>NZ_AJLJ01000518.1 GCF_000317245.1 Fischerella muscicola SAG 1427-1 = PCC 73103
TGTAAATACAGTGTATGAATTTTAATGTAGAGCAGTTTGCAAGTGATAACTACTCTGGAATTTGTCCAGAAGTATTGGAATACATGATCAAGGCAAATTATGGTAGTGCTCCAGCCTATGGAAATGATGAATGGACTCAAAAAGCAGCAGATAGTTTTAGAGAACTTTTTGAAATTGATTGCGAGGTCTTTTTTGTCTTTAACGGTACTGCTGCAAATTCCTTATCACTAGCTGCTTTGTGTCAGTCATATCATAGTGTTATTTGTCATGAAATTGCCCATATTGAAACTGATGAATGTGGGGCTCCTGAGTTTGCTTCTAATGGTTCCAAACTTCTACTTGCGAAAGGAAATAATGGTAAGTTAACTCCAGAATCTATAGAATCAATTGTTAATAAGCGGGGAGATATTCACTATCCCAAACCAAAAGTCATTAGTCTCACGCAAGCAACAGAATTAGGGACACTCTATTCCATTGACGAATTAGTTGCAATTAAATCAGTTGCACAAAAATACAAATTAAAGATTCACATGGATGGCGCTCGCTTTGCCAATGCAGTCGTTGCTATGAATAAAAGCCTTGCGGAAATTACCTGGAAAAGCGGGGTAGATGTGTTATGTTTTTGTGGCACAAAGAATGGGATGGCATTAGGAGAAGCAATTATTTTCTTTAATAAAAGATTAGCTGAAGATTTTGCCTATCGTTGTAAACAAGCAGGTTAACTTGCATCTAAAATGCGATTTATTTCTGCTCCCTGGCTTGGCTTATTAG
>NZ_AJLJ01000519.1 GCF_000317245.1 Fischerella muscicola SAG 1427-1 = PCC 73103
ATATATATAGAATGGAAAACTTACTATACTTATATGCTGAGTATTTTACGCCGTTTAATCCGATTGTTTGTTTTGATGAAAGACCCTACCAATTATTGGCTGATATTGTAGAACCATTACCTTGTCAACCAGACCAACCACCACGCATAGATTATCAATACTCTCGTGAAGGAACTTGTAACTTATTCGTATTTTATGCTCCGCATTATGGTTGGCGACACGTAGAAGTCACTTCATCAAGAACCAAAAAAGATTTCGCCCACCAAATGAAAGATTTAGTAGATATTCACTTCCCAAGAGCAGATAAAATTCGAGTTGTTTTAGATAACTTAAATACTCATACTCCTGCTGCTTTATATGAAACTTTTCCTCCAGGTGAAGCTAGAAGGATTCTTGAGCGTTTAGAGTTTCATTACACTCCCAAGCATGGTAGTTGGCTTAATCAAGTAGAAATTGAAATCTCCGTTCTCTCACGTCAATGTCTAGACCGTCGCCTTAGAGATATTGAGACTTTACGCCAAGAAATCAAAGCTTGGGAACAAGAGCGTAATCACCGAAAAGTAAAAATTGATTGGCGTTTTGTTGCTTCAGATGCCAGAGTTAAATTTCAACGATTGTATCCTACTTTAAACCTGTCATAATTTTCTTGGTAGACTATTAGAGTTTTAGCTGTTTCTCCGGCAGATCCACAAGCGATAAAAGCTATTAAAAGGATTGCTCGATCTCAAGGACAAGCTTCTACCTATCCAAACCCTGAAACTGTCATTTCAACTACTCAATCTGTTACTTCTTCAAGAGGAAATACACCTACCCAAAAAAATAAATCACAGATTTTTCAATTCGACATGGTAACTGTTAATGGTAGTGGTCAGGAAATTAAACGAGAAAAAGGTCAAGCCAAATATTTCACTGAAGATTTAGGCAATGGTGTCACTTTGGAAATGGTGTATATCCCTGATGGCACATTCATGATGGGTACGGAAGATGAAGAACTAGAAAGGCTTGTTCAAAAATTCAATTCGGACTGGTTTAGAAACGAAAAACCTCAACATCAAGTAACGGTGCAGTCTTTCAGTATGGGTAAGTTTCAAGTTACTCAAGCACAGTGGAAAGCCGTAGCCTCACTAACTAAAGTTAACCGTGACCTAAAACCAGAACCTTCATACTTTAAAGGAGATAATCGACCAGTAGAAAAAGTTTCCTGGTACGATGCGGTTGAATTTTGCGATCGCCTTTCCCAACGTACAGGTAAGCAATATCGCCTCCCCAGTGAAGCAGAGTGGGAATATGCTTGTAGGGCAGGAACTAAAACTCCATTTCACTTTGGCGAGACAATTACGGATAAGCTAGCTAATTATAATGCCAGTATTACCTATGCTAATGAACCAAAAGGCGAATATCGTCAACAGACAACAGAAGTAAGAAGTTTTTCACCCAACGCTTTTGGTTTATACGATATGCATGGCAATGTGTATGAATGGTGTGCTGATACCTGGCATGAGAACTATGAGGGCGCACCCAAAGATGTTAGTGCGTGGATTGATAATGATAATCAATATCGGCTGCTGCGCGGTGGTTCGTGGGACTCCTCTCCTGTACTCTGTCGTTCTGCCTTTCGCCTCAGGGGCAGCCCAGGCGTCGATGTCAGCAGCTTCGGGTTTCGGGTTGTGTGTGGTGTTGCTGCGCCGAGGACTCTTCAATAGCCCTTGACACTTTAGTCCTTTTACCCTCTACCCTTTTCTCTTTACCCTTTGCGAGCGAAGCGAGCTGAAATTTTTTTTCAAAAATTGAGTTTCTGAAATTAATTTTAATTTTTTAATCTTGGTTTGATTATTTACGAGGCTGGCTTTTAGGATATTAAATTGTGTCTAAAAATTATGTATAAAAATAAATGGAAGAATTGCCGATAATTCAGAAAACGTATAGACGTAGATCGAAGGTTCGTGCGACCAAGTGCAGCCTATGGCTATAAACCTTATACAGCAACAGTTACAGAGATTGATACGAGATTTAAGCGCGATCGCAAAAAGATAAGTTGCACAAATACTTTTTCTAGCATAGAGATAGTAAAAGAACTTTGCCGAAAACGGAGCTTGGATTACCTGGAATTGTTTGTTTCAAAGTATTATCGCTCCGTCTCGAAACTGAAAAACATTGCCTAAAAGGAGACAAACTAGGCAATGTTATCGTTTGTATTTCTTATCAATTAACCCTTAAAAATCGGTCATTTTTACAAAACTTTGCAAGGCTGCACCTGGTGACACGAACCTTCTATTTACGCCAATATGGCAGTATCCCTAACTGGATTATGTCTTTCAAGGCAGATGCAATTTTCAACTAATCAAATCCCAAGTACTCGACGTAATATATTTTTTACTACCAAAGTTTCAAATTGCGATCGCATTCCTTTAGCAGCCACTGGATCATTAATAAGTACACCAGCTTCAATGTTTCGTTCGTGGGCAGCTTCAGTAAAATTAGCAGAAGTCACCAACAGATGTTCTTCATCCACGACAACACATTTAGCATGTAAACAAGCTTTTGAATTCACACTTACTGCCAGTGATCGCGAATCATAATAGACTTCTGGTAATCTCTGCCCTGCCCAAATATTGCGGCGGAAAGTATCTGCAAATTCCCTCAATAATACTGACTCTGGTAGTTCACTATGATGTGGACGTTGGATGTTAAGAAACATTTGTACATATAGTTCTGGGTTAGCATCCATGTGTTCTGCAAGTACCTGGAATAATTTTTTTGCTTTCTCGCCTTTATCAATGGCAAAGCTGGAGATGAGAACAGTTTTTTTCGCGTTACTAAACAGTTCACGGACAACAACGCTAGTATCACGGCTTTGAGAACCAGTCACCTCTGGGCCAGTCCATACTAACTCAATGCGATCGCGTATTTGTTGAGATGCACTCCTTTCTGCTGCCAATAGGCGGAGGGTATAAGCAATATGGCTACACTTTACGCCTTCACAAGTAAGGTGATTAAGTTCATCAACTACTGTTTGGCTTAAGGTCGCGGGTACGTAGTTAATGATTGCCGATACTAGAAAAGGAGGGGATAGTCTGCCGTTTTCTAGTGCTGTTGCCAGTTTTAGTAAAGTTGGGCGGCTCAGTTGCAAAAAAGCCATTGGTTTTTATTCAGGGAAGAACTCTGCTCCTAAACCTTCAACTGTAGAAACAACCAAGGCACGGTCAAGAAACTCATTGCGGCGTTCACAGGATGTTTCTGCAATCAGTAAGCATCCGTGACAAGCCGAACCGTGCAGAAAACGCTCCTCTTGCTCATTATCAGGTCGATGTTGAGCGCATACTGGGTCATTGGAGCATAATCTTCCCTGCTCTAGTGCTACCTCCAAATGGTATTCAATGCGTTTACCAACTTCTACCAGTCCGCCTAAAGTCCCTTCTGAACCAGATGAACCAGTGTATAAAAGAATGCCATATCCAGATTCACCAGCATAGATGCGTTCACGGATGGAACTGGCGGCATAGCCGCATTCTAACGATACAGCCACAATCAATAAATGTGATAGAGAATGCAGCATCATATACGGCAAGCCAGGAAACTTAACTTTTTCTTTTTCCTGGTCGATACCTTTACGCGCACACCAAATATCAAACCCTCTTGATAATTCTCTTCCTCGCTTTTTAACGGCTTCTCGTTTTAACCAATCTTCAATAGCTTCTTTACGAAAGGCAATAAATACACCCTCGCCTTTATTCTCAATTGCCGGAACCCAAGTGGTTTCAATATCCAACGCAGCACGCCTGACGCTGATATCAAGTTCGCCGTCAATATCTGGCATTTCGGCTTCAAAGCGAGTAAAACCTACCTGGGCAATTACTTCACGTAAACGATGGACTAAAACAATTCGTTCAATGCAGGAAGCAAACGCAGGCTGTAAATTGTCCAAACTACGTGACCTAGCATAAAAATCTCTGTCTGGAACATCTTCTCCGACTTCAACGGAGCTAGAAAGCAATGTCTCTATTTCCACTTGCTTAATGCTTTTATGTGGTTTTCCTTGCCCACTTTGCCGCCGTTGTACTTCTTCCCAGACGGCTTCATCAGTAAATTTTTCTAAAGCTACAGCGACCTTCTGTTTTTTGCGCTCTTTTTTCACATCGCTGACGCTTTCTGCATATTGGAGAAAATCTTCGTAAACTAAATTCACAGCATCTCGTAAACCTGCATCTAGGTCAGGGAGAGAAATAACGCTGAGAATTTGCGAAAAATAAGCGTTACTGGCAGATCTAACTAATAAGCGGTTGTATTCTGGTAGACCTGTGGATTCCCGAATACAGTAAGGTTCTTGGGCAAAAGAACCCAGCCAAGGGCGATGTCCCTGACATAGGCCTAACACTTTACCGTTGCGGACTGTAGCATCAGCAAGGGGGCGGCGTTTTTTACAGGCTTCGCAACGCACATAAATCTCAGCAAAGTCGTTACCAGAACCACCTTCGTCTAACCATAGCTGACCTCGACACTTATTTTCAGCGTCATTATGGGCAAAACGATACCAGTCAATATCGCTAATATGACCTTTTACGCAGGCTTGCACAAAGCGGACGGGTACAACTGGTATAGACTTTTTCTCGGCACTAAGATATTTACCACCTACCAAATTACCCCAAGGTAGCAGAGGGCGGGTGCGGAATGTTTTTTTGGTTTTGGTGTCTTCCCAAGTTTCCTTGACTTGGGCTAAAAACCAAATGGGAAACATGAAAGCATTAATTCCCGTGCGGGGGGCTTTGGGATCTTGTTCGTCAACTGGCGGTGCATACAGCTTAATATTAGGGACTTCTAAAATCTCAGCAACTCTAGTTGCTAATCGATCTTCAAAGATGCGCCTTCTGTCACCACGCCAATGATTTAAACCAGCAATTAATACGGAATGTTCTGGTAAGTCTACCATCGCCCCAGGTCCAAAGGTAGAAAGGATTTGGCTTTGGCGCACTTGTCCGGCTGGGGGAATTTTTTTATTAGATTTGCTCATTTTCCTTTCTCCTCTACCTCATGTCCGTAGGGATTAATTACCCAGAGATTGACTGTTGGTTCGACATCGCGTAAGCTTCGCTGGGCTTTAAACCTTTGTGCTTTTTGTGGTTGATTCCTTAATTCGGGGTCGAGGGGGTCAAATATTAGTGGTGGTGCTTCGCCTACTTCCCGTTGATATTGCAGGCTAATTTTTCCATTGGCGATACTTGTCCAATCATCAAGTAAATCTATGACTTGATTTTTCACTTTATGGCGGAGTGCTTCGGCTTCATTTGCATCCAGTTCCTTATCGTGCATTTCTGCCCTTTGTGCAATGGTTTCCACAACAAACTCTAATTCTTGACGATGTTGAGTAATATCGAAAGCGCGAGTTGGTGCTGTCATTCCGGGATGTCCTAGACGAGCCAAAGCAACGGTAATGGGGGCAATACCTCGATCAATAGCGCGGGGTGAAAAGGGTGTTACGCTAGTGGCTTCTACTGCTCGATAAAATGTTGAATGCCAAGCAAAAAAGCGTTCATAATGAGAGCGATCGCGTGGACGATGAATGTTCAATAACGTCACTACTAAACCCGGTTTTTCCTCATCCCGTCCTACACGGCTGGTAGCTTGGATATATTCGGCGGCTGTCTTGGGTTGACCGAGAACTACCATTAAACCTAAGCGGGTAATATCCAAACCTACGGAAATCATATTTGTTGCTAAAACTACATCAACTTTGTCGTCTTGGTCAAAGGTTAATTCCATTCGCCGTTTAGTATCTGCAACTTCGCTAGTGCTGACACGGGAGGTTAATTCTTCTGGTTCATCATCAATTTTCCGGTCAGCAAATAACCCTGAAGTTTCACCAACTCGCTGACGCTGGCTGTAACGCAATAGACGAGATTTAACTTCATCCTCAACGATGCGCCGACTACCACCAAGTTCACGTAAAGAGTTAAAGTAACCTAACAGTGTCATGTAAGGGTCGGCTGGGTTATCAGAGTTTTTCTTGCCCCCTTGTTCTAGCCATTGCTTTTGGGCTGCACCTAATAATGCTAAATAGGTACGCAATAATACTACTTTTAAACTGCGTCCTTGAGCAGCAATTCCTACATAGGTACGGGCGTTCTTTACTGTGGCAGGGACGGTTTTAGCAAAGAATGAATCGCGTCTATCTGGCCCTGGTGGTGGAAATATATCAACTTCGCTGCGACCGAATAATGCTTGAATTTGTTTGCTGGCACGGCGGACTGTTGCAGTGGAAGCAACTATTTTCGGACGAATTTTTTTACCCTCTATTTCTTGGCTGCATAAAGCATCAATGGCAGTTTCGTATAGACCTACCATTGTTCCCAAGGGGCCGGAAATTAAATGTAATTCGTCTTGAATAATCAAATCTGGTGGTGCTAAATAACCGCCAAGGGATCTACCGCGATTTGGTTGAGTAGGGCCGTAAAAACCATCATTGTCGTAGCGGTCTACTCGTCCAAATAATGTGCCTGTTTCTCCCACCCAAGGCAGGCTGGCGAATTTATCTACTGTAGAGATAATAAAACAAGGTAGGCGGCGGTATATTGGCTCGTCTACGGCGACTATTGGTAAAGGATTGTCACCACGGAAATTACAGCGACGGTTAGCACAAACTACGCGCAGGTTAGTTGGTTGGTCAGTATTTGGTAGTAGTTGGAATGAATTGCGTTGAAATTCTGTACCGCACCAAGGACACTTTTCTAACGGGATGGGCGATGGGTTGTTATGGTCATTGTTTTGGAAATCAAGAGTCCGCTTTCTAGCACTGTTTTCGTCGTTATCTCCCTTTTTACCCATGCGGTTGGGTGTTGCGGCTTGTCCTACCCATAGCCCAATTTCAAACGGCCAAGTTCCCAACTTCTGCGGGTTTTTCTGGCGTTCCAATTCTAAGGCGCAAATCATCGCCGCAGCCCTTCCAAGTTGGTCGAGGGTCAAAAGACGCAGGGTATAGCGCATGAGGACGCTTAAACCAGCCGATTTGACACCAGGATAACGCAGTCGCCGCAAGACCAGGGTAAAGGCTGCGAGTCCTAAGTAGGCTTCGGTTTTACCGCCACCTGTGGGGAAGAATAGCAAATCGACTAATTCACGATCGCCATTTTCGGGGTAAGCTATTCCTACCAAGTTCATCAGTAAAAATGCTAGCTGGAAAGGTCGCCATTTTGGTGGTGCAAGACTTTCAGGAGTAATATTTTTGCCATGAGTAGCACGCTGACGGATATAGGTAGCAATAGCGCGATTTCCTATTTGAAAAGCTTCAAATATTTGTGGGTCATTTAACGCTTTTATACCAGCGTCGATGCGGTTGTTAGCAATTTCCGCACGGCGGAGTAAATCTAGGGCGACATTTAACCGCTTGGGTTCGGCGGGACATTTGGTGCGTTGTTCCTTAATCCAATCAGCGTAAGCATCCACCATTGGACTCAGCATATTTTGCAATGCTTCTGGTGTCGGTGCATCGGCTAAGGCTTCCATTCCCAATTCAACGTCTTTTACTTGGGTGGCTATGACTTTTTCTACATCAGCCGTTGGTATCCAAGCAGTACGCACTTCCTGACAACTACCATCGGGATTGGTTAGTGCGATCGCACTAACGTTATGACCTACTGCATATTCGTAATCATCGCGGTATTGTAAATCTGCGACGTTTTCATCCCAATCATGATTATCTCTTCCGCGTAAGTTGGGACGGGCTACTAATGGTTCTGGGGTATGGATGATTAAACTGGTTTGAAAAATATAGCTGATATCGCGCTGCTTATCTGAGGTGGAGAGGCGATTATTGACGAGAAATACAGAAACGGAACGAGTCCCAGCCGGAACAAGTTCTTTAGATGTTACAGGACGGATGGAGACGACAAGTTGTAAACCGTTGCTATCAGCTATAGGAATAGTTTTTGTAGATTGGTATTGATTAAGGCTTAATTTTAATTGTTTAGGACTACTTAAACCTAAACCCAGTTCTAATTGTTCGGGATTGCGATCGCCCATTAGAGGTACAATAATTTTGACTTGGCGTGGAATCCGCTTCCAGCATCCCGATAAATGGTTATTTGCTTCCTCTTGGGGGTTTGTAGTTTCTAGTTCTAGAGGTGAAACAATTTCTTCCGCACCAGAATCATCTTGAGATTGTGCAGCAGTATTATCTTTTATTGGGAAGTAATCACCCCATTGCACTGTGAGATTAAGTTGGCTGGCGTTTTCATCAACCAAAAAACTTAAACCCATCGATGAAGGGAAAAAAGCTTTCTTGGCGAATGGCTTGTCTGGGATAGTTTCATCTTCACCCGCGCTACCCCTTTGTAATTGGTCTAAATCATCATCAGCCGTATCATCTCCACGCTGTTCGATGGGTGCGCCATGTGGAACAAGGAAACCTGTAAGATACCATTTTGATGGTGCTTGGTCGAGAATTTCTTCTGCGTGGTCAATATCATCGGGGGTGGGGCCTATAAGGTCGAGTTGTAAGGCTTCGATGAGCCGCGATCGCACTTCAGCAGATGTTTTATCCATAAAATTTATTTTTTATTAATACCTAAACATTTTCGTAAGGATTAAAATTTGAATCATTTGAACCATCTTGCGTTTCATTTTCTTTAACAATTTGAATTTTGTATTGAGTAGCAAAGCTCTGAATTGTTTCTAACAAATCAAATAATTCAAAAGCCATTGGTTTGCTACATTTAAAGTCGTAAAACATTAACTTTTGAATTTTGTTATATAGTGCTACGATGCATTCTTCTTCTGTTATTTCAAAAATGGAATTAAATTTTGTATTATTTTGTAATATATTTTGTTTAATTTGGTTTTTTCTTATTGATAAACGATATTTATCTTGCGAATATACTCCTAAGTTATACTGATGCTTATTTTTTGTAATTTCTTCTACAAAACATTCAGTCATCTTTAAAGTTTTTTGTATTAACGTCAAAGCATTTTCGGCAATTTTAATTGTTAATACATCTTCTAACAAAACTGGTTTATCTATTGTGTTCAATGTTTGACGATGATTTGTTAATAAATCTTTTCTTTTAGTTAAATATTTTTTAATTGATTGTATAATTATATTAGTGATTTTAATTTTTTCTAATTCTGGTTTAATTAAAATATTTATTTGATGTTCTTGATTAATGTCAAACGCTTTTTTATCTAATTCTTCATAAGAGTTTTGTAAATTAAAAATTTGAGCAAATTCACGAATTAAAGATTTAATTGTGTTTTTATCACAAGATGCCCAAATGAAAAGAGGTCGAGCATATTTATAATCATTAAGCTGAGATTCTAAAGCTTGCTCTTTTTGTTTTTGCTCTTTAAGTATTTCGTTTATGTTGTGATTATCTATTGATTGTAAGCAATTATTTTTTTTACAATCTTGTATTGTTTTTGCATATTTAATTCTAAGAGAATAAATTTCTTGATTTATTTCATGTTGAATTCTACTAAGATTTGCATGAAAGCGACTTTGACATTCTGGAATCCTATCTATACTACTTTTAATTTGAACAGGATAAAAATAATTTTCGTGTTCTATAATTAAATCCCATTTCCAATGAATATCTGCCACACTATAGGAATGTGTCTGCATTGCTTTAATATTGGGCAAAGCATTTAAAGTAGAAATTACAATATTAACTGTGCTTTGTCCTAATTCATGTGCTATTGTTTCAGTATCATAAAATTTTGTAGAACTTTTTTCACATAGCTGGTCAACAAACTCTTTTGATTGTGAAAAGCAATCGCCAAATATACCATAATTGGATTTTTGAGATTTTCCTACAATTACTCTACGATTTTCTTTTTCAATTAAAGATAGTTCATTAGTAGTATCGTAATCCTTTCGTTGCTTTTTAATAAAAATACTCATAATTATGTTGGTGTTTCTCAGTTATTTGTCAAAAGATAAAATTTTACATTGTTAATAATTAGAAACTATGCCCATTAAAAAGTGGCGATTCATTAGACATTTTTTTTGTCGATTTACTATTTCTCTTCTTTCCATCTTTTCCTTTACATTTATCTCTAGTCTTCCCTCCTAAAATTTCTGCTTCGGCGCGTTTTTGGTTTAAATCAAGCAAGCGTGCTAAAACTTCATCGTGGATTTCTTCGCGCCAACGATAACGCCAGGGTTTTTTCTTTTGTCGTCCACTGCTGTTTTCTGTGTCTTCTTCCTCTTCGTAGTCGAGGATAAAATCGCAGTCGGTGGGGATATCTGACCAGCCGTAAGCATCGAGGACGGCTTTATCCATTGCGGTGTGGAGTTCGCGGAGTTTGAGGATTTCGGGGTCGTATTCGTCGGGGTCGTGGAGGCAGTTGTAGGTGTCGGTGAGTCCTTGGTTGTTGCGAACCATTAAGGCGGCGCGGTATTCGTAGTATTCTTTGCCTATGGCTTCTAGGGTGGGGTTGGTTTCCCAGTTTTCGGGGAAGGGGAAGGTTTCAAAGCAGTCGGAGGGATTGTAACGTAAGTCATCTTTAATTGATGAACTCAAAAAACGTGCAAAAACCTCATGAATACGAGATTGAAGAACCGTAAAGGTAGAATAAGTTTGAAAAGGGAAGATGTTTAGACTGTTGGCGAATACAACATTAGGTGAGTAGAAAATAAAAGATAAGTGAGTTGATGCTTGAGCGTTAGTAACTAACACACGTTCGAGAGGTGCGATCGTTTTACTTCCTTCTTGATTTCTTCTTCCAAAAAGCCACCATTGACGGCTATAGCTTCCTGGTTTATTCTTTCGTTCTGGGAAAACTTTTTCTTTGACTATCGCATATAAATCAGAATATTCTTTTGCTTCATCTTCACTCATTTCTCCAAAATTAATTACATACCGATGATGTGCATGAGTTGGGCTAGTATTTACTTCTTCTCCACCAATGTAAGGAAATATTAACTCGGCGTTATTAGGGGTTTTTTCAATCAAACGGTGCATTTCTGCAATGGAAGTTGCATCTGGGTTGGAATCATCAAATGTAAAACCCATACCCAATACGATGCTACCTTGAAAACTTTTATTAGTATTGGCCAATAACACAGCAGGATTTTTATTACCACCTGACTTAAATAAAAACGCAGAAACTAAATCAACAGCACGTCCATCTAATAGCTTTCTACCTTGATAGTCACCATTAAAGATATGAACTACACTCACAACAACGGCAGCTAAACCAGGCCATTTTAATCGCTTTTGAGCATTGTAAATAGTCCCATCATTTTCACATATAAATCTTAACCCTGTGCTGCGAGTATCCCCCTGATAAATGGTATTTGTAGCAATCAAACCAAAACTTCCCGATTTTCTTAAAAGCGTAAACGCCCTACGGTAAAAGTGAGCAACTAAATCAGAATTACCATGTGATTCTGGATTAACAACAGGCAACCAATCTCTGTAACTATCTCCTAATACTGTGCTGATACGTTTACCGCCTAAAAATGGTGGGTTTCCCACAATTGCATCAAACCCTGGATTATCTCTATCAAATACTTCTGGAAATTCAATCTCCCAATTAAACGGTTTCACGGGTTTATCTGTTTGCCGCAAATTTCTACTAATACTTAAAACCTCTGCACTTTCATCTGGATTGCGTCGCCATTTAAAATACTTCTGAAATAATCCATCTCGCTCCTCTTTCCTTGCTTTATCTTTCTCCACCGTAAAGAAAGAAGCTATCACTAAATCACCTTTAAGACGAGCATCATGTAATAATTCCTCTGTTGCTTGATAAAAATCACGCTTCGCATCGTAATTCTCATCACCTAAACTCTGAATCTCATCACGGTTAAACTTAACCTTATTTAGTTGCTCATTAAATAAAGGCAATTCTTTATCATCATAAGTAGTATCTTTTTCCCAGTTAAACTTAACAAGTTGGTCGCGGGTTAAACCTACCAAAGAATCACCACATTTCAAGGCATGATCTAAAAATGTAAAAGGATGCTTCTTCGCTAAAGTTACCAACCACAAAGATAACTTTGCCAAATTCACCGCAAACGGGTTTTTATCCACCCCATACAAACAACGCTGCGCCACCAAACGCCGCGCATACAGTAATGGTTCTTCATCCGATGGCACTTCTGAAATCATGCCATGTTGATTCCAAGCTTCCACCAATTTTTCAGCTAACTGACGGCAAGCTTCCACCAAAAACGCGCCTGACCCTACGGCTAAATCACATACCTTCAAAGCCAAAATTTGCTCTGGTGTGGGACGTTCTCCCAAAGCTTCTAAAACAGGTCTGAGCGTTTCTTTAACTATCGGTTCTGTCAACGCACGGGGCGTATAATGAGAACCACTACGCCGCCGTTCTTCCCCTGGTTGCAAATACAATGAACCAGCCGCCAGTAAAGCGGGTGTTTGCGGCGATATCTTCCGTCCCAACGCTGCAATTAAATCCTCGGTGTTTTTCGCTTGCTTTAACTCGGTCAGTGATTTACCGGAAATTTCACAACCTGCAACTTCTTTTAAATACTTCGCCCTGTCATTGGCTTTGGTGCTTAAAACCTCACCGACGCTAACAACAACAGTCACAGAGGTTTTCGCACCCTTGGGTTTACTCCATACACCAATAGATGGTGTAGTAGCTTTTTTGACTTCATAACCCATCACCGCCTCGTACACCGATCCGATTTGTTCGACATCTAGAGAACGGTATGACAAACGTTCACCATCAAGAACGAGTAACCCTTGCAATACCTCATGAACTACACCATCAGAAATGCGTGGCGGTTCAATCAACTCCCATTCTTTATAAGTAGTATGGCGAGAACGACCTTCTAAAAATGCGTACTCATCCGGGTCAAAAAGCTGTCCGTGACGCGCTGGCAAATATAAGTCAGCATGACAGCCGCCATCGTAAACCAAGCGAAAAAGACTCAGTAACCACGCCCAAGCACCATAACGCTGTTCCATTGTGTCAGGATAGTTACCCGCATCCTCGCGCAATCTCTCATACAGTCCAGTTACGGAATAGTTACGCGTGTAAATCGAACCCTGCGGCATTAATCCCTCATCTTCCGCATACAGCAGAAACACCAACCGCAGCAAAACTGTAATTAATCCACCGTAGATATGTTGGGGATCGTTTTGGGCAATGTCATCAAGCAAGAGTCCTTTAGCAGCGTCATTCGCAGTTTGAAAACCACGTAGTAATTCCCACAGCGCATCAAGTACCTGTTCTGATAACTTGGTAGAAACTTCGTTTTGGTACTTGCGACTATTTTGCAGCAACGCTACTAAACGGCGGTCTGTTGGCGCATTGAACACTCGCTGTTCTTCCAACAACATCTGCATTGCACCCAAAATCAACCGTCCCGATACCTCGCACATCGCTTGTACTGGAAAGGTCAGGTGTCCAGAAGATTCACCTCGTGGCGCATATACCAAACGTAATTCTGTACCATTACACAAAATACCTACAGGAATTTCTTTCTCTCGCAACAGTCGCTCAAACTTCGCCTGGGGGCTGGCGTGCCATCCTGTAGATTTGATATTCTCACTGACTCTATCAAGGTCAGTACCAGGGGAAATGACCTGTACCAGCATCAAGCAACCACCATTATCGGGGTCAGGTACGGCATAGGTTGGTTGTAAGATTTCACCATATTCTGGTAGCGATACCGCCAAATCTTCTGGACTCTCGACTAAATCTGTTGGTTGCCAACCCAGAATTTCAACTGTGAAGGTGGGAAAATCAGAAATTACGCAGATGTTGTTGCTGCTGTCATCGGAGGAATCTCGGCTTACTATTTCGCTTAACCGTTGCTGTAACTCAACAACATTGCGATTTACCGACATTTGGGCATTATTTAACGCTGTTGGCGATACTACCAACCCCACTGGCTGAAGAAAGCCCAACCATTCCTTATGCGCTTGAATTTCTCTATCCTTAACCATACTCCTCACCCCCTTAACCAGAAACTGGCCACAAATAAATCAATCCCACTGGTTCAACTCGCACCGCCCTCACTTCGTAGGAAGCCTCAATTCGGGCAGGTTCTGAATTAATCTCTTCAGCTAGGTCTTTCAATCGCTTCTCCCAGTGGCGACGGTCTGCTTCTAACTGCCGTTTTTCCTCGACTGGGAACTCTGCAAACGGAATTGACAGCTGGATAGCTTTGGTATTTTCAATTTCCTGCTTACGTTGGCTAATACGCTGCTGCTGCTGTTCGAGAATTTTTTTCATCTCCACAGCTTCTTTTTTGCCCCGTTCGGTTAACTTTTTCTCAGCCCTTTGCGCCAAAGTATTGGCACGACGTTCTAAATGGGGAATCAAATCAGCAATATCTTGAGCAGCATTCTGTTTCAGCAGTTCCTTAACCGTCTGGGATGCTTTTTGCAAACGAGTAGAAGCTAAAGAATCTTCCAATAAAGCTAGTACGTTGTCTTTCTCCCCTTCGTTTAACGGTTGTAGTTTCTTGCGTCTTCTAGCGTCTGGGTCAGACCATTCCGCCGCGATCGCAATTACTTCGTCATGCAGCCGTGACGCACCCTGTCCGTAAACCGATAAGCGTCCCAAGGCGAGAACTTTAGGAATTGGGTCATCAGTCAGACAAACGCAAGCGCGGGTTAACTCATCATGTAAAAACCCTTGGGCTAAAAATCTCCCTAAAAGACGCTGTACCACCCGATGTTCTAAATGCAGGTGAACTACATCCCCATCCAATGAACCAGGGTCACGAAATACCACCGGACGAATCGCTGCTTCCCTTCGCCATTCCCAAGGCTTTTGTCCTTTCTTGCGTGGCGGTCTTAAGGTATCAAGCGTATTCGCCCAAGTCGGATCTGCGCGTTGGTCAAGGGGTGCAAGCGTCCAGCGTGCAGTAGCCGCATCTTGACAAGCTTCTTGACTATCAACTGGGGCGAGGGGAGTTGCACCGAGAATCTCCAATGATGCGGAAATAGCATTGCGGAAGTGTTCATCACTCAGTCCCAACCAATCCCGCGACGTTTTCAGCATCTCTTGTAACTGGGATAATTCCCTAGTTAATTCTTCCTTCCGCAGTCGATTTTCTTCCAGTTCCTCGTTAATGACTGATAAGTTAGGTAAATCAGCTTGTTCGATGGATGCAGTTATACTATTTACCTGATTGTGGCGAATACCACCTTCCAGCAACCGCGATAAATTCTTCTGCACAACTGGCAAAAGCGTCCCCAATTCTTTTTGAATTGTTTCGGTCTTCTTCACCAGCACTTTCAATACTTTGTCCTCTGTCCGTTGCGCTAAAACAAAGTAGTAGCAGTGAACAATAGGCGATCGCTGTAATTTCCTGTCAATACGCCCGTTGCGCTGTTCCATCCTCGACGGGTTCCAAGGCACATCAAAATGGAATAGGTCAGCACAATTGTTTTGCAGGTTGACCCCTTCCCTTGCTGCATCCGTGGCTATAAGAATGCGGAGAGGGTGACGCGATGGGTCGGAGTTAAAGGCATTTTTGATAGCTTCTCGCCGTTCTTCGCCAATACCACCATGAAATACATCGATGCGATCGCGTTCTTTGTCTGAAAGAGCGATCGCTTCTTGAAGTTTTTGCTGTAAGTAGCGTTTTGTATCTGTATATTCAGTAAATATAATGACTCGCTTCTCTAACCAAGCCGCATTAGGTTTACCCAAATCAAGGCAGAGGTTTTGTTTAATCCATGCCACTAATTTTTCAACTCGTGGGTCTGCTTGATATCTAGATTGGTTGGCTACATCGGTCATCTCCTCTAAAATTTCTAATTCCCGACTGCTTAACCCAAAGCTTGCAGCCTGTCCAGTAGCCACTGTCACTTGAGTATCTTCTTCTGCTTGTACTTCTTCTTCTGCTAGTTCAGCACGTTCATCATCAGCACCAGGGGGTTCTAACAGCAACGGTAAATTTTCGATGGTGTTTCCAGAACGGCTAGTAGATTGCTTCTCAATCGCCGCCCGATGAACTTTCAAAGTGCGTGCAAAGGCTTCGAGGGAAGACAGCAGACGCTTTTGTAGCGAAGTGATTACCAGCATCGCCGCATTTTGCGTTGACTTCGATGCTTCCTTCAGCCGTTCTTCCCGCAGACTGCGATATTCTTGCAGCAACCGCGACAGTTTCAATTCGGGCGCATCTTCTGGAAGGTTATCGATAACGATAGGAATCACCCGGCGTTCGGGAAACTCTTCGCCAATCTCCCGTAAATCTTGCTTTAACCGCCGCACCATCACTGTATCTAACAGCTTGCGATCGCGCACAGGGACACCTCGACAAAACCGTTGTGGGTCAAGGATTTCTAATAAAGCTGCAAAACTATTGGAATGACCATTATGAGGAGTAGCAGAAAGGAACAGCTTATGTTCAAACCGTGGCGCGATATCGCGGACAGTGCGTGTAAGTTGAGAATCTACAGCGTACTTTGCACCACTAGCTGGGGCTGCGTTGTGTGCTTCATCAAGAATCAGCATTGAGCCGCCTGCAAAATCTCCCAACCAATCACGCAGAGGAGCAGCATAGGTTTCATCGCGTAACAAAGCATGAGAAATAATGAAGCAGCTGTGAGTTGTCCAAGGGTTAATTCCATAACCCCGTTCTTGACGACGACTAGCCACAAACTCACGGTCAAAAATCACAAAAGTTAGCCCGAAGCGGCTTTCCATTTCTTCTTGCCATTGCCGTACAACTGACGGCGGACAGGAAATCACAACACGGCGAACTTTTTGCCGCATCAACATTTCTCTTAAAATCAGTCCGGCTTCAATGGTTTTACCCAATCCAACATCATCCGCAATAAATAAACCAACTCTCGGCATTAACAAAGCCTTACGTAGCGGTTCCAGTTGGTAAGCTTTGACTTCAATACCTGCTCTGTAGGGTGCTTGAAACAGTTTCGGGTCAGTTGAGGTAACGCAGTTCCAGCGTAGAGTGTGGAGATAAGCGGAAAATAAGCGCGGATTGTCAAAACCTCGGTTTACTATAGACTCCCAGGAAGTTTTACCTATGACTTTCGCATCGACTTCCCTTTCCCAGAGAACTTCTAACTGTTTTCCTAACGCATCATCTTCTAAACATGAGAGGCAAACTAAAGTGTCTTCCTTGACAGAAGGTTTAGCCACTACATCTTCTACAAGATACTGCCGGGATCGCACCCGCACAATTTGCCCAGTAACAACACTCATCCGCTACAATCCTTTGCCCTGCTGAAACTCCTACACCAACCACAGAGAAGCTATTTTTTGCATTAAAAATCACCTGTGAAGCGATCGCTCACAGTAACAAATGTACAGAAGCCAAATAAGTCTAAATACTTGCTAATAAATCCACATTCATAAACTTTATGTATTTATAAATACATAAAGTTTATGAATTTTAGATGCTTGGAAACAAGTATTAAGTTACTTTTGTAACATAAATTTAATTGAATAAATTTGACTTTAAGTCATGCAAATAATTGATTTGCTCCAATTACTATACAAACACGAAAAGCTTTACAGTATTTTGTATGTTGATTTAGTATTTTTATAATTTAATTCATTGCTGCTAGGAGTTAGTGTGATTTAGATCACCTATACCTGATCTTTGTAATGTTTTAATTGAAACTTTAAATTACGTATAAAAAAGTTTATAAGGAATCATCCTTTAGCAGGGTAAGAGCATCTCAATCAGGCTTGACACAAGGAATTAGAAGAATCTATTGTATTGCTAATGAAACAACAACTAAGAACCTGAATCATATAATTATTATCCCTGTTCTGTCACTTCCGGAAAACAATAATCGTAGGGAAATACTGGAACTTTTATCTAATCAAGCTTTGAGCTTTTCTTTTCTAATAGAAACTAAAATTTGTAGCCAAAAAATGAAAAGTAAAGCTCCGAAAGGCTTTCAGCGATTGAGTTTTCCCAGTTTGACACAAGAGGGTTATCCATAGCGGTGCGTTTCATTTTTTGACGGAGACTACGTTTGTAAGTTTTTTCACAGTTAAGGGCATTAAGAGCAAAGCGTCTTAAAAGAGCAAAATTCTGAGGACTGTGGAAAGAACGAATGCGACAAGCATCTTCAGCAAAGGTACAGTCGAGAGTCCAATGAGCTTCGTTTTCAATACCCCAATGTTTGCGGATAGCTCGACCAATAAGTTGAGCATCGTTGTGTAAAGAAGTCAAATAAAACTGAACTTCGCGGGTAGTTTTGTTCCAAAGATGACGCACACGAACAACCATGACCAGGCTTTGTAATCCTGCCCAGATCTTGGGTTGATAAAGCTGACCAATCGCCGCAACGGGTACAGTCCAAACTTCACGAATTTCTATGCGATGATGAGCTTTCTCAATTCGTTTGTCATAGCTGACATCAACGCCTCGGAAATTATTGGCTTTCTCAGTTTCAAACCATTGCTGGATTTGAGAATAGAGAGTGGGATGATTAGCCTTGAGTGCCAGGACATAATTAGCTTTCTTATCGATAATCTGTTTGGCGATTTCGGTTTGTGTCCCCATCGCGTCAATGGTGATGATAGCGCCAGTAATATCTAGTAACTGTAATAATGCTGGAATCGCCGTAATTTCATTGGATTTATCTTCTACTTTCACTTGTGCCAACACCAAACGTTGTTCACTTGCCCAGGCACTTATGACGTGGAGTGCGCTTTGACCGTGATTTCGGTCATAAGAACCTCTGATGGTCTTTCCATCTATGGGGATAATCTCTCCTCCCATCGAACCCACTAAAGTTTCCACCCATTGCAGAAAACATCGATTTAATGCTTCTGGATCGATGAATTCAAATACCCGACGGAAGGTGTCATCCGATGGAATGCCGTTTGGTAATACTAAAAACTCTTCTAACCACTGTTGCTTACTGATGCCGTAATTCTCGATGTCTTCCCACCCCTGCGCTCCTGCAATGATTGCCAAAATTGCAATTACTAAGATGTCTTGGAGTTGATGTTTTTTGGTTCGATCTACTCTCGGGTATTTGATATCCCCAAAATGCTCCACTAAACTCTGTTGAATACTGCCGATGTCTTCTATTTCTTTTGACTTTCGCTCTTCACGTGCGTTTTGAAGTCCATCCGCAGATTTTGTTTCAAAGCCCTGTGACATCAACTTGACTCCTGAAGATTTTCGGACAACAGCATTGAAGTCTTCTCATTGATCTTGTTCTAAAGTCAAGTGCATTTTTTACACCTTTGTTTATGCTGATTTTATTTAATTTGTCAAGTTCACTCTATACTCAATTAGATGAGCTTACCCTGGATGGAGGAACCACAAATTATAGCCTACGTAATAGCTTCAAATTAATCAAAGCTAATCATAAGAATTTTGTGATGGTAGGAGCAAATAGCCTTTTCACAGATGAAACACTTCTGCTAGGTGAAGATGTTGTAAATCGTTTAGTGGTGGCTAGTCCCTGGATACAAACAACAGTTTCTCAATCTAATTTTGCTAAGAAAGCCAAAGAATTATGGCAAGGTAGAGAAATTAGTCCTTGGGCTGTGACAGCTTATGATGCTGCTGAAGTCTTAATTCAAGCCTTATTAGATATAAATGATAACCCAACACGTCTAAAGGTACGAGATACCTTGCTAAAGGATGGATTTAAAGCTTATGGGGCTGATAAGAAAAATCCAATCGAGTTTGACAAGGGGAATCGTAAAATGAAGGATAAAGTTGATTTAGCCAAAATTGTCAATTCCACTTGTTCTGAGTTTGGTTACAGTTTTGTTCCTGAAGAATATAAAGAGGAGCAAATCAAACAGTTAGAAAGTAGCTGCAACTGATAATTTATTACTATGACTGAAACATACAGAAAGTCTGAATTGAGATAGCTAGTGTTTCGCAACAGCGATGCTTAATATTGGCTCTTGTTCAAAAATCCAAAGCAGAGATCGCGTTTTGCTTCTGCTTCTCAGTTACCCCCAAATAACGCTCCAACGCTGCTAAAGTCCGATGCCCCGATATTTCCTGAATGTGGCGCAACGGTATCCCCGCATCGCTCATCCTGGTTAACGCAGTCCTCCGAAAGCTGTGCGTACTCACCCCCTCAATCCCCAACCGCACACAGGTATCTCTGAGGATTTTATCAGCACTCACCTTGTGGATATGCCCCAACCCATGCCGCCCAGGAAACAAAAACTCCTTGCGTCGGTTGGGGTTGTACTCTTCTAATACTAATCCGCGTTCTAAAACGTAATTCTCAAATGTGGAAAATTCGTAAGTGAACGTAATCTTTCTGGCATATCCATTAATTCTCTAAGCCCTTGGCACAGGGTATCAATAACGTCATGCATTGAATCAAACACTCTGTTGTAGAAATGCTTTTCGCGTACCTCCTCCCAGATATGCTCGACTGGATTTAGCTCTGCACTACGAGGCGGTTGGGGAATTGGCGTAGATATAGCCAAGCTGTAACGAGGGGCAAGTAGTATAAAATCTCCGTTTGTAGTATGCAGTAACATAGCTAAAATCCTTATTCTTTCGTGACAAGATTGTGGTAACTTTGGTTGATTGAAAGCGATAATGGTTGAAATAATTTGAGGTCTAGCCATAGCTGAAAAGGATATACAGCAATGATTCCAGACTTACTTTGCCCCTTGTAACAGCTTGGCTATATCTACGCCATGATGCAAGACAGATACCGTTGACTAAATATTTCTGAACACCTTGAAAAAGTCCAAGCCTCGTCCACTTGTATTTATGCAGTGTATTTTTTTAAGCAACAACTTCAAATGGAATCGACATCACGGCTAACTTGGTAGTATCACTGCCACGAGTGTTTGGGGGAAGCTGCATATTTTCATTGCTATTTGCCCCGCGTGTACCTCTATCTAAATCATCTAGCAAACTATTAGTTAAATCTAAAAACTCGTCTCCGGTAATATCGGGGATAGGACTGCGTTGATCGCCTATTCCTCTAGTATTTGCTAATGTTTTGATGACATCTAAAAAACCACGTAACGGTTCAGTACTGGCAATAATCAGGGCTTCTGCAAAACCTAGTGGTTCGGAAATATCAAAAGTAGTAGGTTGTTCTCCTGGTTCAGGCGGTCGAGGAATCGAAAATTGTTTTTTTGGTGGGACTAAAATTGCATCTTCTGACCTGTCATAAGGGAAAAGAATATCCATTTTACCGGTGCTATCTATGCCTAAAATACTAACGTGGAGGGGAACAGATTCATTATTTTGAATTTGGAAAGCTATACTGATGCCTACGGGCAATTTTGCTACACCTGAATCAGAAAAGTTGATTGGTTGGCTGGGTTTGGGAGAATTTGCAACTCCAGTATTTTGTTTAAAACCACGAGTTGTGAAAGTTTCGGCGAGTAGTTTTTGACTACCAGCAACAACTATTGAGGCAGTTATACTTATTTTTGATGTATTTTTGTTGCCAAGTATATCTTTAACAATTCTGGCTGCTAAAAATGATTTTAGCTTTGGTCGTAAACGTTCCACAGCACTAGTTACTGATTCATCTGCATTGCCAAAGGAACTGGAAATAATTCCATCCAATGTTGGCGAAAATACTCCGAAACTACCGACAACAGGCAAGTTTGCTATGCGTTTTTGTTGTAGTTCTTGGTATTTAGCTTGAGTCATACGACCAAAGATATAATGTACTTCATTTTGTCCTAATGACAGTACTTCTATACGGTTAATAGCCTGTAGTGCTTGTTTAGCTTGTTTGATGGTGTTGCTATCCAAAGAACTGTCATCTAGCCCAATTTTTAAAGTTAAATCTTTGGGGATGGTGCGGATACGTTCTTGCAAAAGTGTTCCTTTCTGTAATTGATTGCGTGGGGTGTTAACTAATTTGCCTTTAGCTATCAATCCTTGACGAGATGAAATTTGCACTTTTCCCCGTCCTTCACCATTTGCATCTACTACTGTCAAAACAGCTTTTTCATTAAATCCTTCTATGCTTTGCGAAGGTGTACCTCCCAACCATAAATTTACTTCATCGCCATTAATATCGGTGACAACAGCCTCAGCCGGAACTGCTTTGAGGGTGGAATGATAGATTGATGCATTTGAATTTTCTGACAAATTTTGTTCTATATCTGGTACTTGACTATCACCACCTCCTTGATGCCAAATAATTTCTTTAGTGTTTTCACGAACATTGACAAAAGTTTTACTAAAAGATTCATCTCCTATTTGTTGCCAAAGATATTGAGTTAAAGCGTAGGTAAAAGCTCCAGAACTAAAGTCACTTGTTATGGCTTCCAGGGCTTCTTGGTCGCGTTTAGCAGCAGTAATTACAATACCTTTGGCTACATTTTTTCTACGTTTGCTGATAAACTCTTGTTCTGAGAGTCCGGTTTTAGCTAGCAATTTACTTTGTTGTTTATACTCTTCGGGACTGGGCAAATATTTGCTTCCGCCATCGCGAGAACGTACTACTAAATTACCTCGTTTGGTTGCACCAGAGTAGCAACAATCTAGGACGACGGTGACATTTTTAGTGTTTAACGCATACATGAGTAAAAACAAAGTATGTCCCATAATATCTTGCACTACACCACCATTAGGAGGTAAGGAACTATCAACGGGAACAAGGGTACCGTTAATTCCATCCGGTGTATCACGGTGTTTATCTTGTACTAGTGAACCATGTCCAGAATAGTGGAATACTACAACATCGCCGGGTTTAGCTTGGTTAATTAAATGTTGTTCAAATGCTTCTAATATGCTTTGGCGTGTTGCTTGTGCATTAGTTAAAGTTAAAATATCTGTGTTTTGAAAACCAAAGCGATGAGTTAATAATTCGCGTTGCAATAAAACATCATTTTCGCAACCTCCTAATCCTGGGATACCATTTTTATACTCGTCAATTCCTACCAGTAATGCTAATTTGCGGGGAGTATTCTGTGCTAGAACTTTGGCATATTGTTGGGATTGGCGCATGATATCTAATTGGCTGATACCAACTGTTGCTAAAGCAGAACTAGCGAATTGTAGAAATTGGCGGCGTTTAATATGTGTCATAAGATTCTGGATGTTTAATTAAATGTCAATGATGTCAGGCTTTGTACTCTGATACTTTAGTTGCATCAAAGTAGTATATTTCTAGCTGTTGGGAGGATATGCCAAAAATCAGGCTAAAATTTGGCAGGAGTCCAATCACCAGAAGGGATAAAAGCAGCCCAGTAAAATGGATGTTGATATTCTTGGGACTTCAACATTTCTAATTGCGTCTGTCGCAAGGCTTCGGAACGTCCCTCATTTTGGATTAGTTGCTGGTAATATTTCACCATTAGTTCTTTTGTACCTACATCGCTGACATTCCATAAACTAATTAGTTGACTCTGGACACCAGCTATCACAAAAGCACGACGTAAACCATACACCCCTTCGCCATTGGTTGTGTTACCTACGCCAGTCTGACAGGCGGAAAGTACGACTAATTTAGTACCTGATAAATTTAAGGAAGATGCTTCTAATGCAGTTAGTACACCATCTTCATCACCACTGCGACGGTTGTTAAACCCAGCTAAAGCAATACCGGAACGTAATAGGGGATTTTCCAGGTTTCTACTCACTCGCTGTCTAGAACCAGGTTTGACGATGATTCCCCGATTTCCCACGGCTAAATCATAAGTATCGGGAATTTCTATTTTTTCGTCAGTTAAAAAGAAGCCGTGGGTAGCGATATGGAGAATGCTAGGCGATCGCATTTGTTTGAGGGCGTTTTCTGTGGCTTGATTTCCTGTTAACAAGTTTACATTTATATCTCTTTGTTTCAGTATAGGTAAAATCGCATCTGCTTCTTGCTTTGTTCCCTGTAAGGGACTAAATGTGAGTCTGTTGATTTCTGAGGAGCGTTTTAAATCTTCTTTTGTAACTGGAGGTATAGGTGCGTTATTTACCGCATTATTAAAATCAATATTCGCCATCATCACAGGTGGTTGAACACTAGATGGCTGATTAGATAATCGCAGTAAGTCACGCGCTGTTGTTAAATAATTAATAGTATAATTTCCTACAAGATAGCGGTTATTTTCATCGACTAAGGCAGCAAAGGGAATTAAATTAAGTTGGCTGTCAGGAGAAAGTAGCAGTTTTCGCTTGTCACCCAATAGTTTGCGGATGGGTTGCATTAATTGGGTATCCAGACGACGCGCAACTGGTTTAACATCGCGGGATTTGCTTTGCAGAACTGTACCAAATTCGGCTATTTCGCGATCGATAGTTTCTGTTTCCCCTAAATCTACCCATTGAGTTGAGCCTTGGGATGTCAGAATGTAGGCAGCATAGCGAGGTTTACCATAGCGATCGCTTCGTTTTGCTCCTTTGATGTTGGTTAAGGGTTTATACTGAACAAATTCTACTAAAGCTGTATCCGCAGGTATCAATTTTTGTACTGCTTCAATAGTTACAGGTTGGGTTGTGACGCGAAATTCCGCACTGCGTTTAGAGAGTTCTGCTTCTAAATTCTCGGCTTTAGTCTTCAGTTGGGCAATTTCTTGACGATATTGTGTATTCGTAAAGTTACTATTTCTATTGTATAAAAGTCTTGCAAGCTGGGAGTTAGTGCTGGAAAGTTCGTCAAATAATTTTTGGTTTTCTGGGGTAAGATTTTGTCGCAACCAGTTTCGACTATCGCTCTCGACATCAAGTATGCGTCCTTTGCGACGGAGGATTGTAGTTAAAGCTAGGTTTGCTGCTTGGGGGTTATTGGGTGCTGACTGGAGGTGAGAAGAAATTGCAGTATCACCTGATTCCACAAGTAACGCCATATAATTTTGTTTTTGGCGTTCCGAACCAATGCCAAGGATAATATTGAGATTGCGATCGCCTATTTCTAAACCACGCTTTCTCAACTCAATCGCACGAGATGTATCACCTTGGGCATTGTAGTACAAAGCTTGCATCCCCAAATTATTTGCAAAATCAGGGTGTTCAGAACCAAAGATACTTTCTGTGATCTCAAGAGATTTTTGGGTGAGTTCTATTGCTTTTTGAGTGTTATCCAAAAGAAAGTATGTCCAAGCTTGGTTGCTCAGGTTAATTGCGACTTGGGTATGTTTAGTACCATAGGCTTTCTCGTAAATTGCTAAAGAACGTTGTAAGAGTTTAAGAGATTCCTGATGCTTACCCTGCACATTATATAAACTTGATAGATTATTCAAACTGAGAGCAACATCGGGATGATTGGAGCCAAATATTTTTTCTCTAATCTCTAAGGCACGTTTGATAAATGGTTCAATTTGAATATTTTCTGTTGCTTCACCGAATATTTCTTTGTTGTAGTATAGCACCGCCAAGTTATCAAGATTCATAGCGACTTTAGGATGAAATTTGCCAAATATTTTTTCATTAATGCCTAAAGCCCGATTATATAGAATTTCAGCTTCTCGATTATTTCCTAAATTTTCATAAATTGCCGCCATATTATTTAAATTTTGACTTATATCTGGATGCTCATTGCTAAATATTTTCTGATTTATTGTTAAAGACTTTTGAGCATAATCAAGAGCTTTTGGATAATTACCTTGTTTTTTATATAATCCAGAAAGATTATTATAACTTTGAGCAAATAAATGATGTTCAGAACCAAATACTTTAGTGCGAATCTCCAAAGCACGCTGATATTTATCTATAGCTTCTGGAAAATTATCTAGGTCTTCATATACAAAAGCTATATTATTTAGACTTTGAGCAATAAGGTAATGTTCAAAGCCAAACTTTTTTTCATAAATTTTCAAAGCTAACTGTAATAATTTTAATGCTTCTGTGTAATTTCCTTGCTCTTTATAAAGAACAGCAATATTATTCAAAGTGTTGGCAACATCTCGATGATCAGAACCTAATAGTTGGGTGCGAATTTCTAAAGCATCTTGAAATAGTTTCAATGCTTCTGTATAGTTACCTTGTTCTTGATAGACAAATGCTAAATTATTAAGAATTAGAGCAACCCTTGGATGTTGGGAACCAAATACTTTCTCATTTATTAGTTTGGCACGTTTATAGTAATTAATAGATTCTTGATATTGAGCCAACTCTATATAGATACCTGCTAAATTATTCAAACTTTCAGCAATAGATGGGTGTTCTGAGCCAAATATTGTTTGACGAATTGCGAAAGCATCTTGAAATAGTTTCAATGCTTCTGAGTAGTTTCCTTGTTCTTGATATAACATCGCCAAATTATTGAGAGTAAGAGCTACTTGAGGATGCTCTGGTACTAATACCTTCTCGTTAATTGCTAGAGCTTGCTGATAGTGTTTAATTGCATCTGAGTACCTTCCTTGTATTTGATAAGAGAAAGCCAAATTATTTAGGCTAAGAGCAACATCTGGGTGTTCAAGACCTAGTATCTTTTCTTTAATCTTTAAAGCACGTTCAAATAGAGATAATGATTCTGCATAATTACCTTGTTCTTGGTATAAATTAGCTAAATTGCCAAGATAGGTAGCATATTCAGGATGTTCAGTACCAAAAGATTTTGCCAATATTTTCTCAGCACGTTGATACAGTTGTAGTGCTTCTTGATATTTTCCCTGCTTGTTATAAACCAAAGCTAAATTGCTGATAATTGTAGCAACTTGAGGGTGTTCAGTTCCAAATTGATTTTCACTTATTGTTTGCGCTTTCTTATATAATTGAATTGCTTCTTGATACTTTCCCAGATTTTGATATAAACCAGCTAATGATTGCAGAGATGCTGCAAAATTTTCAGCGCTATAGCTGAGATATCCTGCATCCTCAAAAAGTTTTGCATTTGCTGCTTTTATATATCGTTTTTCGGCTATTGTCAAAGAACGCTTATATAGTTCCTCTGCTTTCTGATAATTTCCTAAGTTTTCGTAAGAATTAGCAAGATTCCTCAAAGTTCTAGTTATCTGAGAGCTTTCACTAGCCCATGTTTGTTCTGCTATTTTCAAAGATTTTTCATAAAGAATAATTGCTTCCTTATCATTTCCTAAATAACTATAGACAAGAGCGATATTATTCAGAACGCTAGAATATTTATCTGTTTGAGAATTAGGATTATTTTCATAAATTTTACGAGCGCGTTCATAATACTTTAAGGCTTCTTCGTATTTAGCTAAATTCGTGTAAACATTACCAACAAAATTAAGACTCATTACCACATCTGGGTGTTCAGAACCAAGATTTTTTTCTCTGATTTCTAAAAGACGTTGATAATAGGATAATGCTTGTTCGTATTTACCGCGATCGTGGTAAAAATTTGCTAAATTAAAGATGTTGCTTACAATCTTAATACTATCCTGACCATGTAACTCAGAATTTATTACTAAAGCACGTTGAAAAAATGATTCAGCCTGAGCGTAGTTTTTTTGTAATTCATTTATTTGCCCAAGAGTGAGAAGCATTGAAGCTTCGCGTTCTTTTTGATTGGGTATTTTTTCATAAATTGTTAAAGCTTCTTGACAACTATCTATTGCTTGTTTATATTGTGTCATCAAGGAATAAGTATCGCAAAGAGCGCCAAGATTACCAGCTATATTTTTAGGTTCTTTTAATTGTCGAGCAATAGCTAAAGCTTGCTGATAATATTTTAATGCTTTGGGATAATCATCTAATTGAGTTCTGTAAATACCTCCTATTAAAGATAAAATGGTTTCTTGTGAAACAGGTTTTTTAAGCTGTTGATAGATTACTAGTGCTTTATTAAAAAAATCTAAGGCGAGTTGTGATTTTTCTTGTTCATAATAACTTAAACCAGTGACAACTAAAATTTCGGCTTCAGCTTCGCGGTTCTTGAGTTTTTGATGAATGGGTAAAGCTTGCTGATAATAATCTATTGCTTGGGGATATTGTTTTAACTTGTGGTGAGATAATCCCATTTGATTGAGTATATAAGCTTCTTCAGAAAGATTTCCGCCTTTTTTGATGATTGTTAATGCACTTTGATAAAATTCAAGGGCTTTATCTTCTTGATTCAAACCTTGATAAACGAAACCGTTGAGGGTTAAAGCTAGCGCTTCTGCACGAATATTTTTGACTTGACGACTAAGTTGTAAAGCTTGTTTGAGTAATTCTAAACCTGCTTCGGTTTTACCTAACGTTCTATTTACTAAACCTAATAAAGCAATCGTTTCAGGTTCAGAAAAACTATCTTTAATCTGCTGTCGAATTTTTAAAGATTCTTGTAGTGGTTCTACTGCTTCTGGGAATTTTCCCTGAGCAATATAAACAACACCAATATTTGTTAGTGTCTCACCCTCCCCTTTCTGATCATTTGTTTCTCGGCGTATAGTCAAAGTTTTTTGAAAGGTCTCTAGTGCTTTTGAATATTCTTTTAATCCCTGATAAGTTTCACCCAGATTATCTAATACATTACCTTCACCTTGGCGATTATTCAGATTTTGATAAATAGCTAATGCTGGAGTTAATGCTTTCTGTGCTTCTGGATACTCGCCTAATGAGTTATAAACTTCACCCAAATAATTTAATGCTTCGGCTTCACCTAAAGAATCTTGTTGTTTTTGTCGCAGTACTAAAACTTGTTTAAAAGTTTTCTCTGCATCTCTGAGTTTATATTCGCGTAGCTGGGTGATTCCTGCTTGCAATAATTTATCTGTAGATGTTGATTGAGGAGTAGAGGGAATTGAGTTTTGAGTAATAATTTCTTGTTTAGAAGAAAAAGCTGCTTCGGTTATTCCACTCAATAAAACTGTCAGAAGAATATATGTGCCTACTCGTAGAATTATCAAGTTAAATTTAGCGTTAGTTTTCACTGATTTTTTAGGAGATGATATAGTTTGCATTAATTTGTTTGTCTCTTTTATGCGGGTTGGTGATCTATATTTCTAGCTTTTGGAAGGATATGCCAAAAATCAGGCTAAAATTTAGCAGGAGTCCAATCACCAGAAGGGATGAAAGCAGCCCAGTAAAATGGATGCTGGTATTTTTGGGAATCCAACATTTCTAATTGCGTCTGTCGCAAAGCTTCAGAACGTCCTTCATTTTTCATTAATCGTCCGTAATATTTCACCATCAGTTCTTTAGTCCCCAAATCGTCAACGTTCCAGAGACTAATTAACTGACTTTGGGTACCAGCCATCACAAAAGCACGACGCAAACCATATACCCCTTCGCCATTGGTGGCTTTACCCACACCAGTCTGACAGGCGGAAAGTACGACTAATTTAGTACCCGATAAATTTAAGGAAGATGCTTCTAAAGCTGTCAGTACACCATCTTCATCACCACTGCGGCGGTTGTTAAATCCAGCTAACGCAATACCAGAACGTAAGAGGGGATTTTGAATGTTTTTACTCACCTTGGAACCAGGTTTAACTATAATTCCACGATTTCCCACAGCTAAATCAGGAGTATCTGGAAAGTCTATTTTTTCATCGGTGAGGAAGAACCCGTGAGTAGCGATATGTAAAATACTAGGCGATCGCAATTGTTTGAGAGTATTTTCTGTGGCTTGGTTACCTGTTAGGAGTTTGACATCTTTTAATAAGGGGGTAATGGCTTCGGCTTCTTCCTTTGTTCCTGGTAAGGGTGAGAATTTTAGTCTGTCAAATTCCGAGGAAGGTTTTGCTTGACGATCGCCTTTTTCTGACACAGATAAGTTACTTCCAGCATTACCAAAATCAATATTTGCCATTACCACAGGTGTTTGACGGCTGGGTGCTTGATTTGATAAGCGCAGTAAGTCACGCCCTGTTGTTAAATAATTAATAGTATAATTTTCTACCAAATAGCGGTTATTTTCATCTACCAGCGCAGCGAAGGGAATTAGATTCAGCTGGCTGTCGGGAGAAAGTAGCAGTTTTCGCTTATCACCCAATAGTTTGCGGATGGGTTGCATGAGTTTGCTATCCAAGCGACGCGCAATTGGTTTGACATCGCGGGATTTACTTTGCAGGATGTCACCAAATTCACTAATTTCTCGATCAATAGCTTCCGCTTCTCCTAAATCTACCCATTGTGGTGCGCCTTGGGATGTCAGGATATATGCTGCATAATGGGGTTTACCATAGCGATCGCTCTTTTTTCCAGCTTTGGGATTGATCAAGGGTTGATACAGCGTAAATTCTACTAAAGCTGCATCAGCAGGTATTAATTTTTGCACTGATTCAATTGTGGTGATTTGAGTGACAGTGCGAAATTCGCTGCTACGTTTAGAGAGTTCTGCTTCTAATTTGTCATACTCAGCTTGGAGTTTTGCAAATTCTTGACCAAAGTTACTAGATTCAGTGTACGTGAGTCTTGCCAGTTGGGAACTGATGGTTGTGAGTTCGTCAAATAATTTTTGGTTTTCTGGAGTAAGGTTTTGTCGTAACCAGCTACGATTATCGCTGAGAACATCAAGTATGCGTCCTTTCCGGCGAAGAATTGCGGTGAGAGCCAGTTTTGCAGCTTCGGGATTATTGGGTGCTGACTGGAGGTGTAAGGAAACTGTAATGTCGGTTGACTCATTGACTAACGCCATCATATAGTTTTGTTTTTGGCGTTCTGAACCGATACCAAGGATAATATTGAGATTGCGATCGCTAATATCTAAACTGCGCTTTCTCACTTCAATAGCACGGTTTATATCACCTTGAGCATGGTATGCATAACTTTGTAATCTTAAATCTTTAACAACACCTGGATGTTGGGAGCCAAAAAAGCTTTCTGTCATCGAAAGCGATTTTTGTAAGAGTTCGATTGCTCTTTGATTATTTCCTAAAAGATAATAATTCCAACCTTGGTTACTTAAATTGAGTGCAACTTGGGGATGATTAGTACCATATACTTTTTCTAAGATACCTGAAGAACGTTGTAAAAGCTGAAGAGATTCTTGATATTTGTCTTGGTTATTATATAAAAGAGCTAAATTATTCAGACTGAGGGCAACATCAGGATGATTAACACCAAATACCTGTTCTCGAATAGCTAAAGCACGTTGTATCAATTTTTCTGCCTCAGTATTATTTTCCTGGTGGTAGTAAGTAGATGCAAGATTACTAAGGATTGTTGCAACCATAGGATGATTACTACCAAACACCTCTTCGCTGACAGTTAAAGCTTGTTTGTATAAAGCTTCAGCCTCTTTATCATTCCCCAAGTCACTATATAGATTAGCCAAGTTTTGTAGTGCTTGAGCTACTAAGGGATGCTCATCATTAAATGCTTTTTTGTTAATTTTTAAAGCTTCTTGATATAACTTTAGTGCTTCTGGATAATTCCCTTGGGCTAAATATGCACCAGCTAAATTGTTAAGGCTATATGCTATCTGAGGATGTTCTGTACCAAATACTTTTTCGTTAATTGCTTTAGCGCGTTGGTGTAATTCCATAGTTTGCTTATAATCAGCTAAGGTTTTGTAGATTTCAGCTAGATTATTGAGGCTTGTGGCAACGTCAGGATGTTCTTTACCAAATGCTTTTTCTTGAATGTATAAAGCGCGTTGACTGAGTTTTTGTGCCTCTACATAATTACCTTGCTCTGCGTAGAATAGACTTAAGCTGTTAAGAGTCTTGGCAACATCGGGATGTTCAGAACCTAATATTTTTTCTCGTATGGCTAAAGCACTTTTAAACAAAGTAAGAGCTTCTTTATAGTTGCCTATGTCATTGTAAGTACTAGCCAAATTACTAAGATTTCTGGCACTGTTAATATTTTCGATAGCAAATACTTTATTGTTGATAGTGAGAGCGCGTTGATGTAACTCTATTGCTTGTTGATATTTTGCTTGTGTAACGTATATCTCTGCTAAATTATTCAGGCTATTAGCAACATCTGGATGTTCGGAGCCTAATCGTTTTTCTCTAATTGCTAAAGCACGTTGATGTAAAGAAAGGGCTTCTTGATATTTACCTTGGTCTTGATATACACTTGCCAAATTATTCAGGCTACTAGCAACATCTGGATGTTCTTCACCAAATATTTTCTGACGAATTTCCAAAGCACGCTTATATAGAATCATTGCTTGCTGATAATTACCTTGCGTACTGTACAGTCCACCAAGATTATTTACACTAATTGCAACTAATGGATGTTCATTACCAAATACTTTTTCACGAATAGTCAAAGCACGTTGAAATAAACCCTGCGCTTCTGTAAATTTTCCCTGTGCTAGATAGATATTGGCTAAATTATTGAGGTTAGAAGCCACTTGAGGATGTTCCGCACCAAGAATTTTCTCATTAATAGCTAAAGCGGTTTTTGTTAGGGATAGCGCTTCTTGATATCTTCCTAAATCTTTATACGCAGAAGCAAGATTATTCATACTTAAAGCAACATCAGGATGTTCTTTACCAAAGGCTTTTTCATTAAGAGATAAAGCACGTTGATGAAGTTTGAGCACTTCAGTATAATTTCCTTTATCTTGATATAAATTAGCTAAATTATTAAGACTACCAGCTACCACACCAGCTAGCGAGTTGATTTTATAGGTATGTTCACTCGATTGAGCAGTTAGTGCATTTTGGTATAGCTGTTCGCGGATTTTTAAAGCACGTAGCCAAGTTTTCTCAGCTTCATCATAATTACCTAAGTCTCTATAAGCTGACGCTAGGTTATTAAGCTGAACTGCTAGGTTAAAATCATCCCAAAAGTCTTTCTTTGAATTTTTTTCTGTGATTATTAAGGCACGTTGATAAAGTCGTAATGCTTCTTGATAATTTCCTAAACCTGTGTATATATTAGCTAAATTATTCAAGGAAGAAACAACATCTGGATGTTCCAAACCACGCATTTTTTGAATAATTGTAAGAGCGCGTTGACCAACTTTTAATGCTTCTGGATAATTAACCAATTTAATATAAAGGCTGGTCAATTGATTCAAACTGTTAACAACCTCTATATTTTCTTGACCAAGATGTTTTTCTTGAAGTGCTAGAGCGCGTTGAAAATATGGTAAAGCTTCTCGATACTTACCTTGATTGTTGTATAGATAACCTAATGTCTTAATATTTTTTACTATTTCAATACTTTCTGAACCATATAAAACCTGCCAACGTTTGAGTACTTGTTGATAGTATGATTCTGCCTGAGAATAATTTTGTTGATTTTCATATAATAATCCTATGTAGCCGAGAAGATTCATCAATTCTTCCTCTGGTCTTTTAATTTGCTGAAATATAGCTAAAGCTTGCTCACAACTATCACTTGCTTCCTTATATTTTTTCCAGTCATAGTAAAGATTACACGTTCCATAAAGAATAATACCTTTATATAAAGGTAATTTATTTACTTGAGCAATTGATAAACCTTGCTGATAGTAATCAATAGCTTTTGGATATTGCTGTAGATTTTTGTAAGCCAGTGCTACTGATGCAAGCAAACCTAATTGTGCTGGGGGATTATTGAGTTCTTTAAAAATTATCAGTGCTTGCTGATGTAACTCTACAGCTTGATCAAATTTTTTCTGCTGGTTATAAATATCAGCTATCTGACTGATAGTTTCTAATTCTAATTCTCGCTGCTTGAGTTCTCGGAAAATTTTTAAAGCTTGCTGATATGATGCTAAGGCTTTATCATACTGTTGCTGCTTACTGTAAATTGATGCAATATTCAGAAATATTTGGGCTGCTTCAGCAGGATTTTTTTGTTTTTGATAAATAGCTAATGCTTTCTGCGCTATTTCTAAAGATTGCTGACTGTATTCACCTGCTTTTTTAGGATTTTTTAACTGATTATCAGCATCTGCGATATAAGCAAAAACTTTCATTTCTTCCAATACATTACCGCTTCGTTTAGCGAGTACAAGTGCTGGCTGCATATACTCTATTTGTTTATCAAGTTGTCTTGAAAAAATATGAACAGTTCCTGCTGACATTAGTGCAATACTTTCAGCTTTAGGATTCTTTACCTGACGACTAAGTTGTAACGCTTGATTTAGCATCCCAAAACTTTGATCAATGTTACCTAATGCATAGTGACTTAAACCCAATAAAGCAATTATTTCAGGTTCATTAAAACTATCTTTTACTTGTTGTCGAATAGAGAGCGATCGCTGTAAAAATTCTACAGCCTGAGAAAAATAACCTTGATTTATATAAACCGTAGCAATATTACTTAAACTACCTGCCTCACCTTTTACATCTTTAATTTCTCGCCAAATAATTAAAGCTTTTTGAAAATTATCCAACGCTTTTGAATATTGCTTAAATCCACTATAAGCATTACCAATATTATCTAAAGCTGCTGCTTCTTGTGAACGATTATTTAATTTTTGAGCAATAGTCAATGCTTCTTGAGAAAATTTTAAAGCCTGTGTTGGCTCACTCAATAAACTATAAACTTCACTTAGGTAATTGAGAACGATAGCAGTTCCAGCAGCATCATTTTCTTGTCTTTTTTGCAATAACACTTGTTGAAAGGTTTTTTCAGCATCCCTAAGTTTATATTTACGTAGCTGCGTGATTCCTTCTTGTAATAATTTATCTGTAGATGTTGCTTGAGAAGTTGGAGAATATGAGTTCTGAGCAATAATTTCTTGCTGGGATTTAAGTGCAGTAGCTGCTGGGATACCACTTAATAATCCGGCAATAGTAATGATTGCTCCTAACCTCAATATTGCGAGATTAAATTGATTACCTGTTGAAATTAATTTTGGTGTAATATCTGTTTTCATATTTACATTTCCTAAGTTTAAATAAAGTCCATTGGCACAATACAAGCATTTATCGCTCTATGTTGTGAGCATTAATCATAGCCAAGGCAATTATGATGAGATTTATTGCGACTCCCCAATCAGAGTAAAAGCAGCCCATTGAGATGGACTCGCATATTTTTTCTTAGCAGTGAGCATGGCATTTCTTAACGCAGTGGCTTTGTCAAGTTTATGTTGCAAATTTTGATAAAATTCAGTCATCAAAAAAGCAGTTGAACCATCATCTACTGCCCATAAAGAGACAATTACACTGGATGTACCAGCACTAATTAAAGAACGAAATAAACCAATAACACCATCACTAGTTATTCGACCTCTACCTGTGTCGCAAGCACTGAGAACAACCAAATCAGCGTTAATTTTCAGATCGAGAATTTCTTCTGCTGTCAGTAGTCCATCGTCCTTTTTATCTTCCTTGTTTAGAGGTGATGAGAGAGAGCTTAAATTTTCAGGGGTGAGAGTGAGCTTTCTTTGGGAAGGAGCTAATGCGATCGCACTATCCAATCCTCGAATATCATCAAATAAGCCGTGGGTAGCAAAGTGAATAATTCTCGCTTGGGGTAAGCGTTGCACAATCGCTGCTTCTGTTGCGTTATTACCAATCAAAGCTTTGCTGTTCAATAAGGATGCGATCGCTTTTGCTTCCTTCTCAGCGCCAGGTAAGGAAGTTAATTGTTGCGGTTTATCCCCAATTTTTAAGGCAACCTTCGGCATGGTAGGATTGCCTACAATTAATGGAGATGTGAAATTACGTGTCTCTTTTTGACGTTGCTGACGGGTTAAATCTAAAACTTGTATTGAGGGTGACGTGAGAATAGTATGTTTCTCGATCAGGTATTTACCATCTTTATCTTGTAATGCAGGGAAGGGTACAATAAATAACGAATTTTGAGGTATGAAGATTACCTTGTCCATTTCTTTTTTAGGTAATAAGTCAGCGATAGGATTAATTAATAATTGATGTATTCGTTTTAAATGATTTTGTGCTTCACCCGGATTCGGTTTATGAGATACTCGAATACCGCGACTTCTAACACCGATTGATTGACGGCTAACTTTAACTAATTCTTCTAAATTTATATTTTCTTTATTCCACAAAGGTTTAAGGTCAGCCTTGCGGAATGTGACCTCACCTGTGGGTTTTATCACCCAGATATATAGCTCTGATTCTTCTGCTTTTTGTCTACCTGCTACTTTGAAGTCATCACTAATAATTGAATATTGGACTAAGGTGGCATTTTGTGATTTAGCAATTTGTTTAATTTGGTCAATATTTGGTGGATTGGATAATTGTTCTTGAGGGTTAGAATATACTTGAGAAGCGAGTAACTCTACAAAAGCTCTAGCGCGACTACGTTCTGCTATTTCTAAAGCTGCATCAGTTTTATTCTGAGCGATGAGAACTTGTTGCAGAATATTATATGCACTTCTTTGCGTTTCAAAGATAGAGACTTTGCTAGTATCATTTAATTTTGTATTTCGGAGAGATTCATAAACTTTAATCCCCTCGTACAGACTTTTTTCTGCTGCGACAATATCACCAGATTTGTAGAGAGCAAATCCTAAATTATTTAAAGCAATTCCTTCTCCCAGAAGATTTTTAATCTCTCTAGATTTACTTAAAAACTGCTGAGAATACTCAATCGCTTTTGGGTAGTTTCCTAAACTATCATAAGCAAGACCGAGATTACCCAGTGATGCGCCCTCACCTTCACGGTCTCTAATCTCACGGGCCATCGGAAAACTAGAACCCAATGAAGTTGAAACAACAACCAATAGACAAATAAATACACTTAGCCCAATTTTGCAGGAACGCATCGTCATACCTCACACCACCACTACAACAAACCAATTAACGTAAAAGCAGCCCAATCTTGAGGATTTGGATACTTTTTCATCGTTTCCAGCATCGCTTGACGTAACGCACCTGCTTTATCCGTATTTTTACCCAAACTACCATAAAATTCGCTCATCAGTGTCACTGTGGATATATCAGAAACATCCCATAGCGAACCAATGACGCTATCCGCACCAGCACCTAAAAAAGCGCGAGAAAGCCCAATGACACCATCACCTGTGATGCGTCCCAATGCTGTATCACAACCAGTTAAGACAACTAAATCGGCTTTGAGCTTCATATTCTGGATTTCTTCAGTCTTCAACCATCCGTCATCTCGCTGTGAGGAAGCAAGGGCAATGACACCGGGTGAGTTTTCTTCAGCGCAATCATTGGGTAAAGTATATGTGGCGAGGTGAATAATTCGCGCTTGGGGCATTTTCTCCACAATTGCCGTTTCTGTTGCAGCATCACCTATTAGTGGTTGAGTTTGAAACATCTCTGCAATGTTGTTGGCTTCTTTTTGTGCGCCTGGTAATGGTGATGGTTGACAGTTATCCCTTGCTGGATTGAGAGGTGTTTTTGGTGCAGTGGGGTTTCCTACTATTAATAATTCATCACCCGTGATATGTTTGGGAACAAAAGGTTTTGCATCTTTACGCCCTTTTTGGCGCTGGTAAAGTAAATCTAATACCTGAATTGAAGGTGCAGTAGAAATTGTGTGTTTCTCAATCAAATATTTACCCTTTGCATCTTGTAATGCTGCAAAAGGAACAGTAAATAGTTCACCTTGAGGAATAAAAACAACTCGTTCCTCTGGTTTTTGTGGTAGTAAATCGGCAATTGGTTCAATTAATACTTGATGCAGTTTTTGTAAATCAAATTTCAAGCTTTTATTCTTAGGCTTATCATAAGCTACAATTCCCTTTGCCTCTACACTTCTTGCACCATGATGACGGCGATTTCTGCCAAATAAATTGAGAAATGAATTATTCTCAACTTTTCCCCAAGCTTTTAAGTCAACTTTCCGGAATTGCATCTCGCCTGTGGGTTTAATTACCCAAATATATAATTCCGATTCTTGAGCTTCTGTTTTTCCCTTAACTGTAGATTCATCGGTAATAATTGAGTATTGAACAATCGTGGCATTTTGCTGTTTGGAAACCTGCTTAATTTTCTCTATATTTGCTGAATTTGTAATTTCTGGAGAATCAGGTATTTGTTTTGTGAGCGTTGCTCCTGTTTTTTGATCCTTAGGTTGCTGTCCAGGATTTGTATGAGGCTTAACAATAGATAATTTATCATTAGCGATCGCACTACTATAAATAGCTGTAATACTTGTCAAAATTAGAAATGTAGAAACAAAGCTAGAAATGCCGTATGGAAGATGCTTTTTTGCTGTTTTCGTCATGGTTATATCAGGTGAAATATTGTTGCAATAGTTGGAGATATTGATAAATAGTGGTGCATATAGCCTGACCGCATTCTAGAAAAATGCTGGCGTAATGCACCTGAGAATTGCATTGTTAGATCCAAAGTCTATAACTCAATCAAAAACAAGCTTTAAGCTGTATAGATTTGTTTCAATACATTTAACGCTTGTTCAGCAGCTTGAGGATTTCCTTGTTTTTGATAAAGTTCAGCAGCTTTCTCTAAATCAGCCTTTGCTGCATCTGTTTGAGCTAAATTAGCTTGAGCAATCCCGCGCCAAAAATAAGCGTGAGCAAATTCTGGTTCCATTTTGATGGTTTGCTCAAAATCTGCAAGCGAGTCACGATATTTTTCAAGTTGAACTTGAGCAAAGCCTCTACCAAAGTAAGGATAAGCAGAATTAGGGTTAATACCTATCGCTTGCTCAAAATCTCCAACTGCTGTTTCATATTGCTCTAAATGGCTGTAAGCGAATCCCCGAAATACGTAAGCTGCAAAATTATTTGCATCAATTTTTAAAACTGAATTACAACCTTCAATTGCTGCTTGAAAATCTCCTTTTTCTAAATCGGCTGAAATTTGACTTAATAGCGTATCTACATTATTGTTATTACGAGCTTTGGGGGAAGAATTGGTTTCAGATAAGCGTTCGATTGTAGGTAGTTTTAACTGAGGCTTTAATTCAGTTTTTGCCCGTGTAATCAGCAATGGATTAGACTCACTTGAGCTTCCAGCTAAAGTAGCGGAAGGAACAAGCATTGTTCCAAAAACTAAGATTACTGCTGCTAATTTTGAAAGTTTCATTTTGCTGACTCCTTAATATTTGTTGATGTTGGGTTGATTTGATGAATAAAATTTCACTCAGGTGAATAAATACACTTGATGCGATCGCGTTTTGCTTGCTCACATGGATATGTATTTCTGAGGTTTGAGAGGATATGCCAAAATAAGTGATTTCTAACTTGAAGCTGTCCTCTTTGTGCGCTCATTGATATGTATTTCTAGCGGTAAAGAGGATATGCCAAAATTAGATATTTTTTCTGGAAATCAGTTGTCAGCTAATTCATCAAGTAGCCCAGAACGCTTATATAATCAAGCTTGAGGGAATTTGAGATTTTTCTTGAGGATATTTTTATTTCTACAGAGTTTTTATATCGTCTGAAAAACTTGGTTGAAAACGGGCATAAAAATAGAAAAATACCCAGATGATGCATCTGAGTATCTTGTAAAAATGTGATTGGCTAATTTTTCAAGACTTGTTACCGCACTCTGACTTAAGTTGTTGCGGAATATCCTGACGTATTTTAAGCAACTCTGTGGAGGGGTTTTCTACGGAGTAAGCTTGCTGTAAGGCATCAGCCCATAATTCTCGTTGTATAAAATAGTTAGCCTTGGCGAGTGCGATCGCTTCTGTATTGGCTCCTTTGGCTTTCTGTTCCTCCTCCAAAGTTTTTAATTGATTAGTTATGCTCTCTCTTTCTTGTGCTTCCATAACCCGAAATTTGATATTTCCTGTGGCTGTACCACTGTCAAATACAACCCAGTAATAAATTTCACCTGGTTGTAGTGGCTCTCCTGTGTAACTAATAAATTGTTGTCCTGGTACTAATTCCTGAGTCCATAAAGTAGTCTGTCTATTCTTCATCAGACCAACTTGTTGTACATTTCCTTCCCAAAGAAATAAAGGGCGATCGCTCCAAACAATTCTAGTTTTAGTAGTTTTATTTATTTTATCCTCCGGTACATCAGGAGAAATCATACAAACAGGACTTGGTGCAGATGAATCACGAAAAGGACGACCAACAGCTTTACGTGGTTTAACAGGAGGTTTCGGTTTCGATAAAGGCAGGAAAATATTAACCCAAGATAAAAGCGGATTTGTTGGTTTCGTTTCTGCTTTTAAATTTAGGTTAAAAAATAAAGGTAAGCCAGTAATATTTATTGCTAAAATTAATAAATAAAACTGAATGTGATTGAACCTATTCATAAGCTTTTTTCCTCAAAAATGCTGGCATTACGTACAACCAAATAATTAGTGATGGTAAGCTCCAAGGTAAAATTATCGCAATTGATGAAAGATAAATTTGTAAGCTTATTAAACCATAAGCTACTGTAGATACACCTAACGATAATAAAATTTGTAATCTGAATCGGGGATTTTTTTGCATTACAAAATATAAAGTTTTACCCAATACAATCGCTATTAAAATTATCCATAAATCAGGGATAGGTACAACCATCCTATTATTTAATAAATGATGTACTTTATAAGCATGAATTTCACCACCAGTTAATACTTGATTAGTATTTTCTGGATTTTCTAAACGTTGCCATACTTCCAAAGCCGGAGGTAAATCAAAATTATCTTCACCATCTTTTGACATTCCTGCTTCACCATATCCCCCAGGTGCAATAATAACTATTTGATTTTCTAAATTAGCAATTTGGGGCTTTTGGGTCTGATTTTCTAATAACTGCCAAGCCGGAATCCTGCGATAGACTTGATTTGGCGGAATAGAAAAATCAACTATTGGGTGCAACCACATCTGACCAAAATAATAGCTAAATTCTGTTATTGGTTGTAAATTAATCCGCGGTGATGTAAAGCTAGTAATATTCTTCAGATGATTGTTTTGTAAGAATTGTTCAATCTGCTGGCTAAAGTCGGTTTTACTATTTAATTGAGGTTGGGGTAGTTGTTTAATTCCATCTTCAATAGTTGTATCAGCAACTGCAATCAATCCTCGTCGTTTTTTATTTGCTGTGGTAGCTGTTTGTGGTTCTAGTTTATGTAACTGATGTGAGATTGCTAATAAATTAGCAAAATATAATGGTTGAGATGAAGATTTATCTGATAGAGATAGCAGTTGCATATATCCCGGTAAAATCTCAATTTCTCCTTGCAAAGTCCAGTTAGGGCTAGCAATTTCCGGTAATACTTTCAACCGATCGCCATTTAAGGCACTAGTTGTTGCTAAGACAAACCATGTCGGTTTTGATGATTTTACCCCAAGCTGAAGAGTTTTCGCTAAGGCTTGATCGTTTTCTTGTTGATGTCTATCTAATAAATAATCAATTCCAATTACCTTAGCACCTCTCGTTTTTAACTTATCAATTAATTCAGCTAAGTATTGACGATTCATCGGTTTTGGGTTGGAGATTTTACGCTTCCTAATCGATTCTTCATCAATTTGGACTAATAAAACTGGGGGATTTTTTGTTGAATCAATTTGCCCTGTCAATTGACGGTAAATAGCTTGTGTTTTTAAACGCTGTGCTAATAAATTATTTTGTACAGGTAGTTGCGTACTAATAATAAATAAAGCTGAAAGAGCAATAGTTTCAATGCGAGACGGGCTAATTTTTCGTAAATTATGAGCGAAACTATGTTTAAAGCGAAATAAATGAGCTTCTGGATGGAGAAATAGAGAAGGGATAAGATATGCACTAGGATAAGTCAGATTTTCTTCTAACTTTAAATATTGACAAGCTGATGTTAAAGCTTCTTGGACATCTTTATATTGAGCCAAATTTTGCAAAAAATGTAGGAAAAATTCCGAGGCGACTTTATTATGAATTGGTTCTCGCATTACTGCTACTTGACTTAAACCTAATTCAATTAACTTATTAGCAATACTTAACCCGTTACAAGAATTAAATAAAGCGAATTGTAATCCTTTTTCTAAGGCTTGATTTAATAAAGGTATGATTTCACTAATTGATAAAGTAGTATTGGGAGCAATAGAAATTTCTCCACCTGTCAAAGCTGTTTCATTGCTATGACCTGCAAATAATAAAATATCCCATCCCAATTCTGAAGTAATAGCTGCTTTTAGTTCAGTTTTAAGTAGGTCAATGTTTTTTCCTGGTTGCCATCCTACAAATGTAATTTCGGCAATACGGTTCAGTTTTTGGATTGCTTTCTTTTCGGCTTGAAAATCTAAACCAGTATCATCACCTAAAATTACTAATACTCTAGTTTTAGCACGATGAATATGATTATGCTTTGCTATTGATTTATGGATATTGATAGGACTGCGAACAATATTAATTTTACTAAAAGCAAAGGTAACTTCCGTACAAATCTCCCAAGTCTCCCAAGGTAAGCGTGCTAATTCTAAAGAATCACAAGTCAAGAAGAGATTAATATTTGCAGATTGAGAATTAGCAGACAATAAAGAACCTTGAGTAATTACTGTTCTAATTTCATATAGTTCGCTACTACGCAACCAATTGTGAAATTCTGATAGAAATTTTGCTTCTATTTGAACTAATTTTGCGTGCCAATCAGGAGTTGGTGTTTGAAAACTACCGGAATTTTCTACTCTTCCTCGTAACGCAGTTTTGTAAAAACTTAGATAGGTGCGTTGCCATTCTTGATAGAGTAATGTCAAGTTTTCGGGATAGATAATTTTAGCGCTGAGACGTTGTGCTGTTCCCCAAGTTAATTCAAATAAGCAAACTTGTTCGATACGTTGCACCTTGAGATGAAAGTTATTCATAATTTGTAGTTAATTATTTATTAGTTAGCAGAGATGCAATTACTTGCATCTCTATTATTTTTTAAAGGCCATTGCCAATTAAGATAAAAGGTGCCCAGTAGTAAGGATGGGAATACCCACTTTGATACTTTTCATTTCTTGAGGAGGTACCGGGTGGTATATTCACTCTAATAGAACGTTGTTCAGAGTTGATGCTGGTGGCGTTATTCCCTTTTAGTAAATCAAGTTGTGCTTGACGTAATGCTTCAGATTTCGTCATCTTCCTGGAGAGGTTTTTGTAAAATAGCTGCATTAGTTCTGATGTACTGGGATCGTCAACTTTCCACAAAGATGCGATCGCAGCTTTAGCACCTGTTTGTTGCATCGCATAACCAAAACCTAAAATCTCTTTACCATCCCCAAAACCACCCAAACCAGTTTCACAAGCACTCAGGACGACTAAATCAACATTTGTGAGATTCCAAGATTTGACATCTCGCAAAGTAAAATATTGTTTATTATCTTTATCATCTAATTGTCTATCACCTAAAACTTTATCACCCAAAATAATTACAGAATTGTCTGGATTTTCCTTGACAAATGCTGCATGAGTTGCCAAATGTACTACTGAATAATCGTTCATCATTAATCGGATATTTGTATTGAATTGTTTGTCTAAAAGTTTAGTACTCCTAGAAAAAGTTGCTGTAATTTCATCTACTTCTTTTCCTGCATATTTCAATCCTCTAAAAGTTGCTGTTTTTGTCCCCAACGGCACAGTTACATTACGATTGATATCTGTAAATGCAGCAGCTAAAATGTCTTGTTTATTTTGAGGTTTAGTATTTAAATCCATCAAACTCAAGGCTGTAATATTATTGATGTTAAACCGCTCAATTAGCCATTGCTTGCTATCATGTAAAGCAGCTAGAGGAATATAACGTAATTTTTCATCGGGAGCAAAGATAATTGTTTTAGTTTTTGCTTCTGCTAAATCCCCCTCCAATGGTTGAATTAGCCATTGATAAAGTTTATTAGCATTAACTTTGGCATTAGTACCAGGACTTTGCAAATCACGACGAAAATCTTCAATTGTTTTATTAAGTTCAGCTTGCGAAACTGCCACTGTACGACGAACTGGAGGAGCATAAGGAGTAAGTAATACTAGTTCCAAACGCTCTTTTAGAACCAAGGGATAAATAATTACAGCATCTTGTTGTAGACGCTTTAAATTATCTTGTAAACTTCTTGCTTGTTCATCTGGGTCTAAATTCTTTCCTCCAGTCAGTTGACGTAATTCTTCAATTCGTTTTGCAACTTCTGGACTTTTGACAAATTCTCCGTATTCTTTTATGAGACTTTCTTGCATTTTTCGCAATTCAATAATACGCTGTTGCTGCTTATTATCACGCTTCTCTCGTAGGATACTTTCTAATTGATTTAATTCCTTACCCAAGGCGATTTGTTTATCATTTAAAGTACTATTAATTGCTCTTGGTTTGCCGAAATACTCTTGAGCTTCTAGATATTTCAGTATTTCTATGATTGGCGTTGCTTCTGCTGTACGTCCTTGCTGTAATAATAAATCTGCATACTGACGATATACTTGGGCTGGTGTGAATCCATCAAAATCGACAATTGTTTGGAAGAAAGATTTTTGTAAATCTGGTGTAATTTCTTGAATCCTACTTCTTACTACTTCAATTCGCTGAACTGCTTCTTGATAGTTTTTAATCGCTTCATTAGGTTGATTTAATTCAGCATAAGTACGACCTAAGCCAGCATAAATTCCAGAATCAACACCTACAGCTTTTACTTGAATTTTGATTGCAAGTGCTTGGTTATATGTTTTAATCGCTTCTTGCTTTTTCCCAAATCTGCGCTGTAAATGTCCTATAAATGTGAGTACATCCTTTTCATGGCTAGGATTTTTCGATTTTCTTGCAAGTTCTAAGCTAGCTTGGACTGCTTCCATCGCTTTTGGCTCATTATTTAACTCACCATAGCCCAGACTAAGTACAATATTTCCCATTATTTCTACTGGGATTATTTTGGTTTTTGGTAAAATAGCTAAACTTCGATTCGCATATTCAATAATTTTTTGTGGTTGGTCTTTACCAAAATAGCTATAGGCAATAATAAATAAACTTACGCCTTCAAACTGAGTATTTTGTATTTTTTGAGCTAGGGTAAGCGATTGTTGTAAATATTCAGTACTTTTTTGTTCATCTCCTAAAGTTTTGTAGAATAATCCCATTTCAATAAGAGTTGCCCACTCAGAACCAAAGTCGCTATTTTGTTTAGCAACTGACAACGCCTCCTGAAATAATTCCAAAGCTTTCTTATAATTGCCTTGATTAGTATAAACCTGCCTTTGAATATTTAAAGCATCTATTTTCAAATTTGAATTTTTCGTTTTCTCTGCAATTACTAATATTTGCTGTGCCGAGTCTAAAGCTTGCTGATAATCTCCCTTTCCAACATAGGTAGTACTGATTTGTTTTAATCCCTCTGCTTCCAAATCAGTATTATTAATACTCCTCGCTATTGTCAAAGCTTGCTGAGTAAATTCGATTGCTTTTTGGAAATCTTGACTACTATTATATACATAGCCCAAACGAATCAATGCCTCAGCTTCCAGTTTAGGATTTTTTAGACTTCTTACCAAATTTAAACGTTTTTGAGCAAATTCTAGAGCCTTATCATATTCCCCAAGATTAGTGTGGATTAAACTTAAAAGTCCCAAAGCATCTGGCTTGCTTCCCAAAGCATACTCTTGATTATTTTTAGGTACTTTTTGAATATCAATTTCTTCTGATTTTGTTAAAGCTTGCTGTGATAATTGAATACCTTGTTCATAATCTCCCAAAACATTATATGTAGAAGCAAGCCCTAATAAAGCTCTTACTTCAAAGAAGGGATCTTTAAGTATACGAGCAATTTCCAACTCTCGCTGACCTAATTCAATTGCCTTAGCGTTGTACCCCTGAGCAATGTAAACTCCAGCAAGGTAAGATAAAGCATTTCTCTCAGCTTTTAAATTTCCAGACTGTTGTGCAATTGTTAAACCTTGTTGAATAAATTCTTCCGCTTTTGCTAATTCTTTCATGTTTAGGTAAAAATTCCCTATGGAAGAATAAGCTTCACTTTGTATATTCATCACTTCTTTTTCTGCTGATGAATCTTTGATTTCTCTGGCAATAGTTAATGCTTCTGCTATTAAGTTCAGCGTTTGATTTGCTTGGCTTATAGCACGAGAATAATCTTTCTTTCCTCCAGCCTCGATAGCACTTATCCCGTATAACCGCATAATTTGCAATAAAATATCCAATTGCACAGGACGGTTATTAAGTAGTTGTCGTTCAAGGGCTAATGCTTGTTGATAAAATTCAATGGCTTGATCGTATTGTTTCCGATTGAAATACACCCCTGCAATTTGGCTAAGAATTTTAGCTTCTAGTAATTTATCCTTGATTTCTCTGGAAATAGATAATGATAGTTCTAAAGGTGCGATCGCTTGTTCAAATTTACCTTGCAAACTATAAAATATTCCTATGAGTGAAAGAATTGTAGCTTCCTGCAATTTATTTTTTAATTCCCGCGCTAAGGGTAACGCCTGTTGATAAGCTTCTAAAGCACGCTCATAGTTGTTTACTTTGTTATAACTATTTCCCAAAGATACTAAAATCTCAGATTCAAGAGATTTATCTTTTACTTCACGAGCTATAGGCAATGCTTTTTGATAATGTTCAATTGCCTTATCATATTTCTTTTGCTTAAAGTAAGTGTCTCCTAAACTAGTCATAATACTAGCTTCAAAGGGACGAATTCCTGCTTCTTGAATGAGCGGTAATGATTGTTGTAAAAATTTCAATGCATTGTCATATTCTTTTTTCTGAAAATAAATAGATCCTATTTGCTGTAAGCTTCTACCTTCCCAAGCACGGTTTCCGACTTCACGATTCACAGCTAAAGCTTTATTCAACCAATCCAAACCATTGGTATTATCATCTATATTGTTATAA
>NZ_AJLJ01000520.1 GCF_000317245.1 Fischerella muscicola SAG 1427-1 = PCC 73103
ATAAGCTCCTGCTATCCTAAATAGAGTCAGTCCCTCTTGAAATTTATCCCTCAACTCTCTATGCATTGTTAGTGCTTGTTGCAAAAGCTTTAACCCTTTATCTTGTTGTTTCAAGAAAACATAGGTAAACCCCATTCGACTGAGAGTAACAGCTTCTCCTGCTTTATCTTTCACCTCACGACGAATTTCTAAAGCTTGCTGTAAAGTTTTTAAAGCTTCCTCTTCTTTAAATAAAGCAAGGTAAACTCCACCAATATTATCTAGGGTTTCTCCCTCCCCAGCACGGTCTTTAATTTCCTTACGAATTGTTAAAGCTTGTTGTAAAGTTTCTAATGCTTTTTCGTGTTGAAGCAACCCATTGTAAACCTGTCCTATATTATTAAGGGTTTGACCAATTCCCGCTTTATCCCCCAATTGTCGCCGAATCTCCAATACCCGTTGATAAGTCTGCAATGCTTTGGGATATTCCCCACGACGAAACTGCTGCACCCCTTCCTGAAACAACTTATCGCCTTCTGCTTTGCTATCTGAACTTGTTGCAGTTTGTGCCAGAGTATACTTTACCACTACATCATTCGCTGCGAACCCAACACCACAAGTCAGGGAAAACACTAAACTAACTAGGGCGAAACTCTTCAAACTCTTAGACATTGGTTATTCCTCTTATATGGCTACAGAAGATTGATTACTCAATCTCTTATATTTCTGAGGACAAACCAGGTTATGCCAAAATTCAAAAATGACCTCAGCATAATTACGATACCTTGATGTGAAAGGCCGTATAAATACTGGAGATCACAAGCTATTTAAAGATGTTGTGAAGAAAACGCCAAAGCATAATAAACATTCGCAATAATTACTCGCTTATTGCAATTATCCTCTGAACAGTGGTTAGTAAAATGAAAGCGATCGCCCAATAGATTCTGTTAACCAATCACCTTAGATGCAAAAGTCAATTCCGTAACTGATCCAAATTAAACGCAAAAGGCGGTAAAGTCACCTCAACGCCATCCATCAAACTCACACTCACCAAAAACTTCTCATCCCAATTACCAACCACACGGGTAAATATATAAGAATCTTCACTCTCTGCATTTAATCCCGGTTCATCCAAAATACCTGTTTGGTCGCTGACCCTAAGTTTAATCTGAGACGGTAAACTACTTAAAGCAGGTGCGCCCAAAATTAGTAACAAACTCCACTCTGGTTCCTGTGATTCCGATAGTAAATGCCAAGTCACAGCATACAACCGCAAAGGTATCCCAGCCAAAAGTAAATCTTGATACGCACCCCGCGCTTGTACTGGAATTTCTAAACCCCTCTGTCGTAATTGAGTAGCTATTACCTCAAATTCTTCCTCTGGACTACGTATTGGGCGCATTTGGGAAGCATCTGCAAAACTGGGTAACAGCACCCAAGAAAGTGAAGTAGCTAAATCATCCAACTCATCCCATAACCAACGTCCAGCATTTAAAGCAGGTTGGGTAATTAATTTAATTACATCTTGTAGGGACGTAAAAGCTGCTGCTGATTCTGGCTTGGCGCTACTCATCTCTATATTCTCTGTAGCTGCTTGTGTTTGTAATGTGTAAACCCAATTGATCAATTCTGGACTAGTTAAAACAGCAGCAGCTTGTTCCCAAGTTAAAACTTCAGATAATTCCCGTTTTGGTGATTGTAACTGAGGTAATAATTCAATCAACTGATTTTGTATATCTGCTAAAAGCACAGTCCGATTGGATGGAATTACAGGTAAAGATATTGCTGATGATTCCAAACATCGGAGATATAGTAACAGACGGTCTGGATTACTATCAAAACAGGATATTGGGAGTTGATAATTCCAATCCGACTGTAAAGAAGTTATCTGTAAATTCTCTTGTAATTCTTCATAGCTTAAAAAAGCATAAACATTCGCTGCTTCTTGTTCTTCCAATACCTCCACTAAAACATAAAAATGGGGAATAAACTCTGGTAAATCGACAACAATTCTGGGGATATTAACTATTTCATCAGTTAGGCTACCAGTAGCAATTAAACAGACTTTAAATTCTCCTACTTGTAAATTAGCAACGCCACTAATAAAATTTGCCAAAGCTGGTTGTAAAATCGTACATTTTTCTCGATTAATAGTTAGCGATTCTGCTCTTTCTTGTAGCCATTGCTCAAAAGCTGATAAAGCTAAACAATGAAGATAAGCTTGCCATTGCTTGGATTCATCAATAATTTGATTACTGAGGACTGCGGCTCGGTCAATCTCATCAGGTGAGAGTATAACTGCTGAAGTTGGTAAAGCATCAAAATCAAGGTAAGACATGGGAGGAATATTACTTAATAAATTTGTCATAATTTTGTTTTAATTTGTTTTTCTAGTTTGGAGATATTCACATAACCGTTCCGCGAACATATCAGCTTTTAAATGATCTTTCATCGTTCTTGATTGACTTTCGGAATTTTCTATCATCCGGGTAATTTCTCCTAAAAGTACAATTGTTAATTGCTCATCTAGGTTTTTCAAAGCCTGGATATCAGCATATTCTTTAGCTTTTTCTTTCACAGAATCCCTTAAAATTACCAACATTTCCTGTAGCACATCAGTCCGCAGGTCTTTTAACTTTAATAACTTCGTTACCGAATCTTGCGCTCTCAAACCCAGGAATTCTGCAATTTCTTTCATGGCTAATTTTTGACATTGAGATAGTTCGAGAGCAGTTAAAAACATCTGTGCTTTATCGCCTTTTTTACGTGATAATTGTCTGATTCTCGATTCTGTAACTTTAGCTAAAGCTTGCTGCAAACTAATCAGAAATAGATGGCGATAAAACCGCAAAAATTCGGCTGATTCGTCGTTTTCTTCTAAAATGTTATTAGTCTCAGTCGCGGGAATTTGCTCTATTAAAGCATTATAATTGTCTCCTTCCACAGCGTCTAGAGACTTTGCTGGAAAAGAACCACCCCGGACATGAATTCGGTATTCACGCAATTGAGTAGCCAGCTTTTGTAACTTCTGACTCACAATATGAATTTCAAAAATTTGACCTGTATTATTTTTGATATCTTGGGCGATCTCCTGTAATTGTTGAGTACTAGGTGCAATACATTTACTCCTACCTCCTTTTCTCCGTTGTTGCAGTCTTTGAAAGCGGTAAACAGCATGGTAACTTTGTAAAAGATATTGGGCTTCTTGAATTGCTGACTCACCGGAAAAGTGAAATTCTTTGAGGATTCGCTCTAATTGTTGCGGTTGAGTATCATTTAAAATTGCCCATTCACTAATCAAATAAACACCACTCTCCCAGAGAAATTTATTCAATTCTGGATGCTGTTTAACCTTCATAATCGCCCAAGTAGTCAGACTACTTTGCTGTGAATCGAAACTCTCAAGAATTTGTCTAGAAAAATATTTATAACCAGTAGTTGGTGATAATTTACCATCATCATCTAGGACATAAGGGAACAAATCGCTGCGAGTAAAATTATGGTCAAAACCATAATTCCTTTCTAATTGCAGACATCCTAGCTCTAAAATCCAAGATAGAAAGCAGAGCAAACAACGTTCCGCTAGCAACGCGGTTTCGCCAGAACTATGGCGATACAAATCTAACAATTGACGCTGGATGTCCCCATCGGGTACATCATCATCTTGTGCTAACCGATCAAACACTTGTGCGTAAAATGACTTAGCAGCAGGTATTTCTTGAATTTTCCGGTTCCCTCCCGCATCAATCCTTACCAATGTCCAATATCTTGAAGCATCGCCCATAAGTATTTTTATTTATTGGTTATTGTTAATTTTCACATTGCCGATGCTCCTCAACGCAAGTCCAGCCATTTTTTGAGATTCCATACTGAGTACCTGATTTAACAGTTATCTTGACCCTTCATTTTTTAGTACTTCTGAGGAAATTGACCTTATGCAATTTTGCGCCAGTCTCTGTTGCTGAAAAATTGCATATCCTCCAAATCCTCAGAAATACACATATCCAGCAAAATTAATCCCAAGTTCGCACTTATGAGACGTTTGATTTCCAGTCTGATTTTGGCAGGTTGTTTTTTCAGTGCTACCAGCTTTTCTCTGCTTCCTCAGCAATACCGTGAGTTCGCGCAGGCACAAACAGCAGATGAATTATTTTATACATTTTACGGGCAAAAAATTCCCCTGGATTTGCGCCGTGATACGGTGGCTGTGAGCTTTAAACCCAGGAATACACGCTCTCGTTCTATCCAACCTTTATACTTACAGTTACAACAAGATTTACGACGTAGTGGCGGTAATACTCGCAGCATTGGTAGTAATCATCGCTCTGATGTGGATGTTAAACCTTTGGGAGAAAACATCGCCCTAGTTAACCTACCTTCTGGCACTCGTGCTTCCCTGAATACAGTTCAACAGCAGATTCAAAAACAGCCTTATGTGCAAGAAATATTACCTATCTTATCCCGTAAATCACAGTCAGCATCTCCAGAAACAAAATCTGAGTCAGTTATTTTACTACCCAACGAGATTGTCATTAGTTTTGCAGGTGAGATGTCACAGAGCCAAAGGCAAATTATCCTGCTGCGCCACAATTTAGAAGTACTTCGTCCTCTGAGATTTAGTAAAAACCGCTACTTAGTGCGTTCTAAGTCAGTATCTGGTACTGAAATTTTGCATGTGGCTAATCAACTGACTCAAGTAGCAGGAGTGCAATCAGCAACACCGAATTTTATTCAAGCCACTTCCGATCATATGTCGCAATTGCTGGCAACAGCAGCCAATTTACCAGAAACTCCTCACGCCGCCGAACGCTTACAACAGCAGTTGGCACAGTTACCCCAACCAAAAGATACTCCTATTTCTTCCAACTTACTACCTTTGCAATGGCATTTAAATAGTACTCCTCGGCGGGGTCAGTTATTAGCGCGGACGGATATTCGCGCTACAGAAGCCTGGCGCAACAGCAATGGCGGACGTGGGGTTGTCGTGGCGGTAATTGATAGCTTGATTCAATGGGATCATCCCGACTTGGTGAAGAAGACATACAAATCTGGCGATCGCTCTGATAAATTAACTGGTGAGGAATATGGCTGGGACTTTTCCAGTCAAGGTGAAGGTGACGCTGATACACGCTTGAGTTCCCAAGAAATGGCACAGATCCAAGCAGAATTTCAAGACACTTTTAAATTACCATCTGACCAATTATTAAAGAAATATCAACAACTGTCGGGCATCTTGAAACAGCGTTACCCTAAAGCTTCAGACAGTGAAATTGCTCATCGCATTCGCAATCTGATTCGTGCTGAAATTGGGAGTGAGTTTCACGGTACTTGGGCTGCGGGTGTGATTGCTGCCAATTCGGAAGATAAAGCAGGTATTCTGGGAGTTGCGCCTCATACCCAAATCTTGCCAGTTAGGGTTTTTGGCTTACGTGGTGCGATTAATATGGCAAGTTTATCCGAAGCCATTGGTTATGCTGCCAGTAGAAATGTTGATGTTATCAATATGAGTTTGGGCGGTTTGCTTCCTGATGAGGGATTAACCGAACAAATTTTTGATGTGTTGGATGCTCATCGTGATTTGGTGATTGTTGCTTCTGCTGGTAATGAAAATTTAGATGGCGTAGGATTCCCAGCTGGTATTCCTGGGGTTGTATCAGTAGGTGCCACAAATATGGCGGGTAATCGTACTTTCTACAGCAGTTATGGCGGCGGATTAGATCTAGTCGCACCAGGTGGAGAAATCCAAAATAGCCTCAGTGGTGGAATTTTAACTACAGGCGGCACTTGGTTGAATGGTTTTTGGCAGGGAATGTCTGTACCAAATTACGCCTGGGGTTTGGCGTTAGACCCATTAGGTAAGTATGTCCAGGTACAGGGTACTTCTTTCTCGGCTCCCATTGTCTCAGGAGTAGTGGCCCTGATGAAGGGAGAAGATCCAAAACGGCGTTTGAGCCGCGATGAAATTGTCTCAATCCTCAATCAGACTGCGACCTATGATGGGCTAAACCTTTCTCAAGCCGATGCTAATCGCTATAGGTTGCAAAAGGAAGTTGGTTTTGGAACTGTTGTAGATGCTCCGGTGTCAAGACCTTCTGGTATTTTCCCTAAAACGAAACCAGTTTCAGCCCAAGAGTATTTCTTCGGTCGTGGTTTAGTTAATGCTGATGCTGCGGTGCAGGCTGTAAAGCAAGGCAATTGAAGAACAAGGCAAAGCGATCGCACCAATGAAACAAGCAGTACAAGAAGGCTGGTGCGAGAACCCACTGGTCTATTCACGCCTCAGCTGCATTCTTTGGGGCTAAGGGGAAAAACACGGTGACATCCGATGTCAGTCAGTGGTTTGAGTGGGCGAGGAAGCAGAGGATTGTGCTGGCAATGTCGGGTGGGGTCGTTTATACACCATCCGGGGAGGCGCTGGAAGTGCTCTCGATGATGCTCAGGTTTCCGATGAAGGAGTAAAATTTTCCCTATCGCCTGTCAAAACACAGGAGTTAACTAGATTGCCAATCTTACAGTTGGCTCTGTTCTATTCAAAATATTCTTGTCTGAGTGAGGTTTTTAACCATTCAGGTAGCTCACGCACTTTTTGGGTTACTTTTCCATTTTCGATGGTTAGTACTTGTTGATACCCAGATACTGTTGAATTATCAAAGATTAAAATCTGGTCAGCCTGCTGTATTGCTATTGATAAATTAGACAGGCTGCGTGTATATCTACGCCGAATGTCTTCTTCTGGTACATTATGTCCACCCTGTGCAACTCTAGTCGCAACACGTTGTATGCTGGTTTCTATATTCTCAATCCCAACATAAATAAGGTTGACTTGCCACCCTTTTTGCCTAGCCTCTGCCATCATCCGCAGATATGTATGACCAGATAGTGTAGTTTCTGCTGCAAAGCTTTCATTATTAGCCAGGTAAGCACGAGCGCGTTTGATTGCTTGTCTTCCACCAAGTATTGCTGCTGCTTCGGGAGCATCCGGTCGAATCTGTCCTGCTTCTTGATCCGGGTCGATGATTGGAACTCGCAAAACCTCTTGAGTGGCGCGAGTAAATGTACTTTTACCAGATCCATTCGGCCCAGCAATTATGGTTAAGGTAGGTTTTGGCTGTGTCATTTACTCTTAACTTCACGAATTATTTCTCGTGTTCCGTCTGAGCGCAATTTATATTCAAAGCAACGGCCATCTGATAATTCCATAATTGGTACACCCTCTAGAGAATAAAATATTGGGCGACCTGCTACTTTATGTTTACTAATTTCTTTTTTCACCCCTTCTTGTGCTAGCCGAGAGAGTTCTTTTCCCCACAGATAAAATTCGCTCTGTTTGCCGTTACTAGACTCAGTATTTTCTTGCATCATCTTAATTTTTCCCCTAGTTCAAGCTGAGATAGAACTGGTTATTTCAGTTTATACTTTAACAAATCCTTGGATAATCCTAATGAAGCAAAGTTTCCGCAGTTGAGGATTGTTGTTGTAGACAGAGTGCTGGTGAAACCGAAGGAGTAGTGATCGCATCTCAATTAGTGGCGTAGTTCAGCACTCGTTCCCATCCCATACGCCATGCAGTCTCCACCAGTATTACTTCGTCGTTAGTAAATTTGATGAATTCTTTGCCGTTATCATAAAATACATCAGCAACAATTTGATTACGTAAATCATACCCCATATTTGGGCTGCCGCATTCGATCCAGCTTTGCCCAGAGGATTGCAACATTGGTAGTTCCAAGTAATCATCACTGCCATTAGCCCTTTTAATCAGTTAAACCCAATCTTTCATGCCATTGAGCCAGAGATTCCTGAGGGTAACGCTGATAATGGCGATCGCTTGGTTGATCGGGAATCTCCAACCAACTCGCCGCAAAATCCAGCATGATGTGAACCCGTTCTGGTGGTTTTGGTAACTTAGTATCAATGGCTGAGGCGAAGGGGTGCATCAGTTCTGGATATTCAGGATCGTATACCCATAAGAAAGACCCACAATGATGGCAAAACCGCCGTTCTCCTTCACTGACATGTGGCTGTGGATCTTCTGGATTCTGAATGCGGGCACGGTAAACCTTAATGTGTTCTTCACCCTCAACCTCAAGGGTGCGACGATCGCCTGCAAGATTAATGGCATACCCACCTCCACCCGCTGTTTTTCGGCAAATTGAACAATAACAGTGCATGAACGGATAAGGATGATGGTTACTGACGCACCAAACGCACCGCTCCACGATGGCATGAACCTTTTAGCAACATTTGAGTTCTCCTCACCAAAAGCAATGGGCGACTCTTTATTTTTGCTTGATGAGTGGCTACTTACTTCGATCTTTTGGAATAATTTTGAAACCGATTTGGTTAGGGATCTCCAAATAATAAAATGCCCTTAAGTCGAGGCGCGCCGTTTAGGCGAAAGCGCGCTCTACTTTGGGCGGATGCCAAAATATATTTAATACGGCGCTTGCTTTTATTACGAGTAAGTGCCTTATCCGGTATGTTTATTACATTTAAGCAATTTGATCTATGAGCAACATCCAAAAGGCTATAGAAATTCTTGAATCCATTGTTCCAAAAGAAGACCAAAAATGGAGTAAGGAATATAGAGCAAAAATCTCCCACGATTTGAAACAAGTAATTACACTTCTTTCAAACCTTTCACCAACAGTGACTTTTTGGGAGGCAAATTATCACAAAACCAATATCAAAATCCAAGAATTTCAAAACCTTTCAGTAATACCCAAAAAAGATGAAGATATCTTCTTTATGGACAAATATTGGAAAATCTTTCGGATCATTCATGAGTTAGAAAATAATCACATCGACATTTATTTAGAAGAAGAATAAATGTGCTTCTTCAGTACTTAGGCCAATCCTCGGGCGGAAAATGTGCCGCCCTCGCGTTTTCTCTGTGGGCGCAACACTCACCAGTCCTTGGGTTCACCCAAAATATATTTGATAGGGCGGCACATTTTATTTTCTGGAGATCCCTTATCGAATTAAGTACATAACTTTTTAATGTTACTTAATTTACATTATCCTCAAAAAGCTGTACTTTTTGATATGTTGTGATTCGTGCAGTGTCTAAAACGCTCAAAATCTAAGCTGAATAAAGGTTTGGGTAATAGCGCTCGCACGCTTGTGAGAAATGCTGGTTGAGTAACAAGCGGCATCGCTGTTAAAAATATAAACAATGTATATTTCTTGCCAGGCTTGCTTTATGAACGTTGTGAACGAGATAATGGCTCAGACGTGGAATACTGCATGAATCATCAGCCAAAACGATAAGATAACTATAAAATTTTTACCTTGATTACGGAATTTAGAACAAAAATCATGTACTAATAAAAAAAATTAGGATGTCGTGTTTACGAGGTAGCACATGGAGCCACTTACTGCTGGAGTGATCGCAACTCTTGCTTTCACTAAAGCTTTTGAGAAGACAGTTGAAAAACTCACAGAAGCAACCCTTACTAAGATAAACCAACTGCGGGAAAAGATTTGGCAGAAGTTACGGGGAAACGAGAAAGCAGAAACAGCTCTCACACAAGCAGAAAAAGGTTCCAAAATAGATTTAGAGACAGTAGTCGCCTACTTGAAAGTAGCTATGGATTTAGACGAGCAGTTTAGCGAGGAAGTACAAACCCTCGCAGGTGAAATCCAGCAAGAAATTAACATCGGCAAAATTCAAGGACAGAATGTGCAAAACGTCTATGGTGGGGAAGCGGAGCAAAATAATGCTGTTCACACTAATGCCCCGGTAATTCAAGGTGGTAGCGGTCACACTATTACATTTAATTGACTACAGTCGCCTGATCGGGGAACGGGCAAAGTTAAATCCCCCAGATACATTCCATATAAAGGTGTTGCCAACTTTGTTGGCAGACAAGAGGAAATAAGACTGCTGCATGAGAAATTACAGCAATCCAATGCAGTAGCAATTACTGCGATCGCTGGCATGGGTGGTGTAGGTAAGACGGAATTAGCAACACAGTATGCACGGCAATATGAAGCTGATTATCCAGGGGGATTTTGCTGGTTAAATGCCAGAGATACAAATCTGGCAGTAGAGATAATCCAGTTTTACCAGCTTTATGTGGATAATCAACGAGAAATTCCCCAAGAATTAGGGGGAAGACTGCTAACAGTATCCGAACAAGCAACTTGGTGTTGGGAAAACTGGC
>NZ_AJLJ01000521.1 GCF_000317245.1 Fischerella muscicola SAG 1427-1 = PCC 73103
GCGTACCTCAGAAATTGTGCCGCGTGTAATTTGATATTTCAGATAGTCTAGGATGCCAACAAATAGTTCACGTGGGCCTGCTTCTGGTGGTGAGTGCCAATAAACTACTGGGATCACTGGGGCATCAGAAGATGCCATTCCATTCGAATGCCTCAACCGATAGGCATCACAGGCAACGCTTTTTCCTGTTCGGGATTCTCCAATCACACGGCAAGCTGTACGGCACAACCGCTTGCTATCAAGCCATCGATGAAACTGTTGTACATGCTCTAATTCAACAATACAGCGCCGTCGTAACCGCTCTATTTCCTGTTGAACATTATCAATTTCACTACTGCGCTTTGTCTGTGGTGGAACTATGATTTCAATTTTCTTATCAGCTGGAGTTACCAAAATCCAGCCTCCCGTTTCAATTGCTCGTAGTCAAATACACGAACATTAGGCACGGGCTTTGCTGGTTTGACTACTTCTACATCACTATCATCCTCCGACTCAGAAGATGTTTCCATCACTGGATGTGAGGTTTGTGTTTCTTGTTCATTGGGTTGAGCAGAGGTGTTTATTGCTGGCATTTGCTCAAAAACTTGTCTAGAATTCTCAGTTGAATTTCGCTTTTTCTTCTTTTGGCGTTGCAATTTATCTATCATTAGATCGCGATCGCGCACTTCAGCTAGTAATGATTGGTTTGTGACAACACTACCAGCTTGACGGATACGACGGCTGATTGCCACAGCTTCGGCAAAAGATAATGACTCGGTTTCTAATCCAACTGCATGGGCACGAGTCAAAAATACTTCTAATGATCCTTGTAGTTGGTAAATCAAAATCGTGGTGATGTCTCGTGGATTGTAGCGTATGACCATCCATTTTCCAGCATAGCCAGCCAGATGCTCTCCTTGATAAGTTAGGTTAGCAAATTGGATGTACCCACCTCGATAAACTACTCGCCGCGCTCGTCGCATCAGACAAATATCTAATTCTCGCTCTCCAACTAGATCTGGCTGGGCTATACATCCAGCTTCCCAACGTCCGATCCGGGTTTGACCACCCATACGCGCATCTATGCTTTGGTTGTAGCGATCCACGATATAGCGCACAAGTAATTTTTCTAGTTGCAGCAGAGTAATACACGCTTGTTGTTGAGCAATTGGAGGTCGTTTGCTTACATTACTGCCTGTGTATCCTGGCAATGTTGAGAATAATTCACTATTGAATGTCCCAAATGGTCGCTCAACAATTCCACCATCTGATGGTTTGCGACGCAAGCAACAAACTATTCCTAATTCGGTTGCTACTTGTTCTAGATGCTGCGATTTAAAATCTTTTCCGGCATCAGTGTACAAGTACTGTGGTATGCCATATGTACCCCAACTTTGCTGCAATTCATAGGCTCCACTATATTGTTTGGTCAGAATGGCATGGCGTAAGGCAAGACAAACTACTTCCGCACTGGGGGCATCAAACCCTAAGTGCATACCTATTACGCAACGAGAATAGGTATCAATTACAGTAGTTAACCAAGGTCTACCCAGTATTTCTCCTGATTGGTCTACAACTAAGACATCTACTTTGGTATGGTCACATTGCCAAACTTGATTGCTCCATTCAACGCCAATTTCCATTCCTTCACGAGTTTTTATACTCAGTCGTGAGCCTTTCCATCCAAGTGAACGCACTCGTTGTTTTTGGGCATACTTGTCAATCAGAGGCTGTAACACCCGGTACACAGTTGTCCGACCTGGATAATCATCGCAACCAAGTTCTTGAGCTCGTACTTTCACTCGCACAGCAACCTGTGCCCGTGTCATCTGACGTCCATCTCGATTCCCTTCACGATATGTTTTGAGAATAAAATCCTGCCACTCTGCACTGATCCGAGTCTCTCCTTGATCGCTTCGCCGT
>NZ_AJLJ01000522.1 GCF_000317245.1 Fischerella muscicola SAG 1427-1 = PCC 73103
GAATTCTCCCCTCACATTGATTTCACACTCCTTAATAGCGGTCAGATAATTCCGGATCGAGGTCAGATAATGTGAAACTCGACACCAGTTGCGTAAGTCCTGTACTGTACCTGATTCAATTGCTGGCGAGATCACTGAGAATTCTTTGAGTTGCATTCAACATCAGTACACTTGGGTGACAACCCTCAGTCTACCTGGTTTTTAGCTTAACCGAACCGTATTGCTTCGCCTATTACCAGGCAAACTTGCTTTGGTGAACTACTAGCTCCCGATTTGATTAAACTCAGCAAGGCTGTCACCAGCCCTGCTGAATTTAATCAAACCCCTATCAACTCTAATAACGCCTCTGTCGATATTTTGCCACTAATATCAGTACCTTCGAGCAGGCTGTCTGCCAAATCTCGTTTGTGGTGATGCAAGTCCACAATCTTATCTTCGATAGTATCTTTTGCTACTAAGCGATAGATAGTCACCGGGCGTTGTTGCCCGATGCGATGGGCGCGGTCTGAGGCTTGGTCTTCTACGGCGGGATTCCACCAGGGGTCCATGTGGATGACGTAATCAGCGGCGGTGAGATTGAGTCCCGTACCGCCCGCTTTGAGGCTGATTAAAAATACATCACCTGACCCAGCCTGGAAAGCATCCACCCGTTTTTTCCGTTCTGCGGCTGGGGTACTGCCATCTAAATATTGATAATTAATACCTTGTTTATCCAGATAATCGCGGATGATATGCAAATGGTCAACAAACTGACTAAACACCAGGGCTTTATGACCATTCTCCAATAAATCCCCCAGCACCTCAGCAAAAAGTTGCAGTTTCGAGCTGGACAGTTCAGTATCAGGCATAACGAGACTGGGATTACAGCAAGCGCGGCGCAGTCTCATAATTTCTGCCAGCACTTGCAGGTGTTTCTGACCAGCAGTTGCCTCACTTTCGCTCAGTTTGGATATTGCCTCACGGCGCAACGCTTCATAGAACGCCATTTCCTCCCGACTCAACTCCACGTGCAACAGAATTTCGGTACGAGAAGGCAATTCTTCCAACACCTGATTTTTCGTGCGTCGCAACAAAAATGGTTGAATGAGTTTTTTGAGTTTACTGCGTACTTGTTTGTCCTGAAATTTCTCAATGGGGATAGCAAAGCGTTGATTGAAGCTTTCAAAGGAACCCAGTAGCCCAGGATTGATAAAGCGGAACAAATTCCACAATTCGCCAAGGTGGTTTTCAATCGGAGTTCCGGTAGTAATCAGCTTAAAACCACCTTTGAGGTTCATTGCCGCCTGGGAACGTTTGGTGGTCATATTTTTGATTGCCTGGGCTTCATCCAGCACAATCGTTTGCCACTGCACCTGAGACAGCATTTGCGATACTTCTTCCTGCTGCAACAGACCGTAGCTGCACACCAGCATATCAAATGGTTGTAAGCCATCGAGTAATTGTTGGCGACTCACCGTAGACGATGTTTCTTTACGAGAGGTTTCTCTACGAGAGTTTTCACCCACGCTAACGCGATCGCCAAATTGCACGATATTAAGAGTAGGAGCAAACCTAGAAGCCTCACTCACCCAATTCATACACACCGAAGTGGGGGCAACAATCAGGGTTGGCCCCTCATGGGCGCGCATCAGGATGACAGCCAACGCCTGCACGGTCTTGCCCAGTCCCATTTGGTCTGCCAAACAGGCTCCCACACCCCAATGTGCCAGACGCGCCAGCCAACTGAACCCCTCCATCTGATAGTCGCGCAGTTCTGCTTGGAACGTCGAGGGGAGTTCCGGTTGCAGGCTTTGCACCTCCTTCAAACGCTGAATATGTGCCTTCCAGTGTTTGTCTGCTTTCACCTTGCCCACCTCATCAACAAAATCCTCTAAGCCTAATGTTGCCAAGGGGTGAAAGCGTATACCTTTACTATGTTTTTCCGAAAACGCCCGCAATTCATCGAGGCGTTTACGAAACGCTTGGGTTAAAGCCAGGAATTGACCGTCACCAAGGGGGATAAAACGACTTGGGGTTTTCTCCAACAGTTCTAGTAGTTGCTGCATATCCAGCACTAGGTCATTATCCAGTTTCAACTCGCCAGTGGCAGCAAACCAATCTTGCTGGCGTTGAATGGACATCTGAAAATCTTTGAGGTCTGCTTGGTGCTTGAGGTGCAGTTTTTCTCCTTCCGGCCATGCCAGTACTACAGTATCCCCCAGTGCTTGCAGTTCTAGCAGCAGTTCTAAACAGTCTTCTGGATCTTCTATGAGCCATTCCCTATCTTGTTCTTCAGCACGAGTTAGGGTAGGACAAGCAATGATTGCGGCATTGGCAAGTTGCTTTTCTTCATGCAGATTGCGTCTGGTTTGCAGACGCTTGCCGTCAATCTCTGCAATCACAGTTTCACCTCCCGTGCCAGGACGGTAGTAGGGGCCACCTTGGGCAAAGGGGCGAGATAACACGGATACTTTCAATCCAGCATTGGCAGGCAATAGGTGAATATGGGGTATAGTCTGGGCTGGTACTTCTTCGGCTCCCTCCAGCCCTCCACCAATATCAGAATGCACGGTGACAATGCCAGAGACAGCATTGATGGCTGCTAAGACCTGCTTAGAGGCTGTGGCGGGGACTAAAAGCCGATTTTCCTTACCGATAATCTCGGCAATGCGTCGGTGTTCGGCATTAATTTCAATTACCTTAATGCGGGTTGGGGTTTCCTTAACAGCGAGGATATTCTGTGATGGCTCTAATTTGGGAGAAAATTCTAAAGTTAAGCGATCGCGTCTGCCTTTTTTGACAATTAGTTCCGGTTCTCCCTTGACGATTTCTACGCGGGTATTGGGGGAATCTTCCCAAAATACCAACGGGTGTCCAATTAATGCAGATAATGCTTTGGTATTAAATGTATACTCGGTTTTGCCGTGATATCCATAATTATAGGAAGTAAATGTTTCAATACAGGCACATACGCGGATATCCTGGGGCGTAAGGTAATCAAACTCACCCAAATTCCCACTGAGGCGCTTGATGGCTATCGGGCGACCTTTGCTCCACTCGCCTTTGGCATTAACCTTTTGCTCGCGTGGTTGCAAGACACATTTGCTGGGATAGAAGGTGATGAACCATGCCAAGCGCAGTTCTGCCTGAGCTTTTACAGGTGCTTGCGGTTCTTTTTGCAGATTTGCCAGTGCTTTTAAACACATCTCCCAAGGTTCTTGTGGTTGCATCAGGTCAACGATGCTGTCGATGCCGATATCTTCGCCCAGGATTTCTGCTTGGGTTTCATAACTGCTGTGCGGTTTGAGTCGGGACAAGAGTTCTGCACTCTCCATCGCCAACCAGTGATAACCAGATGCTACGGCTTGCTGGTAAAATTCCTCTAACACCCTGGGCAAGTGCTTTTTGGCTCTGTCGGCATCTACCCAGTAATGGCACAGAGCAAAAAACAGGGTTTCTAAGCTGTTGTGTTCTTCAGGGAATAAGATGCGGTTGCTGATGATGAATTCTTTTTGAGCGATGTCGCCTAATTGGACTTGCAGCAAGATTTTCAACTGTGCATAAATCGACCTCAGCCAATGGTCTGACTGACGTGCGAGCAGACTGGTGTAATCGAGTGCTGTTTGGAGACTGTCGCGTGAACCATCTTTGATCAGTGCCAAGATAAAAAACAAGCCGCCCATAGTGCTGAAATACACCTGGCGCTTGCCTGTGGCTTTTTTGAGGGATTTGAGACCAGCAGTGTAATCTGTTATGGCTTGCTGATTATCGCCGCGTAAAAAATTTAACCAACCTTTATATACAAAGGTATTATCTCGATAATCGTTGGATATGCACTCCAAACTCTCTTGTGCTTCTTGTATACAACCCCTCAGCAGCAGTTGTTCTGTCAAAATCAGGTGCAAGTAATCTGAGGAATGTCCACCTCCTGTAGCGCATTCTTCTTGAAGTAAGGCAAACACCTCATCGGCGGGAGAACATAAGAGCGCTGCGTTGATCAGGATGATAGATATACAGGTATCATACAATTCTTGTGGCAGGGTGCGAAACCAATCTGCATCGAATGGGTTAGTGCATACTTGCTCGAAGATATTTTCTATAGATATCTTGTCTTTGCTGTTATTGTATTTGTTGTAATCTTCAATCTGTTTGTTAATGAAATTGAGGTTTTGGCGGTAAAGACCAATGCGGACTTCTCTAATAAATTGGCAATCATTCTGGAAGTACCGAGGTCCATTTTGCCAATGACTACGTATGGGTAGCTTTTCCTCTACTGCGGCGGCTAGTATTTCAAACCGTCCGGTTCGTACCGCATCACGAGTAGCAATCTCTGTTAGTAACGGATGGCATTGAGGCCCTTGCCCGCTTTCTTGAATCAGCAAGCCTGCTGCTAGCAATCCATCAATATGACGACTTAAAGTTTTGTTAACAAAAGGTTTATTGTTTTCATCTAACGCGCCGATTTGATTGAGACAACCCATGAACGAATTTCTATTTATCGGTTCATAAATCACCGAAAATAATTGCACAATCTTTTGGTCTAGGGGTGCTAGCTGACGGTATGCTTGGGCGAGTTGTGCTGGGAGTTTTTGGTTATTAGCCTCAGAATCGGTCATGGTAATCATCGGGCGTTACATACACGAATGATAAATTTTCGCACCGTTGTGGGATTTTACGTTCAGAACATACCAGTTGTTCTTGAGCGATCGCGCTTCACGCTGCGAGTATACAGGAAAATGTCAATCCTGGATAGTCCGAGTAACAGAAACAACAATAAATATGACACCAACAATTGCACCGATGGCACCAGCATAGTACTGTATCGCCAATATTTACGATTGCAAGTTCCGCTAATTCGAGGTCAATTGTCTGCCAAATCTAGCAATCAATTCCTCCCGTGACAACTGCATGAGTAGTTTAATTCCTGAATCTGCTCCAAAGCTGCTGGAAATTGCGCTCGTTTTGGTGTCAGTACTGAATGGCACAATATATTTGATAGGGCTATTTCGTTGTTCGCATCAAAACTATTGCGTGTTCCTACGGTACATATATAAGCTGAGAAAAGCTTACATCAAACAACTATCTTAGACCTTGATCACAAAAAAAATGTACATCCTGCTTGCATTATCACCTTACTTACGTATATGCTTCTACCAAACTAAAAGTCAAAATTAACACTACTGCCTAACAACTCTATTAAAAAATTTGTTTATTTAAACCTCAATAATCCTGTGAGTGATCCTATATATACCGCCATTACCTTTGCTCCTGTGCAAGGGTTTATCGAAAAATCCCGAAAACTTAGAGACTTATATGGTGCGTCAGAGATTCTTTCCTATTTGAGTAAAAGTCTAGTGGACGCAGCCGATCAATATCAAGGGGTGGAAGTTATTTCTCCTGGGCTTCCAAATGTTGAACAAGGAATGCCTAACCGCATCTTACTTAAAGGAGATTTTCCTCAAGAACTGAGTGAACACACCCTTATATTTGCTTGGAAAGAAGTATTAAGATATTGTCGCGAATGGGTCGAGGACAATTTACGACACCTTGGACCCTACGATGAATGGAAACGAGAGTGGACAAAATGGGCAAACCATAGCTGGGAGATATTTTGGGCGCAGGGGAATTCTCCGACGATGGTAATGAGAGAATTAGAAACTTGCAAACTTGGACGAAATTGGATTGCAGTTAATTGGATTGCTGAAAGTTCAAGTCTCACGGGTACAGATGGGATAGCATTTCCTGGACTTGGCAAAGAAAGGCGTAATCCGATACATATTAACTACAGAGAAGAAAAAACTCATATTGAAAACTTTTATACTGCATTAGCAACAATCACAGAAAGTACTAGAACACCAGTTGAAGGTCGATTTATTGCTCCCAACGAAAAACTGAGCATTCCTGAATTAACCAAACGTTTGGTAACATGGCCACCAATAGCAAGCCGTTTTGGGATGGAAAGCCTCGATAAGGGATTCAGAGATATTCAACGTAAACCAACCGAAAATACACCCGGACAGTGGACAGGTTGGTTTATGGGGGATGGTGATAGAGTTGGTAGATATTTACAAGACATAGCTGAAACTGAAGCTGATGAAAGGATTCGGAATTTTAGTCATGATATGCGGACTTGGGGGCAAAATTTTAGAAATACATTTTCACCTGACTTCGGACGAGTGATTTATGCAGGTGGTGACGATTTTCTCGGTGTAATTTACAGTGATAATCCTGCAAATCCTATCCCAGCATTTTCTGCTTATGAATGGTTGATGAGTTTATCAAATACATGGGAAGAACATGGACACTCGATAAGTTTAAGTGTTGGTTTTGTCTGGGCTGCTGGTAGTGTTCCACAACGAGATGTATTGCAACATTGTCGAGAAACACAGAAACGGTCAAAAAATTTAGGAAGAAGGCGTGTCACAATTCGAGTTGTGTTTAATAGTGGTCAATATGTGCAGTGGACCTGTCCTTGGGATTATTTGCATATTTTGAAGAGATATCGCGATCGCAATGGTAACACATACGAAGAATGGGAATGTCGTGGTAGAGATGCAAAATATCAACCCAACTGGACTCATATTTACACTGATTTAGCTCAACTCAAAGCACGTCATGCAATTGATTTGAAAACACACGAAGACCACGTTGATGACAGATTAGCTTTGGCGTTATTTGATATTTACTTTCATGATAGAGAACATTTAATTAATCATGCTGAATATATTGTTGGTAAAGACTCTCCGAAAGCAATAATTCAATGGATTAACGACCTTATAAATGTAGGTTGGCAGCTATGTACAAATATTTAATTATTATCAACCCATTTGGTTTTATGTATGGAAGTGCAGGAGCATTTCTTTCACCAGAAAACTTAGTTGGACGTTCTGGGTCAAAATTTCCTCCTGATGCTACGACTTTATCCGGCTTATTTTTTAGTGCCAATAAAGTTAAGAAATTCCAAGAACATGACGAATTAAAAGAAAGTCTTTATATCGCCGGCCCTTTTTGGGCAGAACTTGATAATCCTGAATACTTTTATCTACCTATTCCTTGGACAAAAATTATCAATCAGGATGAGAAAAAAGTAGATGAATGGAGTATTCAAGCAGGTAAATGGTATCGTTCTGAACAGACCAAAGATTTAGAACCTGATTGTCGTTGGCAAACAGTAAATTCCTGGGAAGATTCCCCTGATGTCATTAGAAAAAATTGTGATGCAGCTAAAAATCCTTGGGAATATGTCCCGATTCTGCATCCGAGACTAAAAGATAACCAACGTAACGTAAAAGATGAAAATGGATTATTTCTAGAAAACTCCGTACAAATGGGTTTTCATATCCGAGATGGAGAACCCAAAGATACCTGCTTAGTTTATCTTTCAACTTATGCCTTACCTGATGGCTGGTACTGCTTTGGTGGCGAGAATCATCTAGCTGAAATTACTAGTATTCCACTATTTGAAGACAGCCCTATCATCAAACTTTTGCAACAAAAAATTCACCGGAGTTTTGCTTTAATTACACCGGGAGTTTGGGGTTCTACTCATTATTCCTACCGCTATCCACAGCATCCTGATTTTCCAAAACCTATACATATTCTCACAGATAGACCCTCACCCTATCGTTACCGTGTAGGCGACAACAAAGGACGCGGACGTTTAGGAAGAGGACGCTACGCAGTTCCTGCTGGTACTGTTTACGTTTTTGATGAACCTTTAAATAAAACTTGGTGGGGACAAACACAAGAAGGAGGTTTTCCTGATCAATGGTTTCCCGACGAAGGATTTGGTCTCAAAAAAGTAGGATGCGGTTTGTGTTTACCAATCAAAATTGAAGGAGTCAATTAATGTATCAAAAAGCTTATGGCATTATCAATACTCTAGCACCAGTTCATGTAGGAGCAACAGCCGGAGAAGAACGCGGTAATTTAAATTTAATTTTTCGCGATCAATTTACTAAAACAGGCATCATTCCTGGTAGTTCAACTCGCGGTCGCCTGCGTGCAGAAATGCGCCATTATTACTACCAGCAATATAAAAAAGAAGGACGAACAGAAGATGAAGCCAGTAAATTAGCAGAAGCTAAAGTTAATAAATGGTATGGAAATGACGCCGCTTCTTCAGATTCAGAACGTACCAGTGAATCTTTAGTCAAATTTGAATATGCTTCAATTGTTTGGCTACCAGTTTTTTGTCCTGGACAACCTATAGTTTGGGTAAGTTCTCCCCGTTTACTCAAAAGATATAAACGTATTACTCAAATCGATAATTTAACTCTTCCTGATAAATATACTCGTTCCAGGAAACTAGTTCCATTACCTGGAAATAAGCTATTTTTTAATTTTGGTTTTTTGACAATAGAAGACGAGCAAGATTTATCGTCTTGGTTTCCTGATAATCAAGAATTACCAGCAGTGGTAGTAGGTGACGATGAAATAGCCATGATTCACGATATGGCATTATATCGCCAAAGTCGAGTTGCCTTAGAAAAAGACCAAAAACGAGCTACTAATAAGGCATTCTTTAACGTAGAAGCTTTACCAGAAGAAACTATTTTAGTATTCCCTGTAGCACTAAAACCAGATGAAGCTAAGGAAGAATGGCAACCATTTCCTAACAATCAAAAAAAAGATGATATTTATTTAGGAGGATTAGAGTCTATTGGTTTTGGTCATTGTGAAATCAAATTTTTCAACATTAATTAAGGTGTAATGAATATGACTTGGGAAGAATTTAGCTTAGATAAATATGCTCATGATTTAGTTTTTAAATATCGTAATGATGACAAAGAAACACTTAACCAAGTCCATAAAATGCGTAGTACTGTCGCCTATGGTTTGGAACGTTTTTGGGGAGAACAACTGCGCCTAGACGGTAGAAAAGCAGAATATTGGCAAGATACTTGGAATCAGCTAGTAAATATTATGGCACAAGCTGACGTTAATATTCCCAATCACAATGATGTTGAAAGTATGGCGAATGCACTTTGGAATTCCGAGATTTTCTCCATTCCACACCGCAAAGTTACATTAGCTATTCTAACTCAATTATGTGACTGTATGGTGTGGTGGACGCAGAGATACAAGCCTGCTCGCAGTAATGACAATAATTTAGGAGAGGACGATGAGTGAACATGAATTAGTTCCCTTAATGTATCAAGCACAATTACCAGAGAGAGGAAAAATTCAGTATGCTGGCGATGCACAACCTGCTACTAGGTGGGTTAGACAATGGTTGAAAGGGTGTCCACCAGTTCCAGATATTCTAGAAGAGGATGTTCCTATTTGGCGGCGATCGCAAACTCAGCCTACAGTCAAAATGCCACAATTTGGTACTAAAGTCCAACTTTGGAAATATACCCTGAGTTGGCGTTTAGTAACTAATTCTGGACAAGATGAGAGCATAAATCTCCCAGTAATAGGTGCTAAAGGGTTGCCCTATTATCCTGGTTCTAGCATGAAAGGTGCATTCTTGCGAGCTTGTCGCCGCGTGTGTAAACCAGAAGAAGTGTTGGAATATTGTGGCGGAGAAGTCACAGAAGATGGACAAAAAAAGACCAAACCAGGAATTTTACGTTTTCATGGTGGCTATCCTGTTGATATGTCTTGGGGAAACGAAAAGCGTCTAATAGATGTTGTTCACTCCCAAGAACCACGCCAAGTCATGCGTAATGTTACCACCAGTGCAAATGTGCAAATATCACTGCATAAAACCAAATTCCAGTTTGGTATCTCTAGTAGTAAAGATTTGGACAAAGCGCAGTGGGGTAAAATCAAAAAAATATGGGAAAGCGCTTTATCTGAAGGTATTGGTTCGAGAGTCAGTGCAGGTTATGGTCGAGTAGAAGAAATTGAAGATACAAGAGCAATTGTTTGTGTCAATCTTCGGGGAGAAGGATTAACTTCTAAATTATTAAATGAAACCCCAGAATTTCGCCCCAATATGTTTAAAGCAGCATTGCGAGGACATACACTGCGTTTATTAGCCGGGGTAACTAACGTAGAAACAGCACAAAGTTTAACTAAGCAACTATGGGGTGGTATTTCGGGAAATAGAGAAGACAATGGAGCAATTGTTGGTAAATTGGGCATTGATTTTCATGTTGAAAACTTAATACCAGGAGAACATAATTACTCTCCCAATGGTAGAAGAGCTAACCCAATGCCAATTTATAATTTAAAATCAGGCAGATTAGATATTCTTTCTATAAAAGAGGTTTCTCAACAAGAAAGGGAATTTTTAAATCTTTTAATAAAATTTTCTTTACTCCTCGGTGGCTTTGGCAAATCTTGGCGGAGAATTCATCATCGACGATTTTACCCAGATTACTTTCAAAATAATGATAAACCGATGATAGGGTGTCACTGGGAATTTTCCCAATTATTAGAGGAATTTTGTCTAACTGCTCCTAGAGGTGAGCTTAATAATATAAGTAGTTTTCTAACAAGTATTTCTGACAAACTCAGAAATTATTTTAATCTATCATCCAATAATAATTATGTAACAAATTGGCGAGACGTTTGGCATCCCGAAAAAGTGCAAGTCTGGGGAAGAGTTGCTGAAAATAGATTAGATAGTGAGGCGGTTGAATGGTTTCACCGAGATAATTTTATTAAAAGAACAGAATTAACTGGAAAGATTGGTAATCCTAGTCAGGTAAGCAAAATTTGGCATCGCATGTATCCTCTTTATGTGAAATCTGGGGGTATTCTCAAACCCAAAGCTAACGATGCAGGTAAACCTAAATATGTAGAGTTACTGACAATCTTTACACCAGATAATTTGCCAATAGCTCAAACTTTTATTAATTATTTAGATAGAAACAGCAGTTTTATCAAACTTTACCCTCGTGAGAATTATTCATGAATATTTGGTTTGTAACTATAGGTAATAGTGATGTTCAGTTAAAAAGCAAAGCTAACTGGAATAACCTTTCTCGACAAGTGAGAAGCCAATTAAATAATCGTAATTTTCAACCTGTGACAGTTGAAGAAGAAGAAAATTTTATAGTCTCAGCACGAGTAATGGGAATAGTATATGGACAAAATTTAAATGAAAAAATTTATGAGGATTTACACTTTCCTCTTTTAGATGCTTTATCTAAATTTTTAACAGATAAATCATTACCAGATAAAATTATTATAATTTTAACAAATCAAGAAGCTGCTTTTACAGAACAAGATAAGCGATTAAGAAAATGTCCCTATTGGCAAGATACGTGCAAATTAAAGCCAATACTTGATGAATATTTTCGACGTAATTTCACTAATCTACAAAACGAAAACATTATTTACTTAGAGCTTACATCTCAATCTAAGGATGAAGGTTTAGATAATTGGGATAAAACACTAGGGTTAGTTCAAAAGTTTTTGTCTACTCTAACACTTAATTCATCAGCAAACATATACGTCAGCCATCAAGCGGGTACACCAGCAATTTCATCAGCTATTCAATTTGTTAGTCTAGCTAAATTTGGTAAGCAAGTTAAATTCCTGGTTACTAACGAATATGAACAAGATAGAACTAATATCATTACTAGTTCTAGTTATCTACGCGGAATTCAATTACAAGAAGCGAAAGTCTTGTTAGAACGCTTTGATTATTCTGGAGTAGAGAATTTATTAAAATTTTATTGGTTAGATACTCCTAATCCGAATGAAGAAAAACTTCGTCACTTACTTAAAATTGCAATTCAATGGAATTGTGCTAATTTTGAAGATTTTAAGATAGGAATTAAAGATAATACTGAATATTTTAATAAAGATTTTCAAGATTATGCCCAAGACCGTTTCACTCATTGGTGGTGGACTGGTTATGAAGCTGCTTATTTGGCAACAGTACGCCTTGAACAGGGTAATACCGTTGAAGCGCTATTTCATAGTTTTCGTGCTATAGAAGGCATTATTCGAGGCTTTACAAAGGATGAGAAAACGCCTCTTTATAAATTAATACCCACATTTCGACCAAACTGGCAGCTAAATCCACATGTTAAAATCTTTAACGAAGATACTAGAACAAAAAGAAACAACTTATTTCATCAATTACTAGGTTTGGAAAAGACGGAAGTATTTCAAGCATGGAAAACTAGCAATCAATCTGAATGGGAAGCTAGAGTTTTAGGGTGTCTGGATTTTATCTCTGGGCAGAACTTTATTTCATTGCAGGAAGCTAGTCTTATGTGTCAAGTGCATCAAGAATTGAAAGAAGCATTAAATGATTATGAACTCAGTGAACAAGTTAAAAGTTGAAACCAAGAAGAATAAAATCGCTATGAAGCCGCAAAATTTCTTTATTGTCTGTGTGGGTTTTCATGAATTCACCTCCACATTGTTAGTGGAGACTCGAAGGCGTTTTTTGCTTGTTAAATAACTTCCTTTTCCATTGATTCGCCTCCACATTGTTAGTGGAGACTGCACTGTCTTTCTAGATTTTTCTACGACTTCAATGTTTCCATTGATTCGCCTCCACATTGTTAGTGGAGACCGTCTGATGTAATCACCACTCCCATTACTACAGCGTTGTTTCCATTGATTCGCCTCCACATTGTTAGTGGAGACACCATTCAGTATTGATGAATAATTTTCGTGAATGTGTTTCCATTGATTCGCCTCCACATTGTTAGTGGAGACAGAATAGCATTGTTATCAACAGACATATTTTTATGTTTCCATTGATTCGCCTCCACATTGTTAGTGGAGACTGCTGGGGTTTGAAAGCCTTGAAATAAAAGACTTACAGTGTCCATTTTCGCGAACCAGATCCAAAAGTACCGTTTCAGCCATCGTCTGTCAAATTCCTTAGTGTGTAAAATTGCCCAGACATTATTTGTGGTAAGGATTTCAGCATTTTCGCAAACCTCCTTTAGAGATAAAATCGCTCACAACTAGTACAGATAAGCTTTTGAGTCTTATATAACAAGCGTTCGATAAAAACAGCCAGGGGTTCGCGAAAAAATTTAGTGTCTAGTGACAAACTAGGACTTTGATACATATTTTATTCTGTTTGCTGAATAAAGGTATTAGGTTTTTTGAAAATGCGATGCGATCGCACTTTTGAATAATCAGTTGATTGGGTTCAAATAATTTTAAACTCTTTTCAGGGACTTCCAAAAAATAAATTATGCCAAAACAATAATGATAATCATTCTGGGGGGAGTGAAGGGGCTGCCGTCGGCAGCCCCTTCACTCCCCTTTTGTAGTAATTTGAATAGTGACTGGGTTTTTGAGTGTGACAAACAGTGTCTATAGTATTAACTGATTCTCTGAAAAACTTGTTGATTGAAACTGCATTTCAACTCAAAGGTACGGCTAAACGTAAATTTATGGCACAAACAGTTGTGAAATTAGGTTTTGGAGGACAGAGGTTAGCGCAGCGAGAGTTGGGATGGAATCGAGACACAATTCGTAAAGGAATAAAAGAACTTACAAGTGGCATTACTTGCGTTGATAACTATTCAGCTAAAGGACGTTATAAAGCAGAAGAACATTTAACCACCCTTTTAGAAGATATAAAAAATCTAGTTGATTGCCAAAGTCAAACTGACCCCAGTTTTAAAAGTAGAAGATTATATACTCGATTGAGTGCTGCTGAAGTAAGAAAACAGTTAATAGAAAAGTATGGTTATAGCGACGAAGTTTTACCTACATCAGAAACAATTCGCGTGAAATTAAATGATTTGGGTTACAACACTAGAAGAGTGCAGAAAGTTTTACCTCAAAAAAAATTCCTCAAACCTCAGCAATCTTTGATGAATTAGCAATTATTAATCAAAATGCCGACTCCGACCCAAGTATTTTACGCTTAAGTCTAGATGCCAAAGCTCGTGTAAACATTGGTTCATTTGACAGAGGAGGTAGAAACAGAGTTAAAACCGAAACTTTTGACCACGATTTTCAGCCAAAAACAAGTGTAACTCCTTATGGGATATTTATTCCAGAGTTAGATGAACTTTTTTTATATTTCACAGAATCGAAGGTAACGAGTGATTTTATTATTGATGTATTAGAGGATTTTTGGAAGGGTGAGAAACATCGATTTTCTCAAGTCAAAACATTAGTTCTTAATCAAGATAACGGCAGTGAGAAT
>NZ_AJLJ01000523.1 GCF_000317245.1 Fischerella muscicola SAG 1427-1 = PCC 73103
GTGAGAATAACTCTCGACGTACTCAATTTATGAAGCGTATAGTTGAATTTGCTCACCAGTATCAATTGAATATACGTTTAGCCTACTATCCTCCTTATCATAGTAAGTATAACCCAATTGAGAGAACATGGGCAGTATTAGAAAACCATTGGAATGGCAGTATCTTAGATGAAGTAGAAACGGCTGTAAAATTTGCTGCGACTATGAAATGGAAAGGCAAACAACCCGTGGTTAAGCTAGTACAAAAAACTTATGAAACTGGTGTAAAACTTACCAAAAAAGCTATGTCTCAAATTGAAAAACAAATCTCACGTTTAACCAATTCTAGTCATGAGCTTTATGCAAATTTGGGAAATTGGTTTATTGATATCTCTTGTGGACAAACTTAATAATTCTATCTTGAGCAAAGCACTTATTTAGCTTGACGCCATATTCAATCATCACTATTTCACCCTAGCAGAAATGACTCTTGGGTGTAAATTCTTTATGACTAATTGAGGGGAGAAAGCGGTTGCCGACGGCAACCGCTTTCTCCCCCAATCACAATGATTATCATTCTTAGATATATGCTGTCTTTTGTTTTTTTTGGAATAATTTATTCTCTGGAAGTCCCTCAAATAGGTTGAAAACTACAAAATTAATCCAGTTTCCATTAATTCAACTTCCGAAGAAGTTTAAAGCTGCTGTTCGGTGGAGTCGGCGTGATTGTCTATATGGTTTCCATTAATTCAACTTCCGAAGAAGTTTAAAGAAATGATTAAAATAGCGCAAATTCTGGGTAAAGTACAAAGTTTCCATTAATTCAACTTCCGAAGAAGTTTAAAGCCCAATCTCAGCCACTAGAAGTTAAAGTGCAATTGTTTCCATTAATTCAACTTCCGAAGAAGTTTAAAGCGGGCGTTTCTTTTGCTGTTTCTGAATGAAACGACTTGTTTCCATTAATTCAACTTCCGAAGAAGTTTAAAGTTCAGTAGAAGAAGTCAAAGCAGCAGATTCTAACAATGTTTCCATTAATTCAACTTCCGAAGAAGTTTAAAGTGATGAGTTAAAGGCTCGCTTGATACGGGAAATTGGACAGTTTCCATTAATTCAACTTCCGAAGAAGTTTAAAGACCAGGAGAAATCCATGCAAACGTGGAAATCGCTGTACAGTTTCCATTAATTCAACTTCCGAAGAAGTTTAAAGGCATACAAGAAAATCAAATTGCTGGAAAAATCAATGTCAGGTTTCCATTAATTCAACTTCCGAAGAAGTTTAAAGTCTTTTAAATCGTATAGTGCATTCACACCATTTCTAAAGTTTCCATTAATTCAACTTCCGAAGAAGTTTAAAGTATGATGATTCTGGAAATTCTGTCATCGTGACTCAACAAGTTTCCATTAATTCAACTTCCGAAGAAGTTTAAAGGGTAGGCTTATAGAAAGCTTACACTGCAAGGATTATAACCTCCTTGATCTGAGGGAGTCAAATTTATTCTCTTAGAATTGACAATAGCTCTCAACAATTCCATCTTTTAGACCTCTCAAAGCCTTACCCAACAATCTATCTGAGGGGGTCTACGAAGGAATCAGGCTTTCAGCCATTGCATGACCCCCTCAGATGCTTATCAATTGCTCAATAAATTATAAGTTGATCCAATAATTAAGAAAACTAAAAAGCCAAGGGTACTACAAGAAAAAACTTAAGCGCGATCGCCAACTCAAAGTTACAGTCTAAAATAATTATCTCATTTATATTTCACTTTTTACTTTTCACTTGTCTGACAAATCCACGCACCCCAATAAAAGGGATGCTCAACCCGGATTTCTCACCAGATTTCTCAAAGCCTTATAAAACCTAGATTTAGGCGTTTCACACTGTATCAAAACTCTTGCCCATCAAAAAAGCCCGAAACAAATTCTGGATAAAGCTTATAGTGACTGCGATCGCGGAACTTGTGAGAAATCCGGGTCAAGCGGTGTATCTTCTTGTTGACAATCAATTTTTGTTTCTGGCAATAATTCCCTTACTCCCAAAAGTTCCTTCAAAACTTCCATACCCAAGGCAGATTCCCTTAATTCTTTTACCGAAATTTTACGTATATAATTCTGAGCATTTTGTAATGCTTCAGTATACCCCATTCCATCCTGTAAATTATCAAAAAACCGATCCATCAATAGCGCCGTTGCTCTATCAGGCACTTTCCACAGACTCATTATCAGGGTTTTTGCACCAGCAACCGTAAAAGCTCGGCGCAATCCAAACACTCCTTCGCCAATTTTAATATCTCCTCTGGCAGTATCGCAGGCAGACAATACAGTCAATTCGTTCGCCCACAAGTCCAAGCTGGCGATCTCCTGAGCAAAAACAAAGCCTTTACCTGCTTTTTGAGGTAGAGTACCATTCTTTAACCAAGTATTAGCACCCGCAAGAGCAAGTCCAGAACGCATCATGGGGTTAGTCGATTTTAGATTTTGGATGATGGATTTTGGATTAATAGAATGTTGGGTGGGTGGTTGCTGCGGCGAGTCGGGTAAGAACAAACCGTGAGTAGCGATGAGCATAACTTTGGGACACTTACTACTGATTAGGCGAGTTGAGAGTGCTTCTGCTCCCACATATAACCGCGCATCTGGTAGCTTTTTAGCAACACTTTCACCAAGAAACCTTGTACCAGGAGCGCGAGATAAAACTTCACCATCAAGAGTATCGATAAATTCTTCTCCTTCTTGTCCTTTTACTTCCCCAATCCTCTGCTCACTAACCAAATCAAAATCTGGATCAGCCATAATTATAGGTGCATCCGCAGCGCGGGTTGTCTGAACTTGAGAGCGAAGAATATCCCGCCCGACACCTAAATACGAGATGGTATATTCATCCATGAGCAGATGTGTACCCATCTCATCAATGGGTAATATCTGAAACGGCAGCAAGTTCAAGTTCCCATCTGGTGCAAGTATCAGATGTTTGTAACCTTGTACTAGTTCACGGATCGGAGCAAAAAGCACATTCCTCAGTTGAATAGCTAGTGTTGGATCGTATTGCTTTATTTGTAATTTAGGCGTAGTAGAAACTTTTCCCCAAGCTAAGGTTTCCTTAGTTGGATTACAAGCAAGCGATCGCAAGAGTGAAATTAGCTCATCAATAACTTCGGCTTCTCCTAAATCGATCATTTGTACTGCATGTGGCTGCTGGGCTGGTAAAATAAATGCCAAATAACGAGCAGGATGCCATTGTGTTTGTTCCCTAGCTGGGACTGCATGAAAATCGTAGACATCGAAGCGGACAAATTCTACTAAAATCGAATTAGTTGGTAGTGCCTCAGCCACCGCAAAGCGATCAGCAAGTTTCTCTGTTAATTGAATTTCTGGTACTTGAGACGCTAGTTGTTTTTGTAAGTGGTTATATCTAGCCTCCAGTTCTGCTAACTCTTGCTGATAATTCGTGAAATCATTGATTCGAGGCGTAGAAAAAGTCAGCTTTACTAACTGTGCATTCAAATCACTCAGTTGACGAAACTGTTCTTGCAGATGGGGATAGCGATCGCTCGCTAAAGCTTCATTTTGAGCAGCTAATGACGCAGATGTTAGAGCTTTGCGTTTGAGGGCAAAATCTAACGCTTGTTGCAACGCATATTTGGAATTGGGAAGATGTTTGTAAATTAGAGAGAGAAATAAATCGAAATTACCTCTAATTTTCTCAATCCAAGCTATTCGGTCATTTTCAGAACTAAAAGCAAATACATTACTAATTAGCTTATCATTGATTTCGCTAGCTTGAAGGCGACATGACAAAGCATCATCAAAACGTTGAGTAGCAGCTAATAAAGTTGCTAAATTATTTAAACTAAATGCCACATCTGGATGATGATCTCCCAACAGAGACTTCCTCATCAATAAGGCTGCTGTATAATATTGTTCAGCTTCAAGGTAGCGTCCACCAGACAAGTATATCTCTGCTAAGTTATTTAAAGTGTTAGCAATATCTGGATGTTCTTGACCTAATAAAGACCTTCTGATATCTAATACTTCTAAATGCATTTGTTCCGCTTGGTCGTAGCGCCCCAGACTGCCATAAATTGTAGCCAAATTATTCATTGTACTAGCTACTTGCGGATGTTTATTGCCAAACTGATTTTTGACAATTAACAATACTTTTAAAAATAACTGCTCTGCCTGCGAATATTTAAATTGAGCATCGTATAATACTCCTAAATTATTGAGATACGCCGCCACATCAGGATGCATTTCTCCTAGTAAGTGTTTACTCAACAAATACGCTTCATGGTAAATCTCTTCGGCTTGGGAATAACGCCCTTGTAAACGATAAATTTCTGCGATTCTATTAAAACTGTCTGCAATATCAGGATGTTCTTGTCCAAATAAATTCTTTCTGATTGCTAGAGCTTCTAAATATTTTTGTTCAGCATCAGAAAAACGTCCTTGCTCTTTATAAAGTCCACCCAAATGATTTAAATTATCAGCAACACTAGGATGATTTTTACCGTATATATTTTTGTAAAGCAACAATGCTGACAAATATTTTTCTTCGGCTGCTTGGTAGCGTCCTTGATAGGCGTAGAGAACAGCGAGATTATGTAAACTGAGGGCAATATCGGGATGTTTGGGAGTTAAGGAGCTTTTTCTGATAGAATACGCTTTTACATACACTTGCTCCGCTGACACATAACGTCCTTGTAGAAGATAGATATCTCCCAAATTACTCAAACTCTGTGCAACTTCTAAATGCTTGTCTCCAAATAATTTCTTTCGTA
>NZ_AJLJ01000524.1 GCF_000317245.1 Fischerella muscicola SAG 1427-1 = PCC 73103
CAGTTTTACGAGTAGCACGGATGTCATCATATATCGCACGTACTTCCTCGCAGCTCTCTTCGTATTCGATCAGCTTAGTCATTTTTCAACTTTAGTTAAGTTTTTCCTCTCAGTAATTTAATACAAAATAAGCCAGGGATCGATCCCTGGCTTAAATACTTATGTAATCAGCGTTGATTTACTGATACTGATATTGATATTGAGTCGCGACTCCTGGAGGTAAGAAGGCACCTTCTAAATCAGCCCCTAGCAGATTTGCTCCTTCTATGTTCGCTGTTGTGAGATTTGTTTTTTGTAAATCAGCTTTCTGTAGGTTTGCTCCAGAGAGATTTGCTCCTTGCAAATTAGCCCCCTCTAAATCTGCATCATATAGGTTTGCTCCAGAGAGATTTACTCCAGAGAGGTTTGCTTTGCTTAAATCTACTCCTTGCAAATTAGCTGTTTGCAGGTTAGTTCCCTGTAAATTTGCCTTTTCTAATTCTGCTTTTAGTAAGTTTGCACCTTCCAAATTAGCTCCCACCAGATTTATTCTTTCTAGTTGTGCTTCAACCAGGTTGCATCCAACACATTCATTCGTTGTTAATAACCGTCTAACATTTGCCGCTACAGGATCTACGAACCATGTTGTTGGAGGTGCGCTTGGAGCAGGAGATACTACTGGAGCAGGTGTGGATTCTGTAGGTGTGGGTAATGTCTCTGATTGAGCTAGGGCGTTGGGCTGGTTAAGTAAAGAAAATCCTGCTACCAATACAACAAATACAGCACTTACAATCCAGGAAGTTAATTTTTTTGAATTTGGTTTGTTCATTAGTTTATTCCTCTTGAACTTGGTAATCTTTATTTATCTGCTTTTAGTTCACCTTGATTTCAAGATAGAACCAATCAAACTCTGAAAGCAAATATTAAGTAGTTAAGCAAAATTATTTATATATCTCGTTTGCCTCTTTGGTTTGGCAAATCAAGGATATAGAATAAAAAATGTCTAATTAATTTTGCATAGGTACTTATTATTTTTCCTAACAATAGACAAAAATGATGATTTCTTGGAGTCAACAATTTAGCCTACAAACAGATGGTGTTCTCTTGCCTTTCAAAACTCGTGTTAGGCTTTTTGTTTATAATCTTGAATTATGCTTGTGAATTTAAATAAATAAGGATCTCTAGGGATTTTCCAACCTGTCTCGATTTACCCAACGATTGACAAACTCGTTGTTGTCTTTACGCACCCTAACTTGTACTTGCTTTGAGCCTAACTTGACTATTTCTACAGGAATTCTCTGGACGTTGTTAGAGTCTGCACGAGCTTTATAAAGCCAAACTAATTTTTGTCCTACTAAGTAGTCAGAATGTTTGCTTGAGTGTCCTGCTTCATCTGCCCATGCGTTTAAGGGAGTTACTAGATTGATAAAAAGCATTAAGAAAACTAAAGTGATTTGGAAAAGTTTCATAGCCATTACATTCGTATCAAAGCGTTTAACAGTTATCAGTTCTCATTATTAAGACTGGCTGGTTATTCTATTGGGAGTCAGAGTTCCCAACTTCAAAAAGAGTGCCTTTCGAGGGGGATCTAAATAAGCCTTGGAAACCTTGATAACTTTTCACTGTTCACTTGCTTAACATCTAATTGAAAAGCGTTGCCACACTAGGAACAAGTTGAAAAGTACCGCTTTTCATCATAATCGAGAATCCCAGCCAGATTAACACCCAGGGGAAGATTCTTCGACCATAACGAGCCAGAAGCGGAGCCATGAGAGGATTACGAGTCAGATTATAAGATAGTAAGCACCATACCCCAACAGTCAAATAGCAAACACACAAAATCACTCCTAAACTGGGGAGATTAGTAGTAGCAAACAACGGCACATAAATACCAATGTTATTTCCTCCATTTGCAATAGTTACTGCTGAAACGCGGTAAGTTTGAGGATCGCGCAGAGTTGCTAATAATGATTGTTTCCGCCGTCTAGGTTTGACTGAATTACTAAACTTAACTAACACATCTTGTATGGTGTCACCATCGTCATCTCGACTCATGAGATTGCTGATACCAATCATAATTGGCAGGATGCCTAGCAATCCAACCCAAGCTTCTGGAAGAACTAAACCGCCAAAAAAACCAGGCAAACTAGCAAGTACTAATGCTGTAAATCCAACAAATTCACCAAGAATAATGTGCTTAGGACGAAAGACATGATTGACTTTTCCAAAAAAAGCCGTCAAGTAGATATTGTCGTCAAAGGTAGTTGCAAAAGCGGCAGAGATGCCAATAATTAAAGTACCAATTAGCCAACTCATATTTGTTGCTCACCAAGGTTCAAAATTACTTCTTTAGTCCTTATCTGCTGTTAAGAAGTGAGGGCAGTTCAGGAGATAGTTGAATTGTTTTTATTTCTGTGCGATCGCTATTAATCGAAATTTGAGTTTTTTCTTAACAACTTAGCTTGTTCTCAATATTATGATTTCACCCAAATAAGAGCAAATATTCTTTTTTTTGAAAATAATAAACAGATTTTATTAAATAACTACTAATAATGGTCACGAAAAGCAGACAATTACCAAAATAACTCTAAATCACAGGAGTGAAATTTAGTCAGAGACTCGCTATCTGAATTTTGACATGGTGTAGAAACAGTGATTCACCACAAAGATAACCGTATAAACGGGAGAATAATTTTTAATTATGAAAGCTACTAGATAGAGAGCATCTCTGACTCTAAACCATCAGCACAGATTACGCAGAATCTCGGAAAGCATCTGTTGACTCTGCGATTAAACATAAACTAATTAACCCCACCGTAAGTACGGTTAAACCACGATTTTCCAAAGTATGGCTATCAATCAAAATATAAATACCCAATCCTATGAGGATAAAAGGAACAAAATAATTACCGTAGCGCGTGAAAACTTTGGCAAGTGTGGGGACTTGGGTGAAACGATAAGCAGCGTAGCACCAAACTGCAACTAATGAAAAGAAAACTGCCAAAATCACTCCCAAATCTTCCCAGGTACAGCTAGCAAACAATGGCACGTAGATACTAAGATTATCACCACCATTAGCGATAGTTACAGCAGCAACTCCGTAAGCTTGAGGTGAAAACAGGCTAGCTAGCCAAGAATTTGCAGACTGTTCTGGTTCTGGTGGAGTTTCATCCTCATCACTCGCCGGATTCAACAAGCGATTAATGCCAATAGCGATGGGAACCGTACCTAAAAGTCCAATCCAAGCCTCTGGAAAAAGCCTACCACCAAAAAAACTGGGTAAACTAGCAAGCACGAGTGCGGTAAAACCGAGATACTGTCCAATAACAATGTGTTGATGTCGGAAAGTTGCACTAACCTGCGAGAAAAACAGTAGCAGAACCACAATATCATCTAGGTTGGTGGCAGCAAAGGCAGCAAATCCAGTTGAAATAGCACCGATGAAGTCATCCATTTTGAATTTTAGATTTTGGATTTTGGATTTTGGATTTTGGATTGAAAATGTAGCTGCTAATTCAATCAAGTAAACTCACTTTTTCAAAAGTGCAGCAGTTAATTCAGAACGAGATTCGACTCTTTCTTGCTGGGGGTTTTTCTGAGCCGCTTTGACAATCTCATCTAACTCTAATTGGAAGAGTCTAGTGTTATCACCACCACCTGCGGAGATCCAAGGCATTCTACCATCCCATTTCGCGATCGCCTGTCTTTGTAAAATTGCTGGTGTCAGCGATTCCATAATTAATTGGTGTGCTTGGGCTTCTCCTTTTGCTAAATTCACTCTTGCTTTGGCTTGTTTTTCGGCCTTGATAGCTAAAAATCCTGCCCTTTTAGCTTCTTGTTCAGCAATTTGTTTGGCTTCCACTGCTTTGTTAAAATTTTGGGAGAAATGAATATTGACCAGAGAAATGCCATCTACTTCTATGTCATAAGTTCTTAATCGAGATGTCAAAGCTTGATCTACTTTTGCTTTAACTTCTGTGCGCGCAGTAATGATTTCTTCAGCCGTATACCTTGCCATCACCGCCTTCAAAACTTCTTTGACGGCCGGATTAATAATCCGGTGAACAATAGCTTCTTGATTACCAACACGCTGAAAAATTATATTTACTTTTTCTGTAGAAATGTGCCAATTTAAAGCTACATCTGTAGAAACATTTTGTAAATCTTTAGATAAAGCTTCAGTGGACATTTCCTGGTTTTGCACTCTCACACTTAGCTGTTCCACAGTATTAACAATCGGGATCACTGGGTGGATTCCTTCGCTGAGAATTTCTGGTTGTACTTCGCCAAACTTCATCAGCACTCCTCGCTGTCCAGGATTGACAATTACGAAAAAGCTACAGATGATAGTCAAAGCACACAGTAACAAAACTATTCTGACTATTGCTTTAATATCTTTGTTATATTTTTGAACAGAATTTAGATCGTTGATTGTCTGTGCAGATGTTTTATGAGTAACTTCTGTTTCTAAAACAGAATTTTGACTATCAATTTTGGTTATACTGTCTATGCTCATAACTTTAGTATCCTGAGTAAAAGATGTTTATCAAAAACCAAGTTATCTCCTGTTATTTTCATAGCGGTCTATAGTCAATACTTCCTGAACTTCTGGTAGGTTTCGCTTAGAAAAGCCCCAAGTAAATAGAACTACAATCAGCGTTAGCATCATCCATTGTGGCGGTACATGATCTGGAATTAATGCTTTAAACATCAATCTTACGCCTACACCAAACACTGTTAAATAAGCAGCATCTAGTAAATAAGTAAACTCAGAAAGCCAGCGTACAAACAAACCAGCCATAAATCGCAGAGTGATCATACCAATGACGCAACCAGTCATCACCAACCATGTCTGACTAGAAACTGCGACGGCTGCTGTGACACTATCTAGAGAAAAAGCTAAATCCGTAACAGCAATCAAGAGAATAACTTGTCCAAATGTGCAATTTGCATGTTTTGAAGAGTTATTTACTTGTTCTTCTATTGCATTGGAATCAAAATATTGCCAAAAATGCTTTAGAGATAACCATAACAAATAAAGAGCGCCTCCTAATTCAAACTGCCAAAACTGAATCACCCATGTTGCTGTAAAAAGTAGAGAAATTCGCAGAATAAAGGCAATAACTAATCCCCAATTTAAAGCCTGGCGTTGTTTTTGTGGATCTTCAATATCTTGAACTAGTGCTGCTAAGGCAACTGCGTTGTCAGCAGACAGAACTGTTTCTAAAGCGACTAATACTAGTAAAATCCCAAATGTTCTGATGGATAAATCTGCACCCAAGTGTCCAGTTAATTGTTCTAACATCTTTTTCTCCAATAACTGCCGCACTTAAACATTGAGTTATTCAAATTGATTGTTATGAAAACAGGACTAGAAATGAGGATTCCAATATCTAAAATCGAAAATTGCATCAGTTCCAGCCCTATGTAATTCCCAGAAAAAATTCACTCAATGTTTATCTGATGAACGTTGTTAAAATCTTAAGTCTAGCCATTATCTCCGCCAGTCAATGTATTAGGAATGCGAGAATCAACAAAAGCTTGCGATACATTCGGGATAAACCAATCTTTATCACCAGGCTTAACAATTTTGGCATTGGAGAGATTTAATTCCAATTCTGAAGTATCTGGATTTTTCTTAACTAAAAGCTGTGTACCATCCATAATCTTGACTGCAACAGCACCAGTTTTATCTAAGGAAGCAACTTTCACATCAGCAGGAAGATAAACACCCTGACAATCCCATTGGTCTGGTGTAGTTTGACCATTTGCCAAAAAGTAAAGTTGATTGCTGTTACCAGATTCTTCCGATTCTTCGCCAGCATTACCATAGATTGCTAGGTTACTACCACTCTCGTTGCGGCATTGTCCCCAAGCTATCCCTGATTCTATAGCTGCTTTTTGGAACTCTAATTCATCAATTTGGCGTTGCACATCTGCGGGGATCGTACCCTCAGCACTTTTCTTCAATTCCTTGATGGTTTTTGTGACTTCAATGTAATCTGGATTCTTGCTAAATTTGGGTCTATCTGCCCAGGAAGGCTGAGCGATAAGTAAGTTAACAAACACAATTGCGATCGCAATCGCAACTTTCAGAAGTCTCATAATGTTTCTCCTTTGAAACTAGAGATTTTTCGGCAAACTTTCACGCAGACTTAATAATTGGGGTTTAGATGAGTTTGTGTTAACGGGAGAATTGTCTGCTGTTGTTTATGTCTGAGTCCATTGGAAACCTTAGTTTTACCTTAAGTCTTCTCGCAGAGATGATCAAACGTAATTTTTTTTTGAAACAATAATCAGAAGTAATGGAAGTTTGCAAAACTTACCAAAGTATATTTCCGCACCAACACCACCTGCCTAATTATTCAATAAATTCATGCGATCGCTCACCAAAACCTATGCCTGTGTTAGTTCAATCTAACGAGTTAAATTTCAACAGTCCTTACTTTTTGCTGTTTGTCTTTTGGTCTTTGATAGTATTGCAGCCAAAGCGATCGCGTTGACAGCAGATAAAGCAGCTTCTAAAAAGACCAAAACTAGCAGTAGCAAAAAAATTTCTATTTCGATGGGTAATGAATGATTTGCAATTTGTCCCAGCATTCTTAGTTGCTAATTATCGTATTTTGCACAAGAATCGAGGAGGATAAACAAACTCACGCAACTATCTTCCCAAAACTAGACATTTGGTATTTTCAACTCTGATCAAGAATGGGAAATACTTGATTAATACGCTGCTACAAAGCTATAGACTAGGCCAGAAAGTGCCAGTAGTGTCATCACAGTATAAGTAAAGTCTCTTTGCCATAAAAAAGCAAATACCGAAACTGCAACACGAATGACGGGAACAGCAATTAATTGTAGAAGCCCAAATATAATGATGCTATTATGACTACCTGATAAAATCCCTCTAATTACAAGGCTCGGAGCACCCAATACTGATGGTTGTCCTTGAAAAAACTGATAATTAGCAGGTTCTGCACCGTAGCGAACCAAGTACAAAATTCCACCTATTAATACTGTAGAGCAAGAACTCACGATACCATATTTTAAAAGATTGCTAATTAATAACTCAAATTTCTGCTCGCTATATGTTTTTGTACAGTCATTCTCGCATATAGATTTAGAAATGTTTGGTTCACCATTTTCGCCACTACCAAAATGATCAAAATTGGATAGATGCATCTTAAAACCCTCCAGCTAAACTGTTGTAGACCATTTTCAGTGCCATGACCACCAGCACTAAACTAAAGACTATTCTCAAAGTTTGAGTATTAGCCCCTACTAAAACTTTTGCCCCTAATAAAGCACCAGGCAATACGCCTAACATGACTGGCATTGTTACCCCTGGTTCGATATAACCCCATGCTAGGTATAAACTTGCTGATGCTGCTGCTGTCACACCAATCATAAAATTACTGGTGCTTGTGGAAACTTTAAACGGAAGACCCATCGCCTGATCCATTGCTAGAACCTTGAACGCACCAGAACCAATGCCAAGTAACCCAGAAAGCACTCCAGCTACCAACATGATGCAAAACCCAATCGGTACGCAATTAACTTGGTAAGGTTTGATTCCATCAGAAGTTGGATAAGCGCCATTGAGTTTGAGATTGATAGCTAAGGGGTCAGGTGAGATATTATCATCATCTTCAGACTTTGGTCGCCCTGATAGGTAAGCTGAATAAAGTAGAACAATAGCTAGTACAACTGTGAGTGCTTTGACAGAAATAAAAGAAGCGATGAAAGCTCCAATTAACGCTCCGCTTATAGTCGCGACTTCTAAAAACATTCCCAATCGCAGATTAGTGTAACCTTTTTTGATATACGTAGATGCAGCCGCGCAGGAAGTCGCAATTACAGACACCAGTGAAGCACCGATCGCATATCTAATATCAATTCCAAAAACTGAAGTTAATAAAGGAACAATGACAACTCCACCCCCTAACCCAGTCAGCGCCCCCAAAAAGCCAGCCAGGAATGAGCCAATACAAATTAACAGGGAAAATTCCAGGATGTTCACAAATCATCCCCCAAATGTACAGATGTATAAAAATATTGTGGTTTTCTTTATTACTAATTTTTTTAAGTAAAAATAGTTAATATTAATGCCAAGTTTGGTGAAAACTATTACACAGATTTGAGAGGTAGTAGCCTACCAATCTTGTTTGCATGTTTAACTACTAACGATAAATAGAGCCTCTGGCTCTGATTGAAAATTGTGTAATACACTTAGAAAACCTAGTTTTACTCTAAAGTTTGTTGCTATAAAGAATCAAATACTATTTTTTTTCAAAATAATAACCAAAAGTAATACCTTGGATATAGCTCTGATACCCCACCTGTTATAAAGCGTTTACATTAATGTATAATTTTTAACTGAGTAGACTAAGCGATCGCAGTTCGAATATCACTCACCAATTGATCAATCCTAGCTTGAGTTGTATCCCACGAACACATAAATCGTACTCCTCCTACACCGATAAATGTGTAAAATTGCCAGTTCTTTTCTTGTAGCTTTGTAATTACTTGTTCTGGCAATTTAACAAAAACAGCATTGACTTCTCTAGGAAACATAATCTCAATATCTTCTATTTTTAATAATTGATTTTCTAAATATTCAGCACATTGATTAGCATGACGAGCATTTTTTAACCATGCTCCTGTCTCTAA